>NZ_JAOTIM010000003.1:0-345960 GCF_025660615.1 Corynebacterium sp. ES2794-CONJ1 | reverse complement strand
GGGCAGGCCTTGCTGGGGCAGGGGCCTCGCCAATGACCACCACCGCAGCAACAACCACCACACACACTAGTTTTGCCACCGGTGGTGGTCTCCCACCACATGCGTATGCAACACTAACAGGTAAAAATCCCACCACTACCAGTACTCCTTATAGTGGTCTTGGAACCGGAGGGAGCATCGGTGACCGTGGAGCTTTAGGTGCAAACGCCCAAGATCATTCCTCCCTCAACTCCCGCTCGCGTTTATTAGGTTCCAAAAATGGGACTGGTTATATCGGTCACCGCACAACTGGTAGCCGCAACAGCACTACCTCAGGTGACGTGGCTCGTCGCGGTGGTGCGTTTGCCGACAATGGTCTCAACCAGCGGGGCACTCCTCGGGGTTCTTCTCCTGGTGTGCACGGGCCAGGGGGTACTGGTGGTGTGGGGTCGAACGGTCCGGATGGGTCGTCGGGGACTTCCCGCGGATTGAATTCCTCCGGTGGGGCGGGTTCGTCTCAGTCGGGTTCTCAAGGGCGTGGGTTTGTTCCGATGATGAATCAGGCCCAGCCTGGTGAGGATCAAGGGCGGAAGCAGAAGCGTCGGATTAGTAATCCGGTTGAGCGTGAGGGGAACCTTCGGGATCTTCTTGGTGATCCCCCGGTTGTGATCCCTAAGGTAATCGGTGAGTGGATCAGAGACGAGGACACCAACTAACACCACTCTAAAAGAGCACCACCCAAACGACATTTCCGAGCCCTATTCGTCTGCCGATAACAAACGCTGTCTGTAGTTTAAGGATACGCCAGCTTGAGGGTCTAGAGATCGTTACAGGAAATGTAGAGGTATGACCCTATATTTTATCCTGCGCACACTGAGGTTTTCACCGTCAGCTCTTATTTAACTTGAATGCAGAGTGCGGGCGAAAAACCTTAGTGCCCCAGCACCCTTGGGAAAAATCTAGGTATAGTGCGTTTGCAGCGAGCTGTGATATCGACGGTGTTTTATCCAGCAACTGCTAGAGCGCTTTCAACCCTATGGGATACCTCGTCGGTTTTCAGCCTAACCAGTATCGGACGCTGTGTATGCGTTGCTGTTAATTCAGGCGTCTACCATCTCACAAGTGGTATAGGCCGCCGCCATAGACCCTGCGAATCGGAGTCCGGCTGTCCAAGCCACGCCGCTTCCGTAGACCTCGCTAAGGAATGGGAAGGAGCGATGATCCATCAAATACGGTTACTATTTGGCGCAAGCGGTACTGAACATTTTTTTACTCAAGTGATCTCAAATCAAAAGTTATCCATGCAGTGCGAAGCCTATGCAGTCTACTCACAGAATCACATGGGACTGGAACATTTGTTGAGTACGGACGCACCATCTAAAGGGTATGAGAGCTTCGAAGCTTCTATCTACCAGCGATATCTAACTGGAGTTTCTAAACAACAACATGCAGATAATAAGGGGTTGCAGTCCTACAAGCGTGACGAGTTTGTGGGAAGTGCAGTTGAATCTCCCAGGGTCTTGAGTCTAATTTCGACAGCGATCAGGACCGACTTTTTTCCGAATATATATACAAGCTACACGGTGTCTGGAAGGCCCCCTAGATCGAATTGGGTTCTTTTCGGTAATGTGAATGCAGGCATTCTCGCCTGCATGAGCAGTTGTGCCAGCGCAGGGGATGTGGAGCTCGGGCGACACCACCTGGCGAACACTACCTTCGAATCGGGTTCGAGAAAGTTCTCAACATGAGACACTATGGTTCGGCAGCGATTTCGTGCTCAAGGTGGGGCCGTGGTGCAGGAGTTTATTGCCGCTGAGCATTATGTGGGCCGATCATCTAGGCACGGCACTAACAACAAAATGAGACGTGCAACTACATGGAGAGTTTCTAACTTGCTATGCAACTGGCCTTGAAATACTTAAACGTTGGCGAAAACCTCGGGGAATCTAAAGTTTCATATTTTGTCCGCAAACCGTCTAATAACGATGCCCTGGTAACACTGCCACTAGACGGGCAAGAAAAAGAGGCAGTCGGTAGATTTCCACCGGCTGCCTCGTAGATCCCTATCCGCACTCTTTAGTATTCGCGGAATTGTACCCCGTACGGGATTTGAACCCGTGTTACCGGCGTGAGAGGCCGGCGTCCTAGGCCACTAGACGAACGGGGCATAGAACTAAGTGGATAAAACCACTTGCTGGCCTACCAGGACTCGAACCTAGAACGAGGGTACCAGAAACCCTTGTGTTGCCAATTACACCATAGGCCAATGCTGCTGCGCTTGAAAGCTGTTTCCGTGCGCAATGCAACGAAATGATATTTAACCAGTTACACCTCTCGAAAGCAAATCGCGAGCTAGGCGACTAGATCTTCTGGCTCTATTTCGACTTACTGCTGAGGAAATTCCAGATATAGCCCGGCAGGGATGGATCGAGTATCCACTTATGCGGTTGTCCATCGATCCGAATATGCTGCGTCTCAGCAGTACATCCACGATAAATATAACGCTCCCCATTCCCAAAGCGGTCGACGTCGGGAGTAGATTGTGAACAGCCGTTGCGTACCGCCTCAAAGTCGGCGGCGAAACGTGGCGCATAATAGTAGGCGCCGTGCCGTTTACCCCCCTCATAGGAAATGATTTGGTCCTCTGAGGAGTGCACGAAAAGCCCGGGCATCGGAGAACGCACGCAGCCGTCTAGAGTGGGAAAGTAGAAGGCGGCGGAGACCGTGGCAATCGCGGCGAAAGTTTCCGGCATCTTACACCCTAGGGCTGCCGCCATTCCCCCACCATTGCTGAAGCCCGCAGCGTAGACACGGTTGCGGTCGATTTTATAGTCGCGATCGATCTGCTCAAGGATTGCTCGTATGAAATCCATATCCTCTGAAGCCGTGGCTTTAGCGTAGGGAGCCCCCTCCCACGCACTGTCAAGCCCTTGGGGGTAAATCGCGATGGCTTCCTCCCAAGCTTTGGTATTAGCGAAGCCAGAATGTTTAACAAAGGCCTCTGCACCTTCTTTCCACCCGTGAAAGGCGAAAAGCACTGGAGCGGGAGCGGGATTGTCTAAATTGTACTGAGAGCCTATATGGACGATATATCGCCTGGTAATACCACTATCATCTCGCATTTCTACACTTTGCTGCATACCTGGAGCCACCGGAGGAACAGGGTTGTAGCTAAGATCCTCACCGTAACGAGCTACGTTTCGAGACAGAATATCCGCGCGCTCTTCGACAGCAGCTAGTTGGGGTTCCAAGAATTCTTCGACTCTCGGGGTCACCGCGTCGAGATGCAGCGGATCGGGTTGTGTGGAGCTGAGATCGTGCAGCGGGAATGCTATGAGTGAGCCGGCCAATGCTCCTATTAGAGCGCTAGTAACAAGACCACTCTTGGAGTGCGTCCGATGCCTTCGACGATTTATCATGATAGCTCTCAGTTTAACGGGATAAATGGGATTTCTGAGTATTCATCTCCGTTTGTTAGAATCGTGTTACGTTCTCAGGGCGGGGTGAAACTCCCCACCGGCGGTAAGACTTATATGAGTCGAGCCCGCGAGCGCCACTTTCCTTGGAGGTGGGTCAGCAGATCTGGTGCAACTCCAGAGCCGACGGTTATAGTCCGGATGAAAGAGAGCAGAAGTTAGCTGCAGCTAAAGACTGTCGATGGTTGCTCAACAAAGCAACCATACCGGCCTCGGCGCGTGGTTTCTTTTCAGCTCTGGTTATGAAGACTAAAAGAGAACCGCTCGTGAGGGCTCTTTCTTTATATCCAGCGCTCTAAGGAGAATGCTTCGCTTTTCACCTTGAGGATTTGCGTATTCCTACTACCTTCTGGAGTTTTATCGTGAATCTTCTCACTACCCTTCTTGATGCCACCCTCGTTATCGGCGGCGTCCCCATTTTATGGCGCGAAATCATCGGTAACGCCTTTGGTCTTGCCTCAGCAATCGGAGGCATGCGCCGAGTTGTGTGGGCCTGGCCTGTCGGTATTATCGGCAATCTGCTACTGTTTACTGTTTTTCTTGGGGGAGTCTTTCACACTCCACAAAACCTCGATCTCTACGGCCAAGCAGGGCGCCAGGTTATGTTCCTCATTGTCAGCGTATACGGGTGGTGGAACTGGTCGAAGGCGAAACGCCGCGGCATAAGGGAGGCTTCAGGGACTAATCCCAGCCGTTCAATTATCAGCGAACCCCACGATGAAGCAGCTGCAGTGGAACCACGGTGGGCCACTAATAAGGAGCGCCTCGGTCTAGTGGTCGCCGCTGTTGTTCTGACTGCTACTCTCGCCTGGGTCTTCTCGGCTCTGGGATCGTGGGGGCCTTTGGCCGACGCATGGATTTTCACCGGTTCGCTTCTCGCTACGTACGGCATGGCTCGTGGCTGGACTGAATTCTGGCTAATCTGGATCGGGGTTGACATCGTAGGTGTACCACTATTGCTAAGCGCAGGCTACTACCCGTCAGCCATCCTGTATATCATCTACGGCATTTTCGTTATCTGGGGCTTCTTTGTATGGATGCGAGTGCAACGAAATGCTGCGCGATCTCCGCTAGCTTCGGCTGAAGTTTAACCAACAAGACCCCTTAAACCTCATATCGGTTAAGGGGTCTTGTTATCGGGCAGCGGGTCCTGGCTCAGACTAGTTGACTATTTGGAACGGAGTCTGCTCCAAGGCACGACGAAGTCTAAACAGAGTGGAATCCTTACCGAGCAATTCCATGGACTCGAAAAGTGGCGGTGAAATGGCCTCTCCAGAGATCCCTACTCGCAGTGCTCCGTAGGCAATACGCGGCTTGAGTCCAAGTTCTTCGATTAGGGCCGTCGATAGCGCCTTTTCAATCTCAGGAGTTGTCCAATCAGCTATCGCTTCTAAGGCCGCAATACCGGCGCGAAGTGGTTCGAGGGCAGCCTCTTTGAGGTTCTTTCGTGCAGATTTTTCATCCAAGATGAGATCTTCATCGGCCGTAACCAAGAATTTTAATAACTGCCAGGCGTCTGAGAGCGTCTTGATGCGAGTCTGCACTAATTCTGCAGCAAGGGCGAACTTCTGCTTCGGGTAGTCCGCGGGGAAATCGTAATACCGCTCTAAGTAGTCGCGTAGCCGATGCGTGAAATCATCGAGCGGAAGCAAGCGAATATGATCGGCGTTGATTGCTTCGAGCTTCTTTTGGTCAAAGCGAGCTGGGTTTGCAAGAACATCAGTGACCTCGAAATTCTCCACGAGCTCCGTCACACTGAAAATATCGCGCTCCGAGGAGAGCGACCAACCCAGCAACGCTAAATAGTTCAGCATTCCTTCAGGAATAATGCCCTTATCGCGGTGGTGAAAGAGGTTAGATTCGGGATCGCGCTTGGACAACTTCTTATTGCCCTCCCCCATAACAAAAGGCAGGTGGCCAAAGGTGGGAGTGTGCTTGGCAACACCTATCTCCTTGAGGGCCTCATATAAGGCAAGCTGGCGCGGAGTTGAGGGCAGAAGGTCCTCGCCACGCAAGACGTGAGTGACGCCCATCAGGGCATCGTCTACGGGGTTGACCAGTGTGTACAGCGGAGCACCGTTAGATCGGGCAACTACGAAATCGGGCTGGGTTTGACGTTTGAACTCGATGTCCCCGCGCACTAGATCGGACCAACGCCAATCATTCTCAGGCATCCGTAACCGCCACACTGGCTGGCGGCCTTCAGCCTCAAACGCGGCGATCTGCTCCGCGCTCAGATCACGATCGAAGTTATCGTAGCCCAATTTCGGATCGCGACCAGCCTGCTTGTGACGTTCTTCTACTTCTTGAGCGGTTGAGTAGGCGGGGTATACCCATCCTGACTCTTTAAGTTTTTCCAGCACATCCTGATAGATCTCCATACGCTGCGATTGCCGGTACGGGGCGTCGGGACCGCCGATATTGACGCCTTCGTCCCAGTTAATTCCTAGCCACTCGAGAGAATCAATAATCGCCTGATATGATTCCTCGGAATCGCGGGCGGCATCAGTATCCTCGATGCGGAAGATCAGCTTTCCCCCCGTATGGCGAGCGTAAGCCCAATTGAAGAGGGCGGTGCGCACCATGCCTACATGGGGGGTGCCAGTTGGTGATGGACAGAATCGTACGCGTACTTCAGACATGGTTACTTAGTGTAGTTCATCGACACGTAGATATGCCTCTTGGAATCTATCAGGCGCTAGAAAAGGTGAAGCTTCAAGATTCCAGAACTTATTAGCGCACAGATTTTTAGTCGAAGATAACGTGCTTAGTCATGCCCTACTAGTCGAATCCTGGTTGATACGTGGGTCATACTTGGGTCATACTTGGGGAGACCATAGGTAGGTTCCACAATTGTCAGTCACTCTGCACGCATTCACACCGGTTTTCCTAGCAGAATTCGCCCGCGGCAATCTCTAGCCTTTGCAAGGGGCCTGGTTGAGAAGCTCTTTGATTATTTAGTTCACATACGAGGAGATCTGGGAGCTAGTCGAGACTGTGCCCGTGCTACACGACACTCGTGAGCAAGCTGCATAATCTCTGCGAACACTACGTGGAGATATAGCCTTATTCAATCGTGACAGAGAGTTCTTAAACAAATCCAGACAAGGTGTGCTGCGAATAGCAACAAACATTATTCAGAGAGCTATATTCGTCCAACATAAAGACCACTGCTTCCTATCCGCACGGCACAACACTAAGAATCTTTTCCGCTCCATACTCTAAACCTTCCTGCTAATCAAAACCCGAGGTGACCTCTATGGAGAAGATGCAGGCAGCTCGTTAGGGCCTACTCGTTATCGTTTCGCCAGCTATATATTTCAGCCGCCGCGGACAGTAGGAAACTATCGGCACCGTCCTAAGAAAAATCAAAAATTATGATCAATTGGGGCACCATGGCCCACAACTTCTCTCTTGAGGTCTGCTGTGGTCAATAAGTTTAGGCCCTGACACCCCGTCCAATACCCTGCCCGATAAAGCCGTGACGAGATACCTGTGATCAACCGGCGAGACTATCTATACCCATGTGCCCGACGAGGAGAATATATGTCTCCCTGGCGCTTTCTCCCAAAGGTACACCGCCCTTAAGTCCCTAGCTTCGTTACTGACGATATAGCGTCACTTTGAGAGATTAGGCGAGAGATTAGGCGATTTTGAAGTTGTCTATACGCCTGCACGAACGCGTAGGCGCTGGTGGGTGGGGTCACGAAGGTAGTGCGATCGTTGCGAGATCAGGGCTTCTCATGGATGCTTGAAATGTCTTCGCTACTCTGGCGACGTTCTGGAAGGCGTTGATATTGGCAGTTTCACCATTATGCTTGACATCACGTTACGGAAGGCTGGAAGGGTAAGCACTATGCACACGAGAACCATTGGAGAGGTCGCGGAACTCTACCAACTGACCAAGCGGACTCTCCACCACTGGGATGATATCGGGCTTCTCTCCCCTTGCACCCGGTCATGGCAAGGTCATCGCCTTTACAGCAATGATGATATCTCGCGTCTGCAGACCATCATTATCTTCCGCACCATCGGAATGAGCTTAAAAGAAATTTCGGCGCTGCTCGATAGTGATGATTACCCCCATAATCTGCGGCCATATCTCCACCAGCAGCGAGCCTACGTGGAACAGCAAATCGTTTCACTGCACGCAATGCTCGGTGAGATTGACGCACTATTGTCCAAGGAGACACCCGTGAGCGAAACCGATGTGAACCAAGCCCTAGCCCCATTATGCTGCCCACCAGGTTGTTGCGACCCCGCAACCTGTGATGATCAGCAGTGCTGCCCTCCTGGAGCAACAGCTGATAGTCCTTGCTGCTGCGCCGACGGTGCAAAATCGGAGCTACCGGTAGTGGAAGACACGCATGATCGCTGCTGTTCTTCTGACAAGAAAGCTGCCGAATAAAAAATTGGCCTAAGCGATATATATCGTTTAGGCCAATTTTTTATGCCCGTTCTACTGGGTTAGCAAGTTTTCCCAAGCCTGGAATCTCGATTTCGATGCGATCACCTGGAACCATTTCCGCGGTACCAGCTGGAGAACCAGTGAAGATAATATCGCCTGGCAATAACGTCATAGAGGCCGTAATAAACTCGATGATCTCCCCGATATCCATAATCATCTCCCGCGAATTTGAATTCTGCTTCGTAACAGTCTCACCCTCATGAGTTAAGTAGGCCCTAATCGGTACGTCCTCAGTATCAATGGCGTCGAGATCGGTCTCAATCCATGGGCCGATGGGTGCAAATGTATCGATACCCTTTGCCCTCGCCCACTGGTGATCGGAAAATTGCAACGAACGAGAGGATACGTCGTTGACGATGGTATAGCCAAGCACAACCTGCCTCCAGTTATTGGCACTGACATTTTTGCACGGCTTTGCAATGACGAGCCCTAATTCACCTTCAAATTCCACGTTGTGGGCGAAATCGGGAATCCTGATGGGCGCCTCAGGCCCCACTACTGCGGTCGGCGGCTTGAGAAACAGGGTGGGTGGTAACTCTTCGGATGTTTTTCCAAATAGTTCCCTAACGTGGTCGGCATAGTTACGGCCCACTGCCACAATCTTGCTCGGCAGCATCGGCGCAAGAACCTTGACCTCCTCCAACGGATACTCTTTACCGCTATAACGGGGAGAAGTAAAAGGGGTACCCTCAATAACCCGACACCACTGCTTGTCATCGCGAGACTCAACAGTGCAGAAAAACATTCCATCTGGGGTAGCTATTCGTCCAAATCGCATAAACAGAGATTCTAACCTAGAATATTGCGCGCTACCCCATCAAACCTTTGGCGGTTGCAGCCGGTAGATGAGCTTGTTGGGCGAGAAATAACTCTGCGCAGGCTAGAGCGTCGGTCAATGCGTTATGGTTGCCATAATCAGGAAGACCGTAGCGCCGACGCACTACGGCTAGTCTCAGGTCTTCCCCCCGCGGATAGGTTCCCATGCGCTCCATATGGCCTCGCTCGATCTGAAAGGTATCAACCGTATCGAAGGAAAAGCTCGCGGCGAAGTATTTCTTTGTCGCCCGATTGAGAAATTGGGTTTCTAGGGCGGTGAAGTGATTGAGCATCAATCGTCCGTGCATAGCGAACACAAGCCTTCTTATAGCATCGGGTTCGTTCAGCCCGTGCGCCACTTCATCGTCAGTCAGATGGTGAATGGTGGCGGAGGATCCTACTAGGTGACCACGCACTAATTCATAGCCTGCGCTCGACATATCTATGGTTGGCCCATTGACAGCTACCCAACCGATCGCGAGGATATTGTCCGTATGAGGATTCAGACCCGTTGTTTCCATATCCACAGCTAGAAGCTTCAGCTCAGCAAGCTGAGCATCTAGACTTGGGATGCCAGAGTCTAAAAATGCTTGATACTCTGCAGTTATTTGAGGTCTTTTTAAGAAACGAAACATGCCTATCGACTCCTGCTAGATGGTGCGCACGGGATATGTGGTGGCCAGTGCTGTTTGCATGCTCTTGATAATGCCGAAGGCATCCCTTAAGTGTTCGCGGTCCATTTTCCCCAAGAGTATGGGATCGATGTGGTAATCAGGATGTAGTCCGCCGCGAATCTGCTTTCCTTGATGCTTAAAAGTCAACGAGTTAAGAAAATCAAAGGAGTCGATCAGATCCTGGGCACCCTGGGCGCTGACGACTCCGTGCTCGTGCGATACCTTTAGCCGGTCACGAGTGGAGATCTCACTGACACCGGCAGTGATTGCGTAAAGTCTTGCCATTTGCACAATAGCCGCTATTCCGCCCTTTTTAATGTCCAGGGTGTGCCGGTATTCACCGTCACGTTCGAGCACAAATCCACGAAAAAAACCTAGGGGAGGTTCTCGACGCGCTGCAAGGGCCGCCAAGTGTGCGTGAAGGCGTCGTGCCTTATGCGCCATTTGATAGGCGGTTCGGCGAACCATATGCTCGAGTTCCGTCTGACCAAAAAGAGAGCGCATATCGAAGAAGGTCTGGACGTAGAGGAGGGAGTCTGGTTCGGGGGCGGTGATCCACCGGTGAAAGGAAGTAATCCACTCGTCTTCTGTCATTCGCCACGTTGGGTTGGAGACCATCATATCTCCGGGGCACAGGGGTTGGCCGGCGGCTGCAAGATGCCGGCTTGTATAATCACCAAGTGCTTGAAAGTAGTCGCCATGGAGTTTTTCCTCATAGCTATTATCTAGGATCAAAGCATTATCTTGGTCAGAAGCAAATCCCATCTCACGGCGTCCCTGGGAACCTGGTGTGATAAAAGAGAACGGAACGGGTGCCGGGCCCAGATGCTCAATAGCCATCGATATAATATGGCGGCCGAGGGCGTCGGCAGACACATTCATCACGCTGGAGATTTCTCCTGGGGAGGAACCCCGTTCAATAAAGCGCAACGCCACCTCACTAGCAGAGGTGTGAACCTCTTGAAGCTGCTCAGTGGTGTATTTATTCTTAAGATCCGCAAGTAGATAAATCGGGTCTGATTGCAGCAATCGCATAATGTCGGGGGAACTGACGATACCAGCCAAAGTTGTGCCATCAAGGACAGGCAGGTGGTGTATGGAAAATTCGGTCATCATGAGCATGGCCTCAAAAGCTTGTGCCGTCGTAGCGATAGTGACCACATTGGTGCTCATGATCGTGGAGAGCGGCTGACTTACGTCAAGAGCGTTGGCTACTACCTTTTTTCGAAAGTCTCGGTCGGTCACGATCCCTACGAGCTGAGAGTCCTCAAGAATAATAAGAGAGGACACATTGGTCTTGTGCATCCTGATGGCGGCATCTTGAATACTGGTCGTAGGGGATGCTGTCGTGGGGTTTGCCACCATGAAATCAGAAATAGAGCGACGCAAAAGGTCTGTTGCAGCTCCTTGACGCAAAGTCGTGGCGGTGGCGTGGATGCGGCGAGTGTGCGAGGCGAAATAGCGAGCAAAAGCCTCGTCGTGATTAGCTATTCGCCTAAAGCTGGCCTCAGGAATGAGATAAAGAAGACTGTCTTCACACGCTTCGAATGAGTACTTTAGGCTCTCGCCGCTGATGAGGCTGGAATACCCGAAGGAACGGCCAGATTCGCGCCGATCTACGAGGATATTGTCTCGATCGAGAACGTCGACGGCTCCCTGGCGGACGAGGTAAAGAGTGGTATTGGCATCACCAATATTCTTAATTCGCTTGCCGCGGCGAACGTAACTGATCGCGAGTTCAGTAGCGAGCACACTGAGGATTTCGCTGGGGAGTTGGGCATAAGGCGCTTGAGTGGAGAGAAAAGCGGTGACTTCTACTGATTCAACTGTCATCTTCCCCACTTTAGTGCGTGAAGCAGAAGTATGTATCCCCTAAGGATAGGGATCTGTGAGACTATCTCCCCCGCTTTGTGGGTAGAATTCAATTCTCGGCTCTAATTCGGGAATAGAGATATACACAGATGAAGAAGATGTGACGCATTTTACCCAGCGCGAGCAGACGCACATCAACCCTCGTGCGAAGATACGCACCTGCACCTACTGGCTCGAGATAGCAAAGCCTACTGAAATAAAAATCGCGGCAGCCTCGACCCCCGTGTTCGAAGCTGCCGCAACTCGCTCCCCATATGGCCCTTTAATCTGAGCGCTCCCCTCAGGCGGGCTACCTTATCCCATTCCTATCCGAGATCAAGTTGGAAGGCTACAGCCCCCAAGTCAGCTGCGATTGATTCCACGACATCATCGTCGACGGGGCGATCCACTCGCAAAATCAAGACGGCTTTATCACCAGAGGACTCTGTGGTCAAAGCTGCGGCCACAATATTGACCCCATAATTGCCCAGAGCAGTACCGACACGCCCCAATGCACCAGGTGTATCGGCATAATTGAAGAATAGGTTAGTGCCTTTAGCTCGCAGATCGATGCCGCGGCCATTGATGCGCACGATTTTTTCTTCGCGGTCGAGCCCCGTGAGGGCACCAATCAGTGAAATCCGAGAGCCGTCAGCTGCAATCGCCGTGACATCTAATACCGAGCGATGCGATACCGACTCGGAACGCGTACTCACCTCCAAAGACACTCCCCGTTCTTTGGCAATCATCGGTGCATTCACGAATGTGACTTGCTCATTGACAATCCCAGCAAAGAGGCCACGCAGTGCCGAGAGGCCAAGAACTTCCACATCCTCGGTGGACAATTCACCGCGAGCTTGCACCTCTAAGCGGATTGGGGCTTGTGCCAACATATGGCTGACGGTCAGGCCGAGCTTACGCGCTAGTTCGAGCCACAGGGCTACTTCTTCACCCACTTGACCCGCAGCCACATTCACCGCATCAGGGACAAATTCGCCGGCTAAGGCTCGCAGGCAAGAGGCCGCCACATCGGTACCAGCACGATCTTGTGCCTCAACAGTCGACGCTCCCAAATGAGGGGTAACTACCACTTCATCGAGGTCAAATAGCGGAGAATCGGTGCACGGTTCAGTGGCGAATACGTCAAAACCAGCACCCCTGATGCGCCCACTGCGTATCGCCTCAGCTAGAGCGTGTTCGTCAACCAATCCCCCTCGCGCTGCGTTGATAATAATCTGCCCGGGCTTAGCGTGAGCGAGCAGTTCAGCGTCGAACATTCCCGCGGTCTCCGGAGTCTTGGGTAGGTGAATCGTTATAAAATCAGATTGCTCAACCACCTCCACCAAAGACAGCAGCTCCACGCCTAATTGGCCTGCACGCGCCGGGTTCGCATAAGGATCAAAGGCGATAATTCGGGCCCCGAACGCCGTGAGACGTTGCGCGAATAACTGTCCGATATGGCCAAAGCCGATAATGCCAATCGTTTTACCGTAGATTTCTACACCGTTAAAGGACGAGCGTTTCCACTTACCGCGGCGCAGCGTTGAATCAGCCGCCGGAATTTGACGAGCTGTGGCTAGTAGTAGCGAAATTGCATGCTCGCACGCCGAGTGGATATTTGAGGTGGGTGCATTGGCGACCATAATTCCCAGCTCTGTGGCTGCCTGGATATCGACGTTGTCCAGCCCCACGCCCGCGCGACCTACAATCTTTAGACGAGGTGCCGCCTGCAAAACCTCTCGGTCTACCGTAGTCGCGGAACGTACTAACAGCGCGTCAGCCTCTGCAACTGCTGCCATCAATGCCTCACGATTGGGGCCATCAACCCAGCGAACCTCAACCTCATCTCCAAGCGCATCAACAGTTGACTGCGCCAATTTATCAGCAATTAAAACTACGGGGCGATGTGAAACGCTCACGTTGTATATTCTCCTTGACAGGTGGGTTTGGCCGGATGAAATATCACCCATAGGCTCTTAGTGACGGTCAATACTGATATTGACTATGTGTAGTGTATCCCACACCTTAGCGAAGAGCAGGAAATTCTTGGCTCTTTTGACTACGTTTTAACATCTTCAACCGAGGTTGCACCTGGTCAATATCAGCTACCGCAAGCGGACTATCGGGAAGTAGCTCTAGAGCTGGATGGTAATACGGCGGTAATTCCGCCGCTTCCTTTAGGTATTTCTCTTTTCCCACAATCAAGTGGACATAGGACAGCTCATCGTAACGCGTAGTGAGAGGAAAATCAGTAATAAATATTTTTTGTGGCAGATCCTGCGCCCTCACGACTAAAGAAAGCCACTCGCTGGCTTTTTCCACCTCACGATTGTCCGCCGTGTGATCCTCGGTATCTCGAGCCGAATCGGTGTGGAAATAAACCCCCACATGAGGCGCAATAACTTCCGCTTTGAAGCGTTGCAATTCTTTAAAACTGCGGACCTTGATGATTCCGTATGCATCGGCATCCTTGAGCTGCTCCAGCCATCCATCCAACTCCGATAGATTCGTATTGTCCATATCAAAGAAAACTGCTGGGCTAATAACGTGATCATAAAGTTTACCCATCTCCGCGCTATCAGCCCGCGCTTGGGCCAATCTTTCGGTGAAGATGCCGCTATGGTCCACCCTCTTAGTCGCAGGCATCTCTACCGCCGCAATCGAGCGCTGCGGGAAGACGAGGCCGCGTCGACCCGGACCTGGCTGATATTGTGTCAGCTGCTCACCTGCCTCGATGCGATCTGCAAGTTCTGCGGCACTACCAAACTGTTCACCCAGGGCCACTAATGGATGATTGGATAATCCTGCTACCTTGCGCATACTTTCCACGCTAAAGCGGGGATCAGGAAATGCCAGAACACGTATTTTTGCACCGAAAGCTCGCGTGCTGGCAACTGCTGCAATACTTGAATCTGCGGATGCAATTACAATGGGGGCAGTATCTGCGTCGCGTTTAGAATTCAGCGGGAAAGGGCGCAATTTTTGGCCACCGTCTGGACGGCCAAAACGCTCTTGCGGGCTCATGTCAGCAAATTCTTCATCCCATGCAGGCACCAATTCAACGGCCTCATCTCCTGGGAGCTTAGCCACACTGCGGATCACAGATTTTTGATACGTTATCGCTTTGCGCTGGAATTGCAGTGCGGTGAGGTCCCCTAGAGCTACCGGAGTTAACGTATCTTTGATGATTGCTACATCCCCACTGAGCGAGGCCAAAGGCACATCTCCGACGAGTAAGATAGTTTTGACGCCCAGGCGATCGATTTCGGCGATAATATCGTCGCGGTCGTCGTCAGTCATGGTCAGCATCGGAGCATGAGCAACCACTGCGATGCTGGCTGCACGCAACTGGTGGGCAATATCTGGGTCTGAAATCACCAGAGTTTCCGCAGCCTCGAAGAAGTGTCTTACCGCCGCAATCCCCGAACCAGTGTCGCTTAATACAACTGGTTCCCGATCGAATATAGGATTGACATGGTGCCCTAGATTCCTGGTTCGCGATTGCTCTAGATGATCGGCAACTTGAGTAGTTGGAATCGCTGAAATCTGGCGAGCCGGATCAGTGGTACACGCGCCGAGCACCAACGACGCTAGCAGGACGCTTGACAGTATTTTCCAATAACGCATGAATTACTTGCGGGCATCCACGAAGGCACCTGGGCCCTCTTCTCCAGCGTGAAGGTTATCTTCATCAACATCTAAGATGGCTGTGACTCCCATGGCTGACTCGATCATCTTCAGAATCTTATGGCGTCGATCATGAAAGAATTCTCGGGCATTGGCACTAAAGAGTAAGTGAGAATCAATGAGATGGGAATTCAATACGGCATCGAACTCCGCATCGTCAAGCAGACTTTTCAGCTGAATTCGGTGCAGGTAGCGCGCAGGCGAGTTCTGCTCCAGCATCACATATGTGCGCCGCGACATTGGGGTCCGGTTGAGAACCGAATCTGATAGAAATTCTTCGATGCCGTTTTCCGCGCACCACTCGGTCGGGAAAATCTTGCGGAAATGTGTGCTGAGGGCGTGGAAATTTTCCCCGTCGAACCTAGAATTGCTGCGCCAATCTATAGCACCGCGCCCCATGATTAAAGCATAGATGCCTTTATAGAGCCCAGAATGTGGGGTAGCAGAATGCAGTCGTGATTCCACAAAGCGGGCTTGAGCAATGGTTTTTGGCTCTGGTACGCCCCTGGAATTGTTGTAATCAAGAATCCACTTGGTTACTTCATCGACATCTTGGCTTGTTCGCACCATGACAGCTGGGGAGCCGTAGAGTTCGCCAAATACCCCGCACCAGAACCAGCGATTCAGGCGGTCAAGTGCTGCTTGGTTGTCCAAGACACTGTCATCGAGAAGGGCTCTGATCGCGGCTAGGGGTACCAATTGGGCACTATAGGGCACTTGGTCAATGGAATGAATACAGCGTTCAGTGAGGAAGTCACCGACGTGTTCAAATGCAGATCGCAGTTTTTCTGCGGCCTCTTTGTACTCCTCGAGCGTGAGCTGCAGAATTGACTGCCTGAAGCCTGAGGCTTTGCCCTTGTTGTAGGTGCAATAGAGGGCAACAGCAGTGAGGAATTCGGTGCGCCCAATTTCTGCTAAAGCTGGGTGGGCATTAAGGACCCGCTGGGTTTTGCGCCAATCATCGGCTAGGTGAAAATTCTGGTCCTGGGCAGCAAAGATTGCAGTGATGAGCTCGAATACGTCCATTTGCTGACCCACGCTATTAGCATGGGCAAAAATCGATCCGATTCCAGCCTGGGCAGTATCACGATCCAACCTGATAATGGGGATTTGGTAGCGCACTAGTGGCTTGATAACCCGGGTATAAAATTTCTTTGCCACGTCATGGGAGGAAGCAACAGCTATATCGAAGAGTAGATCTGTACCTTTTTCAAAGAGTAAATCTGCCACTGGAATATAGCCATAGGTAGATGCAGTATCGGAGTCTGGAAGTTGTGCAGAAGGGCCGAAATGCGAACACACAACACCTTGTTCATCAACTGCGATGACAGCATCATCTGGAATGATTTCTTCTGCTGTAGCGCGCTCAACATTAACGTAAAACCGCCGACGCACCCGCTTATGACGAAAGTCGACGCTTTCGACGATTCCACCACCACGGAGGCAATGATACAAGGTAGTCAGGCGTTGTTGTCCATCAAGGAGCAGCATACCTGGACCCAGGCCATGATCTGGGGCGCCGGCGAGGGGGCGCGGACGGAAACGGAGTACCTCGTTGCGCGTGTCGAGCGCCATGAATGCGCCGATGGGGTCGCCCCGTAGGACTGAAATGATTAGAGTGCGGATTTGGTCGACATCCCACCGGTATTCGCGCTGGAAATCTGGCAGTTGGATATCGCCGCGATCTACACGAGCGAAGAGATCGAGAAGATCATAACTTGGGGTGCTATAAGCCATAATTTTAGCTTAGCCGATGATCAGCACGTCGTCTCGTGCCTTTGGTGCCCGGGGCCTTCGAGCTGCACTGTTGAGTGCTCGATACCAAAATCGAGCAAGCGATCTTGAACTTTATCCAAGACGGTACACGACCCAATGGACATATCGCGATCGACTACGAGGTGGCAGGTGGCGATTAGTTCATTGCCGTCAAGTGACCAGACGTGTAGATCATGTACTGTTAGCACATCATCGATATGGGTAAGCGCTAGCTTAATCTCGGCCATGTCTACCCCTAGTGGCACCTGTTCCGTAATCACCCTTAGCGATTCCCATGCCAGCTTCATGCTCCGCGGGAGAATGAGGGCTGCGATGATGAGCGAAGCTACCGTATCAGCCCATATAATTTGGTAGAAGATCATGGCGAGGGCTGCGATGATTACGGCAATTGATCCGAAGAGATCGACGAGAACGTGTAAATAAGCACCGCGCATATTCATGCTGGAGTGACTGTGTCCGTGCAACACAAGTGCCCCGAAAATATTTGCCACCAAACCTATGATGCCTACTCCGAGCATTAGTGGGGCGTTGATCTCTTCCTGGGCGAAAAAACGCATGATCGCTTCCACTACGATCCACAACGAGATAATCGAAACGCTCAGCGCGTTCGCTAAGGCGGCTACCACCTCTAGTCGGCGGTAGCCGTATGTTGCGGTATCGCTTGCAGTCTTGCGGGCGAAAATGATGGCTAACGCGGCTACTAGAAGTCCTGTTGAATCCGAGAGCATATGCATCGCGTCAGAGACGAGGGCGAGCGAGCCAGATATATATCCACCAATGAGTTCGGCAAAAAAAATTGTCGCGGTGAAAATAAGAACTGTTAGGAGTGCTTTTAGACCCTCCGGTGCGTGGCTATGATGATCATGATCGTGGTTGTGGTTATGGTTATGGTTGTGATCATGGCCATTACTGTGGTCATGGTTGTGGTCATGATCATCATCGCGGGCATGGCCACGACCTACAAGCACCTTGGACTGCTGGGGCACACTGTGCTCCTGATCGTGCGTGCGAGGAGTCGGAGCGGTCTGGGACTCGGAAGCGTCACGTGCGCGGATACTATAGCGACGCGCGCCTCGCGAGCGAGTTTCTCCCGGGCGACGGCTGTGTCCGTGGTTTAAATGACGTCGTTTCCTGCTCATAATGCTACCCTAACCTGTACTTTCATTAACTTCAATATAATGAAAATAGATATTCATATCAGTCGGTCTTTTTGGGGTTTTTCTTAAGAAAAAGAGAGCAAAAAAATGGGGCGACCGTCGACATACCCGGCTCGTTGCCATCGCTTACCGGTCGTTTCCGGTTACTTATTTCAAAGATACTTATCGCTGACACAATTTACGCGGCTAGACCTCCACGAAGACGGTTCGACGCCCCCGCACGTTAAGCAAATTCTCACAGATCCAATACTTCTTCTCATTAGCTCTAATGTGCCCACATTGAGCACTCGGATGCGACAAAGCGAGCTTTTAAGGTGGGTGTACCCGAAAGTCCAGCCCACACGCTACAGAGCACGCAAGAACACAAGTTACAACCAGATGATGGGAATTGGTCGGCAAAGTAGAACTTAAGAGGTAGCTCTAAGAGTAGCTCTATCGAAGCCCAGCTCTCCTACTCTCAACACATATCCCGAACCTCACCAGGCTTGTACCCAATGTCGAATAGTAAGCTTGGCAGAGCAAAACCCCTCGGAATACCCGAGGGGTTTGAGGGTCAGCAGCTACCTAAACTCTAGGCAGTGGCATCGAGAGGATTTTTAACCCAGCTCATAAGATCGCGCAGTTTCTCGCCAGTCTCTTCGATCTGGTGTGCAGAAGTCTCAGCGCGCAACTGTTCAAGCCGCCGATTGCCGTCTTTGATATTGGCTAGGAGCTGCTCTGTGAAGGAACCGTTCTGGATATCCTGCAGAATTTCGCGCATGCGTGTCTTCGTATCCCCATCAATGACACGAGGACCAGACAGGTAGCCGCCGAGCTCAGCGGTATCGGAAATCGAGTAATTCATATTAGCCAGACCGCCCTCATAGATGAGGTCAACGATCAATTTCATCTCATGCAAGCATTCGAAATAAGCCATCTCCGGCTCGTAGCCAGCTTCAACGAGGACATCGAAACCATTTTTAATCAGCTCTTCGAGGCCACCACACAGCACAACCTGCTCACCAAACAGATCAGTAACAGTCTCGGCCTCAAAAGTAGTGGGGATAACCCCGGCGCGAGCGCCACCGATGGCTGCAGCATAAGACAGGCATAGCTCCTTGCCGTGACCGTGAGGGTCTTGGCCTACGGCAATCAAGCACGGCACCCCTTTACCGTCGACAAATTCACGACGGACGAGATGTCCAGGGCCCTTAGGGGCGATCATTCCTACGGTTATATTCTGCGCAGGCTCGATCAGTTTGAAGTGAATATTGAGGCCGTGGGCAAAAAGGATTGTATCGCCGTCTTTTAAATGTGGTGCAAGGTCTTCCTCGTAGACTTTGGCCTGGGTGGTATCGGGAACCAAGACCATGATGACATCTGCCCATTCGGCGGCCTCGGAATTTGTTTTAACGTCGAAACCGGCTTCTTCAGCCTTTTGACGTGATGGGGAGCCTTCGCGCAAACCGATAACGACCTCGACTCCTGAGTCACGCAAATTCATCGCATGGGCATGCCCTTGGGAGCCGTAGCCCAAAACCGCTACCTTGCGGGATTGGATGAGGGAGAGATCAGCATCTGCATCATAGAGCAGCTCAATTGCCATGAAAAAAGGACCTTTCTGTTAAAGAATATGAGTCACACGAGAGTTTCCTAGTGGGGACTCTGTGAAACTAATTATAGGATACTGCTTAATTGATCTTTGGAGCCATCGTCTTCGGACCACGGGTCAAAGCGATCGGCCCTGAGGATATTAATTCTCGAACTCCGAAGGGCCTTAGGATCTCCAGAAAAGCCGCCAACTTATCCTCGGTACCTGTGGCCTCGATAACCACAGATTCGGGAGCCACGTCGATAATCCGAGCCCTGAAAATATTGGCTGCATCGACTACCTGTGGGCGATTTGAGGCATCTGCCGAGACCTTAACCAGCATTAGAGCACGGGCCACTGTCGATTCTGGATCCATGCGAACCACTTTGCGAACTGGCACGATCTTGTTGAGCTGTTTGGTGATCTGCTCAATAGCATTTTCATCCGCATCGAAGACGATGGTAATTCGTGTGAGCTGTGGCGTTTCGGTGGTGCCCGAGACGAAGGAACGCAAATTGAAGCCGCGACGTGAGAACATTGCGGACACTCGGGTCACCAGCCCATCAACGTCCTCTACCAAAGCGGACAGTATATGGCGGGAATTTTTAGGTTGATTATTCACGCTATCCCTCAGATCTTTTTCGTCATATCGTCGACGTCGGTGGGCGAAGCTTCGTCGAAAAGCGGACGTAGATCACGCGCGTATTGAATTTCGGAATTCGAGTGCCCCGCAGCGACCATGGGCCACACCTGCGCATCCTCTCCGACGATAAAATCTATAACCACCGGTCGGTCATTGATCTCGCGCGCTTTGTGAATCGCCTCAAGTGCCTCCGCCTCGGTGGTGGCTCTAAAAGCAGCGCAGCCCTGAGCCTCAGCCAGTCCTACAAAATCAGGTAGAAAATGATTACCCTTGCGCAGTTGGGTATGAGAGTAGTGTCCGTCGTAGAACAGTGTCTGCCACTGGCGCACCATGCCTAAGTTGCCGTTATTGATGAGGGCTACCTTAATGGGGAAGCCATTAGCTGAGGCCGTAGTGAGTTCCTGGTTGGTCATCTGGAAACATCCATCGCCGTCAACCGCCCATACTTCACGGTCGGGTGCTGCAGCTTTAGCGCCTACGGCCGCCGGAATCGCATAACCCATGGTTCCTAGCCCCCCGGAATTAAGCCAGTGACGAGGTCTTTCGAAGTCGATAAACTGCGCTGACCACATTTGGTGTTGACCTACTCCGGCACAGTAGATTGCCTCAGGTCCAACTATCGATGAGAGGGACTCAATCACGAATTGAGGTTCCAAAACTCCATCGGCGCTGTGCTCGTAGCCACGCGGGAACCTCTCTTTAAGATCGCTGAGATGATACGTCCACGCAGAAATATCAATCCCTTGGGGCAAAGTTCTATCAAACTCTTCCGCCAGCGCCACAAGTACCTCGCGGGCATCCCCAACTATGGGGATATCGGCCATTCTGATCTTGCCAATTTCGGCTGGGTCTATATCAGCGTGGATCACCTTAGCCTCCGGGGCAAAAGATGCAGTATCACCGGTTACGCGGTCATCGAAGCGGGTGCCGATAGCGATCAGCAAGTCGCTCTCTTGAAGCGCCCCCACAGCGGGAACTGTTCCATGCATGCCTGGCATACCCATATGCAAAGGATGTGAATCGGGAAATACGCCGAGCGCCATCAAAGTAGTCACGACTGGAATTCCAGTTTTTTCGGCAAAGATTTTCAGCTCGCGGGCGGCATCAGCCTTCACGACGCCGCCCCCAATATAGAGGGCCGGGCGGGTAGATTCTGCGATGAGCCTCACTGCTTGTTCGATGGGACGCGAATGAGGTTTGGTCACGGGGTGATACCCAACAAGTTCCAGACGCGGTGGCCAGTGGAATTCCATTTCCATCGCTTGGATATCTTTGGGAATATCTACGAGCACTGGTCCGGGGCGGCCCGTATTCGCTACATGAAAGGCCTCGGCGATAGCCCGCGGAATTTCGTCCGGAGAAGTAATCATAAAACTATGTTTGGTCACCGGTATCGTAATCGATCGAATATCGGCTTCCTGGAAGGCATCTGTTCCTAACATGGGGCGGGCCACTTGGCCTGTAATGGCGACGAGCGGAACAGAGTCGAGATAGGCATCTGCTATTGGGGTGACGAGATTGGTTGCACCTGGTCCGGACGTGGCAATGCAGACGCCCACTTTTCCGGATACTTGTGCGTAGCCTGTCGCCGCGTGGCCAGCACCTTGCTCATGACGAACTAAAATATGCCGCAATTTCGTTGATTTATAGAGCGCGTCGTAGAGTGGCAAAACGGCCCCGCCGGGCAGACCGAAGACAATATCGGTGCCCAACATTTCCAGAGTCCGAACGACCGCGTCGGCGCCGGTCATTCGTTCTGGTTGTGCAGCTTTAGCACGCGAAGCAACCGTGGCGGGGCTCGGACGTGAGGGAGTTGTCACGACTTCTAACTCCTTGTTGGGGTCTAGAAATAAAGATATTCCTTCACTCCTGCCCATTATCCATGGTGTGATAATCGCAAAGAATGAAGCCAATGGCGGTCTGCCACCTAAAACACTAAAGCCCCCGTATTCCTAGCACTTGTGGTGCGTAGGTTTCGGGGGCGCTTTGGTTTCGACTTGAACTTTAGCAAGCCGCGACATCAAGCGCCGCGCCGTTCACTACTAGTACAAGTCGAATAATGTTCATAGTCACCAATCATACAATTCAACTAAGGGAATTGTCGAAAATATCGCTTTTTACCCCTCGCCACTACCCCATCCAGAGCTCTCCCAAAAACCAATCGGTGCAGGTAGAGGCTTATTCGCCCAAAAAATTCTGGAGCACCCCAAGTTAAGCTATCAGCAGTCATGACCAAGCAGTGAGGCGCTCGATCCGCACTATTCGCGAGACCACAGGGAAGACGATAACCTAGAAAGAATTATGCATATCAGTTATATTGCCCAGTCTCTATGGAACTGGTTTCTCGATCCTGGCATTCCTCTAGCCCTGCTTATCTTGTTAGCGCTCCTGGTGCCCCGCGCTGGACGCCTCGCCATGTATATCATTCGTAATAAGGTCGTGGATGAACAAGCGGATGAGCAGAAAACCCAACTCGCCTTCGCGGGAGTATTTGTTTATGCCGCTCAAATCTTGGCCTATTTCCTCATCTTTGTTGCAATATTGCAACAACTTGGATTTTCTCTCGCTTCCGCAGCTATTCCTGCAACGGCGGCCTCAGCCGCTATCGGCCTGGGTGCGCAATCCATCATCGCAGATTTTCTCGCGGGCTTTTTCATTCTCTCGGAGAAGCAGTACGGGGTTGGCGATTGGGTGATCTTTAAAGGGGGATCTGCCGACGCTATCGAGGGCACCGTCATTCAAATTACAATGCGATCGACTCGTATTCGAACCCTCGCAGAAGAGACGGTTATCATCCCGAATTCCAAAGCCGGGGTGAGCATCAATTGTTCCAATCACTGGTCTTCTGCCGTAGTTTCCATGCCCGTTCCCCTTCTCGGATCCCATTCGGTGGACGAAGCCGTCGAACGCGCTACTAGCGCTACACAGCGCGCCCTCGATGAGCCTAATATACGTGAGGTGGTTTTGGGCCCCCTTGCCGTACATCCCGCATTGGCGATCAATCCGCCTGCGAGCGTTGGCATGCCGTGGACCATGCAAATGCGCTTCCTTACTCAGGTCAAGCCGGGTTCTCAATGGATGGTAGAACGCGCAGTGCGAGTCAAAATTATCGAAGAGTTTTGGCACGAATACGGATCCGCTGCAACGATTGATGGACGCATCGTTTCAGAACTCGAAGATACCCAGACTCCTCATTCACTCGCGACGCAAGCTACCACCGTTGAGTACACCCCCCAAGAAGGAACTATGCATCCCAGCAGTGCGGAACGGCTAACTGAGCGTGGATTCCTCACCGATAACGATCCCGCTGTTACCGATCCTGCGCAAGAGGACGACGCAGAGCCGACCGCACACTCCTCGCAGCATATTTTTACCTTCGGCGGAAGGGTACGTCTGTCCACTGCTTTGATGTTGCTAGCGGGGATCATTCTGCTAGCTATTAAGGCCTTCACTCTCGAACCCGAGCCCACTGCAGAAACTCCAACGCTGTTACCGCAGAGTCAGATCCAGCCCGCCATTCCAAGTGAAACTGAACCAGAGGTGACTATTGTTCCTCAAGATACCCACGACGATACCCACGTAGCGGAACTCACGGAGGAGCCGGTTTCCATCCAGCCCACAGCGAACCCCGAAACTGAAGTGACAGTCGAACCTGAATCCACCACCCCCTTAGATAGCTCAGTGGAGCCTGAAACTACTTAAAGAATTAACCGTGATCTTGAGAATCCAATATCATCAATGAGTATGAGCGACCACAACCCCGACAACCCCGAGACAATCTTTCGTGTCGATCGCGCCCATCTGCTCGCAGCGATCTTCATGGCAGCCCTAGCGCTGCTCATCTCAGGCGCTGCTTTTACATATCTCTTCTGGGTGCCATTCCTACCGCTGGTCATGATTTATTATGTGCTGAGGTCGCGCACCGTTATTACCACCGACGGGATTACCGCCTACTATGCATTCAAACGCCCAGCCACAATGCCATGGGCAGAATTCACCGGGCTCGGTTTTCAGGGCTCGCGCGCACTGGCATTTGGTTCGCACAATAAGAAGATGAGGCTTCCTGGTATCAGCTTCAATTCCTTGCCCGAACTAGAAAAAGCCTCTTTTGGCCGGATTCCCGATGTTATCACTAAGGCTCACCAGGCGGCCGATGACCAGGTTGTCATCATAAATAAAGACGGCCACCAAGTCCTCATTTCTAAGGATGAGTACGATGCCCGTATTCATAGTGATACCGCTGACAACGATTAAGGATTGACTAGTATGATTCCTCTGCGCTCTCGCGTAACCACGGTTGGCCGCAACGCATCTGGGGCACGCGCCCTATGGCGAGCTACCGGCACCAAGGAACAAGATTTTGGCAAACCAATTGTGGCCATCGTCAATTCCTATACCCAATTTGTTCCAGGGCACGTGCATCTGAAAAATGTGGGCGATATCGTCGCTGAGGCTGTCCGCAAGGCGGGAGGTGTCCCCAAAGAATTTAATACCATTGCCGTCGATGACGGTATCGCGATGGGTCACGGGGGCATGCTCTACTCCCTACCTTCTCGCGAGATTATTGCTGATTCTGTGGAATATATGTGCAATGCCCATACCGCCGATGCGATGGTGTGCATCTCCAACTGCGATAAAATTACCCCCGGCATGCTCAACGCCGCCCTCCGTTTGAATATTCCAGCGGTCTTCGTCTCTGGTGGCCCCATGGAAGCCGGAAAAGTTGTGTCCATTGACGGGGTCGCTCACGCCCCCACTGATCTCATCACAGCAATCACGGCCTCTGCCAATGAGGCAATCTCCGATGCTGAATTGCGCACAATCGAAGACCTCGCCTGTCCCACCTGTGGTTCCTGTTCAGGAATGTTCACCGCGAATTCCATGAATTGTCTCACCGAGGCATTGGGACTATCCCTGCCCGGTAATGGCACCACCTTGGCCACCCATACCGCTCGGAAGCAGCTTTTTGAACAAGCCGGCCATATGATCGTCGATCTGTGTCAGCGTTACTACGGCGAGGAAGATGAATCAGTGCTGCCACGCTCGATCGCGACTAAAGAGGCCTTTAGCAATGCCTTAGCTCTCGATATGGCCATGGGCGGGTCCACCAATACGATCCTGCACACTCTAGCGGCAGCTCAAGAAGGCGAGGTGGACTTCGATCTCAGCGATATTTCGGAACTCTCCCATAAAATTCCTTGTATTTCCAAAGTTGCGCCTAATGGGCACTACCATATCGAAGACGTCCATCGCGCTGGAGGGATTCCAGCAATCTTGGGTGAATTACGACGCGCCGGGCTCCTTCATGAGCAGGTACACACAGTGGCTTATGACACCTTAGACGGCTGGCTTAACGATTGGGATATCCGCGGCGGCAAAGCCCTCGATCGGGCCGAAGAACTCTTCCACGCCGCCCCCGGCGGCATGCGCACCACAGAACCGTTTAGCCAATCGACGCGGTGGGAAAGCCTAGATACCGACCAAAAAGATGGTTGCATCCACAGCATCGACCATGCTTACTCCGAAAACGGCGGACTCGTCATTTTGCGTGGCAACTTGTCCCCTGACGGTTCGGTTTTGAAAACCGCCGGCGTCGACGCCGAATTATGGGAATTTTCCGGGCCGGCACGGGTGTGCGAATCCCAGGAAGAAGCTGTGTCTATTATTCTCAAACGAGAGGTGCAGCCCGGAGAAGTAGTTGTCATTCGCTATGAAGGCCCAGCCGGGGGCCCTGGCATGCAAGAGATGCTCCACCCCACCTCTTTTCTTAAAGGAGCAGGTCTTGGCAAAGCGTGTGCTCTTATCACAGACGGACGCTTCTCCGGTGGGACCTCTGGTCTATCCATCGGCCATATCTCCCCTGAGGCCGCTCACGGCGGGCTCATCGGTCTCATAGAGAACGGAGATATGATCAGCATCTCAGTGAAAAACCGCGAACTCAATCTACTCGTCGACGCCGACGAGATCGAAAGACGTCGCCAGGCACAAGGGGTCCGCAACAAACCGTGGACGCCAGTCAACCGCCAACGCACAGTATCGAAGGCATTGC
This sequence comes from Corynebacterium sp. ES2794-CONJ1, assembly GCF_025660615.1. Lineage (NCBI taxonomy): Bacteria > Bacillati > Actinomycetota > Actinomycetes > Mycobacteriales > Corynebacteriaceae > Corynebacterium > Corynebacterium sp. ES2794-CONJ1. Next base: position 319,814 of record NZ_JAOTIM010000003.1, on the reverse strand, counting down.
GGGCCTACGCAAAAATGGCTACATCCGCTGACAAGGGTGCCGTCCGCGAAGTATAGGAAGAAGAATCTCAATGACTTTGCTGCGGCGCTTCAGGCCGCTGCTCACGGTAGTAGCTTGTGTGGTCTCCGCACTCATTATGGTGCTTCAGATCGCAGACCCTCACGGGCATATAGATATGATCATTTATCGTCAGGGAGCACAAGCCTACATGGACGGAGCCAGTCTCTACCAGGCAGGATTTCCCGCCTACGATCTTACCTTGCCGTTTATCTACCCGCCCTTTGCAGCACTTCTCCTTAGTCCGTTCGCCCTCCTCTCAGAGCAGCACGCTGGCTACTTGATGATTGCTCTATCGGGGCTTCTCCTAGCGCTCTGCCTATGGTATTTAGGGCGCTATCTTTTCTCGTCTCCCTCTGCCGCATTACTTTTTACAGCCACAGGGTGGGGATTCGGGCTGCTTCTGGAACCTGTTGTGCAGAATGCCAAATTTGGGCAAATCAATATGTGGCTTCTCGCCTTGGTTTTTCTTGATATTGTGCCGCGCAAGCGAAAGATACCACGAGGGTGGTTGATAGGAATCGCCGCTGCCATCAAAATCACCCCAGCAGTCATGGTGCTCTACCTGGTGCTCCGCAAAGATCTCAAGGGCATTGGGATGTTTATCTTAGGAGCTGTGGGAGCCACGGCCATTGGTGCTCTTCATAATACCAAGGAAACTGTTGATTTCTTTGGCCGTGCCATCTTTGTTATGAATGATAATTCACGCATTGGTGTGAATATCGGCTATATCTCCAACCAATCAATCAAGGGTGTCCTCACACGGTTGTGGCCAAGTTCCGAGGCAGCCCACAATGCCAGTGACACCATTCAGGTACTCTGGCTGATCCTAGCGGTACTAGTGACCGTCATTTTCGCCGTAGTTATGCTCCGACTGCTGCGATCTGGCCTGGATTTCGAGGCAGCATTAGTCAATACAGCCCTCATGCTGCTAGTCTCCCCTATTTCCTGGTCACATCACTGGGTGTGGTGGCCTATATGGATAGCGGTTCTCGGCTACTATGCACTGCGTTTGCGTGCCCGTACATTGGTGGTTCTATTGGGAGCTATGAGCTTTTTTATGATGACCACTCCACCTCATTGGTGGCTCGGTGATCCCCAAGGTGATCAGGACTTTGAGCAGATTTTACTGCTTAAACTGTGGATGGATGATTATTTCTTTTGGACTCTTTTCCTCATCCTCCCACTGCTAAAGACGAACGTAAAAGGCGCTGCAGTCTCACCTGCAGCGCCTGGAGTTCGGACTTAGTTAAAAGGGTTCGTGGCCGCCCCGAACCACCACAACGCGGCGGCCGCACCAAGGCCTACTATCACAAAGACCCAGCTCGAAGCTAGAGGCCGTTTCGACCACGAACGACCGGCGTCGAAAGAGTAACGGCCAGGACCTGTGAATTGCACAACGAGAGCGATCGCGCTCAAAAATGCACCAAACCACAGCGTCTCAGTAGCCGTATTAAAGGTGAGGCTGTCTTGGATATTGATGGTGTGCAAGGCCATGAAGGAGGTTGATATGATCGCCAGCGCCGCAGCTACTGGGCTCAGGAGTCCAAAGAGCAAGAATATGCCGGCAGTAAGCTCAATCGTAGGAAGTGCGATGCTAAGAATATCGCCATAAGGATAGGCAGCAAATTCGGCGGATAGCTCACTGATACCCTCCGACGAACCGATGCGGAAAAAGACGATGAGAGCGTGACTGATGAGGTAGAGGCTAAAGAAGATACGCAAAAGGAGCAGTCCAAAGTCAAGAGTTCCACGCTTAACTTCCTTTTCCACGATCACCTCATCTCGAACCACAAAGTCTGCAGGAACACCTGCTGGCGCTGGTTCTGTTAGAGGAGCAGGTTGGGCAAGCTGCACAGCGGCAAGGTGCTGAGTGGCATCTGTACCCATTGCACCGTCGTCATAGGCACTGATAGGTGCATCAGAGGCGAGGCGATCACTCACTTCAAAAATTTCGGCCTGCTGGGTGGCAGCCGCCGGAGTGCGCACGGGATGATCCAGTGCATCCTCGGCGTGCATATCAGGCACCTCGCCTAGCACTGGTTCAGGGCTAGGGTTAATGCTAGGGCTGTGAGGGGGGATATCCTGTGGGGCCGCCCGTCCGGCGCGCGCATAAATATCTGTAGGCTCAGCAGCGGTGGGCGGCGTATTAGGATCAAAGGTTGGAATATCTGAGTCGAGCTCGGTGGCTCGATCGGGTGTATTATTCTCGCTCATACTTTATCAATGTAGGCGAGAACGCCGTCGAATAGGGCAACGGCACGCAGGAAAACTAGCAGCGATGCAGAGCTTTTTCCAAGGCTCCGCGCTCCGCTGTTGTGACCGCGAGATCATATGTGTGCTTGATCTGCACCTGCTTACGAGCATACTCGCAGTGAAATTCCTCGTTAGGTGGCATCCAGCTCGCCGCAGACTGTGCGCTCTTCGAGGAGTTCTCAGACTGCGTGGTGGCAAGGAGGTTAATAGGATCATTAGCAAAAGCGAGACGACGTTGATTATCCCACCGATAAGCTCCGGCATACCACGCGTCACCGAGGGCAACCACATGATCGATGGGAACGAGGGCACTGGTTTTCTGACCTCGCTGGAAATCAACGCGCTTCCCGGTATAAGGATCGATGAACCAGCCACTTTTCACCTTACATGTCTCGACCTTATTCTTCCGCTTCGAGGGAACAAAGACCACATCATTAAGGTCGCGCGCAAGAATATCATTTCGAGTATCGCAGCTATTGCCACTCAAATCGACGTCCATAGCATCGTCACTCCACGCCTTACCAAAAGCGCCTCGATCGTATGCGGGTGCATTCTTATCGAAGACGCGAGTCGGTAGCTCCGCAAGCCAAGCCAAAGATTGCTGGTCGCCAGTTACCGCTGGAGGCACCTCGCCTGCACCCTCTGGTCCTTCGGGTGCCACGTCGGGGAGCTGTTCGTCTTCCGCTGATTCTCCAGGTACAGCGTCGAGGTCCTCCTCCTGCTGAGGAGAGCTACCAGTGTCAGGGTTTTCCTCAGTTGTCGGGGTCACAGCCGAAGTCACTGCTGGAGGTTGAGTGCTCGATCCCGAATTACTTCCTAATACAACGCCCACAATGAGCGATACCGTCGTGATAATTCCAATTACTAAACTAATAAGCTGCGCCATATCAAGGCCAAAAGGTCGTGCATTTTTCACGGTCGGTACCGTATCACAACCGTCCGAAAATGTGCTCATAGAGTCTGTGCTGCACCAACTACCGCTTGGGTCAGGCGCTCTAGCGAGGTCGATTCCAGACGCCAGCTCTGCCAAAACAGGGGTACCGCCTGGACCTTTTCATCGAGGAGTATAATCTCTCCGCTCTCAAGAAGGGGGCTAGCCTCATGAATAGGTAGCATTGACCATCCCAGACCCACTCTCGTAGCTTCGATAAAAGCTTCGGCAGAAGGGATCTGGGATATGCGTCGGTGGCGCGAGCGCCCTTTGAGGTCATCAATTTGCAAGGTGTCCCGGGGACCAAAACGCAACGTTGGCATCGCAGCCCAATCTAGTTCGCCTTGGATTGTATAGCGGTGCGCGAGGCGGGGATGGGCAACGGGCACATAGCGCATGGTTCCCAATGCCACAGACTCACATCCGGGGACCGGATTCTTTTCTCGCGTCACTGCACCCAAAACATCCCCCCTACGCAGCAAGTTTAGCGAATGCGATTCGTCTTCGATGAGTAGCCTTAATGTGGCATTCTCCCACCGAGCCACCTCAGCCAACACAGGTTTAAACCAGGTGGACAGTGAATCCGCATTAACGACGACGCTCAGCGGAATACCCGCAATTCTTCCCTTTAATTCTGCGAGAGTCTCCGCCTCCAGAAGCGCCATCTTGCGAGCGGACTGCACCAAAATTTCTCCAGCAGCGGTGGCAGTCACCGGGCTCGTACGACGTAAGAGAACCCGACCGGCGAATTTCTCTAAACTCTTGATGCGTTGGCTAACCGCTGAAGGGCTAATGCCTAGGGCTGCGGCGGCATCTTCGAAACTACCCTCGTCGATAATGCTGAGCAATGTGTGCAGGTGAGTGGGGTTCATGAAGCTATTCTAAACTATGTTTAAGGTATGTAATTTTACTTAAGGATTCGCTCAATCTAATTTCATTGAGTATGAGCATTGTTATCGCTGGATTCCTCCTGGGAATCTCCATTATCGTGGCCATTGGTCCTCAGAACGCACTCATTATCCGACAGGGCATCAAACGCGAAGCTGTTGGAGCTGTTGTGGCCGTCTGTCTCATCAGTGATATCTTGCTCATCTTCGGTGGCACCGCAGGAGTGGGCGCCATAATCGAGCGGGCTCCAATTATTCTCACCATTTTGAAGTATGCGGGCGCAAGCTACCTCGCCTGGTTTGGGCTGAGCTGTTTTAGGGATGCTTTCAAACCTAAAGGCGGATCTATGGTCATAGAGCAATCCTCCCCTACTGCTCCCGTTGACGGTGCCAGCGGTTCCGGGGGCGTTCAGGTTAAGGTGCGACCACAGCAACGCACTCGGACATGGACGAAGCCCGTTCTCGCGGCGCTTGCGTTTACATGGCTGAATCCAGCTGCCTATATCGATGCACTCATCATGCTGGGCGGAATGGCAAACCAGTATGGAACGTCTGGTCGCTGGTATTTCGCTACAGGTGCCCTCATCGCCTCAGTTGTGTGGTTTCCTCTCATAGGCTTCGGGTCCAGCTACTTCTCCCATATCTTAGCCAAGCCCTCATCCTGGCGTATTATTAACGCTGCCATCGGCTGCATTATGGCCGTCATGTGTGTGCGCTTACTCATGCACTAACTGAACGTGTGCTCTAACCGAAACCAACAAGAGGGATCTAGCCGGAGCTAGATCCCCCTCTTTTTTAAGAGTTGAGCTTTTTCGCAATGAGCTGGTTCACGTGACCTGGATCGGCCTTGCCGCGTGTTGCCTTCATCACTTGACCAACAATGGCTCCGACAACTTTCTTATTGCCGGCTCTATATTTCTCCACGATATCTGGATTGGCTGCTAAGGCCTCATCTACTGCCTTTTCGATCGCACCATCATCGCGGACTACCTCCAAGCCTCGGGCCTTAATAACTTCAGCCACACTGCCCTCCCCGGCGACGACCCCGTCAACTGCCTGGCGGGCCAACTTATTGGTAAGCGTTCCCTGCTTAACCATGGACACCACCTCAGCAACCTGCTGAGGGGTGATAGCGAGGTCCTCGAGTTCCACACCGCGCTCCTTGGCTTTTTGCGCCAGATAAGAAACCCACCAAGAACGAGCCTCGTCAGCAGTGGTTCCGGCTTCTACGGTTGCGATGATGACGTCGATGGCACCAGCGTTCACGAGATCGCGCATTTCAGCGTCGGAGAGATTCCACTCCTTCTGAATACGTGCCTTCCTCACCCACGGCAGCTCCGGCAGGGTGGCGCGGATCTCCTCGACCCATTCTCGGGGGGCAATAACCGGCGGCAAGTCGGGATCATTGAAATACCGATAGTCCTCGGCGGTTTCCTTGATACGGCCGGAGGTCGTCGACCCGTCGGTTTCCTGATAGTGGCGCGTTTCTTGGATAATCTCACCTCCGTTCTCGATCACTGCTGCTTGACGCATCATCTCGAAGCGCACAGCCTGCTCAACGGATTTGAGAGAGTTAATATTCTTTGTCTCTGTACGGGTGCCAAATTCCTCAGCTCCGATCCGATTGAGCGAGAGATTCGAATCAACGCGCATAGATCCTTGATCCATTCGCGCATCAGATACACCCAGAGCCTTGACCAAATCTCGAAGCGCAGACACATATGCTTTTGCTACTTCTGGGGCTCTCTCACCAGCACCAACGATGGGCTTTGTCACTATCTCTATAAGTGGAATCCCTGCGCGGTTGCAATCCACCAACGACGAGGTGGCTCCGTGGATGCGGCCATCGGCCCCACCGATATGAGTCAACTTGCCAGTATCTTCCTCCATATGTGCCCGTTCAATGTCAATCCGCCACGGCGTACCGTCATCGAGAACCACATCGAGATAGCCATCGTAAGCAATTGGCTCGTCGTACTGCGAGATCTGATAATTTTTGGGCTGATCAGGATAGAAATAATTCTTGCGAGCGAAGCGCGAAGATTCAGCGATGGAGCAGTTGAGGGCGAGGCCGATCTTAATAGCCCACTCGACTCCCTGAGCATTTACAACGGGAAGCGCACCAGGCAGACCGAGTGAAACGGGATCAACATTGGAATTGGGTTCTGAACCGAAATGAGCCGAGGATGTGGAGAACATTTTGGTTTCAGTTGCCAATTCAACGTGGACTTCCATGCCCATCACTGGCTCAAATTTTTCCAGGACCTCGTCGTAATCCATCAGTTCATCAAAGGCTGTAGTCATAATTCACCATTCTATACTGTCTCCTCCGAGATACCGATACCCACTGAGAAGCCAGATAATCGGGACTCCGTGCGCCGTTGCATCACCATCGTGGGGGTGGTGTGTCCTGTGCACCCGATACTCTCATCCATATGAGCATAGTTAGCCAGGCATCAGCCACTAATATTTTAAGAAGAATTACCGGAGATGATGACCATCATCTCCACCCTGACCAATGGGATGCGATAGATGCCCTTGTCAACGGCCATCAACGGCTCTTGGTGGTCCAACGGACCGGATGGGGAAAATCAGCCGTTTATTTCATAGCTGCTCAACTCCTCCGCGATGCAGGGGGTGGCCCCGCTGTGATTATCTCCCCGTTATTAGCTTTGATGCGCAACCAGATCGAAGCGGCCCAGCGCGCTGGCATTCAGGCAGTGACTCTCAATAGTGCAAATATCGACGAATGGGGCACGATCGCTTCCCGTCTAAGGGATGGGGACATCGATATTCTCCTCGTGTCCCCCGAGCGGCTGAATAATCTTAATTTCCGCGAAGAGCTCCTGCCTCGACTGGCAACACAGTTGTCACTTCTTGTCATCGATGAGGCGCACTGTATTTCAGATTGGGGACATGATTTCCGCCCTGACTATCGCCGCATTAAGGACCTGATTCCCACTCTGAATCCGGCAACCCCAGTGCTTGCCACTACTGCTACCGCAAATAACAGAGTAGTCGGCGATATCAGTGCTCAATTAGGGGAAGAAACCACGATCATGCGTGGATCTCTCGCCCGGCGTTCGCTATATCTCAATGTGCTCCACCTACCCGATTCGTCCCAACGAGCGGCGTGGATTGCTACTCATATACAAGATCTATCTGGTTCCGGCATCGTTTATTGCTTGACTATTGCGGCAGCCGAAGAGCTCGGCCACTATCTTCGTTCCATGGGTTATCAGGCGGCTACCTATACAGGGCGCACTGAGGCTGCAGAGCGGGAACTCTATGAGCAACAACTTCTCAACAACGAACTGAAAGTACTCGTTGCCACATCCGCCTTGGGCATGGGCTTTGACAAACCTGACCTCGGCTTTGTCATACACTACGGAGCGCCCTCCTCACCTATTAGCTACTATCAGCACATTGGACGAGCAGGCCGCAATAACGATCAAGCCAGTATTATTCTTCTACCCGGAACTGAGGATCAGGCAATTTGGGAATACTTCGCCAAATCGAGCCTGCCCGATGCTTCCGCCGTCGAGCCTCTTATGCAGGCCCTCTCCCAAGCAGATACCCCTCTCACCGTGGCCCGCCTGGAGAATTCTGTCAACCTAAGCCGCGGGCGAATTGAGCAAACCCTGAAAATCCTCAGCGTTGACCACTTCGTAGAGAAAACCCGCAGCGGATGGATAAGAACCAGCAAACCCTTTACTCTTGACCTCCACAAGAACCAGGCTCTCAAAGAAACACGCGCAAAGGAGGCACAGGCGATGTTGGACTATATCGAAACGTCGTGGTGTCGCGAGCTTTATTTACGCAAGCAACTCGATGATATGACCGCTACGGAACCGTGCGGTCGGTGCGACAATTGCCGCAACACCTACCTCGACCCACATATCGACACAGCGAGTCTCGAGGCCCTGCGTGCAGCGGCCGCTCAGAGCGGCGTCGATATAAGCGTCCGAAAGAGGTGGCCTGCTGGTGTAACCCAGAAAGGACCAATTTTAGGAATTGCAGGGATCAAAGCTCTCGATCGACTCTCCTCCCTCACGCACGGAACACTATTACGTCAAATCCTCCACGACAAAGCGTGGCCCTTCGCTGCCCGGTGGCAGGACGACCCACTCCTCGCCCTATCCGTCAGTGTCTTACAGGATTGGGAGTGGGAATATCGCCCGCGCTGTGTGGTCGTCTTAGAAAATCCGCATCCAGACATAACAACATTGCTCCACCAGTATGCGCAGTGCCTAGCAGATATTGGCAATATAAATTTCAGCGGTGTACTAAAGCTCCATGAGGGGGCCCGAGACGTCGACGCACATAATTCCACCTACCGCGTGAGAGCACTCACCAAGAGATGGAACTGCGACTCTCTCGGTGAGGTCATCGGTCCTGTATTACTCATCAGTGATGTTGTGGACACGTCGTGGAGTGTCACTGTCGCGGCTTCGGAGCTGCACGAGCACTACGGTGTCCAGGTCCTCGGTCTCGTGCTTGCAACCCACTATTAGAAAAAGCCTGCGACCACAGAGGCCGCAGGCTTTTTCTTTTACTATTATTAGCCAAAGAGGGCTTGGGCGGTGCGATACCGGCCGGCTGGAACAGCTTTCAAACTGCCAACTGCTTCTTGCAAATCGATGAGCTCGATATGTTCTCCATGCAGAGCCACACACTTACCAAAGTTTCCGTTGTGGCAAGCACGAGCTGCATGAACGCCATAGCGAGTGGCAAGAACTCGGTCAAAGGCGGTGGGAGTACCGCCGCGTTGAATATGTCCCAACACCGAGGTGCGAACATCGTGTCCCAGACGTTTTTTGATTTCCTCACCGATCACATGACCGATGCCATTAAAGGTCTTGTGACCAAATTGATCCTCTTCACCCTCATCAAAATTCAGGGTGCCTTCCTTGGGCAGTGCACCTTCAGCAACCACAATAATGCCGTACTTTTCGCCCATTTGGAAGCGACGTTCCATTGCCTTGCAGATTTCCGCAATATCAAAAGGAACCTCAGGTATCACAATATAGTGAGCGCCACCAGCCATACCTGCGTGCAAGGCAATCCAACCGACATGCCGACCCATAACCTCCACGATCATCACGCGGTTGTGCGATTCTGCGGTAGTGTGCAAACGGTCAATCGAGTCTGTTGCTACTGATACTGCCGTATCAAAACCAAAGGTGAAATCGGTTCCGTTGACGTCGTTGTCGATTGTTTTAGGGACACCTACAACAGGGATCCCGTTATCTGCGAGCCACTGAGCGCCCTTCAAGGTTCCCTCGCCACCGATGGGTACGAGAGCATCGATCCCTGCGTCAGCGAGATTTGCCTTGATCTGGTCAACCCCACTCTTGAAACGGTCAGGGTGCAGTCGGCCGGTACCAAGTATGGTACCGCCACGTAAGAGAATACGATCGATACTTTCATCGTCGTAAAGCTGCACACGGCGATCTTCCATGAGGCCTACCCAACCATCTTGATAGCCCACTACTGTGGAGCCGTACTCGGTGGCGGTACGAACGATTCCTCGAATAACAGCATTCAGGCCGGGGCAGTCGCCGCCGGAGGTTAAAGTGGCAATACGCATGATTGTTATCCTAGCTTATACTTGAAAAAATGTCCGATCGGTAAAAATGGGCATTGTGGTGTTGAGCTGGTCTTTCCTAGAGTTGTGAGTTTTCTCGCACACGAGCATTCTTTTTCGCTGACGGGTCGTTGAATTGGATTACGGCTAGCAGGCCAAAAGCCAGCGCGATGACGGCTGCAATCATGGAAAAACCCATAGCGTCTTTGACCGAAGCAGAATGCGCCATACCGTGCTGCATTAAGGCGCCGATCATGGCGGTCCCAACCACTGAACCCACCTGACGGGTCGTATTATATACCCCTGAAGCTGCTCCTAGCTGCGAAACAGGAAGGTCTCGCAGGGCGGTGGCGGAATTAGGCGACCACACGAAACCATTTCCAAAACCAAGCAAAACCACAGGAAGCAACAACCACCAGTAGCTCCATCCTTCGCGCATAACGACAAACAGCGCACAGGCAGCACAGAGCATACAGCTAAACCCAATAGTAGAGAGGATTCGTGGATGAAGCCGATCCGATAACCTGCCGACAAAAGGAGCCAAAACGCCCGCTAGAACGGACATGGGAATGAGCATAAAACCCGCATCTTGCGCGCTTAATTGGTGCCCGTCTTGGAGGTAAATCATCATAGGGAGCATCACACCCCCAACCGCAAAAGCCATGGTCGATATGGAGAAAGCGGCAAGGGAAAAATTCTTGTCCTTGAAAATTTCCAAAGGAACGAGAGCATCCTCGGCGCGAGCAGCCACATCAGCCTGACGTCGAATAAAATACCCGATACCTAGCAGTCCGATGGCGAGAAGGATCCACAACCACCAGGGCCACCCGAGCTCGGGACCCTGCTGAACCGCAAAAATGAAACAGGACATAGCGACTATTGCCACAACAACACTTACGGTGTCTATTGCCTTAGCGGTTCGCGGGAGCTTTGGAACCCAGTAATAAACCGCAATAATCGAAGGAATTCCGAGAGGGATATTCGCCAGAAAAATCCACTGCCATCCCACACTGCTGACTAAGACTCCGCCGAGAATTGGGCCAAGCAAAGTGGCAAGTCCCGCAACCGCACCCCAAACCCCGAGGGCCGCACCACGTCGATCGCGCGGAAAAATCCGGTTAACCACACTCATTGTTTGGGGTGTCATAATAGCCGCCCCGATCCCTTGGAAAGCGCGCGCTACAATGAGAATGTCAATCGAGGGAGCCAGTCCACAAGCCAGCGAGCTTGCCGTGAAGATAGACATACCCGTGATATACATCCGACGCTGTCCATATCGGTCACCTAAGCGTCCGGTAACAAGGATAGGGACCGCGAAGAAGAGTAAATAAATACTCGATACCCACACCACTTGATTGAGCGTGGCACCCAGTTCGGCTTGGATTTCAGGGGTGGCAACGGCAACGATTGTTTGGTCAAGTAAAATCATAAAGAAGCCAATACACAAGGCTGCCAGCGCCCGCCATGCCTGCTTCTCACTTATATCAGTCACCGGTACGATCCTACTACGCTATTTTGCTCGGGTGCAGCACTCGCGCTCCATAAACGGCAGCCCATAAAGCAACAATGAGCCAAATTCCCGCAACCGCTGTGGCAAGAACATAGATGGTCGTGAATTCCAGGAAAAATGCTGCGGCTGATAATCCCATGGGTTGAGTTAATAAGGCAATGGCACCGAGGAGCGAAAACGCTCGCCCTCGCACGTGCTCGGCGGCATTCTCGGTGATGATGACCGCTTGCAGAGGATTAATTAATCCGCCGCCAATTCCGGCAATAGCAGTCCCCGCGATCACGACCCATTCCCACTGTAGGACTGACATCATAGAAAACCCAATGCTGTAACTGAGAAGAGCAATACTCCACGGGCAGAACTTATTTTTGGAAGAGATTGTAGTACTTAGAACACCGCCGGCCATCATCCCAATAGCGAAACTCGAAAGCACCATGCCCATACCGAGAGGATTCTCGGTGGCCTGAAAGTGGGCTGGAACCACAATAATGATATAAGGCATGACTAAGATTTGAGAGATACCACTGGTGATAGCAAGCAATCGTATAGGCCCGCTTTTTAACAGGTTGGTCCATGCTCGCCAGCCCTGCAGAGGATTGTCTGAGGTTTCTGCTGCCTCTTGACTGGGTTTCAAACGCAGCGACCACGTCACCAGCGCGGCTAAGAAAGAACATAACGCGGTAATCCACAGAACTTGAGTGATAGGGAACGCTGCAATAAGTACACCGGCAAGTGCTGGACCAACAAGAAAGGTCATCGCGCCCACCGTCTGACTAGCACCCGCTAACCACTTCAAGGTGCGTTGAGAGGTTTGAGCGACATCTCCCAGGAGGGCACTACGCGCGGCGTAACCTGGGACGTCGCCGATTGCCCCAAAGATCCCTATAATCACGAACCACCATATATTAAGCCCCAAAAGTTGATCAACGATGATTACGCTCACGATGCTTAAAGCAGAAATGGTGTCGGAGATTACGCTCATACGTTTCCGGCCAAAGGTATCGATGAGTTGGCCGCCGACAACGGAAAACACCACCGAGGGAATAGCAATGAGAGCGGCCACCAGTGCAGCGGAAGCCGGATCTCCCGTGCGTACGAGGACTAGCCATGGCCACACAGTCCCAGCAATGGAGTTGCCAAAATTGGATAAGGCGGCTGATAGGAGGTAAACCCATACGGTATTTTTTGGAGAGCGCGTCAACTGAGGCAACTGTATACCCTTTCCCCGGTACTAGCTTTGCAGCACAGCTTAGCCGAATCTGAGGTATAGCAAAGTAGGGGGTGAAAAACCGCCTCGTCACAGACAGAGGCGGTTAACTGTAGAGCAAAATCAGCGGCTACTAGCCGACGAAGAACTCCTTACCAGGAACAGAATCTGGCAAATCAAGCTTGGGAGTCAGGTTCGAGGCAGGAACGAGGTCAAATTTTTCCAAGCCCTTCCGTACGTGCTCAGCAGCATCGATATTGAGCGGGCCGGAGGTCCACATCGCATACGGCAGGTTGATAAAGCGGTTTTCCTTGACAGCTGGGAGATCCTTGGTCACTGGGTGCTCCTTGAGGATCTTCACCTTCTCATCGAATTCTTGTCCTGGATATTCCACGAAAACGAAGAAATCTGGGGATTTCGCGGACATTTGCTCCCAGCTCACAGTGGTCCATGTGTTGTCAATATCAGCGGCTGCATTTTCGGAGCCAGCAGCCTCTAGGATGGCTTGCGGAGCACCGAACCGGCCAGAGGTAAAGATGGTGTCACTGCCAGAATCGAAAAGGAAGCCTACAGGGGTCTTCTCAGCCTTCGCGGCGTTTTCCAATTTATTCAGGCGGGAGTTGATATCGGCAACGACCTTATCGGCGTTCTCCTTGTGTCCAGTGATGGCGGCGATATTCTTGATATCGGTGGTCACAGCGGTCCAGGGGTCAACGATACCGCGGTCGCCATCCTCTTGGCGGCATGATTCCGTGAGGAAATACGAGTCGATGCCTTGCTCTTTGAGTGCCTCTGGAGTGATATTTTTACCCTCACTGAAGCCGTAGCCCCACCCAGCTACATAAATATCAGGTTGCTTGGATACGATCTCTTCGAGAGACGGGTACTGCTCAGCCACATCAACTAAGCCATCGACCTCCTCACCGTATTTGGCCCTGAGGATATCCATATCGCGCTGGACAGACGAGACATATTTGATATTCTCGCGAGCACCAGCCGACATGACGATGGAGATGATATTGCCGTCGTTGACGAATAGATTGTCGGCCTTCGAGAAGGTCACCTCTTCGCCGCAGTTAGTAACAGTGACTCCTTCGCCTTCAGCTGCCTTAGTCATTTGGCTGTCGGCAGCGCCCGAGGTGGCAGGGTTAACGGCCTGCTCATTATTTGCGCAGCCAGTTAAAACGAAGGCGCTAATCACTAGGGCGCCGATGCTCTTGTTATTCCAGATATTTTTCATTAGGTTTTCTTTCTCCAGCCCTTCTGAGCTGGGTCGTACTGGTGCAGAATCTATCAGAGAGAATCCACAACTAGATGGGGGTGTTCTGTTGTCTCAAAATCGAATACAAAAGCTGAGACATCAAAGACCTGTCTTAAGGTTTGCGAATTTAGTACCTCGACAGGAGTCCCTGCAACCAAGATCCCGCCCTCATGGAGCACCACAACTTGATCGCAGTATGCAACCGCAAGATCGAGATCGTGAATAGTAGCAAGAATGGTTAATCCCGAGTTCTTCAATAACTGCAGGAGATGGTGCTGGTGGTGAACATCAAGGTGATTGGTCGGCTCATCCAGGATCATCATGGGTGCCTGCTGAGCTAGCCCTCTTGCGATCAGAGCTAATCGACGCTGACCGCCAGATAGCTGCTCACAGCGGCGCTCCGCAAGGCCGACCATATCCACCATGTCTAAACATGATTCAATAATCGTCTGCTCTTTTCTGCCGCCAATTTGCCAGCTCTTTAGATGCGGCATACGCCCCATAGCTACCATCTCATGAACGGTGAGATCACCCAACGGAACCTCATCCTGCCCGATGAAACTGAGAGCTTGGGCTCGCTTTTTTGACGGCATACGGTGGATATCGTGTCCGTCGAGGTGCACATGGCCAGATAGAACCGGAGTGATGCCCGCAATAGCGCGAAGCAGTGTCGATTTACCTGCACCGTTGACTCCTACGAGTGCTGTGAAGGATCCATTCGCCACCCTAAAGGAAGCATCGTGAACAACCGACCTTTGATTAAATCCCGCAGCAACGTTTTTAACTTCAAGTAAGGTCATGATGCACTCCCAAAGGTATAGCGACCGCGACTCATGAGAATCAGGAATATTGGTGCGCCAATCACACCGGTCACCACACCGAGCGGAATTTCTTGTGGAGCGGCGGCGATACGCGCTAACACATCAACCCAAAGGAGAAACAGCCCACCCATCGCCATCGCAATGGGTAGCAATCGACGGTGCAGAGAGCCCACCACCATTCGGGCAAGGTGTGGAATAACCAAGCCAACGAATCCGATGCCGCCAGCAACAGCGACCATCGATCCCACCAACAGGGCTTGGAGGAAAAAGAGTAAACGCCTAAGCTGTGGCACCTTTACCCCCAAAGCACTAGCGGTGTCAGGGCCTGAAGCTAAAGCATCGAGATCATTAGCGCATAAGCTGAGGATGAGGTAGCTGATAACAACGACTACGACCGGAATCAGCAGCTTATCCCACTGTCCGCCTGAGACTGAGCCTAGCATCCAGAACATTACTCCTTGAGCGGCACGGGGATCTGGTCCCCAAAAAACGAGGAAGCTTGCCAGGGCAGAAAAAGCCGACGAAAGTACAACACCAGTAAGTATCAGGCGCAAAGGGGTCAGACCTCCTTGGGCTAGAGTGATGGTGTATACGCTGACGGTAGCAACGAGGGCGCCAATCAGAGCACCCACCGAGAGCGAGTAGAGACCGAAGGAAGAGAATATTCCCCATGTGATAACCGCAGTTGCTCCCACTGAAGCGCCAGAGGAAACGCCAAGAAGATAGGGATCTGCGAGAGGATTGCGCACCAGAGTCTGCATGGCCACACCTGCTAGCGCCAAACCGGCGCCCACGATGATAGCTAGCAGGCCTCGAGGGGCGCGAAGCTCCCACACAACCGCATCAAGTGCTGGGTCATCTCCTATTCCACCTGCGAGGTGGGCCATCACTACGTTTCGAACATCTGCTGCGGGATATTCAACCGCACCAAAGGTTAAGGAAAGCACAAAACTCACCGCTGTAAAACCCAGCAAGGTGAGAAAGAGAACGGGTGTGAGCCACCGAAACTTTAGCACTAACGAACCTCTATTATTCCAAAAAAAAGCGGTAGCAAAGCAGCTTGTCTAGATACTTGTTACTAACGCTAGCTTTCTAATGAAAGCTCAGCGGTAATGGTAGCTCATATACCTGACGTAACGTAACTGAAAGGTGAAAATGTTATCTAAACAATAAAAAAGACTAATCTCTTTACCCCCGTTTTTCCCGGTATCCACTACCACCATTGATTGTGATAAATCGCCTAAGCAAGCTCTCCCCTAATACGCTTCTTAACTGTACGAGCAGCAGTTATTACGATTGCCGACACATCTGGCTTATTCCCCGGGTTTCACACGCCGACTGACTCATTCCCCGTCTCCTACAGAACCCCCGATACCCTCTGGTTTGTGGACTGCGCAGCGAAAGCTCTGACAGCCAACCGTTTCATTGGCGATGCCATTTTATCCGCTAAATGCATATCAAATAACAAACTAAAATCACTAAATTAAGGCATGGGTGAAACAGGAAATAGGTTGGACCTTTTTTAAGCTCAGCCCCCAAGATGAATCTTGAGACTATTTGAGTCCATGTTCGGCACCGAAATAAAATTACTCGAAGCTAAAAGGGGTGGGAAAAACTTCGAGATCATATTCCCTCAGCGTCGAGGCTTTCCTCAAAAAAGGTGCGACGACGATAACCTATTTCCTGTTTCATCAAAAGGTGCGTCAGCAGGGAGGAGGCAGCATTTTCCGCGCATCACAAGCGCCTGTCGATCGTTTGGTCCCGGAGGAAGCCTGACAAAACTTTTCCGGCTGACAGTGACCTCAATACGATCGACTGACTCACTTTTCTGCTACTGCCCCACGGTTCTGCGTGGCGCGTGCACTTAGGAGCATTATGGCGATAGGTGTACCGGCCCTTTTGACGGAGGGCTGATCGAACCTAAGGCACTATAACGGACCTGCTATGCCGGAAAGATCCTCGTAGTATCAGCATCTACCTAGAACGCGAGGCGATTACTAACGGTCACGAGCTGATCGGTCTTCGGACTTCGCGGATCAACCCTCATTACCCTCTCACCTTCCCAGCCATGGAATTGGCCAGTGGTTGCTATAAATAACTCGAGAGTAGGAAGTCCCCGCTCACCGCTGCGCGTCAGTCCCCAGAATCTCACTGGGTGTTCCCATGGGAAAATTCCCATCAGCTCACTTCGAAGTGCTAGTAATTAGTTTAGCAGTGTGTTTTGGCAATTAAAAGCCCGCCGGTAAAATCCGGCGGGCTTTTAATTGCCAGTCCCCCTATCAGGAACGACCTTGTTCGAATGCCGCTCCGACATGGTAAAGACGGTCATCAGCAAAAGCGGGGGCCATCAACTGCAAGCCCACCGGCAGCTGGGTATCGGTGGCCAATCCTGCTGGGACCGACATGCCACACAAACCAGCAAGATTTAGAGGCAGGGTGCACAAATCAAAGTTGTACATTGCCATTGGATCGGAGACCTTCTCCCCCAGTTTGAAGGCGGTGGTAGGCGTGGTGGGGGAAATCAGCACGTCGCACTGCTCAAAAGCGCGCGCGAAATCTTGGGCGATGAGCGTTCGCACACGCTGCGCCTGCAGGTAATAGGCATCGTAATAACCTACTGAGAGTGCATAAGTTCCAAGAATGATGCGCCTCTTGACTTCGGGCCCGAAGCCTTCGGCACGCGTTAGAGACATCACCTCTTCCGCGGAGCGTTGCCCGTCATCACCGGCTCTCAAGCCATAGCGCATGCCATCAAAGCGGGCAAGGTTCGAGGACACTTCACACGGCAGAATGAGGTAGTAGGCTGCGAGTGCATCATCGAAATGGGGGCAATCGACCTCCACGATATCAGCACCTTGGGATTGTAGCTGCTCCACAGACCGGTGGAATTGCTGCAATACACCATCTTGGTAGCCTTCCCGGTCGAATTGCTTGACCACACCAAGCCGCACGCCGGTTAAGTCGCCACTCTGACCCCGTCGTGCAGCCTCAACAACAGGCGCAACAGAGCGGTTCACGCTTGTCGCATCAAATCGGTCATAAACTGCAATAATCTCATGGAGAAGAGCTGTGTCCAGTACCGTGCGCGCGGTCGGGCCGCCCTGATCCAGAGACGATGCGCATGCCACTAGACCATAACGCGAGACCGTACCATAGGTTGGTTTCACGCCTACTGTGCTGGTCAAAGCTGCGGGCTGCCTAATTGATCCACCTGTATCAGTTCCAATAGCCAAAGGAGCCTCACCAGACGCTAAGGCAGCAGCTGAGCCACCTCCGGAGCCACCGGCAGTGCGCTCCAAATCCCACGGATTATGGGTAGGACCGTAGGCGGAATTTTCCGTGGACGAGCCCATGGCAAATTCGTCCATATTTGTTTTACCTAAAATTGGGATTCCAGCTGCTCGAATCTTAGACGTTACCGTGGCATCGTACGGCGATATATACCCTTCAAGTATCTTTGAAGCGCAGGTCGTAGGAGCGTCAGTGGTGGTAAATACATCCTTAAGTGCCAATGGCACACCTGCTAGTGCAGAGGCGGGTTGCTCCCCGCGGTCGAGAGCTTCATCAACTTTTTCCGCCGCCTCAAGAGCTTGCTGAGCTCCAATATGAAGGAAAGCGTGGATGTCGTCATCAATGTCAGCAATACGATCAAGATGAGCTTGGGTCACCTCTACCGAGGAGACTTCGCGGGAGTGAATTTTCTCTGCTAGCTCTGCCGCCGAGAGCTTAACGAGCTCTGGGGCAGATTCAGAATTCCATATATATTTACTGGTCATGCTAGTTTACTCTCCCAAAATCTGAGGTACGACGAAACGCTGCTCGGCAACCTTGGGCGCCTGGTCCAGAGCTTGCTCCGCGGTTAATGTGGGCTCTACTCTGTCCTCCCGCATCCGCGTTGGAATTGAGTGCGGATGACTCATCGGCTCAACTCCCTCAACCGAGACCTTTTGAACCGCGGAAACATTAGCCACGATACTGTCGATCTGCTCTGCAAACCGATCCAATTCTTCATCTGTTAGAGCCAAGCGGGCGAGCTTAGCCAGGTGAGCAACTTCATTGCGCGAAATATCAGGCACTGTTAGTCGTATCCTTACTGCAGTCAATTCGATGTTCACTACCTCGATTTGGATGGTGAACATATAGGTGTAACCACCATCTTAGGGCACCTATCGAACGTGGAGCTATTCCATGCCAAATCTTCGCTCCTCACTCGCGCGGTAACGCGGATGCCCAGCGATCGTCACACCTAAGCGTCATGAGCCGCCATGGAGACACAATGAGCACCGCGCTATCAGGTGGGTGCATCATAGTTTTGCAACTAGGCGCGTTTCTGAGATCTAGAGGGTCTAGAGGGTCCAGAGGAGTTCAAGGGGTTGCCCCAATCGTGGTGGCTGGTAATTGCCGAAACGCGCTGGAGCGCTACGGAGCATAGGAGCCCCGAGAGTCTAAGATAGGAAGTCTGGCCTTTCGTTAGCCCTCAGTCATGGATCCTTCATGAGAAGTAAAGGTCAGTACTCTAAGAAAGGCTGTGATACTCGGTGAAGTACTTAATCCGCGTCTTGCTTCCCGATACTCCCGGTAGCCTGGGACTACTCGCAGAGGCTATTGGATTAATCGATGGCAATATCAAATCGGTCGATGTCATAGAAACACTCCCCGATGGTACCGCCATGGATGATATGGTAGTCCATCTGCCTGGTCATGCCATGGCCGATACCCTCATTTCGGCTGCCACCTCGGTCCCAGGCGTCGAAGTAGACTCCATTCGGCCTTTTTCCGGAACTGTCGATCGACGCGGTCAAATTGCCATGCTCGCAGCCGTGGCAGGTGCGTCCTCTCACTCTGACACTATTGCCGCCCTCGTGGATCGGATCCCCCAGGCCATCACCTCGAGTTGGGCCATCCTCCTCCAAGATGGCAGTCCTGTGAGCCGAGTGACCGCATCCGATGCCGCACCCGGCGACGATGGCTCCGCACCTTCGCAGCTTAATATTCCCAAGGCGCGCATTCTCAACCCTGAAGAAGAAGCCTGGATTCCGGAGTCGTGGTCCTTGCTCGACTCTTCTCTCGCAGCGGCACCCCTAGGCCACTCTGGACTCGTCCTTATCATCGGCAGAGTAGGCGGACCCGATTATTTACCGGGAGAGGTAGAACATATGGGTAATTTTGGCACGATCCTATCCAGGATGCTTCAAGACTAGAAGAACCACGAAGCATGCCCGCGGCCCGAGCTGACCACGGGCATACTTTAGCTTCGATGCCTAGTCAGCAGTGCCCGCAGCATTTCCGATGTTCCCAGTTTCAATGAGCTCACGGAACTCCTCTTCGTTGAGAATCCGTAAACCTAAGTCGCGAGCCTTCGTTTCCTTAGACCCTGCGTTGGCCCCCACGACAACGTAATCAGTCTTTCTAGATACAGAGCCACTGGCTTTGCCACCACGAGCAATAATCGCCTCCTTCACGGAATCACGGGTATACCCCTCCAAGGTGCCCGTTACCACGACGGTTAAACCAGCTAGCGTTTGTGGCAGCTCCTCGCGAGCATTCTCTTCCATGGTAACCCCGCTAGCGGCCCATCTGTCGACGATATCCTGGTGCCAATCAACCTCGAACCATTCCTTAAAGCTCTGCGCAATAATGGTTCCTACGCCTGGGGTTTCGGCAAGGTCCTCGATATCCGCGGCACGGGCGGCAGCCATGCTGCGATACCTATTCGCTATCGCGCGCGCCGCGATCGGTCCCACGTGACGAATTGACAGGGCCACGATGACCCTCCACAATTCGGTATGCTTGGCGCTCTCAAGATTCTTGAGCAGTTTCCGGGCACTAGCGTTGATAGTTCCCTTCTTGGTGGTATAGACGCCCGTTCGTTCGAGATCCTCAGCAGTTAAATCGAAAAGCCCGGCCTCATCGTTGAGAACTTTGGAGGCTATGAGATCCTGGGCACCCTTTTCACCTAGCGCTTCGATATCAAAGGCTCCGCGTCCACCTATATAACTCAGGCGGGCTGACAGCTGTGCAGGGCATGAACGAGTATTGGGGCAGCGCCAATCGGCGTCGTCTTCTTTTTGCGGCGCGAGGACTGTACCGCAACTCGGACAATACGTGGGAAAAACGAAGTCGTATTCACTTCCGTCACGGTCCTCCACCACTGGGCCTAAGACTTCTGGAATGATCTCTCCTGCTTTACGCACGACTACGGTATCACCGATCAGAACGCCTTTGCGCTTAACCTCCGTCTGGTTGTGCAATGTGGCCATAGAAACCGTCGATCCGGCCACGAAAACTGGTTCCATAATGGCAAAAGGTGTAACTCGGCCGGTACGTCCCACTGAGGCCCTTATGTCAAGGAGCTTAGTTGTAACTTCTTCTGGAGGGTATTTGTAGGCGATGGCCCAGCGTGGCGCTCTAGAGGTTGCTCCCAGTTGGGCCTGTTGAGCGCGTGAATTCACCTTGATGACAAGGCCATCCATCTCATGAAGTGCATCACCTCGGTGTTTTTCCCAGTAGCTCACCCGTTGGTGCACTTCCGCCGAACTGGTAACCACTTGTGAGTATTTGGACACTGGTAATCCCCAAGCATCGAGGGCTTCGTAGGCTGCTGACTGTGTAACAGGCTCAAAACCCTCGCTGTAGCCAATGCCGTGGCAAAGGAGCCTCAGTCTGCGGCGCTTCACGGCCTCAACGTCCTTCTGACGCAGCGATCCAGCGGCCGCATTACGAGGATTGGCGAATGGCTTACCACCATCCTTTTGCCGTTGTTCGTTAACGAGCCCGAAATCCTCAACAGCGATAAAGACTTCGCCGCGCACTTCCACAACGTCTGGAATGGGGAACTCGGGGTGCTCGTGGAGTCGGTGCGGGATATCTTCGATGACCTTGGCGTTCTCTGTCACGTCTTCTCCCACGCGCCCGTCCCCTCTCGTAGCTGCGCGTTCTAGAACACCACGGCGGTAGACGAGCGCAAGCGATAGCCCATCGATTTTCAGTTCGGTAATATAGTCATCAGCTGGGGTTTTCTTAAGCCACTCGTCGAGTTCCTCAGCGTTGAAGACATTGTCCAAGCTAGTCATCTTCTCCAGATGCTCAACGTTTTCAAAGCTAGATTCTTTTACTGGTGAACCAACTTGAGCACTAGGGCTATCCGGCGTTTTTAACTGCGGATGCGCTTCTTCCAGGGCGAGTAATTCTTGAAAAAGTCGGTCGAATTCTTGATCACTTATCTTCGGAGAGCCTTGATAGTAGAGATCCCGGTGATCGGTGATCGTGGCCGCCAATTTTTGCCACTGCTGATAGATATCGCTGTAGTCCGACTCTTTACTCGTCTCACTTGTCATAGCCTTAGAGTGTAGTAATAATTCCGTACTTTCGTCATCCACCTCACAGCTTTGGTGTCGCGACTGTGATCTACACTGATAGGGACAAAACCTGGGTGGCTCATCGACTTTGATGAAGGTCTCCCCCTCATCCTCCCCTGGAAGGTATCTTTATGGACGCGCTTCTTCACCCCTTCGACCCGCAAAAAGTCATCAGCTTTGATCTCGAGACCACGTCTGCGCAGCCCTTCGAGGCGCGAATAGTAACGTCTGCGCTCATCACCATCGATACCGATGGCGCCCACCCGTATGAGATGTTGGCGGACCCAGGAGTGGACATACCGGAGGAAGCAACCAACGTGCACGGAATCTCTACCGACTATGCGCGTACCCACGGCCGCCCCCACAATGACGTACTCAATGAGACTATTGCCACGATCACTAAGGGCTGGGAGCAGGGATATACACTTATTGTTTTTAATGCCGCCTATGATCTCTCCGTCTTGCACCACCTCGACCCGAGTTTTCTCATCAATGGTCCCGTTTTTGATCCCTATGTGATCGACAAAACCTTAGATCGCTACCGTAAGGGCCGCCGGACTTTGACAGATCTTTGTGAATTTTATGGGGTCAAAATTGATAATGCTCACGAAGCCACCGCAGACGCTCTAGCGGCTGCTCGTATTGCGTGGAAACAAGCAAAGCACACGTTCAAGACCGATATCTCCGATCGATCCATGGAAGAATTGATGGAGTTCCAAGCTGTGGGATATCACGAGATTCAAAGTTCTCTCGCGCGCTATCTCCAAGGTGAGGGCAAGGATGCAGACGAAGTCAATACCTCGTGGCCCGTGCAGGTGCGCAGAGCACACACATAAGGAAGCTATTAGAGGTCACTGCCAGCATATTCTAAAATCTGCGCTACCTTTCGCACTCGTTCGAGGGTGTGCGCGGCATCCAGCTGACTACCCTCACTCAGGTCGCCGGTGTGGGTAATCGAGAGGCGTTCGAGCAGCAGGCAGCGATCAATGGCCCACTCATCTGCAAGCCGGATGACTCGCTGGGCTAAATCTGTTTCTGACTCATATGGCTTTTTTGGGTTGACGGCGCCAAGCGCTAGCGGCATGCCTGAGGCAACTGCTTCGCCGCAGGCATCGAGGATCTCAGCGGTACATAGTGAATCGATATCAGCCATGAGCCCGGGAAACTGAGCGTGCTGGACAATCTGAAAGTCTTCGCGAGAGCGCAGGTATAGCCACGTATTATCGTTGGGCAGCACAGAAACACAGTGCGCCAACCGAGGCGCGAGGTCCTCCATGTTCATCGCTGGGATTCGATCAAAGTCACTCGTTCCTGGAAGCGTTCCGCGCATGAGGTCCTTCACGTCCGGCTCATAAATGGCGAGCGTTACCCGTTTTCCAAAGCGTTTCTTTAGGTCGAGTATATGCTGCTGCACCCCAGCGGCGAAGAGCGTAAAAATCTCCTCCACTGCTCCGCGATCGGTAATGGCGCGATGTCCCCGAGGCAGCTCTATCCTGCTCGCCAGTGACCATGGGCCCATGACGTGACAGTGGATATCCCCTCGACCCCAGAATTCCACTAATTGGTCCAGATCCCTTTCCCTCATATCGAATAGGCGCCTACTGATCTGCTGCGGCCGGGCACTAAGCCGCCATGAGCGGGGTCCGATATCGACAGGCAGTTCTTCGATGACGGCCATGGTGTGTCCAACCAGATCAGCACCAAGGCCTCGTTGCACGAGCCGTGGAATCGCTCGCAGGCTCCCCGTTTCGCTGGAGATTATATCGGCAGCACTTTCAAGGTCTGTTCCTGGGAACTCGCCGCGTGCAAAAGCATCCATTAGTTCTTCGTCCCAGAAATTGTGCCGGAGCCCAAGACAATATCTCCGCCAGGGTCGGGTCGATAGATGACAGCCGCTTGCCCGCGCGCCACACCGCTAAGAGGATGATGAAGGTCGATGGTCATGGTATCGCGTTCGCGATCGATAACAACAGTGCACGGTACGACCGAACCGTGAGCGCGAACTTGAACTTCAGCCTCAAATTCACCAGTCATATCAGGATGCAGGTATTTGAGGCGATCAGCTGTGATAGTGCGGACCTCGAGATCTTTTCTGGCACCTACTGTCACTGTCCCGGTTGCCGCATCAATATCAGTGACATATCGGGGTTGACCATCAGCAGCTGGTTCCTTGATATCGAGACCTTTTCTTTGACCAATAGTATAATTCCATGCCCCGTCGTGGCTGCGCAGCTCTCGGCCCTCGGTGTCAACAATCATCCCTGGCCTGAGGCCGATGCGCGCTCCTAAGAAGGCTTGGGTGTTTCCGTCGGGAATAAAACAGATATCGTAGGAGTCCGGCTTGGTTGCCACCGAGAAACCCAATGTTGCTGCCTCTTGTCTAATGTCGGGTTTAATCGTATCGCCGACAGGAAACATGCAATGTGCGATTTCCTTCGCCCCGAGTACACCTAAAACATAGGACTGGTCCTTTTGCGGATCGATCCCGCGGCGGAGATATCCATCGCCGCCGTCACCAACTTGCGTCAACTGAGCGTAGTGTCCGGTAACCACGGCGTCGAATCCTAGCGCAATCCCGCGTTCGAGGAGGGCCTCAAATTTGATTTTTTCGTTACATCTTAAGCAGGGGTTAGGGGTTTCGCCGCGCTCATAGGAGTCCACAAAATCGTCGATAACCTCGGTCTTGAAGCGGTCAGAGAAGTCCCACACGTAGAAGGGAATACCGAGTTTATCGCATACCCGGCGCGCATCGGCTGAATCTTCAAGAGAGCAGCATCCGCGGGAGGATTCGCGCACGGACTTCGGATCGCGAGAAAGAGCAAGGTGAACGCCGATGACCTCGTGGCCGGCTTGTACTGCGCGGGCGGCGGCGACGGCGGAATCAACGCCACCGCTCATTGCTGCAAGAACTCTCATAAGCCCCTCTCTTCTTTCGAGCGTCGATGATAATGCGAGTCTACTACTCTAGTATTAGAGCACTGTGGGCCGAAAACAACGATTATCACATCTAAACAAGAAGACTCCCGATAAGTCCGAGCTGGCTGGAATTTATCCTACGTCCTCGGGAAGCGTGGAGGTGCGAGCAGACAGTTTCAGCCCGGGCGACTGGGAGGTTTTAGTCAACGGGGTTCCGTCTTCTCATATCAGCCAAGACCCTCTCCGCCTTGAATATGAGTATATGCGGTGGATTGTGGCTGCAATTGAGCCGTGGGTGGAGAACTGCCTGGATCCGCAGAAGTTGCGGGTGACGCACCTAGGAGGTGGGGCATGTTCGCTGGCAAGGTATATGGTGGCACGGTATCCGGCGTCCCGAAATACTGTGGTGGAAATCGATGGAGATTTAGCTCGTATGGTGCGCGAGTGGTTTGATCTGCCCCGCAGCCCCCAGTTGAAAATTCGAGTGGGCGATGCTCGTACTGTGACTGATTCCTTTGTCGATCGCTCGCGAGACATCATCATTCGAGACGTATTCGCCGGTGATCAAACTCCTTCATCTCTTAGAACTATTGAGTTTTTCCATCAGGTGGCTGCCTCCCTAGACTCCAGCGGTCTGTACTGCGCAAATTGCGGAGACCACTCCGATCTCAGTCTAGCTAAATCGGAATTGAAAACTATGGGAGAGATTTTTCCCTACCGCGCGGCGATTGCCGATCCTGCGATGCTGAAAGGGCGACGCTATGGGAATATGATTTTACTCGCTTCTTCTTCTCCCCTGCCTTTACGTGATCAGGCACCTCATATGACAAAGATGCTGTTGCGCGGTGCGGTTCCAGCTCAATATAAGGATGAGGAGTGGGTTAAGCAATTTTGTGCCAGCGGTAAGATTCTGCATGACTGATCATAGCGGGCAAGCAATGGCGACGATTGTAGTTAGATAAAGGCTGCTATTCTAAGTGCACTAAGATTTCCAACCAGGTTGTCCCTCTCGCAAGGAGCGTTATGAGTAAATCGTCCGTAGGTCTTACAGCGATCAGTTTTTTAGTTGCGAGCTTGGTAGCTCATCCAGCTCTCAGTCACGCAGAAGACTCATCTTTTACTGCTGCTGACAACCTCGTGTCAGCCGAAGTTTTAGGTACGGAGACCCTCAGGGATGAGATCGCCGCACCCTCACAGACAGAACTCTCCATCGCAGAAGAAGATCCTGCAGAAGCCGTTCCGGTGGCTTTATCGCAATTGACGGTGATGCGTCCAGAAGATCGCCCCGCTGATGCCGAGTTCAACGATGATCGTTTCCGGCAACGGATTGATTATTTCAACCAGCGCCACGGTGATGATCGAATTGTGGAGATTCAGGCGACCTCACCGTCTATGAATAATCGTAGTATTCCGTTGGTGGTTATTAAGGCTAAAGACCCCAATCGACCGATTCTCTATTTGCTCAATGGTGCCGGTGGCGGTGAGCAACGTGTGACGTGGGTAAGTAATACTCAAGCGCTCGATTTTTACTGGAAAAAGAATATCAATGTGGTCATCCCGATGCGTGGTGCCTTTTCCTATTATGTGGATTGGCTGAAGGAACCCCAAGGCGATACCTATCTCAAGGGGCCGCAGCGCTGGGAGACCTTCCTTACTAAAGAATTACCTGGCCCTTTAGAGGCAGAACTGGAGGCTGACAGTCAGCGCCGGGGCATCGTAGGTATGAGTATGTCTGCGACCTCGTCGCTACTACTAGCCGAGCGCAATCCCGATTTCTATGATGTAGTCGGTTCATATTCTGGCTGCGCTGCTACATCGAAGCCGCTACCAGCCCTATGGGCTCAATTCACCGTGAACCGCGACGGGGAGAGCCCAGCGTCAATATGGGGCCCTTTGGGATCCGAGCGCAACAAGGCCCATGATGCTTTGATCCAAGCTCCTGGACTTCGCGATAAAACGATCTATATCTCCAATGGTTCGGGCCTAGTTTCCGCAAGCGAGGTATTTAGCTCTTTTGTTAATTCCAAGACAAGTACCCCGGAGCAAAGCACGGAAGCCTTGGGAGGGTCTGCCGAAGTGACGGTATCCGGTGGAGTGATCGAGGCTGCAACCAATTCATGCACTCATGATCTTAAAGCGAAACTAGATCACCTGGGGATCCCGGCGACCTATAATTTCCGCAATACAGGCGTCCACACCTGGTCCTACTGGGTCCGTGATATGGAGGATTCCTGGCCCACCTACGCTAAAGGGTTCGGCATCGACAACGAGGAGGTATTACCCCACGCATTCCGGATGCGCGCAACCGACGAAGACAGCAATACAGACAGCGACGAGAATCTGGCCCCGAGCGAGACTAGATCAACCCTGACTGAAGCTGACCTCAACCAACTTCCTTTCGAATAAAGAAACTGCCTGCTTACAGAGCAGGCAGTTTTTCTACGTGGACGCCATTCCAGCGGCTCGCGCTCGTTCGACTACCTTAGGCAGCGCCGCTAAAAGCGTATCGACGTCATCCTCGGTGGTGGTATAGCCCAAGGTAATGCGTAGGGTTCCCCTCGCTGTAGCGTCATCGAGGCCCTGGGCCAGCAGCACCCGCGAAGCACGGTTAACTCCGTTGGCACAGGCGGACCCGGTTGAAGCAGCGATATTCATCGCGTCGAGAAGCATGATGAGGCTATCCCCCTCACAGCCGGGAAAAGAGAAATTTATATGGCTCGATAAGGAGAGCTCCGGAGTATTGATCAGCACGTCATCAACGGTGTCGGAAACTGTGCGAAGCACTTTCTCCTTCAACCGTTCCAAGCGCCTATTTTCTGCGTCGATGTCCGCGACTGCCTCCTCCAGCGCGCGTGCAAGAGCCCACGCTCCAGCAACGTCCACGGTCCCTGACCGTAGCCCTCGCTCTTGACCCCCTCCATGGAAAAGTGGACGTGGAGCGGGGTTGCGTTTCACTAACAGCACTCCGACACCTCGGGGCCCACCGAATTTGTGTCCGGACACAGCCAGCGAACTAGCCCCCAGCGCCGCGAAATCGATGGGGATTTTGCCTGCCACCTGGACAGCATCAATATGGACCGGGGTACCAGTAGCGGCAGCTCCGGCAATGAGGCTCGATATTGGTTGTATCGCGCCAGTTTCATTATTGGCCCACATGAAACTAGCCACCGCCGCGGGTTGGTCGAGAGCGTCGTGGGCATCATGGATAAAGCCGCTACGGTCGGCTGGGAGTAGCTCGAGGTGTGCTCCTCTGCTTGCCTCGAGATGGCGTACGGTATCATAAACAGCAGCGTGCTCTATGTCGGAACTAATCACTCGAGGGTGGGTGGCACCCCGCGCCTCGTAGTAGCCTTGAATCGCGAGATTGTCTGCTTCGGTGCCGCTAGCTGTGAAAACAACCTCAATGGGTTCTGCACCTAAGAGACTGGCTACGAGTTCGCGGGCATCGTCGAGCACACTTCGAGCCTGTCGCCCTGCCCCATACTGGCCGGCTGGATTCAGGTAGGTGCTCGCCTCCAGCCATGCACTTTTGGTGACCGCGCGCATCGGTGTTGTGGCGGCATGGTCAAGGTATACCAAGGCTTCTCCCTCCTAATTGCAGCGCAGCCTATTTAGCGGCCTATTTAGCTACGACGAGCCTTGATCTTCTCAATCACTAGTGGCACGACCTCATGGAGGTCACCCACTATACCTAGATCCGCTATGTGGAAAAACGGTGCGTCCTCGTCGTTATTGATCACGATGACCGTCCGCGAGGTCTGCATTCCGGATGTATGCTGGATGGCTCCAGAGATACCGAGACCAATGTAGAGATCAGGGCTGACAGTCACGCCTGTCTGCCCCACCTGGTATTGCCCGGGATACCAATCGAGGTCAACCACATCGCGGGTTGCACCCACCGCCCCTTCGAATAGATCGGCCAAAGGTTCGGCGAGCTCGTGGAAATTCTCGGCCGAGTCAATTCCGCGGCCAGCACAAATGACTACCTTTGCTTGACTCAGATCCGGCCGTTCGCCAGCCTCGACTGGGCTAAAGGACGTAATAGTGCAATCCTTAGCGCCGTGAGAAGGAAGCGCGAAGCTGCTGACAGCCCCAGCCCCTGCACTAATCTCTTGGCGAGAATCAACGGCACCCTGGCGCAGCGTATAAATTGGGCTGGTACCTCCTACGACTGCATTGACTTCAATAGAGTCTCCAAAGATGCTCATGGTGGCGCTGCGATCGGAGTTGATGGCTACTACATCGCAAAGCACCCCCGAGGCGAGTCGAGCAGCGAGCCTGCCAGCGATTTCATTGCCCTCAATGCCGGCGCTGACTACGATGGGTCCAGGATTTCCAGCCGCAAGCATACTTAGGGCATCAACTTCAGGAATAATGGTTCGACGCGAATAATCGGCCACCTCAGCCCCGATAATGGTATCAGCGCCGTGTGCCTTTAAGTCCTCGACAAAGCGAAGATGACTCCCGGGCTCACCAACCACCACAGCCGTAACAGATCCTAGGACGCGAGCAGCATGCAAGAGCTCGATAGTCGAGGGCGCAAGAGTATCGCCAGCATAATCGACGAGAATATAGGCTTGAGACATAGCTTTGCTCCTTTAATTCCGTGTAAGTAGATTCCTAGCGGCAAGGAATTCCACTACCGCCTCGGCTTGGGTATCGGCATCGCCGTAGATTGTCTCTCCTCGACCACGCACCCCGCGTGAGACTGCATGAGTGATACGCGTAGCAGCATGGGCTAAACCAACCTGCTCGGCAGCCACCCCAATATCCTCCAGGCTATACACGGGGATTTCTGCTTTCTTAGCGGCCATGATGCCCTTAAAATTTGGGAACCTGGGCTTGTCTGCCTGATCAGTCACCGAAATTACCGCTGGTATTTGCGCTTCGACCTCCCAGATTCCGGAATGGGTTTGGCGCGTAGCAGTAACCGTAGCACCTGATAGCTTCACTTCGGTGCAACTTGTCAGCGCTGGGCAACTGCGGTATTCGGCTAGTATGCCGGGCAGCGCTCCCATGGCGCCATCTGAGGAAGCTTGTCCGGCGATAATGAGGGCAATATCATCAACGAGATTGAGAGCATTTGTAATTACCCATGCGGTGCCCATGATATCGGAGCCGGCGAGAGCCTCATCAGCTACCTGAATAGCTCGATCTGCGCCCATAGCTAAGGCCTTTCGCAGAGCTTCTTGGCCGTTATTTGGCGCCACGGAAAGCGCCACGACCTCGCTGTTGTCTAAGGAATCCCGCAACTGTAGCGCCTGCTCCACTGCATATTCATTAACTTCATCGAGCACATTGTCAACGCTTTCCCGATCAAGGGTGTAATCCTGCTTGAGAGATTTCGCCGACCAGGTATCAGGAACGTTTTTTACCAATACTACGATTGCTGGCATCTATCGCCCTTTCTATTGCCGTTTTCTATCGTTGGCTAACTACGCTAGCGCCAAATTTGAGAAAAATATCACGCCCCACCCACACTACTGCCCCAATAGGAATCGGTAAACTGCGAATACTTCTAGCTGTTTAATCAAGCTGTCGTAACAGCCATGTAATTCGGGTGACTTCCTCCCCATTGCCTCGGACCGCAGATAAAACCAATATGATCGTCACCGATTCGAGCAAGTACTAGGGTTAGGTGATTTTTTCCGCGTAATTTCAAACTCCGGCGTAGCTGGTCGGGGTCTTTCTCCACACCGCGGATGAGAATCTCCACACTACCCGCCTGGTAGTAATCCATTGCCTTGCGCAGTTTTTTTAGCGACACCGCTTCCAGAAATTCAAATCCGCTATGTCCTGGTGGAATGGCATCGCCACTGAGAAAAGCAATACGCTCGTCAAGCATCCACAGTTTTTCTCGGACGGCATAGTGGCGGACTAAGCCGGCCCGCACCACAGCGCCGTCAGGGTCGATTATAAAACGTCCGGGTTCTTTAACCTGACAGTCCTGTGGCAGATCGTCGTTGAGTCGGTCCACTTTACCTTTGACGATAACGAGCGCCTCGCGCTTTGATCCTCCGCTCAGGCCTTCGCTGTATAGGCACACCTCTTTTACCCCACCGTCAACACTGCTAACGCTCACCAAGCCTGGCCAAAATCGATAGTCTAGGCCAGGAGCGCATTTAATTGCCAGCTCTCTTCCCGCATAGGACTTGATGAGATCCGGCAGTGGAGGCAGCAGATCTTCTGGCTTGAGGAGTCGACGCCCCCCTTGCCGTCTCGCTGGGTCCGCAATGATGATATCGCCTCGACGAACCGCGGGTTGGAGTGCATCTGCTTGGTGAATGAGGGCACGGTCACCGAGGTTATGCCTCGCCATCTTGAGGCGAATTCGGTCAAGATCAGAACCGCAATATGTTAATCCATAGTGGGACACAGCTAGCCCCTCGGTTCCGATTGAACACGTTATATCATGGACTACTCCCCCATAGAGGGACAATCTGTGAGCACGCTGCAAAGCAACCTCTGCAGGAGTAGCCTGCTGCGCTGATTCGGTGCACATAAGCCACGACTCTGGGAGTTTCGTTTTGGCGGCTAAGCGCGCCGACAGCAACTCCATCACGGCCCGGGAATGCTCAGGAAATAGAGAGCGCATCACTGTGGCATTGCGAAGCGCATTTTTCTTATCCCACGTTAATCTCGGCGCTACCGCCGCAATCTCATCGTGCTGAGCTATGAGATAATCGACCTCGTCGGCACTGAAACTCATAGTTGAAATCTCTGGGGTGGAGTGTGGGAGTAGAATTTTTCAAAGCGCGGATCGTGATATGGATCCCCCACCACAGGAGTAATCTCGCGTCCTTTAATGTTGGTGAGAACTTCGTCCACAGAGGAAAAAGCGCTGAGAAATTTTAAGTGAGCCCATGTAGGTATCACCAATTGCAGCAGGCCCTCATGCCAACCTCTGAGCACCAGCTCGGGGCTAAACCACCCCGTAGAGGCGGCTTCGCGCGTACGACCATCAGGTTCTTGGCCACGAGGTTGAGCAACGATGAAAGAGAACATATCGAACCGGTGACGGGCGTTGATTGGACTCACCCACCTAGCATAGGGATAAAGCACTTCCGAGCGCAGTGTCAGTCGGTGAGTCTTGAGCACCTCAGAAAAAGACAATCTATGCGATTCTAGGGCCATACGCTGCGGATGGTACGGGTGCGCATCGGCAATTAATTCCCCCTGTTGATCTGATGCCAGAAGGGTTCCAGTTTCTTCGAACAGCTCGCGGCCGGCAGCCATAATGAGGGCGCAGGCTTTATTCGGCTCAATTCCTAATGTGGAACTCCACGTATGTGCGCTCGGACCAGACCACAATGGGCTGTCGGCATGCTGCTCAAGATCGCGCTCATCCACACCGCCACCGGGGAATACGGTGGCATTAGGAAAAGTGGGCATCGACGATACGCGTTCTTGAATATAGACTTCTAAGCCGCGGGCACTGTCACGGATCATCAGGACGGTCACGGCAAGCCGGGCATTACCCAATCCGGTAACAGCTGGCGACATTACGCTCCTTCTTTATTCTTGTCGACGCGCAAAATAACGCCCGTCAATTTCGTCAACAACCAGCGGCTGGTCGTAGAGCTTGCTGAGGTTTTCACTTGTCACTACATCAGCAATCGGCCCCTGAGTGACAATCTGTCCCTGGTCAAGAAGTAATGCGTGACTGAATCCTGCTGGAATTTCTTCCACATGGTGGGTGATCATGACCAAGACCGGGGCATCTTCATCGCGGGCGATAGCACCTAAGTATCCCATTAGATCCTCGCGCCCGCCAAGATCTAGACCTGCGGTTGGCTCATCGAGTAGGAGCAATTCTGGGTCAGTCATGAGCGCGCGCGCAATAAGCACGCGTTTGCGTTCACCTTCGCTTAAATAGCCAAACCGCCGATCTGCGAGGTGACCTGCACCCATGCGTTCCAGAAGAGCTTGAGCGCGGGCAATATCATGCTCATCGTATTCTTCGCGCCATCGCCCCACGATTGCATATCCTGCGGACACCACAAGATCGATTACGTTCTCATCATGTGGGATACGAGTCGCAAGGCTCGGCGAACTAAAGCCGATCATGCTGCGCAGATCACGCATATCCGTCCGACCTACCTGCTCGTCGAGAATCCGCACACTCCCTCGGGTAGGGAATTCCTCCGCTCCAGCGATACGGAGCAGTGTAGTTTTACCGGCTCCATTCGGGCCTAGAATAACCCATCGTTGACCAGGGCTGACCTTCCAGCTGAGATCTTTAATAATGGGCTTGGACTGCCTGATAAGGCTTATATCGCGCAGATCGAGGATATGAGTCATATATCCTATTCTTCCTTATCTTCACCATCCAGGAGTGAAGTGACACCAACTTCTTAACGACACATCAAATAAATGTCACAGTGAATTGCTCTTCCTTATCTCCGTCACATGACTAGATTGGATAATAAGCGCACTGCGGTGCTGCCTTTTTCTTAGCTATGCCAATTGGCACCCTACTCATAATGGAGACAATCGTGACAGGACGACTTGCGATCGAAGATATTCGCCCCGTACTTTCCGCCCGGGAACATCCCTCGAAAGCAGTCGTGGGTGAGCTGGTTCCAGTTAGTGCCCTCGTCTGGCGTGAAGGGCATGATGCTATCGTCGGCACTCTCGTAGTTCAAGGCCCCGCGGATTCCCGGCTGGCAGCGAATCGCGTTCGATTTAGTATGCGCCCTGAGGCGAATAACCCTGACCTCGTCCACGCCTTTTTCATTCCTGATACTCCAGGTCAGTGGTCCTTCAAAGTTGAGGCCTGGAGCGATCCCATGAGTACCTGGCGCAACGCGATTACCAAAAAGATCGAGGCTGGACAAAAGGCCGAAGAGCTTCGCAATGACTTCGAAACCGGAGCACTTCTATTCGAGCGGGCTGCTCAAAAGGTACGCAAAAAGAGCCACAAAATGGCGTTACTCGCAGTAGCCAAAGAGCTACGTGATGAGACCGAATCCTTGAGGGTGCGCGTAGCTCCCAGCCTGTCTCATGAGGTTCTGGAGATCCTGCACGAATTCCCGATACGGGAACTTCTTACATCCTCTCCCTTACACAAGGTATTAGTTGAACGCCGCGAAGCTCTGGTGAATTCATGGTATGAACTATTCCCACGGTCCACCGGCGGAGTCGACTCCAATGGAAAACCGGTTCACGGAACCTTTGCCACCACGGCCCAGGCACTCGACCGCGTAGCTCGAATGGGCTTTG
This sequence comes from Corynebacterium sp. ES2794-CONJ1, assembly GCF_025660615.1. NCBI lineage: Bacteria > Bacillati > Actinomycetota > Actinomycetes > Mycobacteriales > Corynebacteriaceae > Corynebacterium > Corynebacterium sp. ES2794-CONJ1. Next base: position 285,801 of record NZ_JAOTIM010000003.1, on the reverse strand, counting down.
ATACCGTTTATTTCCCGCCCATTCATCCCATTGGCGAAATCAATCGCAAAGGGAAAAATAATTCTCTTGTCGCAGAAGCTAATGATGTAGGCTCCCCATGGGCCATCGGCTCCGCCGCAGGCGGTCACGACGCCTTCCACCCAGAACTAGGTGATGCTAAAGATTTCAAGAAACTTATCTCCCACGCCGAGAAACTAGGCTTGGAAGTAGCGCTGGACCTCGCCTTGCAGGCGGCTCCGGATCACCCGTGGGCACACAGCCACCCAGATTTCTTTACGACCCTTCCCGATGGCACTATCGCCTTTGCGGAGAACCCACCAAAGAAATATCAGGATATCTATCCGCTGAATTTCGACAATAACCAAGGCGATATTTATGCTGAGATCCTACGTGTGGTGCAATACTGGATCAGTCTTGGGGTTAAGACCTTCAGAGTAGACAACCCTCATACTAAGCCTGCTAATTTCTGGCAATGGCTGATTACTGAAGTACGTGCCACCAATCCTGAGGTGATCTTCCTAGCTGAGGCTTTTACGCGACCGGCCAAACTCTACGGTTTAGCCAAGGTAGGATTCTCGCAGTCCTATACTTACTTCACGTGGAAGACGTCTAAGTCTGAGCTCATCGATTTCGCCCACGAAATTGCTACAATGGCCGACTGCTCACGCCCGAATCTCTTTGTCAACACTCCTGATATTCTGCACGCCTCTTTGCAGTACGGCGGGCGGGCCATCTTCGCCATCCGCGCTACGTTGGCGGCAACTCTCTCTCCACTATGGGGTGTCTATTCCGGCTATGAGCTCTATGAGTCTCAAGCAGCTAACGAGGGCAGTGAAGAATATCTCGATAGCGAGAAATATCAATTGCGACCCCGCGATTTTGAGGCTGCCGTCGAATCGGGTGATTCCCTCGAACCGTATATCACGACTCTCAATGAGATCAGGCGTGCTCACCCCGCTCTCCAACAACTGCGTCAGATCCATTTCCACCACACTGCCAATGATCAGATCATTGCCTATACCAAGATCGATCCTGTCACTGGGGACGCCATCTTGATTATCGTCAATCTCGATTCTTTCCATGCTCAGGAAACGATGGTGGAACTCGATATGGGGGCCATTGGCCTAGCCCCTGGTGAGCAATTTAACGTGCACGATATGATTACAGGTCAGAATTTCCCGTGGAGCGATCGAACTTACGTCCGACTTGAGCCTTTGCAAGACGTCGCCCATATTTTGAGCTTGCCCAAGGTATCTGGTGACGCCCTCGAGCGCATAAGAAAGCGCACTATAACGGATTATCGCCCCTAGGACTTGTCCCCCACCCTTGATTTCAGGGGGTGGGGTTTTCCTTTTCTGCTGGAAAAACTCCTGAGAGATTCCCGCAGATGTGGGCGCAGTCTTCCCTACCTTCGGGGGTAATTGGGGCAGCAATCTCAATGCGAACTGTGGCTTATCGTGCGCTATGCGGGGGTTTTATCCCACTGTGTTTAATCTCCCTATTTTTTGGGCCCTAAAACCGATCTTAGAAATAGGGCTTTAGGATGGAGGAAGCTAAACTAAAGCTATGTGTTGTGATTCCATCTTCATCCAAACTATGAGCTAAGTTACATAGCCTTCGAGGGTGCAGGGCGGAATCTCTGTGGGTTTTGAAAACCCAGCTACCTATGGAGTACGAGCGAAAGAAAGAAGCTAATTATGGCTGAGTTCACCACCTATAACCCCGCCGGTCTCGACGACCACGACCGCGGACTATTAACGCAGTGCCGTCATTATGATCCACACGGCATCTATGGGTGGCACGCTCTTGAGAACGGCGATGCCATCATACGTACCAGGCAACTGGGAGCTGAAAAGGTAGAAATACTCACTGCTGATGGCAAAACCCGCAAGCTCGACGCAATCGGAGATGACATCTTCACCGCCACCATAAAAAAAGGTGCCACTCTCGAAGACTATCGCCTAAAGGTCACCTGGAATAAGGATCTGACCACCATCGAGGCTGATCCCTACCACTTCCTTCCCACCTTGGGCGAGCTGGACATGCATCTTATCAAGGAGGGCCGCCACGAACGCCTCTGGGATGTGATGGGTGCGCATATTCGCCAATATGAGACCACCATGGGCACAGTCTCAGGTGTCTCCTTCGCAGTATGGGCTCCTCACGCAGCGGGTGTGGCCGTTATCGGTGATTTCTGCGGGTGGAATCCCAACCAATTCCCGATGCGCTCGCTCGGTGACTCCGGAATCTGGGAACTGTTCATCCCGGGGCTGGAAGCTGGCTGTGTCTACAAATTCGCTATCCATACCCAGCAAGGTTGGCGCCTCGACAAAGCCGACCCCATGGCGCGCGCAGCTGAGGAGCCACCACGCACCGGCTCCATTGTGGTGGCGAATAACTATAAGTGGAAAGATGCGTCGTGGCTACGCAACCGCGAGCACGCTGACCATCTCAATAAGCCAATGAGTGTTTACGAGGTGCACCTAGGTTCGTGGCGCATGGGCCTGGGGTATCACGAGCTCAAGACTGAACTCGTCGCCTACGTGAAAGATATGGGCTATACGCACGTCGAATTCATGCCCGTAGCCGAGCATCCCTTTGGCGGTTCCTGGGGTTACCAAGTGTCCGGCTACTACGCCCCAACTGCCCGCTGGGGTAGTCCCGATGAGTTCCGAGAACTAGTCGACGCTTTCCACGCGGAGGGCATTGGTGTGATCATGGACTGGGTTCCTGCACACTTTCCTAAGGATGATTTCGCCCTCGGCCGCTTCGACGGCCAGGCTCTCTACGAGCATCCCGATTGGCGCCGTGGCGAACAGATGGACTGGGGTACCTATGTCTTCGACTTTGGCCGCAACGAGGTCCGTAACTTCTTGGTAGCAAATGCCCTTTATTGGATTGACCAATTCCATATCGATGGTTTGCGCGTTGACGCCGTGGCTTCCATGCTCTATCTCGATTACTCGCGCAAAGAGGGCGAATGGCTGCCCAATATCTACGGCGGTCGGGAAAACTTAGAAGCAGTGCAATTCCTCCAAGAGATGAATGCTACCGTTCACAAAACCTTCCCCGGTGCGCTCACCATTGCTGAGGAATCTACCTCATGGCCCGGGGTGACCTCCCCCACCGAATTTAACGGTCTCGGCTTCGATTTGAAATGGAATATGGGCTGGATGAACGACAGCTTGGAGTACTTCAAGCTCGATCCTATCCACCGATCATGGCATCACAACGAGATCACCTTCTCTCTCGTCTACGCCTTCTCTGAAAATTTCTGCCTCCCCTTCAGCCATGATGAAGTGGTTCACGGGAAGGGTTCACTGTGGACTAAGATGCCTGGGAACGCTTGGCAGAAGGCAGCTGGTCTTAGGACTCTCTACGCCTATATGTACGCTCACCCCGGCAAGAAATTACTCTTCCAAGGTCAAGAGTTCGGTCAAATCATGGAGTGGTCCGAGGCTCGTTCCCTAGACTGGGACAATATGTCTGGCTGGGAGGGCGAATATCACGACGCTCTGCAGAATTTAGTGCGTGATCTCAACGGTATCTATGAGAGCTCCCCCGCCCTGTACAGCCTAGACAATACTCCCGACGGCTTCTCGTGGACCAAGTCCGATGACGCAAGCAATAATATCCTCGCGTTTGTGCGTCACGGTCGAGACGGAGAGAAAATCCTTTGTGTCTTCAACCTCGGCGGCTCCCCTCAGACTAGTTATAAATTTGGTGTTCCTGCATCAGGAAACTGGCATTGTATTCTTAATACTGATGCTGGTGTTTACCAGGGCGGCGATAACTATGTGGAGACCGATGTCGAAGCGTGGGATACCGCGTGGGATGGTTATGAACACTCCCTGACCATCGCCATTCCAGCAATGAGCGCTCAGTTCTATCAATGGACTGGTAATAGGCGCCCATAAATTGCGACATAAATAGAGAAAAGCCCACTTCGGTGGGCTTTTCTTTTGAGTCTAATTAAAAGAGAGCTGAAGCCATCGCGCGACGTGCTGCGATAACACGCGCATCGGAGACATCGAAAAGAGAAAATAGCTCAAGGAGTCGATCGCGTACCTTCGGCGTATCTATTTTCAACACTCCGATGAGCGTATCGAAGGCTTGCTCCGGTGCCCCAGCCGCAATATATGCGTCAGCTGCAGCGAACTGAGCGTCGATATCTTTGGGATTCTGCTGTGCCCAGGTAATTGGATCGTTGTCTGATTTTGAGGCCTCATTTAACCTTTTGAGCACGTGAGCGCTGTCGCGAGCTCGCAACGCCTCTTGGTTCTTAGGCTCTGAGGCAAGAATTGACTCGTAAACTGCAATAGCGGCATCATAATCTCCGTCGTTTAAGGCGGCAGTAGCCGGCTCAAACCGAGGATCGCCATCGGGCTCTTCGTTCTCTAACCCCGGCAACTGGTCTCCAACAGCCTCCAGAATCGCCTTGAGCCATTGTGTTAAAGCTTCACGTGGCTGCCCGCCTTCAAAATTGGCCAGTGGTTGACCGGAGGCAAAAGCAACAACGGTGGGTAAGCCCTGAATACCAAACATGCGCGCAATATCAGGACTGGCGTCCGCGTCTACATAGGCGACCACATATTTACCGGGGTTAGCGGTCACTAACTGTTTAAAATCGCTTTTGAGTTGCTCCGATTCTGGGCTCCGAGGGGTTCCCACAATGACAATTACGGGTACCTGCGCCGAGCGTTCCACTAACTCATGCTGAATATTGTCCATTGTGAGATCCACAAAGGTGGGTACACCAGCGACGGCAGGTTTGGAAATGGCTGCTAGATCTACAGCACCAGAAAAGTTGGTCATAAAAAGTTCTTTCTACTGGGAGTTGGCAAGATGGCGCTCAACTGATTCAACTTTGGCACGCAATTGGTTGGTATATCCAGGGCGGATATCTGCCTTGATGACCAAACCTACCCTAGGTGACACCTCCAAGACCGCATCAGTCGCGCGCTTGACCACATCCATCACCTCATCCCACTCGCCTTCGATCAACGTAAACATGGCATTTGTTTCGTGAGGCAATCCGGATTCGCGAACTATTTTTACTGCGGCGGCTACCGCCTCGCTCATTTCTGCGGTGGGATTCGGAACCTCTGTGGGGGCAACGGAAAAAGCAATTATCATACGACCATTCTAGCGCTTGATCTATTTCACACAGCATGTTTTCCCAGAGATAAGGGGGTAATATCGATAACTATGACGACATTGAATATTCCCGAAAATCTCGTGATCTGCCTAGATCACGTAGGTATTGCTGTTCCAGATCTTGACGAAGCTCTGAAGTTCTACGCCTCTGCTTTCGGCTGGGTTAACCACCACCAGGAAGTTAACGAAGAACAGGGCGTCACCGAGGCCATGGTCGGCCCTAAGAATCTGGGTAAAACCGACGGTATGATCCAGCTTCTGGCGCCACTCAACGAAGAATCAACAATTGCAAAGTTCATCTCTAAGAAGGGCCCTGGCCTGCAGCAGATGTGCCTTCGCACCAGTGATATTGACGCCCTCAGTGCTCACCTGAAGGAGCAGGGCGTCCGCCTCCTCTATCCCGAGCCAAAGACTGGTACCGGCGGAGCCCGAATCAACTTTGTGCACCCGAAGGATGCTGGCGGAGTACTTCTCGAACTCACCCAGCCACAGCACTAAATTCTATCGCCTTTCCCAGCAGGCCCGATGCCAATGACGGCGATCTTCCGCTCGTCCGCCATAGTCTTTGGGCCAAGCCACTACGTGGGTAATACCCGGGGGGATATTCTGATTGCAGCCAGGGCAAATATAGTACTTTTTGGCAGTGCTGCTACCCATGAGTCGCATGAGAAATATCTCTCCCTGGGCCCACCGAGGTCCGACAACCTCACGAGTTCCAAAAAACGCGGCCCCATGACTGGGAAGCTGATGTGACGAGCTGATATTAGCTCGTCTATTTTTTCGTCCCATCGACCTAGAATAACCTCAACTCGCTGCTTTCACTTCCCCGTAATTCGTTATAGTCAAGTACAAGGCAGGAAAGACCGCGATCCTCAGCAAGCGTGCGAGCTTGTGGTTTAATACTTTGAGCAGCAAATACTCCCCGGACAGGTGCCAAGAGTGGATCTCGGTTCAGTAGTTCCACATAGCGGCACAGTTGTTCGACCCCATCAATTCCGCCACGGCGCTTAATCTCTACGGCTATGGTATTTCCCTGGTCATCGCGGCATAGGATGTCTACAGGGCCAATAGGTGTCATATACTCACGCCGAATAAGGCTATAACCCTCCCCCATCACCTCAATATTATCGGCTAGTAGCTCCTGGAGGTGAGCTTCCACTCCGTCTTTGACTAGACCGGGATCGACACCCAGCTCGTAGGAGATATCTGAATGGATAGCTTCGATACTGATGCGCAGTTGTTCACCCTTTTTATTCTCCACTATCCAGTAGCTAACTAGATCGCTGGCGCCCTCGGGAAAATCCTTGGGATCTTCGGTCTCGGTCACCGTCAATGGGGGCGTCATCCAATTTAGAGGTTTGTACGCACGGTCATCAGCGTGAACGGAGACGGATCCATCAGCTTTCAAAAGCAAGAGACGATCGGCCATGGGCAGATGGGCTTCGAGGCGGCCCACATAATTAACTGAACACCGTGCTATAACGAGACGCATAAATTCTAGCCTAGCTCACGATCACTGGCTTCATTAATCAGAATTGCTCTGGTGCCTTAATTCCTGCACCGACATGCGATCGGTACGGATATCTGGGGCAGACTCGATCCAAGCCGTGAATGCCAAGCGAACGAGGCTGGTAGCATGCGCCTCGTAGGTGGTGTCCCCGTGAGAGAAAATAAAAACCGGTTCTCCATCACCGAAGAAGGTTCGTTCAGCAGAGCTGGTATCACGTTGACCTAATAATTCGATGGAAGACCGGTTGAAATTAAGATCCTCACCAGGGCGGATCGAGCGTAGTTTATAGAATTTTAAAGTTTGATAAGAATAATGGGCGCTACCAAAGCGCCACCCATGGATTCCAGAGGTAGGCATCGTCCGTATTGCCATGGCTGAGCCCTGTGGTCGATACCTAAAGAATCGCCACGCGGCAAGGAGTGCGGTCGTGAGCAGTATTGCCGATAACAACCAGAGCAACCCAGATACCATGATTCTCCCCTTTTATATCCAGCGTTTATGAGAATAATAATACGGTGAGATCCCCGGAGAAAAAACTTATCTCGGGGATCTCACCATATACACGGCTGCTCTACGAGCGACCGCTACGTTTGAGTGCCTTTAATTCAGCCTGAGCGCGAAGTTTGGCTACCTTATCGGGATCTTGCAGACGTTGCGTAGAGTCGGAGGAATTAATCTCCGAAGCCCAAACGGCATACTCCGCTAGGATCGTGACCTTCTCCTTTGAGACGGATAAGAAGCCACCTTGCACAGCGGCGTAGCGCTTTTCCCCATCAGTTGGGCTGATGGTTACAACACCATTGTCCACGAGCTGTCCCAGCATAGGTTCGTGCCCAGCGAGCACGCCAATCTCACCTTCGGTGGTCTGCGCGGTAACAATCGTCGCGGTGCCACTCCACAGCATACGCTCGGGAGAAACGAGTTCCACGGTGATATCAGCCATGTGCGTGCCTCTTCCTATTTCTCAGACAACTTTTTGTAGGCGTTTTCTACATCTTCCAAACCGCCCAAGCCGTTGAAAGCTTGCTCGGGATAATGATCGAACTCGCCGTCGCAGATGCGCTCGAATGCATCAATGGTTTCCTCTAATGGCACATAGGAGCCAGGAATACCAGTGAATTTCTCGGCAACAAAGAAGTTCTGCCCTAAGAATCGCTCGATACGGCGGGCACGAGCCACTGTGATTTTATCTTCTTCTGACAGCTCATCCATACCGAGAATAGCGATAATATCTTGGAGCTCTTTGTTCTTCTGCAAAATATTGATCACACGCTGGGCAACGGTATAGTGGCGCTCACCCACGATGCCCGGCTCCAGGATACGGGAAGTCGAAGACAGCGGGTTCACTGCAGGGTAGATACCCTTTGATGCAATAGCACGGTCAAGTTCGGTGGTGGCATCCAAGTGGGCGAAGGTTGTCGCCGGTGCAGGGTCGGTGTAGTCGTCGGCTGGCACGTAGACGGCCTGCAAGGAGGTAATCGAACGACCTTTAGTGGAAGTAATTCGCTCCTGCAGCACACCCATTTCGTCAGCCAAGGTGGGCTGGTAACCCACAGCCGAAGGCATACGACCGAGCAGCGTGGAAACCTCGGAACCTGCTTGGGTAAAGCGGAAGATATTATCGATGAACAGCAACACGTCCTGGTGCTGGACGTCACGGAAATACTCCGCCATGGTGAGGCCCGACAAAGCGACGCGCATACGCACTCCAGGGGGCTCATCCATCTGGCCGAAAACCAGCGCTGTATCTGGAAGCACGCCCATTTCTTCCATCTCCAAGAAGAGGTCGGTTCCTTCGCGGGTACGCTCACCAACACCAGCGAATACCGAGGTACCGGAGAATTCGCGGGCGATACGCGTGATCATCTCCTGAATGAGAACGGTCTTACCCACGCCAGCACCACCAAAGAGGCCAATTTTACCGCCCTTTACATAAGGGGTGAGTAGGTCGATGACTTTAATGCCCGTCTCCAGGATTTCAGTCTTACCCTCGAGCTGGTCGAAGGGTGGCGGATCGCGGTGGATGCCCCATTGCTCACCGTCGCGGCCAAGACCTGGCTCATCAAGGCAGTCGCCGAGGGCATTAAAGACGTGGCCCTTGACGATGTCGCCGACGGGCACGCTAATGGGCTTACCGCTATCGGTCACGGTAGCGCCTCGCACGAGGCCGTCAGTAGGCGCCATGGAAACGGTTCGCACGATATTGTCGCCCAGGTGTTGGGCCACCTCGAGCGTGATGGTCTTTGCAACTGCCTCGAGGTCGATATCGACAGTCAGCGCGTTAAAGAGTGCCGGGAGCTCGCCGCGCGGAAATTCCACGTCGACGACCGGCCCAATAACGCGCACTACGCGGCCCGCGGTAGCCGCGGCCTGGGTTTGTTGCTCTGTGAGAGCTGTGGTCATAATCTAGTCACTTTCTCCGCTTTCGGCGAGCGCGCCTGCGCCACCGACAATCTCTGTGATTTCCTGGGTAATCTGCGCCTGACGAGCTTGGTTAGCCACCCGCGAGAGGTCTTTGACCAACTCGTTGGCGTTGTCCGTGGCAGATTTCATCGCGTTACGACGCGAAGCTGATTCTGCTGCCGAGGCCTCCAGCAACATAGCGAAAAGGCTTCGAGAGATGAACTTAGGAAGCAGAGCCTCCATGAGTGTTTCCACGTCAGGTTCAAAATAATAATCTGGTTCTGGCTCGCCTGAGGTATCGAGGAAGTCTTCGCCTTTTTTAATCTCAGTCGTCTCTACAACCGGCTCTATAGGAAGCAGCTGGTGTGCGGTCGCCGTTTGGGTCAACATGGACTCAAACTCGGTGTAGACAACGTGCACAGAATCAAACCCTGGTACTGCCTGGCCTTCTTCCCCGTTGATGCCCGGACGATATTTAGCAAGACCGTCGGAGCCAGCGAGGAAACCATCGATTAAGTGGCGACGCAAGTCGTGCGTATCTACCCAGGTCGGATCTTGGGAGAACCCCGCCCACGCGCCAGCATAATCGCCGCCACGGAAGTTGTAGTAGCCCACACCCTTGTTGCCACAAATATACCGCACAACTTCGTAGCCCTCGGCGGTCAGCAGCTTTTCCAATTCCGCTGTCTTCTTGAAGACGTTGTAGTTATAGCCTCCAGCCATTCCACGATCTGAGGTCACCACGAGAATGGCGGCCCGTCGGGCATTATCTCGAAGTCTCAGCATTGGGTGATCGAGGGAACTTGCTGAGGCCAGACGACCAATCACATTTTGGATTTCGGTGGCGTATGGCTGTGATGCTTCCACGCGGGCCTGAGCTCTCGTGATGCGCGAAGTAGCGATCAGCTCTTGGGCCTTCGTGATTTTCTTCGTTGAGTTAACCGAACGGATTCGGCTACGCAATTCGCGAAGACTTGCCATATACAGCGCCTCCCTTCTTTTCCTTGATGTTTGTCATGCTCGTAAGAGTCATTGCTCTTATTTCTTAACCTTCAGCTGATGCTTCTTCACCTGATCAGCAGGCAGAGCCTCAGGCTCTACTTCGTTGATCACAGGAGTTCCATCGGTGGTCTGGAAGCTGCGTTTGAAGTTCTCGGTCTGCTCGACCAAGGTCTCCTGGCTACTTTCAGATAAAGCCGCACCCCCAGCAATCTGGTCGAAGATCGCGCGGTGCGAAGCATGTAGGTAATCTAGCAACTCACGTTCGAAGCGACGAATATCTTCGACGGGTACGTTGTCAAAATGCCCCTCGCTAGCCAGCCAGATGGATACGATCTGATCTTCTACTGGTTGTGGTGAATTCTCGGGTTGCTTGAGCAGTTCAACCAGGCGTGAACCACGATCGAGCTGCGCTCTGGATGCTGGATCAAGGTCGGAGGCGAAAGTGGCGAAGGCCTCGAGATCTCGGTAAGCGGCAAGATCGAGACGTAGAGAACCAGAAACCTTCTTCATCCCCTTCGTCTGTGCGGCACCACCGACACGGGACACTGAAACACCGACGTTGATTGCGGGGCGAACACCCTGGTTGAAGAGATCTGACTCGAGGAAGACCTGACCATCGGTGATCGAGATCACGTTGGTAGGAATGAAGGCGGAAACATCGTTTGCCTTGGTCTCGATGATCGGTAGAGCGGTCATCGAGCCAGCGCCTAGCTCATCGGACAGTTTCGCGGCGCGCTCGAGTAGTCGGGAGTGCAGGTAGAAGACGTCACCGGGGTAGGCCTCACGTCCTGGAGGACGACGCAGCAACAACGAGATCGCACGATAAGCCTCTGCCTGCTTGGTCAAATCATCGTAGACCACCAGGACATGGTAGCCCTGGTACATCCAGTGCTGTCCGAGGGCCGCTCCTGCGAAAGGAGCCAACCACTTAAAGCCAGCGGAATCGGATGCTGGAGCAGCCACAATGGTGGTGTACTCCAGAGCGCCGTGTTCCTCTAAGGTTTTGCGCAGAGCAGCCACAGTCGAGCCTTTTTGGCCGATAGCCACGTAGATGCAGCGCACCTGCTTGGATTTATCGCCCGATTCCCAGTTCGCCTTTTGATTCAAAATCGTATCGACACACACGGCTGTCTTGCCGGTCTTGCGGTCGCCAATAATCAGCTGGCGCTGACCGCGACCGATGGGAGTCATAGCGTCAATAGCTTTAATACCCGTCTGCATGGGCTCTCCCACGGGCTGACGCTCAAGGACTGAGGGGGCTTGTAGTTCTAGGACGCGATCCTCTTCAGCCTCGATAGCCCCCAAGCCATCGATGGGTTGACCAAGGGGGTTGATGACGCGCCCGCGAAAATTATCGCCCACGGGAATCGACAGCACCTCACCGGTGCGCTTAACTTCGTCGCCTTCTTTTAATGTCTCATAATTACCCAAGATCACAACACCGATGCGGTCGGTATCGAGGTTCTGCGCGACGCCTATAACGCCGCCTGGGAATTCGATGAGCTCGTTAGCCATTACTGATGGGAGTCCAGACACCTGGGCAATGCCATCAGCAGTGGAAATAACCACTCCGACCTCCTCGCGGGAGGCCTCCGCGGAGTAGCTCGAGGTGTAGTTCGCAATCGCGCTACGGATCTCATCGGAGGAGATCGTCAGCTCCGCCATGTTTTTCCTGCTCTCGGTAGTTTCTTCCAGCAATTTCTTAATCTTCTTCGTTTCTGTCGTGTTTTAGACTTGCAAAAGACGCAACCGGTCAATCTTGCCGGTATAGGAGCCATCAATTACTTCGTCGTCAACTCGGATGATCATGCCACCGAGGAGGCTGGGATTAACCTCTAAGTGGATGCTCATCGCACGACCATAAATACGCTCTAACTTGCTTGACAGCGCCTGTTTTTGGGACTCGGAAAGCTCAACGGCAGATTCCACGTAAGCAACCTCACGCCCCCACATGCTGGCGGCGTATGTCGAAATCTCGTGGAGATCGTCGATAATATTTGCCTCGCGCCGACCCACAACCTGTAATGCTAGGGTTTCGGTTGCAGCTGTGACTTTGCCATAAAGAATGTGGGCAAATAGCTCACGCCTCTTTAATGAGTCAGCACTCCGGTCATCGAGTCTCAGGGCAAGTTGCGGTTGCTTGAGGAGCAGCCTAGATAGGCGGAAGAGTTCATCTTCCACCTGCAAAAGTTGTCCCTGCAAGTCAGCCGAACGCAAGATTGCGCGACGGCCTAGTTGAACGAGCCCAGCTCGAAACTCTCGCGGAGTTGACCATTCCTTTGCCGCTGCCGCGCGGAGGAGCTTAAGTGTGGACAAGGACACCTTGTCGGCAAATACAGCTGCAATGAGGCCCGCGCGCTGATCGGCGCTGAGGGAAACATCGGCAACCGACGTGCGCAAGCGGCGCTCCTCGTCCAGAACTTCCACCACGTCGAATAGTTCAGTGCCGATCTGGGCGGCCGCCGCAATAGCCTGATCTTCTCCGCGCAGATCCTCGTCGAGGCTGGCAGATAGCTGAGCGAGTGCGTAGCGACTTGCTGCGTGCATAAGTAGGCCTACTTTCCTGCCGCTGGGACCGTGTCGAGATCGGCCAGGAAACGATCAATGGTGCCAGAACGCTTGGTTGCATCCGACAACTGCTCAGCCATGAGGCGCTCAGCCAAAGCCACTGCATGCTGCCCCATCTCATTACGCAATTGGGCTACAACCTGCTCCCGCTGGGCAGCTAATTGCTTCTCACCAGACTCAATAATCCGGTGGCTTTCTTCGGTTGCCTTGGCCCTCATCTCGGCCTCGATCTGCTTGCCCTTCTGGCGGGCTTCTTCACGGATTTCGGCAGCTTCGGTGCGAGCTTCAGCTAGCTGAGCGTTGTACTTCTCGAGGGCTGCTTTGGCCTCCGATTGCGCTGCTTCAGCACGCTGGATGCCGCCCTTGATACGGTCTTTACGCTCGGATAGGACCTCTTGGTACTTCGGGTTGATATATAACCAGAAGGCGAGTCCCACGACGATGAATACAACGAGCGACCAGACGATGTCGTAATTCGCTGGCAGCAGCACAGAATTTTCTGAGTCTGCAGCTACTAAAGAAATGACGTTCGTCATGAATCCTCAAACTTTCCTAGTCGTCGTTAGTAATTACAAGATGAAGCCGGCGACAAGACCGATCAGTGCGAGGGCCTCCACGAAAGCGATACCGAGAATCATGTTGGTACGAAGCTGACCGGCCATTTCTGGCTGGCGTGCCATGCCTTCGAGAGCCTTACCTACAAGGAAACCCAAGCCGAGGCCGGGCCCTAGGGTTGCAAGGCCGTAGCCGAGGGTGGCAATGGAGCCGGTAACTCCAGCTGCTTCTTGAGCCAAGATGACTTCATTCATGAGAGTGTCATTCCCTTTCTTCGTGCTCAGTTCTTCCGAGCAAGTTTCAAAAATATGTGATTAATTAGCGATCTTAGAACAAGATGCGCTATGTGGATCAGTGTTCGTCGGCGTGCAACGACAATTCGATGTAGACGGCTACTAGCAGGGCGAAAATATAGGCCTGCAAGAAGATGACCAACATCTCAAAGATAGTGAACGCGACACCAGCAACCAAGGTGACTGCCGATAAGGCGGTCCAGCCATTCATCTGCCAGAAAAAGAAGTTAGAAGCAGAAAAAAGCAGAACCAGAATGATGTGTCCAACCAGCATATTCGCCATCAGACGAACCGTGAGTGTGGCGGGGCGCAGAATAAACGTCGATAAAAATTCCAGTGGCACCACCGCAAAGTGTAGCGGCAGCGGCAGGTTGGGGATCACCACTGAACTCTTCATATACTTGAAGAATCCGTACTTCTTTGCGCCCGCGTAAATGAAGGCTATATAACCTACAATCGCCAACACTAATGGCATAGCGATACGAGCATTGGGCGAAATATTAAGGAACGGAATGATCGACGGGGCATTAATAAACAGCACCAGGAAGAAGATTGTGGCAATAACCGGCAGGAACCGCCGCCCTTCTTTCCTCCCGAGGATCTCTTCTGCGATATGGATGCGCACAAAGTCCAACAGCAACTCGCCAACATTCTGCAAGCCCGAAGGAATTAGCTTCGGGCGACGCATAGCAATGAGGAAGAATGCCAGAAGAACGCCAACCATAATTAAGCGGACAAACACCAGACGGTCGATTGTGAACCAGCCGTTCGCAATATCGGCGAACCAAATGGCATCCGGGAAAAATTCATGATCCAAATCGGGCGCGTGAAATTCACCCTCTAAGGCCAGTTGTATAACGCTCAGCGTTCTCTCCCGTGTTCGGGCCACGAAAATCTATATTTTGAAAAATCGTGGTGTAAGGGACGTCATGTCATTTCTTGGTACTGACTACCAATTCCCTTACACATCGGTAGTCAACCCAGAACCTAAGTCTCGATCAATTGCGCGCAGGCACTCGCCGAGATATAAGCCCACGTGTAAGACTAGCAGCCCAAACCATACTTTTCTTCCCACTCGGCTCAGCGAAATTCTAGCCCCGCCAACCCGAAGAGCTAGAGTGCTAGTTAAGCTGCGCTAATAAGCGACCCATAACGTCGCTCACACTCAGTTACGGGGGTAATTTTACTCACATCCATACTCGTTGGATTCTGCTTAAATTCCCACTCCACTCGAGTAGAGCACGACTACTCCACATGACCGTGCGCACTCGAAATCTAGTGCACAACCGCTAGGTCGTGCACATGGTCCATAGCCGCGGGTCTACCAACTCGATATCACTGATGACCACCTCAGCCTTATATCTCTCTTAACCCCGCAGCCTGATATCTTAGCGAGAGACCCACCCACCGCTCTTAATGCTCCATACCGACTAAAGAGACAATTAATAGATAATCTCAACCGATCCATATTGGTTAGATTTTCCCTCCAGTTCTCAATATAAGTAGCGGCGATCCAGGCGTTGCTATTCGACTCTTCGAGGGGTCCGAAATAAAAATTACCGCGGGTGATCCGACATCGGCACGAGGAAAATATTATTCTGAGCTCGCACACCACAAAAACACAGCCCGCGACCAACGTCACTGGTTTCGTACCAAGGGTGCTCGAGTGTGCACTGGTGCCGGCATATGAAGCAAGCCTGAAGCAGGGTGGATGAGAAGGCACAACTAGCAGGGAGCGAGACGCCCACTGCCAAGCTCGAAGCTTGCACCCAATGTGCGCTCGCCAGCGATCTGGCTATATCCGCTTAGCTAACCTTAGAGTTTCCGAGGTTCATCCAGCGTTATTATTCCTAGAAACCGCAGTGCAAATGAGAAACGGGCGCTTGCCTCTTTGACCCATGAGCGAGAAAAAAACAACCGATGAGCTGAGCTCATTCGGTAGGGAGACCCCGCCTACTTTTGTCGAAGTTTCGTGGTTATCCGGATCGACGGCGGAGTTGTCACAGACACAGAAAACCTGTATCCAATTCTTCTCACACAATCGCCGCGGGTAATGCGATAACTTGGGGTATCATTTTTGGTCACGCCCGCTAATCCCGATCGATGACCTTACTAAGAAAACTCACGATCGCGTACCGTGGACGAGGTGCTCCTCGGTTCCGTTGAGCTGACTCGATGGGACGCGCATTGGATTGTTATCCACAGCGGCAGTCGCGGAAGAAACGCTATAGAGCGAGGAGAAGAGCTTGCCCTTTGAGCTCGAGACGTTGTGTAGGGTCTCGTTGCTTGTAGCTCGGCGACATCGAGGAATCCGATTGATCTATCGAGATAACCGCTGGGGAGAGCGTTGTGTCTGTAGTGGCTAGGGAGTGTCCTGCGGAGTTATGTAGGTGACGTTGGTGGTCATAATCCCATAGACCTCGGCGCCAATCACGACAATGCACACAGCCACCACGGAACTGAAAAGCGCAACCGGATCGTAAAATTCGGCGTCTCGAACGGAGTAGAGAACGATACCGGCCACGATAAGTTTGACCAGCCATCCACCCAATATCACCACCCCAGTAGTACTCGGTGACGAGGATGCGGTAATGAGCACATTTATCACCGTGAGCAGCATAAAGGCACCACCGATACCCGATCCCACCAAGACTCCCCACAATCCGGGGAGTCCGCTGACCGCTCCCCACACCATAAGCAGGACGATCGTGACAATGACGAGGGCATGCAGACCAAAATAGAGGGCTCGATTGAGGGGCCTTTTATGGTCATCGTAGGGCGAGCGTGTTTTCACGGGTTTTTAAAACTTTCGTTGATCGCTGGAGGAGCTTGAGGGTGAGAGTCTATAAGAATCTTAAGTTCAGGTTGGCGTTCTCTTCTTCCTTCATAAATAGGGCGTGCCGTTAGGGCCACCACAACAATAAAGGACACGACAGTAGCGATGCTAGCGGCCTGCGACGGTACGATGGAAAACGCCACGGCTCCAAAAGCCGCCAAGGATACCCAGGCATAGATGATCAGTACCGCCCTGCGATGGGTATGTCCGATGGATAATAACCTGTGGTGGATATGGAGCTGATCCGCTGAAAAAGGTGATTGCCCGCGTAACAACCGTTGGATAACCACCACAATGAGATCGCCCACAGGTATGAGAATCACCGCAATGACCACCATGAGCGGCGATAAAAGAGCAATAATATCTACGACCCCGTAGAGGCTGAGGCTAGTTTTTCCTGATGCGGAGGTTGAGGCTGCCGCTAGTAACAAACCGATCAGCATGGCACCGGAGTCACCCATGAATATTCGGGCGGGCTCAAAATTATGGGGCAAAAAGCCTGCACAGATACCTACGAGCGCTGCCGCAATAATAGCCGGAGGATAGGCGGAGACCATTCCGCCCTGATCATGGAGGACGGTCAGCGAGTAGAGAAGGATCGCTCCCCCTCCGATGAGGCCCACGCCAGCAGCTAAGCCATCAAGGCCGTCGATGAAGTTAATCGCATTGATGAGGGTAACGGTGAATAGGACCGTCACGAACGTCGAGGCGATGGGGTCCAAAATGAACGTACTCCCGCCATCGAGCGGCAACCATATAAGTGTCCAGGTAAGTCCCAAGAAGACCATGATGATCGCGGCCACCAGCTGGCCAACGAGTTTCGTAAGAGCGTCGAGTTCCCAGAGATCGTCGCAAATTCCCACCAAGACTACTATGAAACCGCCGGCCAAAACAGCGTCCATCTCTGGGGTCAGTGGCTGAAAACCCCTCGTGAGAGCTGGCAATTGAGCCGCTAGTAGGACGGCACAAACAAATCCTGTGAACATAGCGGCGCCGCCAAGTCTCGGCTTAGGAACTAAGTGCACGTCGCGCTCGCGGATCTCCCCCATGCGTCCGGCCTTGACCATGGCCATTCGTACGATCCCTGTGGTGAGATATGTCAAAGAAGCGGCAACTAGAAGCACGAGCCCTAGTTCGCGCATCGGGACGCCGGCAACTCCCGCCCCCATCTACCTGATGCTCTCAGGATCAACATCGAGAACCTCTGCGATTCTGTCAGCACTCAGGGCGCCTTCGCGCAGTAATTTAGGGTGGGTACCTGAGAGATCGAGAATCGATGAGGCAACCTTAGCGGCACACTCTCCCCCGTCGAGATACACCGCAACCTTATCGCCCAACTGTTCTTTAGCCTGAGCGACCGTAGTTGCAGGTGGTTGACCAGAGATATTCGCTGACGACACGGCCATGGGACCGGTTGCTCGTAAAAGCTCGATTGCTACTGGATGAAGGGGCATCCTCAACATGACTGTGCCCCTCGTATCCCCGAGATTCCACCTCAGCGACGGAGCTTGCGGTATAACAATACTCAACGCGCCAGGCCAGAAAGCTTCGATGAGAGTACGCAAACGATCATCATACGAGTGGACGAGTCCGCGAGCGGTCTCCCAACTACCAACAAGAACGGGTACGGGCATATTTGGTCCGCGATCTTTGGTAGTGAGCAGGCGTTCAACCGCCCGAATATCAAAGGCGTTACAGCCGAGGCCGTAAAGCGTATCGGTAGGAAGCACCACTAGTTGCCCCGACTCGACTGCACTGAGGGCGGCTTTGATCCCTAATGCCCGGTTATCGGCTGAACTGCACTGGTAAATTCTGCTCATGATCGCCTCTTTATTCTTTTTGGCTATAGATCGTCTCTCAAGTGTTACAGCTTACTCTTTGCCGTTACGAATCGCGGCTTAGCCGCAGCATCCAGATGCCCGCATATATTCTCAAAGCCATGCGTGGCTAGCAGAGTGATAACTTCATCTTGCGTGGTGTCGTCGTGTTCAATTGCAATCAATCCACCAGGTCTTAAGTTCGAGACAATAGTAGTGACAAGTTTATTTATGATCTCCATACCCGACTCGCCTGCGAATACGGCTTGGGGCGGATCGGCGTAAACTTCCGGTTCCAGTGTGGGCGTTTCTGGTACATAGGGTGGGTTAGTAAGGATCATATCGAGATCTTTCGGTACTATTCGCGGATCGCAGGCGTCACCAGCAATAATCTCTACGTTGTCAAAAGGAGCCAGGTTCTTTTTGGTATAGGCTAAGGCTGCTGCAGAGATTTCCACAGCGAAGACCTGAGCGTGGCGTCCCAGCGAAGTCGCTATATAACCAGCAATGGCTCCGGAACCGGTACAAAGATCGGCAATTCTTGGCGCCTTCCGCTCCTTCAGCATTTCTTGAGCATGCTCCACAGCCCACTGAGCCATGGCTTCGGTTTCAGGTCGGGGTATAAAAACTCCTGGTCCGACGGCTAAGTCGAGCGACCCGAAGGCTGCGGTGCCAATTATATATTGCAGCGGCTCCCTGAGAGCGCGCCTCGCGACTAGCAGTGAAAAATCCTGGGCAAAATCCTCGGGAACAGAGCTGAGAAAACCCAGATCTAAAGGCTGACATTTAAGAATATGTGAGGCCAGCGCTCGGGCGTCATAGGCAGGCGAAGCCACCCCCGCTTGAGCAAGGGTGGCTTCAGCTTGCGTGAGAAGGTCACGCACGTGACTTACTCCGCTTCGAGACGCGCCGCGCGTTCGGCGTCTCGCAGTGCCGAGAAGAGATCATCGAGATCACCATTGAGAACTGAGTCGAGGTTATTCGACTTGTAGCCTATGCGGTGATCGGAGATTCGGTTCTCGGGCCAGTTGTAGGTTCGCACTCGCTCCGAGCGGTCGAGAGTGCGAATCTGTGCGGCGCGCCCTTCAGCAGCCTCGGCATCTGCTGCCTCTTCAGCAAGCGCCTGCAGTCGTGCAGCGAGCACCTGCATTGCGCGAGCCTTGTTTTGGATCTGGGAGCGCTCTTTCTGGCAGGTGACGACAATGCCCGTAGGCAGGTGGGTGATACGCACCGCTGAATCGGTGGTGTTCACACCCTGGCCACCTTTACCAGACGAGCGGTACACATCGACTCGCAGATCTTTATCGTCGATCTCCACTTCCGCGATCTCATCAGGCTCAGGGTAGACCAGTACTCCAGCGGCTGAGGTTTGAATCCGCCCCTGAGATTCGGTGACAGGCACACGCTGTACGCGGTGGACGCCACCCTCGAACTTGAAAATGCTCCACGCTCCGTCTCGGGAGGGCTGCTTCGAACGAATTGACAAGGTTATATCCTTGACACCGCCAAGATCAGACTCTGAGAGATCGAGTACTTCGGTAATGAAACCGTGCTTCTCGGCAAAGCGCTGGTACATCCGCACCAGCTCTCCTGCAAAGAGTGCAGCTTCTTCGCCGCCAGCTCCGGCTTTAACCTCCATAACAATATCCTCAGAGTCATGGGGGTCGCGCGGAGCCAGGAGATCGGCCAGCTGCTCCTCCAATTGCACGATTGTGCCCTCTAATTCTTCGGCTTCAGCCTTGAATTCGGCATCCTCGTGCGCCATTGATGCTGCGGCTTCATGATCTTCGCGAGCCTGAACCAGTTTCCGATTGACATTCATGATTGGCTGCAACTCTGAATAGCGCTTCGAGAGTTTCCTAAATAAAGCCTGATCATTCATGGTCTCGGGATCAGACATCTGTGCCTCGATGCCCTGATACTCCGAGACGATATCGTCAACGGCTGAAACGTGTGTTGCCACCAGTTACTCCTGTTCGTTATCAGCAGACATAATTGACGAGGAAGCGATCTGCATCATGAACTCGCGATTACTCTTCGTCTTTTTCAGCTGCTTGATCAATAGATCAATAGCCTGCTGATTATCCAATGCCGAAAGGATTCGGCGCAGCTTGTGCATCAGGCGGGCTTCTTCAGGAGCGAGAAGCAACTCATCCTTACGTGTACCAGAAGGATTAACATCCACTGCTGGGAATACGCGACGCTCTGCAATTTTGCGATCCAGCTTCAGTTCGGCGTTGCCGGTGCCCTTGAATTCCTCAAAGATCACGTTGTCACCCGCGGAACCGGTTTCCACCATGGCCGTAGCGATGATCGTTAACGAGCCGCCATTTTCGATATTACGAGCCGCTCCGAGGAAGCGCTTCGGCGGATATAGAGCGTTGGAGTCCACACCACCGGAGAGAATACGACCAGAAGCCGGTGAGGAGTTGTTGTAGGCGCGGCCCAACCTCGTAATAGAGTCGAGTAGAACCACCACGTCTTGACCCTGCTCCACTAGACGCTTGGCTCGCTCAATGGCTAATTCGGCCACCGCGGTGTGCTCTGATGGCGGACGGTCGAATGTCGAGGAAATGACCTCGCCTTTTACGCTACGCTGCATATCGGTGACTTCTTCAGGCCGTTCGTCTACAAGCACCACCATGAGATAGCACTCAGGGTTATTTGTGGCGATGGCATTGGCAATATTCTGCATAACCGTGGTCTTACCGGCCTTCGGGGGCGATACGATAAGGGCTCGCTGCCCCTTACCAATAGGCATGATCAAGTCAATAACGCGGGTTGTGAGAATATTTTGCTCGGTCTCCAAACGCAAGCGCTGGTTTGGATACAGTGGAGTCAGCGAGTTGAAGGCGGGGCGGGCTTTAGCCTCTTCTACCGTCATGCCGTTGACGGAATCAACGCGAACGAGAGGGTTATATTTCTGGCGATTGCGACCGCGCCCATAGTTACCGCGATTGTCGTTATTCCCGCCCACACGGACACCACCGACAATATAGTCACCGGATCGCAGCCCTAAGCGGCGGATCATCTGGTTATTAACGTAGACGTCCGCTGGCCCTGCATGATAGCTCGAGGTTCGTACAAAGGCGATATTGGAATCGACAATATCGAGAATTCCTGCAGCTTCCTGAATATTTTCTTCTTTGGCTTCGCGCTCGTCCTGATTGTCGCGGTTGTCACGGCCGTCCCGTCCACGTCGCCCTCGGCGGCCACGACGCTCCCCCCGACGATCTCCCCGATGGGAGCGATTGTCCTGAGAATCGTCATCGGATGCGGAATCGGTCTGTTCTGAGTTGTCGTTCTGCGGAGCCGACTCATCGGCACCATCGTGACTATGTCGTCCTCGACCCCTCTCGTCGCGGCGGGAGCGGTTCCGCCGCGCGCGCCGTGCAGCCGAGCGGGATTCGTAGCGGTTATCACCATCACGCTCATCCTCTGAGCCCGCATCTTTGGATTCTGTATCCTCGTGCTGATTATCGCCCTCTTCGCCGTCCTGATGGCGCCGCTGAGTACGCTGCTTAGGCTGCGAGCTCTCGTCGCCCTCGGCCGAAGCGGAGTCGGCCGAACTGTGCTTAGTCACCCGCCGACGACGTGGGCGCTTGTCGGTAGTGTCAGTCTCTTGATTGTCGGCAACTGGGCGATTGTCACTGGGGGTAGATTCAGCCCGGGCTGGAGCGTGGTCGGCGTTGTTGATGGCGGCTATTAAATCGCCCTTACGCAGGGCGGAAATTCCTTTAAGACCGAGATCGGCTGCCATTTTCCGCAGCTCAGGTAGGCGCAGAGCTGCGAGATTTCGCGGTGCGCCTTGATCTGTTGTAGTCACAGATGTCCTTTCAGTTTCACTGTGCTCGTTGCTAGCTGTGAGGTTGGGGTGTATCAGCCATCGATGGCCATTGGGGCGCTGAATGCCGATGCGGCAAGGCATCGTGACAGCGACGCCCTTCAATGGAAGACCATGAAATGCGGAGCAAGACCTACTATGTATGTGGATGAACAAACTGAGCAATCTTTAGTCACAGAATTTGCAGGCTTCTCCCGTTTGAGCGAAATTCAACGCGCACAACCTCTGGTGCAAATAGTGCGGACGCGGGGGAGGCAAAGATTGGTATGTTCGTTCGTCAGTCTAGCTCAATCTGCGCGAATATGAAAAATGGCCGTATGAGAACTCTCTTCTCCCCTCACGGCATTCAGCTAATAAGGTGGCGAGTTCGCTTACGGTCCTAGCGAACTGATTGCTACGCTTATACTCATGCTTTCTACCATGCAGGAAGTCCCTCTTAATATTTCTCGCATTCTGGATTACGGTGCGCGCGCATTCGGGCCTACGCTCATTAAAACGTGGGAATCTGGGGAGGAATTTACAAGCACCTACCGTGAACTGGCTGCGCGAGCGGCCGCGCTCGCGCATGCCCTCGCCGATGAGGTGGAAATCAAACCCTCCCATCGGGTGGGCACCTTCATGTTTAATTGCACTGAGCACCTGGAGACCCTTTTTGCTGTGACCTGTATGGGGGCAGTATTTAATCCTCTGAACAAGCAGCTACTGAATGCGCAGATTGCACATATCATCAATCTTGCGGAAGATCAGGTTATTATCGCCGATCAGCGCCTGGCAAAACAATTGGGTGAGGTCCTATCGACGGGGTGCCCGAGCGTTCGGGCAGTGATTTTCATCGGTCGCACCAATCCGCAGGCGGCTTCACGCTATATACCTTCAGGCATTACCACCTTTTCTTATGAGGCCCTCCTCGACGGGCGGCGTTCGACCTATCCGTGGCCCCTACTGCCGGAAAATGCTGCAGCAGCACTCTGTTATTCCACTGGCACTACTGGCGAGCCGAAGGGCGTAGTGTATTCCCAGCGCTCTTTGTATTTGAAAGCGATCAGTTTGCGCACCTCCGACTCCTTGGGAATTTCGCATGGACGAACCTTTCTGTGCTGCGTCCCGATTTATCACACACTTTCGTGGTGCGTGCCCATCGCCGCAGTCATGTCTGGGGCACCCCTAGTATTTCCAGGGGCTGATTTAACACCACGATCCCTAGCAGAGCTCATAGAAACCACCTCTCCGCAGGCTGCAAATGGAGTTCCGTCCATCTGGATTCAGGTCGTGATGTACTATCTGGCGCACCCACCAAATAATATTTCGCTGCGGGAGATTTTTTCTGGTGGTTCCCCCGTTCCACCGGCGCTGATGGATTTATGGCGCAATAACTTCGGCATTGATCTCGTTCAAATCTGGGGCATGACCGAAACCTCTGGTGTCACCACGGTGGCCCGTCCGCCTACTGGACTATCACCCGATGCCGAACGTTCCTACCGGATCACCCAAGGTCGTTTCCCCGCCGCCGTTGACTATCGTGTGGTCAACGATGGCCGGGTGGTCAATAGCACGGAGCGCCACGATGGTGAGATTCAGGTTAGGGGTACGTGGATTACCGGTTCTTATTATCACTCCTCGAACGAAGGCTCAGCAGTCAGCGATCACCCGTCAGACCCCTCTAAAGCCGATAATTATGCGCAACAGTTCACTGAAGATGGGTGGCTTCGCACAGGTGATGTCGGCACGGTTACTGCTGATGGTTTCCTCATTCTTAACGACCGCGCCCGAGATGTCATCCGTTCCGGAGGAGAATGGATTTACTCCAGCCTCTTGGAAAATGAAATCATGTCCGCACCTGAAGTTGTTGAGTGCGCCGTTATTGGAAACCACGACCGCACCTGGGGTGAGCGTCCGCTAGCAATTACCAAATTGGTTGCAGATGTCGATGCTACCTTTGAGACCGCAGATAAATTACGCGATCACCTACGCGAAACGTTCCCTTCGTGGATGCTTCCTGAGTACTGGGCCTTTGTCGAAAATATTGCTAAAACCTCAGTAGGAAAATTCGACAAGATCGAACTCAGAGCTACCGCGGCCCGCGGCGATCTCGACATCATTAAACTACCCGGACCGGGCAGCTCCCGAGTTCGTTAAGCTATGACCTTGGTGCTCACTCCACCAGCAATTTCTAGAGTGAGAACTTGTAATCCCGCGGCTACAGCTTCATCGATGAGCGACTGGTCGACCCAGGTGGTTCCTAACACCATACAGGTGGGGCCAGCACCGGAAAGGTAAGCTGCATAGCCCTTGTCCCGCAACCGCTCAATCCATGAGGCAGTCTGCTCTAAGACCGCGGCACGATAAGGTTGATGCAGCACGTCTTCTGTGGCGCTCTGCAGGTGCTCGGGATGCTCGTTTAAGGCGGCGACCATTAAAGCTGCACGCGAAATATTAAAGCGGGCGTCTAGGTGAGAAATGCTTGCGGGTAAGACTTTACGCACCTCATGTGTGGAGGCGTGGAAACTTGGTACAAAAGCCGTAGCCTTGAGGTCGGGATGAACCGGAGTGGTGACCGCCTGGTAGCGCTTACTTTCACCAGCAGTTGACCATGAAATAATGGCGCCACCGAAAAGAGAAGCTGCGGCGTTATCGGGGTGACCTTCAAATTCAGAGGCTAATTGTAAAAGGGTAGCAGAATCGAGTGCATCACCAGTTAATGCTTGAGCTAAAGCCACTCCCGCAACCGCGGCTGCGGCCGAGGAACCAAGGCCTCTAGAATGCGGGATCCTATTGTGGCAGATGATTTTCAAACCCGCAACCGTTATCCCAGCTGCCGACAGTCCAGCCTCAAGGGCACGGTAAACGAGGTGGGAGCTATCGCGGGGAACTTCCCCAGCCCCCTCGCCATGAACCTCAATATCTAGTCCCGCATCGGTCGTTATAACCTCTACCGTGTCGTAAAGTCCAAGCGCGAGACCAAGAGAATCGAAACCTGCGCCCAAGTTGGCCGTTGATGCAGGCACCGAGCAGGTAATATGACGACCAGGTTGAAGTTGGTGGCTCATTTACTCTCCTGCAAAACGTAGTACGGAGTTTACCGATAGACAGGTATCGGATTCTTCGAGGGCTGAAACCATCGAGGCTAGCGACCGTTCTTTGGCGGTATGGGTAACGAGGATGAGGCGAGCTTCACCGTGGTGATCTTCTTGGCGCACCGTGCGCAAGGATATACCCTGGTCAGCGCAGATCTGTGTGATCTCAGCCAGCACACCCACCCTATCAATAACCTTCATATCGATGTGGTACCTGGTTGGGACATCTCCAAAGTCAGCGATCGGCAAATCAGCATACGTGGATTCACCAGGAGCTCGGCCACCGAATACTTTATTACGCGCGGCGCCCACAATATCGCCTAGAACCGCGGAGGCGGTGGGGTTACCACCAGCACCATTTCCGTAAAACATTAGGCGACCAGCAGCTTCCGCTTCAACGAAGATCGCATTAAAGCTCTTACTCACGCTAGCCAAAGGGTGATCCCGTGGAATTAAGGTAGGGTGAACACGAGCGGAAACAGAGCGTTGACCTCTATCGTTGGTCAAGCGCTCGCAAATAGCCAGTAGTTTAATGGTATAACCAGCTGCTCGAGCGGCCTTGATATCATCCGAAGTAATCGCTGAGATGCCCTCGCAGTATACATCCGACGCTGTCACTCTCGTGTGGAAGGCTAGAGATGCAAGAATGGCGGCCTTGGATGCAGCATCGTATCCCTCAACATCGGCGGTGGGATCTGCTTCTGCATAGCCCAAGCGCATGGCTTCGGCGAGCACATCCTCATATTCGGCACCGGCGGAATCCATCGCATCCAATATGAAGTTGGTAGTCCCATTGACGATTCCGGCCACTGATTCGATCTGATCACCTGCAAGGGAACGCCGGAGTGGACCAACCACTGGGATAGCAGCGGCAACTGCCGCCTCAAAATAAAGATCCACCCCCGCGGAATCCGCAGCCTCGGATAGCTCTGCTGAATGAGCGGCCACCAGTGCTTTATTGGCCGTGACCACGGACTTACCGGCACGTAGGGCTTTAAGGACTAACTCACGTGGATATTCGATACCGCCGATAACTTCGACAACGAGATCGACGTCGTCACGCTCAATCAGGGAGGCGGCATCGTCGGTAAGAACACCCAGTTCGGCGGCAAGACTCGAGGTGTGCTTCTCTTTGTTGGCCACTGCAACACCGCGAACCTCGAGGGGGCCGCCTGCCCGGTGGGCAAATTCTTCAGCATTTTCAACCATGAGCCGAAGTACCTGTGAACCCACGGTTCCATTGCCCAAGATGGCCACACCCACGGGTGAATTCTCTCCCTTACCATGCCTGAAATTGCTTGCCGGATGGGTTTCGCTCATAGTAACTCCCGTTATCAAATAAAAAGTTATGGCATTTAAGTCGCGAAATCTCTCGCTACCTCTTTAAACCTATTGCCAAATTCTAAACCATAGACCGCACACCATGAATTCTTCATGCGGAAGTGTTGTCGTTCTCTTCAAGGTTGAGGAAATCCTCGATGGTCTCGCGACGCACCATTAATTGCGCTTGGCCATCTTTGACCGAAACAATTGCCGGGCGCATGAGCATATTGTATCGACTGCTCATCGAATAACAGTAGGCGCCCGTAGCAGCAGTGGCGACCAAATCTCCCCGAGCAATATCGGTAGGAATCTGCGCATGGTTGACCACGATATCCCCGGATTCGCAGTGCGAACCCACCACTCGAGCATCCACTGTCGGCGCTGAACTGAAGCCGTCCACCTTGCGTATATCGTAGATAGCCTCATAGAGTGCCGGGCGGATATTATCGCTCATCCCCCCATCCACCGAGATATAGCGGCGCGAATATCCCCCATCCAAGCTCACATCTTTTACTGTGCCCACCGTATAGAGGGTCACTGTAGATGGGCCGGCAATTGCCCGTCCTGGTTCTACCATCACAAAAGGCATGGGTACGTCTTCGCGGTGGGCGTAATCAGCGACGCGACGCAACAGATCTTTAGCTACTGCGTCAACATCGAGGGCAGTTTCGGATTCCGTATAAGCAATACCGTAGCCCCCACCAAGGTCGAGAATTGAGAAATCTCGACCCACAGACAGCTCCTTTAAAATCCTTCCATACAGTTTAAGCACCCGCTCAGCAGCAAGCGAGAAGCCTTCAGCATCAAAAACCTGAGAGCCGACGTGGCAGTGAAGACCGACGAGATTTAAGTTTTCTAATTCAACAATTCTGCGAGCAGCACGGTACGCAGAGCCTGAGTAAAGCGAGAATCCAAATTTCTGGTCCTCGTGGGCAGTGGCAATGAACTCGTGTGTATGAGCATCGATACCTGGTTTAACCCGCACCATAACATCTTGAACCTTGTCCAAGGACGCAGCTATGTCCTGCAGTTCTTCAATTTCCTGATGGGAATCTACTATCACATGACCGATGTCGTTGGCGACAATATCACCAAGAAAAGCAGCGTCTTTGTTATTACCATGGGCTGCGATAAGTGCGGGCGGAAAACCGGCGCGCAGAGCAACCTGCAATTCTCCGTGCGAAGCGATGTCGAGGGCGAGACCTTCGCTTGCCACCCATTGGGCGATACGGGTAGTAAGAAATGCTTTGGCTGCATAGTGCACGTGTTCTCCGCCCCCGAATGCCTTGGCCATATCGCGGCACCTCGAGCGGAAGTCGTCTTCATCAACAACGAAGGTGGGGGTTCCAAATTCAGCGGCAATCGCTGCAAGTGGCACACCCGCGATCGTGACACCACCATCGGCTGATCGGCACGCATTGCGGGGCCATATATGGGCGGGGAGATCATTAAAATTCACGCGTTCATCATCTTCCGGTCAAATATTAAAAGGAGCCCACGAGGCAGGACACCCCGTGGGCTTGAAAGTGGCACTGCTTCTACATCCGCTCTGGCGCACGAACGCCGAGAAGGTTCAAGGCATTGGCTAAGACCTGTTGGCTGGCCATTGCTAGAGCGAGGCGCGCGGTGTGGATGTCAGCAGCTTCCTCCCCTACTTTTGGCAGAATCTGACAGTTATCGTAGAAACGGTGGAAAGTACCTGCCAAAACTTCGCTATAGCGCGCAATACGGTGCGGTTCTCGCAATTCACAGGCGGCCTGCACCACAGCAGGGAACTCTCCGAGCGTGCGGATGAGTTCTCCCTCCCGCTCGTGCTTGAGTAACGAGAAGTCTGGGTTTATGGCTTCAATGCCGAGCTCTGCGGCCTTACGGCTCAATGAGCACAGGCGGGCGTGACCGTATTGCACATAATAAACGGGATTATCAGAGGATTGAGACTGCCATATCTCAAGATCAATGTCGAGGGTTGAATCCACTGATGAGCGGATCATCGCATAGCGGGCACCATCGATACCTATAGCGGCTACAAGATCGTCGAGAGTAATCACGGTACCGGCACGCTTGGACATTCTTACCGCGTTGCCGTCGCGCACGAGATTCACCATCTGACCAATGAGAACTTCTACCCGCTCAGGAGCGTAGCCTAGAGCGGCGGCAGCGGCCCTGAGTCTCGAGATATAACCGTGGTGATCGGCGCCCAACATATAGATGGCAATGTCATGGCCGCGTTCAAATTTATCCCTGACATAGGCGATATCGCCGGCAATATAGGCTGCGTCTCCGTCCGATTTGATAACAACGCGATCTTTGTCGTCGCCATAGTCAGTGGAACGCAGCCACCATGCGCCATCCTTTTCGTACAGGTTGCCGTTTTCTTTTAAGGCTGCAATAGCTTGGTCAACCGCGCCGGACTCGAAAAGCGAATTCTCGTGGAAGAATATATCGAAGGTGGTGCCAAATTCACGAAGTGAGGATTTAATATGACTAAACATCATATCAACTCCGTGGCTGCGGAAAATTTCGCGCATTACCTCATCGTCTTGATTGAGTGCATCTGGGTGAGCGGAGGTAATTTCTGCTGCAATCTCGGTTATATATTCTCCCCCATAGCCATTCTCTGGCGTAGGCTCGCCCTTGGCTGCAGCGAGCAGGGAATTGACAAATCGGTCGATCTGTCGCCCGTGATCATTGAAATAGTATTCGCGAGTCACATCAGCCCCGCTAAAGCTCATTATTCGCCCCAGCGAATCACCGACGGCAGCCCACCGAGTTCCGCCTAAGTGGATGGGACCAGTAGGGTTAGCCGATACGAACTCCAAGTTAATCTTTTTGCCAGCGAGGACATCGCCGGCCCCATACTGGGCTCCCAGCTTAAGGATCTGCGCGATAATCGCCCCCTGGGCTGCAGCTTGCAATGTGATATTGATAAAGCCAGGTCCAGCGATTTCGCAGGATTCGATGCCGTCGATGACGTTGAGGGCTTGCGCAAGTAGGTGACCCAATTCGCGCGGGTTCATTCCGACTTTTTTGGCTACCTGCAAGGCAATATTGGTGGCGTAATCACCATGCTCAGGATTGCGAGGGCGTTCCACGACAACAGTTTCAGGCAATACCGAAGTATCGAGCTGTTTCTCGGAGAGTACTTGGTACGCCGTGGAGGTGATGAGTTGTGAGAGTTCTGCAGGTGTCATAGGCAGTGAGTTTAGCGTATCTACTTTTCGGCAGTCACATCACATGCTGTTGAAAAAAGACATGTCAGCGAGCGCTTCGATTACTGGGTTGTGTTCCCCTTGGCTGCATAGATGGGTCCCCCGATTTCTCTCCACCTCTTATTCAAGACGCCCACCGCCACCCCGCTACCCCCTTGAATTCTTAGCCAAAACGACTCTCAACAGGTTTAACTGCTGGTTTTCAAGGAAACGGGGGTAATTTTCGACGATTTTCAACAGGCCGAAAAACCCCCACGAGGCCCACATCAGACACTGCGGGGGGTTAAGCTGTTAGCGGAGCACATAGGTAGGGGTGTCATCATCTTTCTTCGGCAGCGCAGCTTCAGGCTTCACCGATTGAAAGGTCATGCTGCTCTCTCCCTATCTGCACGAGAAGACCATAAATCCAGTCCACCATGCAACCTTGACGCTCGCCTGAGGGGTTTATGATCGCGGTGGGCGTTATGGTTGCGCCTCGGGATATAACTAGGGCGCAACTCTTCATAAAAATATTGACAATACTATCCAGTCAAAGGAGTTGCAGTGAACCAATTTACCGCTGTGACCGATGCAGTTGGCGGTAGCCTCGGCCTATCAGCCTTAGTGGGCACCCTACCCTTACTCGCATTCTTCGTCATGCTCATCGGTGTAAAAACAAGCGCCCATGTTTCCGCTGCCGTGGCTACCCTCACGGCTATCGTGGTGGCAGTCTTAGGCTTTAATATGCCCATCGACCTCGCACTAAGCGCCACCCTGCGCGGTGCGCTCTTCGGGCTATTACCCATTGTCTGGGTTATCGTGATGGCTATTTGGTTTTACCAGATCACGGTGGCATCGGGCCGATTTGAGGATCTCCGCCGCACCTTCGATAAGCTAGGCGACGGCGATGTCCGCATCCAGGCTATTCTTATCGCCTTCTGCTTCGGCGGCTTGCTCGAAGCCCTGGCGGGCTTTGGTGCACCAGTGGCCATCACGGCCACCATGATTTTGGCTCTCGGTATTAAACCGCTCAAGGCTGCCACCGTGGTCCTCTTGGCTAATACCGCTCCCGTGGCCTTCGGCGCCGTGGCCATCCCCATCACCACGGCGGGCGCTGTGGGCGGTCGCACCCTCGAACAAACCGAGAATATTGCGGCTATTGTGGGTCACCAGGCCCCACTCATCGCGGTTTTTGTGCCGGCTATCTTGCTCATCATTTTGGACGGATTCAAGGGACTCAAGGAGGCGTGGGTACCAGCGTTTGTTATTGGTTTCGCTTTCGCCATTGCCCAGTGGGCTACCTCGAATTTCTTCGCCTACCAGCTCACCGATGTGGTAGCTTGTATCGTTTCGCTTGGTGCCGCCTTTGTCTTCCTTCGTTTCTGGGATCCCCGGGGCGTGGACGAGATGCGTAAGCGCATGGAGCTCCCTCCGGCCGCAACCTCCGAGGAGCTACCTCCAATGCGCGTGTGGATGGCTTTATTGCCATATGCCGTGGTGACAGTCGTCTTCGGTGTTGCCAACTTGGGTAGTACCATTCCTGACCTCCTCAAGGCTCCAAAGATCTCCTTCGATTGGCCACTTCTGGCTGATCGCCTTGTCACCGCTGATGGCGATCCAGTGAATTCCAGCTATACCTTGTTGCTCATTCACAACCCCGGTTCCCTCCTGCTCATCTCGGGTCTCATCGTGGCAGTTATCTACGCAATCTTCACGGAGAACGGCCGTTATAAGCTAACAGCCGGAGAAGTGGTCAACGAATTCACTTCAACTGCTTATCGTATGCGCTGGTCCGCCCTGACCATCACCTTGGTTCTTGGGCTAGCTTATGTAATGAATTACTCTGGTCAAACGGTGGCTATCGGCCAGTTCGTCGCATCGCTCGGCGGCGCATATGCTTTCTTGGCTCCGTCTCTAGGTTGGGTGGGAACCGCCGTAACGGGTTCAGATACCTCGGCTAATGCACTCTTCTCTAAGATGCAGGTGACCGCTGCTAATACTGCTGGCATTAATCCCGACCTTATGCTCGCTGCCAACACCTCGGGCGGCGTAGTGGGCAAGATGGTTTCACCTCAGTCCTTGGCAATTGCCGCTACAGCGGTGAAAATGGAAGGTCGCGAGTCTGAAATTTTCAAAGCCGTTGTCTGGTGGTCCCTGGGTATGCTTTTTGTTGTATGCTCCTTGGTCTTCCTCCAAACTAACGTTCTTAGCTTCATGGCCCCCATCGTGCCGTAGTGGCTTTCCGCCTCTACGGAATAAGGGTTTAGCCCGCTAGATCTCGCATGATCTCGCAAGGTCTCCACACCCACTTGCTCCCCCATATAAGGGGGAGTAAGTGGGTGCTTTTTATTGACAACTGTTCCCCTTTTTATGCGGTTTACCACCCGCAACGATTCAAGCGGGAACTGACAATATCGGAAAGTAAGCGCTCAGTACCGTTCTTACCTTAACCTAAGTTAGGTTAGCCTTTTTGAAACACTAGTGTTTCTTATATATTGGCAGCTAGGTCGCTATTTTAGTGCTAGTTTTGGTTAGATTAACTAAGGGTGATCAGGTAGGGTAAAAGGTAGCTATTTTCGCGTCTCACGCTTTCTCTAACCCAAGGATTACTCGCAATTTTCGGGCCACAGATGCGTCACCCTCGGGTGGAGCTTTGAACTAAGCGCGGCGTGAATATCTAACTTCCACAAGACAGGAGTAGTACCACATGAGAGTTGCGCTCTTCTCTACATGCATCGGTGACGCCATGTTCCCCGATGCTTCGAAGGCCACCGCTTTGCTTCTATCCCGCTTGGGCCATGAAGTCGTTTTCCCCAAGGCCCAAACCTGCTGCGGTCAGATGCACGTCAATACCGGTTACCAACGCGAAGCGATTGGCCAAGTAAAGAACTACGTAGACGCCTTCGAGGATTCCTCCATCGACTATGTCGTTTCCCCTTCTGGCTCTTGCGTTACCGCCGTCCGCGATGATCACGAGCACTTGGCTAAACGCTATGGCACCGCCTCTCTAGTTGATGGCGCCAAGAAGTGCGCTCAAAAGACCCTCGACCTCCCCGAATTTCTGATCGATGTCGCAGGTGTGGAGAATGTCGGCGCCTTCTTCCCTCACAAGGTGACCTACCACCCCAGCTGCCACGGCTTGCGCTTTCTCAAACTTGGCGACCGCCCATACCGCTTATTGCAGCATGTCGAAGGCCTGGAGCTTATCGATTTGCCTAATAAGGAAGAATGCTGCGGATTCGGTGGCACTTTCTCGCTTAAGAACGCGGAAACTTCCGCTGCGATGGTTTCGGATAAATGCCGTAATATTCAGATAACGGGAGCAGAATTCGTTACTGGTGGCGATTCATCCTGCTTAATGAATATCGCCGGTTCCCTTTCCCGTCAGCATGTTGGCATCCGCGCTATTCATATCGCGGAAATTCTTGCATCCACTAAAGATCACGAGTGGAGCCCCACGTCGGCCGCTTATTCCAAGGAGGCAATGCTGTGAGCATTAATCTCGGCACCCCACCCATGCCACCCTACGCAACAGCACCGTCGATGTTGCGTGGCGATGATTCCTTCCCACATAAAGCCCATGATGGGCTCAATAATGTTACCCAGCGGCGTAATCTCACCAAGGCCACCACGCATATTAGGAATAAGCGCCACGAGGTCATCTCTGAAATTGATGACTGGGAAGCGCTGCGTGAAGCAGGATCCACGACCAAGCGTTATGTCCAGGCGCATCTTCCCGAGCTGCTCGAGCAGTTCGAGGAAGCAGTCACTGCCCGCGGCGGTCACGTCCATTGGGCGCGCGATGCCGCCGAGGCTGGCAAGATCGTGCTCGACTTAGTGAAGGAGCAAAATGTCGATCGCGTCGTGAAAATTAAATCTATGGCTACCCAAGAGATTGCTCTTAATGAACAGCTCGAGGAAGCTGGTATTTTTGCTCAAGAAACTGACCTCGCTGAGCTGATTGTGCAGTTAGGAGAGGATCGCCCCTCCCACATTCTGGTGCCTGCTATTCACCGCAACCGAGCCGAGATTCGCTCTATATTCCTGAAGAAGATGAGTCATATCGACGAATCGATTAGCTCCGATCCCCCGGAGCTGGCAGAGGCTGCTCGCGTATACCTACGTGAACAGTTTATGGAAGCCAAGGTAGCTATTTCGGGCGCCAATTTTGGTATCGCGGAAACAGGGCACGTCACGATTGTGGAATCAGAGGGCAATGGCCGTATGTGCCTTACACTTCCGGAAACCCTCATTTCCGTGATGGGCATTGAGAAGATTTTGCCAACTTTCCGCGACTACGAGACCTTCTTGCAATTACTGCCGCGCTCTTCCACCGGCGAACGCATGAATCCCTATACTTCACTGTGGTCAGGGGTTACTGAAGGCGATGGCCCTCAGAACTTCCATCTAATTCTGCTCGATAACGGCCGCACTGCCGCAATGTCTGACGAACTCGGCCGCGAAGCTCTCAAGTGCATCCGTTGCTCAGCTTGTTTGAATGTCTGCCCCGTCTACGAGCGCGCCGGTGGACATGCTTATGGCTCCACATATCCTGGCCCCATCGGTGCTATTTTGTCACCGCAGCTAACTGGCATGGACACCTCCGACGATCCAAATAACTATCTCCCCTATGCCTCCTCACTGTGTGGTCGCTGTAATGAAGTGTGCCCGGTTAAAATCCCTATTGTGGAGACCCTCCTTGAACTGCGCCACCAGAAGGTGGAAAAGCACAAGCCACTCGTCGAAGGTGCACTTATGGGTGCTATGCAAATGACGTGGGGCTCTCCGACTCTGTGGAACCTTGCAACGCGTGTGGTCTTCATGGGGCGTATTCTCGGAGGTTTCAACGGCAAGATTACGCATCTACCATCCTTCCTTTCTGGTTGGACCGATATTCGCGATACCGCGGTGCCACCAAAGAAATCTTTCCGACAGTGGTTCGAATCTGATGAGGCGCAGCAGCTGCTCACTGACGCCCGCCACGACGGTCTTCCCACCAATAAGCTCAACGAGGGCGAGGAGAATTAATAATGGATGCCAAGACTGAGATGCTCACCCGTATTCGGAATGCGCACAAGCTCTCCAATATGCCCGACGAGGTTGAGATTGTCCGCGAATACAACGAGAACGAGACCGAGAAGTATTCACGGGAAGAACTCAAGGACATTCTTATCGATCGCCTCCTGGACTACAAGGCTATCGTGGAAGAAAGCACCGCTGAGGGACTAGGGAATAAGATTTCCGAAATCCTTAATGCTCGCGAAGCGCGTACTGTTCGCTATGCTCCTGGTCTCGATAGTGGTCTCTTCGACTCATTTAATGGTCACGCATCTCCCGACGACAACTCTGTGGATCCGCGCACCCTCAATGAGGTTGACGCTATCGTGACTGATTCTCATGTTTCGTCGGCTCAAACTGGAACCATTTGTCTGGAGTCCAATGACCGCTGTGGTCGTCGTGCCCTCACTTTAGTGCCCGACTGCCACGTTGTGATTGTGCATATGGATTCGGTAGTTTACGGAATTCCGGAAATGATCGCCCGGTTGGGTCGCACTCGACCGATCACCATGATCTCTGGGCCTTCAGCCACCTCGGATATCGAGCTCAGCCGTGTTGAAGGTGTGCACGGCCCGCGTACTCTCATCTGTGTTTTAGTGGATGGCTAAAAATTCCTAGTGGGAGCGGCGAAGATACCCGGCCTCGCCGCTCTTTTTTAGTTTGACCTCTAAGGTGCTAAAGTAAGTCGCGTTGTTCTTTATAGAATGAGAACTTCTTGGCCCCCGTAGCTCAGTGGATAGAGCGCTGGTTTCCGGTACCAAAGGTCGCAGGTTCGACTCCTGTCGGGGGCACTATATAAATAGGTCCCTCTCCAGATGAAGTGGAGAGGGACCTATTCGCTATCTTAGCCCCGTGGCGTCATAAGAAACCACGCCAGGAAATAAAGGAGCAGTTGCGGGCCAGGCAGCATCATGGAGAGCAAGAATATCAACCGCAGCAACGTGATATTGACACCGTAGGTTTCCCCGATACCCGCCAACACTCCCCCAGCGATTCCCTGAGTCCGCGAACGGTGGACCTGCCGTTGGTACCACGGGACAGAAGGGTCGCCATAGGGCGTCGAATAAAATTCCATCGAAGTCTCCTTAATTGTGATGTGATCCTTCTATTATGCCTTTTCACAACAACTGTAGGTATCAGGGATCCCCCTGAATAAACCCTGAATTCACACTGCTGGTGAATCGATATCAGGAGCAGAGAGATCTTGATCTTGAATATTCTGGAGATATATTTCTACCGCTGCCATCAATTCGGGTGTGATGGTGTCGAAAATCAATGATCGCACCGTATTTACATGGGTCGGGGCCGCTTCCACCAGACGCTTCTTTCCTTCGGCACTGAGGCTGATATGGATGCCTCGTGCATCACCGGAACACTTACTTTTAGCTACGAGACCGCGCTTCTCCATGCGAGTTACCTGGTGCGACGTCCGGGAGCGATCCCACTCCAGATTGGCGCACAAATCGCGCAGACGCAGCATCTCATCCGGAGCTTCCGATAGGCATACGAGGACGGCGAATTCGCTACTGGTGAGCTTGTGTTCATTGTGCAGTACTTGCTCATTAGTATTCTGTACCTTCCGCACGGTGCTTAGTAGGAGGCGCCAAAATACCTGCTCTTCGTCGGTCAACCAGCGGGGAGTACTCATAAAGCCCATGATAACCGCATAATTTTCTTTTGGGAAACGTCACGGTCTCTACTTGTAAAATTGTCCTTGCGGAATTTTTAAAGCCTGTTACTATTTTTTGAGCAAAGCGAGAGGTCTTTCATCGCACTGGGTAACACCCTGGTAGCGCGAGGGAACACAGGTTAGGACGAAAATTTGCTGAGTTTTAGCGAGCTGGTTGAACACTGCCGCCATAGCGTCCAGACGCGTGGCATCTGTTGATCCGAGTACATCGTCAAAAAATACTGGGATTGACTGCTCGCTCACCAGGGAGGCAACGGCAAGCCTCGATAGGATATTCAGCTGCTCTTTTGCCCCACCTGAGAGTTCGCCCTGTTCTACGCGAACTCCACCCATTCCGGTACGCGCGAGCACTTGGAGCTTTTCGCTCAACTCAAAATTCACATCAGGCCCCCATACAATCCGTGCTAAGGAATTGAGTTTTTGGGCAAAGGGGAGGGCATAGCGCTCTCGGGCCAATTTCTGGTGTGAAAGTAGTATCTGATAAAGGAGCTTTGCCGCTGCTGCCCGGCTCTCTATCGCCTCAAGTTTACGCTCCGCCTGACTTAGATGATCGCAGGCTAGGTCGTAGTCTGTGCCGGCCCCATCGGCTTGTTCGATATAGCCGGCCATGCGGGCGATTTCCTGCTCGGCTCGTCTTAATGATTCTTTGGTGTTGGTCACTTTCGCTTGCGCAACTTCCAGTGCTCTTTTTTTATTCTCGATATCCAAGAGATCGAGTTGCTTTTTGGCTGCTTCCCATTTCTGACGGGTTTTCTCCACCATCGTCTCCGCAGATTCTCGTTGCTGATCTAAGACCAAAGAACTCACTTCGGCTTCGGCGCTTTCTAGATACAGTTCCTCTCGCTGCAAAACAGCTTCTTTGGCGCTAATAGTACTACTGAGCGATTGCAGGAGTTGAGCTTGCGGGGAGTTCTCACTATCGGTGATCTGAGCGTCAAGGCACTCTCGCTCTTCTTCTTTTTCTTCTTTTGATTTCTCTAGAAGATGGAGCTCAGCGCTTAGATCGGCCGAGCTATCCTCATCCTCGTCCTGAGGTGCTGCAGCGATGAGCTGCGATAACTCTGCGTGGGTGCGCTCCTTGGTTAATTCCTTCAGTGTGCTGCGGTAGCTGACTATACTACGGGTTGCTTCTTGCCCTGCATGGAATATCTCACGTGCCTGTTCGATAGTTTCGACACCGGCAGCGTCTTTTAACTCCTGCCATTTGGCCTCCGAATCGTCTCGCTCGCGTTGCACCGAACCGGCGCCTGGAGTGATCTCTGCGGTAATATCACCAATCTCGAGTGTTAAGGGTTTGGTGATTAAGTAGTCTCTACGCTCCCGACCAACTGCTACATCCTGTCCATCGACTAGAAGCTCGGTGTCGGAACGGGCTGATAGGGATAGAACCGTCGATTGGGCTTCGGCCTTGATAGAAGCGGCATTGAAATTCTCCCACGCCTGCTCCAGTTGCTTAAGTACACTGTTCTCGATGTGGGGAACTTGTGCGAGACGGGCAATAGTTTCTTCGACTTCACGAATCTTTTCTAGGGTTTCTGTTGCCTCCCGAGCCAGTTCCCCAGCGGCCGTGCGTTCAATACGCTCCTTGAGAGTTTTTATCTCTTCCCGTAATTGCTTCAGTTGGTCAGTAAGATCGCCTCTGCGTGTCCTCAGCGCCTCAAGTTCCTCATGCTCTTTGTCGGCGGCCTGCGCTATGGGAATAATATCTTTGCGCAGTTGGGCCAGTTCCTGAGCAAGCTCTGCGCAAGCGGCTTGCAACTCTTGGCGCCTCTTGCACTCTCTTATACTGTGTTTTAAGGCTTCTTGTGCGCGCTCGAAGTCTTCTTTTAATCCCAGTAGCTTATTCTCAGCGGATTCGATCTCTGCAACCTGCTCTGCTAATTCGCTTACGTGATCATGGTACGTGGGCAGCGCTTTCTCCGATTCGGTGACGTGGCGCTGCTGTTTGTCATACTCAGCGATATAGGTGCTGAGATCTGAGAGTTTTTTCTTCTTGGCTTCGAAGTTTTGCTGAGCTTCTTGAACCGCCTGACGCGCATTTTTCACCTCGGTGGTTTCTCGCCCGGTTCTTTGGTAAAACCGTGAATACTCCTCGAAAGCTCTCTTAATCAATTCGTTTCCATGATCGGGAGAGGCATCCTCGTCCAGGTCAGCGCGTAAGGTGTCTTCTAATGGCTTAATATCAGCAAAGACCAGATCGTCGTCCATTTGGTCTTGTTGATTATAAAGTGCCCGAAAAAGTCCAGGATCGATATATCGCTGCTTGAGTTGTTCTAGTTGGTCCTCGGCGTCGTCCGCTGTATAGCTTCGGTTATCGACCTTCAGCTCAGTTTTGGGCGCTTTCAGATACTGCTTATATAGTTCGATCTTGTGCTCACCGAGGCGAAAATGCAGCCAAATTTCTGGAGCTTCATCCCGATCGAGAGGTTTGAGAGCCTTCACATTTTTGCTTTTTGAGGTTGCTTTCATATCCAATGCGATGCGGATAGCTTCAAGTATTGTGGATTTTCCTGCCTCATTATCTCCAGAGATCATAATAACGCCGGTGGCAGGGAGATCATCGAGAATGAGGTGATTGATACCGCGAATATTCTTGAGCTCAATTCGTTGGATGTCCATCGTGAATTCTCCTCTTAGGTCCTGTCCAGTCCGGCTTCAAGGCGCAGGAGCAATTTCAGTGCCTCCTGAGCATGGGGATCTGTTGATTCTATGAGTTCCTCGAAAGCTTCACGGGCAAAACCGTCAAAACTAAGATCGTCCACATCATCGGCTGTGGGCTGAATAGCTAAGTCCATCAGGCGCGTCCGCGGAAATAGAGCTGCGAAAAGTACTGTTCGCTGAGCAAGTCCGTTCTCGAAGAATCTCATAGTACTAATATCAAGAGAGCCGGTGAGGGCATATTTGATAACCACTCGATCTTTATCTGGGAAGGCATCGAGGTAGGCAAAAAAATCTTCGACGTCCGCTCTACTATACAGTTCGAAATGGGGTGCGATAAAGCGCCACGTGCCTACCGAAACTTCTACAGGTTTAACGGTACTTGTGTGGCCACTCTTTTCAATTTCGACGATCAGAGCATTTCCAGAGTTATATTCCCCCATCCCACTGGGTTCCTCTC
This sequence comes from Corynebacterium sp. ES2794-CONJ1, assembly GCF_025660615.1. Classification (NCBI taxonomy): domain Bacteria; kingdom Bacillati; phylum Actinomycetota; class Actinomycetes; order Mycobacteriales; family Corynebacteriaceae; genus Corynebacterium; species Corynebacterium sp. ES2794-CONJ1. The sequence continues at coordinate 246,365 of NZ_JAOTIM010000003.1, read as the reverse complement.
TGAAATCCGTCACTTCGGGTGCGCCTGAATACCAAACTTTTCCGCTGGACCCCACCGACTGGGTGGAATGGGTATCACCAAGCGCAACATAATCAATGATCCCCTGTTCGAGAGCCTTGTCCACGGCAGCCAGATCAATAAGATCTGGGTTGACTTCATTAGAGCGCGCAAGCGCCTGTCCATGTCCCACCACAATTCGAATAGCCGAAGTGGGTAAAAGATCCTTCAACGCTTTAGCTACTAGATCCTGGCCTGCTCGCTTCGAGCGCAGCGGGGCTCCCACTAACTCGACGCCGGGGAGGACTTCTCGTAGCGAGTCATCGTCGAGGATATTTAAACCCTCGTATTCTTGCACACGGTGGAATATGCTATCCGCACTCAAAGGATCGTGATTTCCAGGTAGTAGATAGACTGGCACAGGGATATTCGCTAGCGCCTGCAGAGCGCGTTCTCGCACCCTGGCATTAATAGTATTATGCTCAAAAACGTCCCCTGCCACCACCATAAACGCGCACCCGTTGTCTGCAGCTATCTCACCGAGGCGCACTATGGCATCTTTGCGTGCCGCTTCAAAGCGGGGGCCTGCATCACCCTCGAGGAAAGCTCGGGTCATACCGATTTGAAAATCTGAGGTATGCAAGAATTTAACTGCCATTGTTCTTTCGGCCCCTCGCTCGCTGATTTTGTCGTTATTTTAATTTTAGAAGATTACTGAGACACATCATCGTCTGCGCGGATTAGATAATCGAAAATGTCTTCGATATCGCTTACTGCTCTTAATTCGTCCAAAGTACTGAAGCTGACCAATCGCATCGCTTGATGCAAAAGTGTGAGATCCGAGTCATCGAGAACAGAATGTACTTCCAACTCTGGGATAGGTGGCACAGGGCCTCCATGCCAAAATTCCTCTTGGTCGATAGTGGCATCTTTCGCCTTCTCTTGGGCAGCTATATGTGCGGCAGAGACTAGCAGCTCGTCGATTGCGGCAAACGAGAGTCCCCGCATCTTTAAGGCGACCTCAAACTCGCGCTCTATTTTCTCCTGGGCTTCATATGCAACCGCAACGAGATGCTTACATAGCGGCTTCAGGTCCGGGCAATCACACGAAAACCGGATGTCAAAAGGAGTGGCTCCAATTAAAAGATCTACCACCTCGTGAGGAAAGTCCCCGGCGCGCATCCGCTCGAATGCGACGGGATTCTCCAGTAGGAGTTGAATAAGTTTTCTTTTTGCCTCTTCACCGAAGTAGGGCAAAGTTATGGCGCAATCGAATGGGAGATTTTGGGTACCCGCTACTGAACCGTATATAACCCCGTCCTTAAAATCGAGGCTCGCAACCTTACCTGCGCGCTGGTAGGACCGGCCTCGCTCTCCCCTCTTAGGTTCGGTTTTTTTCTCTACGAGTTCCACTATGCGCCTGGCTATTAAAGGGATGCGCTCGTGCTTTCGGTGCGAGCGCATCCCTTCGATACGTCGGATTTTCGCCGGCGATTGTCGTTCATCCTCGCCCGCTGAGCTGCGCTTTGCAGCATGAAAATTTGCGTAGATAATATTGTCGCGAGAAATATGCCTGTTCGGAGGTAGTGCTTGATTATCTGCCATTCTAGTCCTCCCTACTCAAACCATCGGACATGGTCCGATACTCTAGTAATTCTGCCAGCTCACTGTCGTCTAACTCGGTCAGCCACCCTTCACCGCGACTTATCATCGTGTGGGCGAGAGCTGATTTACCTTCGATAATTTCTTGTATTTTCTCCTCGAGGGTGCCGGCAGTAATGAGTTTGTATACCATGACATTTTTATCTTGACCGATGCGATAGGCACGGTCGGTGGCCTGATTTTCCACTGCTGGATTCCACCAGCGATCTATATGGACCACCACATTAGCTTGGGTGAGATTGAGTCCCGTGCCACCCGCCTTCAGCGAGAGCACCATTGCCGGCGCCCCGCTCGTTGATTGAAATTCATCCACCATCCGATCGCGGCCCGATTTACTCACACTTCCGTGCAAGAAGGGTATGTCAGTGCCATAGTAGTTTTCCAGATATGGTACAAGGATATCTCCGAAGGCCTTGTACTGGGTGAATACAAGAATTTTCTCGTCATTGGCACGGGCATTCTCGACGATATTCATAAGCTCTTCGATTTTGCCAGAACGGTGCTTGCCTTTAAAGGTAACGGGCGAGTTATCGGCCAAGAAATGAGCTGGGTGATTACAGATCTGCTTAATTTTCGTCAAAGAACTAAGGATGAGGCCACGGCGCTTCATGCCCTCTCTATGGCTCAAAGCTTCTTTGAGTTCATTGACGTAGGCCTGGTAGAGAGCTGCCTGCTCAGCGGTCATATCGACTGTCACAATATTTTCGGTCTTTGCGGGCAGATCGTGGGCCACTGTCGGATCGGATTTCAACCTTCGTAAGATAAAAGGCTGCGTGAGAGTTTTAAGCTTCTCAGCCACGACTTCATCTTGGGTTACCTCAATGGGCTTGGCAAAATGATTTCTGAAAAATGACACGCTGCCTAGGATCCCTGGATTGCAAAAATCTAGGATGGCACGCAGTTCCAGCAACCTATTCTCCACTGGAGTGCCCGTCAAAGCCAGCCGGTGCGTACTCCTGAGTGCGCGCACAGCTTTGGAGGTTCGGGTCTGAGAATTTTTTATATGCTGTGCTTCATCGAGGGTGACCCGGTGCCAGTACACCCGGGAGAACAAAGAGATATCTCGGCTCACAGTGCCGTAGGAGGTGATCACGAGATCATAGCCAGCTAATTTATCAAGCTCATCTTTCGAACTCATCCGCTTGGGCCCATGGTGGACTAGCACCTTTAACTCTGGGGTAAATTTCTGCGCCTCCTTGGCCCAGTTTCCTACCACCGATGTGGGAGCGACCACCAAAGACGGCCCGTACGGGGACCTGGAGGTGATCCCACGCATGGCGTGCATCTGTGTCTCAAACTCGGCTTTTTCTATTGCTTGGAGAGTGAGAAGTTGGAGGGTTTTTCCGAGTCCCATATCATCAGCCAAGATAGCGCCGAGATGCTGGCTAGACATCCACTTCAGCCATGAAACGCCGCGGTGCTGGTAATCGCGCAGTTGGGCTCTCACCGTGGTCGGGATTTTTACGGGTTGTGGTGCGGGTAGCTCGGGGAGATTTCCCTTACCCATCAGAGCCAGATACCAATCGCTTCCGGTGAATTCTACCGGGTCGTGTGCATACTGAGACTCATCAGCTAGAGACAATTCGCGCAGGTCCTGCAAGCTCAGACGTCCCGAGCTAGAGGCTTCCCTGGCGATGCGGGCTGTTAAGTCCGCGATTTCCTTTTTCTTGGTACAGATCAGATCGGGGTCGACATCTGATAGAAGCTCTTGGTGGAGCCTGGCACGCTCTTTTTCGAGGGAGCTCAGCTTCGAGCTGTGCATCTTTGATAAATATGAGCGCACTTTGTTCAAGGCTTGGGAATCAGCCATGACCCATTCGCCGCGCAGCTTTATCAGTCCCGACTGCGAGGCGATGAGTTCCTTCATTTCCTTGTCATCTAAGGTGGTGTCGCCGATAGCGATCTGCCAGGAAAAGTCCACAATGGCATCCATACCGACCTTGCGATCTCCTGTCGATTCACTGGCGGCGCTCACTTTGACGGTAGCCTTTGTATCCTGATTGCTCCACGCTTTGGGGAGAAAGATCGTATATCCAGCTTCGCGCAACCTTTTTATATCTGTGGCTATAAAGTCCACAAGATCGACAGTGCTGAGGTAGATATCAAAATCCCCGCCCTGTCCGTCATTTAACCGTGTTGTCGGATGCGCGTGAGGTGTTTGTTCGGTTGAAAAATAGCGGGAGACAAAGGACAATTCTCGCCGCATAGCCTCCAACTGTTGACGGGTAGTTGAGTCAAATTGACTGAGAATAACAGGCACAGGTTGGTCGATACCGGATCTCACGCTGACTCTCACAGGCCACTCGGCATGATCAGCATTGTCGTATAAATTCTGTTCCTCTTCGTCTGAACGCGGGGGTTCCTCAACTCGAATTATCAGCTCCAGACCTACAGCCTGTATGGATTCTTTCCATTTATTCAACGCGCTCACAACTTGAGCGCTTCCGCGTCTAAGCGGTTCGGAGGCTAAAAGGGCACGCGGAAAATCGTGCCATGGTGTGGCTCGGGGTTTAAAATACAGCGGTTTGAGGATCGCCTGCGCAATCCAATGTGGCAATTCCTCGGCCATATCTTCTGCCACACTCGAACCACTATTGCGCACGAGTACACCAGGGCACGCGTGTGTCATATGAGCGATCCAACCGCGCTCTCCCAAGCCCGTCGATAGCTGCCACGTGGGATACCATTGCTGCTCAAAATAATTGAGTTTGATGGTGATCCGACCCGCCCGCACACAGTGATATAACCCCTTATACAGGTGGCTCATCCACTTCAGATCACTAGCAATCGTGGCGAGCTGGGATTCGGTGGTGGTGACCTCGTTGAGGGCAGCAACTCGGGCGAGGAGCTTAACAGCATATTCTGGAGCCAAGGCCATTGTGGGGACTCCCAGACGAACTTGGCGCCCTTTGGGGGTGAGCAGGGTCATATTCAACCGGTGCCAGAATTTTTTTCCCCGGATCATGGCGTCTATCTCGTCGGGGAAAACTCCCGGCGCAATATCATCAGGGGTAACAATACGGTGCCCCTCTACTTGTTCGATCCACAGATGCAGGCCCGAACTACGCTGCCAGAGTCCGTGAATTAAGTGAGAAGTCATATAAACCGTTCCACCCAAAGGAAAATCGAGTGCCAGAAGAAAAAGAAGCCGATCTGTATAAGAATATACCCTCGCTTTCATCTTGCGAATCCCTATAGATTGCACTCTCCCGCTACCACGAGGAATGCCCACAGCTCGGTATATTTCACTCTCTCCTGATTGTGCAGCTCTGTTCGATAAAGTCCTGCTATTAACTACTAGGCGTGTAAGATCCCTTCCCGTGATGAAAAATTCCCACCCCTAATCGCAAGCAAGAGGCTCGAACAGTGTTAGGGGAAGAAATATTTTCATCTCTTTTCTTTTTGTCACTGAACTATCAAAGGAGGTGGCGGCCCTATGTCAGATCAAACCTGGTATATCCTCGCCATCATTATCTATATGAGCTCAATGCTTGGCATTGGCTACTGGAGCTACCGCCAAACTGACGCCTACGACGATTACGTTCTCGCCGGACGAGGCCTCAATCCTTTTGTTGCGGCGATGTCCGCCGGTGCCTCCGACATGTCTGGCTGGCTTCTCATGGGCCTTCCTGGTGCACTCTTTGTCAGCGGTATCAGCGAATTGTGGATTGCCGTTGGCTTGATTGCTGGCGCATGGGCCAATTGGAAGTGGGTAGCCCCGAGACTGCGCGCCTACTCAGAGGTCGCCTCCGACTCGGTCACTATCCCCTCCTTCTTTGAAAATCGACTCTCAGATTCCTCCCGCCTGCTCCGGGTAGTTTCCGCCCTCATTATTGTGGTCTTCTTTACCTTTTATGTTTCCTCCGGCATGGTGGCAGGCGGACGCTATTTCGAGTCAACCTTCGGCGGCAACTATCTGGACGGCATGTTGATCGTTGCCTTTATTACAGTGGTATACACATTCGTCGGGGGCTTTTTGGCGGTCTCTTATACGGATGCCGTTCAGGGCACGATCATGTTCTGTGCCCTTATCATCGTTCCTGTCATGGCGCTGTTTTATCTCGACGACCCCAGCTCTATATGGACATGGGCCGCCCATAACGATTACGGACCGTATACCTCTGGGGTGGGTAATCCCACCTACTTCTCAATGGTGTCCGGAGTTTCCTTCGCAGCGATTATCGGAAATATGGCTTGGGGCTTAGGTTACTTCGGTCAGCCGCATATCATCGTGCGATTTATGGCTCTACGCAGTCCATCCGACGCCAAGCGTGGCCGCGCTATTGGTATTGGCTGGATGATTTTGACCATTGCTGGCGCCACCTTTGTGGCGATTATCGGTACCGCCTTCTTCGGTCAAAACCCAAATATCTCGATTGTGGACCGCCAGGCCTTTGAAACCATCTTCCTAGATATGGGACGAATTCTTTTCCATCCCCTGATCGCTGGTCTCATCTTGACTGCGGTACTAGCAGCTATCATGTCCACTATTTCTTCCCAGCTTTTAGTCTCCTCCACCTCACTCATAGAGGATCTTTACCTTATTGTGGTAAAGAAGAAACCACGTCAGCAGGTACTCATCAATCTTTCCCGCACAGCGGTGGTTGCGGTAGCTGTAGTTGCTGGCATTCTATCGGTAAATCCATCTGATTCCATCTTGGGATTAGTTGGCTTCGCGTGGGCGGGCTTTGGCTCGGCCTTCGGACCACTGGTGCTTTTGAGCCTCTACTGGAAGCGGCTAAATACCCAGGGCGCACTAGCTGGGATGATAACTGGTGCCATCGTGGTTTTCATCTGGGGATCGACGAGCCTTGGCGAATTCTTATACGAGATGGTGCCCGGTGTTATCAGCTCCTTTGTCGTCACCGTGGTGGTATCGCTGATCACCGCTCCCCCACAGGACACAGTCACTCAACAGTTTATGACCGCAACCGCTCGGGCTAGAGATTAAATTCCCGGGTTTAAGACTTCGGTTTAAAACTTCACCAAACCCCTCCTCGTTGCTTTTTCTTGGCAAGGAGAAGGGGTTTTGCGCATCTTGAGGAACCAAATGGACCCCCTGCTTAGTCGTAGGTCGTATGCGTCCATTTCGCAGTACTACTCTGGATGAGTATCGCATCCCTGTTATTCCCTTGATTCTCACGCTTGTGACCCTGATGTTGCTTGGGGAATACTTCCCAAATCCGCAGCGTAGTCATTTTGACTTCGATTCAATTCGGGTGGTCTCCCGCCGCACCCATATACTTGGTTATTCTCGGGAGGAGTTTGGATCAGGTTGGGCTACGATCCCCGGACACCCGTGTTCTATCCGCGAGGAGATCATCTATAGCCAACTATTGGAGTCTCCCTCAGACATACCCCGTGAAAGCGGTAGCTTTTGTCCCACGGCTCCTGCAACCGTGCCCCTTACTGGCCCCGATCCCTATTCAACAGCGACGCTTTCTACCGCAGCAGATGGTTCAGGTCGTGCCATCGAGGTGGATCATATCTTTCCGCTACGTGCGGCATGGGATATGGGGGCCTTTCGATGGGAGACGTCCCAACGGCGCGCCTTCGCCAATGATCCAGACAATCTAGTGGCGGTATCGCAAGAAGAGAATCAAAGAAAATCAGATCTTCTGCCCTCCCGATATCTTCCAAGCAATATCCACCGACGCTGTTGGTATGTCACGCGTCTCGCACGCATTGCGGTGAAATACGACCTTGCCCTGACAAAAAGGGACGTGTCAATTATGCGTCGACAGTGCCTGTTCGAGTAGGGTAGTCTTCCGTATCTTTTTAAGTATTCTAAGAAAGTGAAAGGACTCTACCATGAATTCTCTTCTGGAACTCCTCCATATCCTCACAGCGGTTCTCTTCCTTGGTCCCATTACCGTGGCGGTATCAAGCTTCCATACCCAAGCATTCAAAGCCAAAGACGGCGATCTGCAGGCCGCCGGAGCCGCTAAGGTTCTTCACAAGACCACTCAAACCTATGCGATACTCTCGCTTCTCGTTCCGCTTCTCGGCTTTGCGCTGATGTTTACCGGCGACTATTGGAGTGAAGGCCGTTACCATGCATCCATTGCCCTCTCTGTTATTGCTTGGGCTCTCCTTCTCTTCCTCATCATTCCGCGCCAGAAAAATATGCTAGGCGCCCTTAATCTCCTGCCAGCTGATGAACAATCGACGAAAACTTTTTCTGTTGCCGATTGGAATCGCGCGAAAAGCCAACTGTCAATGTTTGGCGGTATTTTCGCGGCGCTGTGGGTGATTGTCTTCATTCTTATGATGTGGTCTTCTATCACGAGCATCTTCGCTTAAAACCTAGTTGAGAAATGCCCTCTGGATTAAATAATCTAGAGGGCATTTTTTCTCAGTGGAGCTATATTCACATAAAAAAAATCCCCCTCCATTAACGGCGAACCATCAAATGGAGGGGGTCAATCATGGAATTAGTCGCGCCAACCGCCACGACGGTCATCGCGATCACGTCCACCGCGGAAACCACGGCCACCGCGATCACCACGGTCTCGGCCACCGCGCTGTCCTCCGCGCTCACCACGGAAACCACCACGATCACCACGGAATCCTCCGCGATCTCCGCGACCCGAGCCACGACGATCCATGGAGGCACCGGAATGATCGCGCTCAATCTGAATCAACTGCCCCGAGATACGGGTGTCGCGCAAGTTATCCAATACAGAGTTTGGCAAGTCACGCGGCAACTCCACTAACGTGTGGTCTGCGGCGATAGTAATGCGGCCGAAATCTTTATTGGAGAGACCACCTTCATTGGCCAGCGCGCCGACGATAGCACCAGGGCGCACATGCTGACGTTTACCCACTGCTAGGCGGTAGACAGCCATATCTTGGCCCGAGCGCTCGAAGCGGGAACCACCACGATCGCCCCGGTCACGACCTCCGCGTCGCTCATCGCCGAAGCGCCCACCACGGTCACGACCACCGCGATCATCACGATCACGACGACGCTCGAACGGCTCGTCCTTCATCAAGAACTCAGTACCCGCACGAGTTTGAGTTGCTAGGGCGGCTGCCACATCCTCCAACGGAACATCATGCTGTTCCGAGTACGCTTTCACCAAACTGCGGAACTCGGCAACCTGAGGATCTTCCAAGGACTCCGTGATCGAATCGGCAAATTTGGCACGGCGAGAATCATTAACTTCTTCAGCGGTCGGCAGATCCATCTCATGCAAAGGCGCATTAGTAGCACGCTCAATATTGCGGAGGAATCGGCGCTCACGAGGGGTGACAAAGAGAATTGCTTCGCCCGTACGCCCGGCACGGCCCGTACGACCAATCCGGTGCACATACGACTCAGTATCGGAGGGGATATCGAAGTTCAGCACGTGAGAAATGCGCTCCACGTCCAAACCGCGGGCCGCAACATCGGTGGCCACGAGGATATCAAGACGGCCGTCCTTGAGCTGGTCCACGGTGCGCTCACGCTGGGCTTGGGCAATATCGCCGTTAATAGCAGCTGCAGAGAAACCACGGGCACGCAGCTTTTCAGCGAGCTCCTCAGTTTCGTGCTTGGTACGCACGAACATGATCATGGCTTCAAACTCAGTGACTTCCAAGATACGGGTTAACGCATCGAGTTTATTGCGATGAGCCACATTAAGGAATCGCTGAGTAATATTAGTGGCGGTGCGGGTTTCAGACTTCACCTGGATCTCGCGGGGCTCATTCATATAGTCCCTAGAGATACGGCGAATACTATTAGGCATCGTCGCGGAGAAGAGAGCAACCTGCTTAACCTCTGGGGTATCGGCCAGGATGCGCTCAACATCTTCCTGGAAGCCCATATTCAGCATCTCATCAGCCTCATCAAGGACGAGGAAGCGTAGTGCTGAGATATCGAGAGATCCGCGCTGCAAGTGGTCGATCACACGACCTGGTGTGCCAACCACAATTTGGGCGCCACGGCGCAATCCCGAGAGCTGAATGCCATAGGACTGGCCGCCGTAGATCGGAAGTACGGACATCCTTTTACCTAAGTGATCCGCGAAGGACTGAAACGCATCAGCTACCTGCAAGGCCAATTCACGCGTCGGTGCCAAAACGAGCGCTTGGGGGTGGCGTACATCAGGATCAATTTTGGATAAGATGGGCAACGCGAACGCTGCAGTCTTACCTGTACCAGTCTGAGCTAGGCCTAGAACATCATGGCCTTCGAGCAGGACTGGAATTGTCGCTGATTGGATAGGCGATGGAGATTCGTAGCCGACCTTTGATACTGCCTTCAGTACGAACTCGGGCAGACCCAATTCGGCGAAATTAGGTCCAGTATTTTCATTACTGGATTCACCTTCTGAGTCACTCTGGTCATCTACTTCGTTGTCTACTTCTACAGTAGAGCCGGTGTCCTCAGAAGTGTCCGCGTCCCGGGCGTCATCTGAACCTAGTACCTCATCAAGGGTAACTGGCTCAGTGGTTGCCTGCGTATTTTCCTGAGATTCCGACACATTATTATTCTCATCCAGCTCAATCGCGCCGCTGGTAGCGTCATCGGTAATACTCATTGCCCAATCTACGATACGGCATGACGAGGCTTTGGGGTTAATCGCCGAATCAAGGGATGCCACCCACCGAAAAGATAGGGCAAGCGCCTGATTAATTAATGCTGCTATTTATACATGCACCATCAAGAGTGTTACCTCACTACCCTAAAATTGATCCCCCATCTAAAGCGGCTTCGAGCGCCTTAACATCGCTATGCTTCCAGGTGATCGGAGGTTGTCGCTTTAACGAAGCTCTTGAAATCGAGAACCATCTCTTTACGTAAGTATGATCCTTGCTCGGAATCATCTCAGTACGATCCATTCGTGGCGTGGCGAACACTTGATTCTCCCAGACGGAAAACCTCATCCTTCGGAATCATCTTGTCTAACGAAAATATACAGGCCAACGTAGTCATAGATATCAGCCCTCAATGCATGGCATTCGCGATAATCCCGGGTTGGGCATTTTCTGGGCACTTGATCTAGGGGGCTCTAAAGACCCGTGCGTTCGTAATCGGCGATCCATTCTTCAGTCAAGAGTCCGCCGTTGCGAGTATCAAGTGGTCGATTGATCGTCGCACTGTTTAATGCGGTGATTCCTCCTCCGGGAGAAGCAGATACTTTAGGCTTCCACTCCTCGTTTTCCAGGAGAGCACTCCGGCTAAGATTCGAGCTACCGATGATTACGCTGCGATACTTCCGGTGCTCAAAGAGATAGCCCTTCGAAAGAAGACCGCTGCCATGGTAGACACATACATCAATATTGGGAATTCGTAGCAACTCGCGGAATATATCCAGCCCGTCAAAACCGTCATACCTTGACCTAATAAGACTAAAGGCCCTTGGAAGCCTAAGAGGTCGTCCTTCAACAACTCTAAAGCGTGAGAGCTAATAGACGCCACGGAAAACCTTGAGCACACTGCACCACTGGTTCTTCGCTCAACGCTCTGAGCATGGTGTTAGCCGGCTGATCCGAAATCTGTGTTGGGCTTAAGCGACTACCGGATTGAGTATCGGAATCAACAAAACCGAAGGGCACACTTTCCCCGCGCATCTAGACATCAACTGGTCGACATTATATTTAGCCTCAAGATTCATCAGTGCGCCCCACAAGAGCATCGACAGCGGCTAGATCTGCTGGCGCCCAATCAAGCTCATATAGTTGGCTAATTTCAACCCAGCGGATTTGGGCGTGCTCCTTCGGGGTAGGTTCTCGACCAACCAGTGTGCAGAAAAAAATACTCAGTTCCACCGAGCCGAAGTCGTAGTCGTAGGTCGCGGTATTAACCAAATCCCCGACCTCTACACAACAGTCCAATTCTTCCTTGAGCTCGCGGACGAGAGCTGCAGCAGGAGTTTCCCCTGCTTCGATTTTTCCACCAGGAAATTCCCATTTCCCTTCAAGCGAGATCCCTACTCCACGCTGTGCTGCTAGAACCCTCTCACCGGCCACGATGGCGGCACCGACGACCCGGATTAATTTCTTCATAAAATTCTACGTTCCTTACACACCATCGCTTCAAGCAGGTTTACCTCAAGAGCTCCTAGAGGTCTGGACCAGTCTAACGGGCGTGATCTGAGCTGGTGAACTAAACGACCTTTCCATCCCAACTCGGAGAAGCCAAAGAGTACTAAAGCCTACTATAGAATCAGAGAACGTCTAGAGGTCCTTCTCAGACTCGTCTCTTTTAGCTACTCTCGAGGCTCGAGATTTTCCACTGTAGCCTTAATTGCTAGGGTTTCCCGCGCGAAAACCCATCTGATAGCGGCAAAGAAAAGCACCGCGCTAGTTGCCAAGAAACCGATCTCGTAGCCATATATCTCCACCACTGCACCGATCAAAATTGGGCCTAGAATGGCACCAAAATCAGAGCTCATTTGGTAGGAAGCGAGAACTTTGCCCCCTGCACGGTCGTTGCCGATCAGATCGGCCAAGCTCGCCTGCATCGGCGGGTTGTAGAGACCGGAACCCACACCAGCTAGGACCGAGAGCGCGATGAGGTGGTAGATATCTTCGGTTAGTCCGAATGTCGCAGTGAATGTGGCGGAAACGAATAAACCTACAATGATTAGCGGCTTACGACCGTGGCGGTCAGCTAGACGCCCCGAGAACTGCAGAGCGAGGGCATTCCCGACCGCATAGGCCGCCAAGATGACCCCAGCAAAAGCTGGGCCTTGGTGGAATACGGTGGCAGCAAAAAGCGGAACGATGGCGATGCGCACTCCAAAATTGGCCCACCCGTTAGCGAAGGAGGCGATAAGGGCCGCCCGGTAAGTATTCAGTCGCACAGCTTCTTTGGGGCTGAAAGCTGGTTTTGATTCGCTCGTAGGGGTGGCCTCACCAATATTTTTAGGTAGCCGCAGGTAAACAATCAATGAGGCTAGCGATAGAAATACTCCATAAATGACAAAAGGCCAGCGCATTCCGAGGAAAGAGAGGGCGGAGCCAGCTAGTGGGCCCAGGATCGAACCAAAGAGGAAGCCTGAGGCATAAGCGCCCGAACAGCGCCCGCGAATTTCAGGAGGTGACAGTTTAACCACCAGACCCATTGCGGAGACTGTGAACATAGTAGAGCCAAAACCCGCGAGACCACGCAGCGCAACAATATGCCAATACTCTTGAGCAACCCCTACCAAGGTAGTAGTCACGGCAACACTGAGAAGCCCTGAAATATAGATGGTGCGCGATCCAAGAGCATCAACGAGTCTGCCGGCAAAGGGAGCGAAAATGAGGCGGCTGATAGCAAATACAGAGATGACGAATCCAGCCGCGGCGGTACCGACATTGAAGCTGGTGATGTACTGCGGCAGGATCGGGGATATAAAACCAAAACCTAGTGCGATAATAAACGCAGCCGCAACGAGAGTTTTAATCGATCCAGGTATTTTCGTGGTCGGCTCCTCAGCCACGACTATCCGCTCCTTCTTCTCACGATCGGGGTGATGTTGATCAACCCCATCATCCTAGTCCTGTTTCTCCCATTCGTACCGTACGCACAGATGCATAGCTTTCCACTCGATGAATGAAGCGCTTATCATGGCTGGTTATGATCACCGCCGGCGGATCCGGCTGCGACAAGGCGCGGTGGAGAAGCTGGTGGGCTACTGGTTCTTTTGATATTAAGTCCTGATCTGGTTCGTCGAGCAGAATGACGTGAGCGCCCGAATGGAGGGTTCGGGCAATCTGGGCGAGACGCAGGTCTTCCGCACTGAGATCGAGGGGGTGCGTATCACGTGTGGCTGTTGTGGGATTCGGGGCACCTGCGAGAAAATCCGAAAGAGTGATTTCGAGGACTTGGTCGACTGGATGCTGTACTGCCATAGCAACCGAGTGATCTCGCTGTTGCGTCGCAAGTTCGAGCAAGCACGTCGTCTTTCCGCTCCCATTTGCTCCACTTAGGTACACCACCTCACCTGGGATGAGCTCAGCGAAGGGTATGTGGGTGCTAAAGGTAACCTCTGCGGGCCGAAATAAGCGGCGACGAGTGCGGGTCGCAACACGTTGAGCTACCTTGATCGGCCAATATGTCCCCGGAAGGGGTGAGGTAACTGTTTCAAGCTCGAGTGGACTCGTAGGTGCTTCAGCTATGAAGAGGTGCACTTGCCCTGGGTATGAGTGCAGATACTGTTCTAAGAGCGTGCGGGCTTTGTGGTCGAGACCGCGGTAGGGGGATTCAATAAGGATGGTAGGAAACCGCAGAGCTAAAGTGCTTGCGATAACGACAAGCCGCACTTGACCCGGGGAAAGATCAGCTGGATTTCGCAATCGAAGCAGCTCAAGCCGCAGTGCCGCGATGACCTCATCGACCCGAGCCCGCATGGATGCCCGATCAATTCCTCGCTGCTCCAGCGGAAAAGCGATCTCTTCCTCTACACTTTCGCGCAGCAGACTAAGGTGAGTTGAAGCCTCGCTTTGAATAATCCCCGTAGTTCCATCTGGCCGGTAGTGATTCAGAGCAGAGCCCTTGTGATGTTCAATCACGCTCATAGGACCCCTCCGATCATTGCTGCGATGATAACTGAAGGACGGGCGATCTTTTCCCACCATGGATCCCGCTCAGGGCAATAAACACTGCGTCTGCCTGCTAGATCCACACCGAGTGCGTGAAGGGCAACTTCTCTCTCCCCAGCGCGGTGAAGAAGCTGCATAATGAGAGGGAAAATATAGAATTCAACCACCATAAACGGGTGCCGCCACGAAGCTCTGCGGCCTGCCAAAGTGTTGGTGGTTATCACCGTCTCCAGTACGTGGCGGGCGAATGGTAAGAATTGGAGGGACTGCGTGATAAGGAAAGTAACCGAGTGGTGAATACGTGTGAGCTGCATGGCCTTGTTCAGGCGAGCTGGGGTAAAGAAACTAAAAGCCGCCACGGCGCTAGCCATAAGAGCGGCAAAACGCACACTAAGATGAAGAGCGATAGTCCCACCGTCGCGGGTGATCAACGGTGCTATGGACTGCTCACCAAACGGAATATGAATTATTGCGATGGATAAAGCTACTGGGGTCACGATTGTGAGGACAGCCCCGAGGGGTCTGAGACTCACGGTTTTTAGGCACGCAGCAGTAAGAGCGATAGCACAGACAAGAAGAGAAATTCTTAGGTCATTGCCCCCCAAGACAAAAATCCACGTAGCTGCGGCGAAGCTGAGAGTGGTAAGTGGATTAATCATGGAACCTACCGAAGTGTCGGGGAAATGGATGGCGTGAGAGCGGAGGCTGGCAGACGCTTGACGCAACGCCAGGCGATAAGAAAAACGAGCGCCTTATCGAGTGGATCAGAAAGAAAAGATTGCCACGTCACGGCTGCAAGGAGGGAATTCCCCATTTCCCGGAACAATGCTACTACTGCCCCTGTACCCACGCCCGCAGTGCCACCATAAACAACGGCCGCCACTGGTGCGGCGAGTGTCGCAGAGATGATGCCGACCCCGACGCCGGAAATTGTAACCTTGACACTATGGTTCCCTATCCCTCTAGCGAAGGCTAACCCCGCAAGTAAACCAATGAGTCCTGATACTGCAGCGAAAGGTAAAGCTGCGGGATTAATAAGCGCCCAGACAACGCTGCTGAGAACCCCCGTAGCGAGTCCCGCTACGGGACCTGCAAGGATGGCGACCATGACCGTCCCAATAGAGTCTAAGTAGAGTGGGATACCTACAGCACCGAGAAGTTGACCGGTAATGATATTGAGCGCCAAGGCCATGGGGATCAGCGCTAAGGTTCGTGAGCTCAGTCGCGGAATAGATGCCGCAAGGAGGAGAAAAGCACCACACACATAAGCCACAAAGGTTATAAGAGCCGGAGAGGAACCAAATACCGAATCCCACTGCGTCGGACGGGCAAGAACCAAAAATAACCACGTGGCCCCAATAATCCCACCCCCAAGGGTGCCTAAAAGAAGAGATGAACGCGGGGCCGCTAACGCCGATTGCATAGGTGACATGAAAATCCTTAGTCCCTCTGCCTTCATAGAAGACAGACCAATGGATCCCTGCTATGTCACCTCGCAGGGATAGAAAGAACGATCCTATCCTAGCGCAGGTTTCGACAACTTAGCCAATACCGTCAACACTCGCTCAAACTCTTCGTGCGCAGCATCAATATCCACGCTTTCGACAAGGCGAACCGACGGATCTCTCCCCCAATGCCCACGCAGATCCGCTACCGTTGTCCCCCGCATCATGCCCTCACACTCAACATCCACAGTGCTCAGCCTCCAAGTGGTTTCCACCTTACCTAGGGCAACCATCACAGTGAGCAGATCGTGGACCTGAGCCAGATACCCCTCACCCTGAGCCTCGTGAAATTCGAAATAGAAACGCAAGGCCTCTCTCAGCACCTTGGCAATGGGGTGCGAACCCACAATCTCACCATAGCGATCCAGTCGCTGCGGGGTAATAACCATCTGCTCAGTGACACCAAGCGAACACACAGTCACCCGCTGGTCTCCGGGGGCCAGAGCAAAAACATCTTTAGCAGCATGCGGATCAACCCAGGTATTCCACTCAGCAGTAGGAGTCGTATTACCAGGATAAAAATACGCCCCGCCCATAATCGTCACCGTGCTCGGCCATGGACGATCGGCCAACCACGTAGCAAGATTCGTCGCAGGACCAGTCACAATCACATGCGCACAAGAATCGACCGATTCTTCAGAGATGAGATCGGTTAACGACTTGAAAAGACTCAAGTGGCACACCAACCGCAGGCAAAGAGGCACCTCATTCCGCTGCTGCTTATAACAGTGGTTAGGTGAAGCCCAAATCTCCCGCACGTTTTCAGCCTACAACTGCTATAGATGGAGATGCGCTT
Organism: Corynebacterium sp. ES2794-CONJ1; assembly: GCF_025660615.1. NCBI lineage: Bacteria > Bacillati > Actinomycetota > Actinomycetes > Mycobacteriales > Corynebacteriaceae > Corynebacterium > Corynebacterium sp. ES2794-CONJ1. Next base: position 229,886 of record NZ_JAOTIM010000003.1, on the reverse strand, counting down.
TTACAACCGGGCTGCTTGCTCAGATTCCAGTGCTTGATACTTCCATCTCAACTCTTCACTTATGACGAATCCTGATAAGTTCAGCAAGAATTGTTGTGAAGTTCCCTTCCAATGGGTCAGATTTTCGGAACTGATCTAGATGGACTCCCATACATCTAATCCAGCCACCTGAAGTGTTCGAGGGCCCCAGCAGGTTTCTCAAGTAAGAAGAAACATCAAAATAGAGAAAATTAAGATAATCGAAAAGTTATTGCCTCAAAAGCGGGAAATGCCTACCCGCTTGTATCGGATCTCTTTTGTCACAACCTAATTCATTCTCTTATACAAATATCGAAGTTTTCGATACCAGTTCTTTCGAGACATAACAGGAAAAGTTCCGGGGCCGCTATCATATAGGTGAGATTTCCTCCACCATAACTGATAGGATTTGGAGACCAAATATTGATCCGATACATACTCCGATAATGATTCTTTAAGATAGCCTAAGCACTTTTCATCTCTCGATCTGAGAGACCACGCGCAAATACCCATGACTAGCCAGAGAATAGAAAGTAGTAGGAGTGAGAACAGTCCCAACCGCGGTAGCGCCTCCCAGTGGTTCTTTATTAGGGTAAATGGGCCTATCTCGCCTTCTGCCAAACCAGGCGGTTTTGAGACAGCCGTCATACTAAAAAAGAACGCTAGGAGGGGATATAGCTTTAAGTAAATCGGAGAACTAGTTTCAAAATCTTCGGTATAAAGGCTGGAATAATCGTGCCTAACTGACCTCATATTTAAAATCGTCCGCTGCAGGCGATTCCTCTGTGGACCTCGGCCCTTTATCTGGACACCCCCAGCGGTAATTCGAGCGAATTTAATTTGCGAGATTGGCTTGTCGGAGGTCAGACTGGTGATCAGCTTCACAAAATGACTATTTTTCAACAGCTCTGCGATCTCCACTCTATATGCAGGATAAAAGGCATAGGGGAGGTCTGACTTGTCGCTAACATGATTGGATTTGAGAAGAATCTTCGACCAAAACCTTCTTGGCCAATATTCATAGAAAGAAATAAACAGAATCAAAAAAAGCAGTGATATAATAAACAAAAGAAGAAAATTGAATACTCCCAAGACAGGCTCAGAACCAAAGAAAATCGAACAGATTAAGCTCCAAATACATGCAGAAGCGGAGACAGCGAGAGCGGCTAAAAAGCCATTATAAAGCATCAGATGCATTTCTACTACTTTTGATCTAGCCATCCAGATTCCCAGAAAAAGCGTACTGCCGTACGCTTTAGTTCCAGTTTGCGAACCCATATAGTCCAGTAGAGCTTTTCCTATGAAAAAGCGACGGAAGTCGACGCCACGTATCACCCAGTAAAGTAGCGAACTAAATATGAGTATAGGTATCCAAATATAAGTAAACCAGTTCTCTAAACCGTGCACATCACTAGGAAAGGATGTCTGCGAAATTTTCAAAACTGGAACGGACAGGATGGGAAAGACAAGCACTATACATACAATCAGTCCAAAATGGACTCTGTAGTTGACAGGGAATACAGCACCTATCAGGCTACGAGCCTTGTGAATTTTATACCAATTACGCTCAAGGATAAGGTTTTCGGATATACTGTAGTCTGCATCGCGTAGGAAGTCATGGTTCAGAGGCGCAGGTCCAATCAGCGCATCGTCTCGCCGATCTCTATTCAGATTATGCAAAACCGACTTGTAGAAATACGCCACCCCTGAAAGCAAGATCGATAGCACCGTTTTAATCCAGTCAAGGTTGTTAATCAGCTCACCCCAAATTACAAAAAAACTTGGACTCACATCCGCCGCTGCTACCAAGGGGTGATTGATGGTATCCCAACCCATTGCTGCCGCTCGTTGGTTAAAAATTTCCATAAAACCCCATTCCTCAAATTTTGTCAATACCGACTAGATTTGCACTCTTAGACTACGGAACTGTAAAGCTTATCCCTGTAGTAAGGTGTGACTGCGCTTCAATTTATTCAATCACACCGCTGTGCATTTCGCCTGGCGATAAGAAAAACGAGTGCCTTATCGAGTGCATCAGAAAGAAAAGATTGCCACGTCACGGCTACAAGGAGGAAATTTCCCATTTCCCGGAACAGTGCTACTACTGCCCCAATAATCCCACCCCCAAGGGTGCCTAAAAGAAGAGATGAACGCGGGGCCGCTAACGCCGATTGCATAGGTGACATGAAAATCCTTAGTCCCTCTGCCTTCATAGAAGACAGACCAATGGATCCCTGCTATGTCACCTCGCAGGGATAGAAAGAACGATCCTATCCTAGCGCAGGTTTCGACAACTTAGCCAATACCGTCAACACTCGCTCAAACTCTTCGTGCGCAGCATCAATATCCACGCTTTCGACAAGGCGAACCGACGGATCTCTCCCCCAATGCCCACGCAGATCCGCTACCGTTGTCCCCCGCATCATGCCCTCACACTCAACATCCACAGTGCTCAGCCTCCAAGTGGTTTCCACCTTACCTAGGGCAACCATCACAGTGAGCAGATCGTGGACCTGAGCCAGATACCCCTCACCCTGAGCCTCGTGAAATTCGAAATAGAAACGCAAGGCCTCTCTCAGCACCTTGGCAATGGGGTGCGAACCCACAATCTCACCATAGCGATCCAGTCGCTGCGGGGTAATAACCATCTGCTCAGTGACACCAAGCGAACACACAGTCACCCGCTGGTCTCCGGGGGCCAGAGCAAAAACATCTTTAGCAGCATGCGGATCAACCCAGGTATTCCACTCAGCAGTAGGAGTCGTATTACCAGGATAAAAATACGCCCCGCCCATAATCGTCACCGTGCTCGGCCATGGACGATCGGCCAACCACGTAGCAAGATTCGTCGCAGGACCAGTCACAATCACATGCGCACAAGAATCGGCCGCCTTTTGCCACAACTTTCTCCACGCAGCGGGAGCGTTTTCGAGGGATATCCCTGGGTAGGACGACTCCGCGGGCTTCGAGGTCTCCGAAACATCTGTGATGTATCCAAGCCCGCGGGGACCATGCGTTTCTGGGGTGGTGACCAGATCAACTACCACGGGTTGATGCTGCCCAACCGCTATGTCGACCCCTTCGACTCCCACGCGGGACAAAATATACGCGCTATTTTCAGCACATAGGTCAGCCTCTGCATTACCGGCAGTGGTGGTCACTGCCCGCAATTCGATCTCACCTGCTCGGTGTAAAGCTCCGAGATAGATCAACGCTAGAGCATCATCGATACCAGTATCACAATCAAGGAGAACCCGAGGAACAGATCTGAGCGCGTAATTCATACCTTAAGCCTATGGCCTACTCGTTCTAGCTCACAAGGAAAGTATGAATCCTAGTAGTTGGGAGCGTCGGGATCGTCGATATCTTCAACCTCTGCTTCTACTTCTGCTTCGATATCATCGTCATCTACATCGTCGACTGGATCAGTAGTGTCGTCTTCTCCCAGTTCATCCTCGTCGTATTCATAGAAGAAATCATCATTATCATCGTCGTCTTCGCCGAAAAGATCGTAGACCTCTGGCTCGTCGTCCTCGCCTTCGAGAGCTCCTAGTTGCTCTTCCCAAGCCTCAGCTTGATCGGCGGCAAGCGAGATAACGTCGAATAGTCGATCGAAGTCTACGAAGGACCCCAGTTCCAACACTTCTTTATGCTGATCAACTACCGCGTCGAGGTAATCTTCGAGGAGTCTGGAGATTTCATGTTCGGGAAGATCTGAGTTTTCGGCAAATTCGAGGAAAGAATTAGTGGCGTGGTCGAGAGTATTGCCAAATCCGGCACCCACAGTGATAAAGGCCACGGCAGCTGAGGGAAGGCCGCCTTCAACAGAGAAATCGACGCGCACCAATCCACCGTCTGTCAGAGGAGCCCAAACAGCGTTCTCTTCCTCGGGGTCTTGTTCGAATTCGATATCTTGTACGCGCTCATCCGCACCCTCCATAAGGTCGCGCATTACGGTGATGATACTATCCGTCGCAACGTTTTGAGCGATAGTGTCCACAGCATCCTCGACGGAGAACACTACGGAAGTGAGCACAGCGTCAAAGTCATCATGGTCATCGGCGGTGGCTATATAAACATTGGCGGCGGGCATATGGGGATCGATCTCCACAAACTGAACTTCTAGCTCCGAGGAGATAGGAACGAATAGGATGTCATTGTGGACTCTGGACTCAATGCCTTCAGCGTCAAGTGCAGCTGCGATATCTTCAAAAAATCTCAACGATTTTGTCCTTTACCTCGATTAACTCGAAAAGGGTGAGCGGCACCCACCTCCAGATTAGCGCTAAACAGGCATCTTAGCCGCCAAAAGTCTGCATATTTTGAGCGCCAGCTAGAGTGATCTGCGGCTCAGCCTGCACCACTGATGCCTTTTCTGCCCCTTTTAAGGGTCGACGGTTAGAAGAACTGCGCACTTGCAACGATGGCGGCATCGCGTTGCGCTCGAGGTCTCTTAGGGCACGATACGCAATAGTCAGAATGCGGGGAGCGATAGATCATGCAGCAGCTACTGCGATATGCAGCAAGAAATTCGGGCTCCTGTTTGGTGGTGAGATCCAACGGGACAACGTCCTCGTCAACAACGTCAACAAAGTGGGGTCTCGGAATTTTCACCTCAGCAACTTCGCATATACCTCGGTGGAGTTCTCGGGCGATATGCAGTGCCTTTAATTGCTCAAACTCTTCATTACCGGCGCTCATGGCTGGTTGCACAAGACCATCTGCAACGATCGCCCATAAGGGCGCTGGCCGCATTGCATAAACTTCACAGAGCTTGTTAATTAAGGGTTTGAGATTGCTCGCTAAGTGACGGGCGGAAGCAGCGTAGGACTCTGCTGGGTTCTGGGGTCGGAAACCAAACCAATACGTTGAATCTTCGCGTCTAAAAAGTGTGCCGGTCCTCAAATCAAGATCAATGATATCGTCGCCGTGGATCATCGCTGCAACTGCTGGATTACACACCGATCCCATGAGGGAAAAGAGCCAGATCCTAGCAGCATGAGAGTGCTTAGCCACCCCATATTCCTGCTCGCTTTGAGAGATCGCTGCGGTAATAATCGACTCATCGCACAGATCATCTGGGCTCATAATTAGTGCTTCGTCAGACGGCTCTACACTAATGGCATAGCGTGGGGTAGCCGAGACTACCTGGGCCAGAGATCCAGCTACACTCACAGGTTTCTCCTTTAGAATTACGAGGCTCTTGATAAGAACAAAGCACTCGTGGCCAACGACCTAAAAAATCAGAGATGCCTCATCATTATCCTTCGTAAAAATCCTAGTCGAGGACTCCAAAAACCGCAGTGTCCTCGACTTCGCCTTACTTTTATCCGCTGATTTCCGGGAGCCTTATCTTTAAGGAACTCTCGAGTCGATATCACCTACAGTGGACGTATGGATTCCACTCGTACATTGACAGTCAACCGTGAAACTACCTTGTGTATCTCCCTAGCAGCACGCCCATCCAACCACGGTGTGCGTTTTCATAATTACCTTTACCGTCGACTCGGATTGAATTTTTCTTATCATGCCATTGCTCCTCAAGATATTGATCACGCAGTGGCAGGAATTCGTGGGCTTAATATCCGTGGAGCTGGGATATCTATGCCGTATAAGCAGGCTGTAATTGACCTCATTGATTCCCTCGACCCATCAGCCGAACGTATTGCGGCAGTCAATACCATCGTTAATACAAATGGGCATCTGCGTGGCTATAACACCGATTATCTTGCGGTCTCTCAGCTGCTTCGCACCCACCACGTGGATCCCAGCCTGAAGGTGAGTATCTGCGGAGCCGGCGGGATGGCCAAAGCTGTCGTAGCGGCTCTGGCTGACCACGGATTCGAGGCTTCACGGTGCACTGTGGTCGCTAGGCGTGCTGAAAAAGCCAAGGAGCTGGCCGAGAAATATCGGTGGTCTTACGCTACGAGGGTCCCGAGGGATCAGGATATGCTCATCAATGCCACTCCCCTGGGCATGGAAGGCCCGCACCGCCAACAGTCTGCCTTCGACCACTCCGATATAGCTCGGGCGGCAGTGATTTTCGATGTCGTGGCTCATCCTAGTGAGACACCCCTTATTCGGGCAGCTCGCGGGTCGAGCCCAATATCTCCGCGGACGGTTATAACCGGCGACGAGGTCATTGCCTTGCAGGCGGCGGCGCAATTCACACTCTATACTGGGGTAACTCTCGATCCCGAGCTGGTTAACGAAGCCGAAGCTTTTGCTCGTGGAAAAAAATAGCCCCACTATATAGCCTCGTAGATTTTCTGGGCTCGTAGGATGAACGTACCCGAGAATAATTGTAGCGGAGGTGCTCAATCTAAAAGATTTTGTGCTCCGCGGATCTTGGTTCACCTCTACACTCCCTCAGGGCTGCACCACGAACGGTATTGGGCCGAAGATTGTGCTATGGGCCTATCCCAAGCTTCGCATCGTTTAAGCGGGATGACAATGGTCTGTAGGCCTAGCGATGAGGCAGCTGAGCGGAGGTACTATAAGACAATATTGATCATCCTATTAGGGAGACAGGTTCAGATGCCCTCGACTCATATCCGTCAAGCGACCAGCGCCGATCTTGAGCGCGTCACCGAGCTTTTTATTGCCTATCGCGCTTTTTATCGGCGCTGCGACGATAAGGAGCAGGCGCGCTCATTTATGACCGAACGCTTTGAGCGTGGCGATTCACTCATTCTCGTAGCCGAAGATGACACCACGGTGTGCGGTTTTGCCCAAGTGTTCTATCACTTTTCTTCCCTCCAACTCCGCACAATTTTAACGCTGAATGATCTATTCGTTGATCCGCAGTACCGCAATAACGAATCGGGGCGCAAGCTCGTCGACCGCGTCATCCACGTCGCCACTGCTCAGGGTGCCTATAGCGTGAGAATTGAAACGGGTACCAATAATATTATCGCCCGCGGGCTTTACACCTCCCTCGGTTTCGTAGAAGTTGATCATGACGATGAGTTCATGGTGCTAGAGCTCGTGCTGGAAAAGTGATAACCGAGTCTGGTAGGCGCGACATAAGCGCGAGCATTTACTGCGAATATACGGGCAATTGAGCGCGATGGATAGCTTCATACTAAAATTGCGAACACATCAATAGCTCTTAGTTTGTCTACTCTGCCGCAGAGGTATTGTGCCCCTCAAATATCGCTGCGAAAAGCGATACCAGCATTGCTGGGCGAGAGGTAGATACAACCCCGAATGGTCTTGAAAGGATCACCCGTAAATATATGTCTCCCGAATTACAACACACCCACGACCGCGATCTCGATAGAACATCCGATTCTGCGGATTCCACCCACGAGTTACTCAGCGATCTCTCTGAAGCCGATCGCGGCCCCATGGCCACTGTGTTGGTGACAGTTCTCGAAAAAGTTTCCGGAATGACCAGCGGAGTGCTGACGAATTATGTGGATAATCTCCGCGAAAAGAACCCGGAGTTTAACAACCACGATATTCAGAAAGCATTGGATAAGAACTTCTTGCGAGCGGTTACTGGCAGTGGCGCGAGCGCTGGTATGGCCTCCGCGATCCCGGGTGTTGGTTTAGTGGTGGGGTCGGCTGCGATTGGGGCCGAGAGCTTCCTTTTCCTAGATTTTGCGGCCTCCTACGCTCTCTCATCGGCTTATGTGCGCGGTATCGATATCGATTCACCCGAGCGTCGGCAAGCGATAATTTTGGCCGCGGTTCTCGGTTCGGAAGGCAATGCCCTCACCGATGCTACGTTCGGCGGGGCCTCTATTACCCAGGTAATTAAGGGTGCCAATGCTCAGAATATGGGCTACCTCAATAAGATTATGATGCGCAGCGCTGTAAAGAGGCTCCGGAAGTCAGCTCTATTTTCGTGGATCGGGAAACTGCTCCCCTTAGGTGTCGGCGCCATGATTGGTTCAGTGGCTAACCGCAAGCTAGGGCGCAAAGTCATCACCCACGTCGAAAGTACCCTAGGCACCATCTAAGCCTTGAGCCTCAGGCTAGTAAAGCGACAAGGAGCGTATTCATGCGGATGAAGTTTAAAGATTCCCCCTCCTACAAGCTCATTGCAACGCTCTGGCACACGCCCGTCGCCTTAGTGCTCACTCTAAGCTGTACGTTTCTTATTACGCTTTTCGACGCCGCTATTCCCCTCCTGACTGGCTCCGCGATCGACCAGGCAATCGCCTCCGATCGAAGCGGTATATCCGCTATCATCATCACCTTGGTCGTGGTGAGCCTGGGTCGCTACCTGTTTCAATTTGGGCGGCGGTTTTTTGCCGGTTATATCTCCAACCACCTTCAGCACCGCCTGCGGGTCGGTATATTAGAAAACCTGCTTCACCTCGACGGCCCCGCCCACGATCGCCTCCGTACCGGCCAGGTGATTTCCAGAACCATTTCTGATCTGAACACGGTACAGATCATGATTGCCATGCTGCCGCTGATGATCGGCCAAGCCTTTAAGGTCATCCTTTTCACCGGCATCCTCATGTGGATCTCCCCCGTACTCAGCGTGTTGGCTCTTATCACGATTCCAATTTTGGTCTGGCTAGGACAAAAATCTCGCAAAACTCTCTTCGCGGCCACGTGGGCGGCGCAGCAGAAGATCGCCGATATGAGCACTCATATCGAGGAGACGATCCAGGGAGTTCGGATAGTCAAAGCCTTTCACCAAGAAAATCGCGAAATTGATACCCTACAGCAGCAAGCCACCGAGGTATACGGTCACAAGCTTCGTGTCGCTCGGTTAAGCGCCCGCTTTAAACCCCTGCTGCAAAATATCCCGACCGTTACCCTCGTCCTCAGCATTGGTATCGGTGGTCTACTCAGTCTCAACGGTGCCATTACCATCGGGGAATTTCTTGCCGCGAGTGTCTACCTCTCCGCACTCTCCAGTGTGATCTCCATGCTCGCCGCCATGTCCGTTCAAGTCCACATGGGCCTATCGAGCGCCGATAGGATATTCGAAGTTTTAGAGCTTCGACCTGAATATACAGAGCCTGAAAAACCTCAAGAGCTTAACCCTCATGCTCAGGCTTTAGGCCTACGCATTAGCAATCTTCATTACTCAGATGTCCTCAACGGGCTCGACCTCGACCTAGCGCCTCGAAGCTATACCAGTTTGGTTGGTCCTGCCGGCTCTGGTAAATCCATGCTCATTCAGCTTTTGGCGGGTTTCTATCAACCAGATAGCGGCAAAATTTCCCTAATAGAGGAAGGGCCTAACCCTGCTACTCGTAACTATACTGACCTTTCTCTATCTAGCATTCGCTCCTCTATTGCTTGTGTATTCGATGAACCTTTCCTCTCCCACGCCACGATCAGGGAGAATATTGATGCTGGCCGACATCTCAGCGATGAGGAGATTCTATGTGCCTGCCGTATGGCCTGTATCGATGATTTCATTGAGCGCGCACCCAACGGTCTGGATAGTCTCATCGGCGAACGCGGGCTGACCCTTTCGGGAGGGCAACGGCAACGGGTCGCTCTCGCGCGGGCTCTAGTCGCTCACCCTAAGGTGCTACTCCTCGACGACACCACCTCTGCTATCGACAGTGCCACCGAGGCACGCATCTACGCCAATCTGCGCGAGCACTTTCCTCATACCACGGTCCTGGCTATTACTCACCGCCATTCCACCCTCGCCCATTCGGATTATGTGGGCTTGATTCACAAGGGCCATATGGTGGCTATTGACTCCCCCGAGCGTATTGCGGACAATCCTCAATTCTCGGAACTTATGGACGTGGAATTGGACACCAACGACCTTGATCTAAGCGCGACGCCTCAGCTAACTGCCCCTCCTGAAGGACTTATCGCCGAAGCGATACGATCACCTCAATTGAGCGAGACAGAGGAAACCACCGGTCTCGATTCTCTTAGCGACACAGAATTGGAGGAGCTTTTGTGGTCGAGTCGGTCTTATGATGAAAAAGAAAGCTCTAACCGAACTACCACTAGCGGGGCTTTAAAAGCCGCGGCCTCTCTTGCCGGCGCTAAGGGGATGAGTCACGGCGCTGCTTTTGCGGCCATGGCTGGAGCCACTCCTGCGACTAAAGATCTCCTCGCACGGGTCGATCGGCTTCCTTCAATCAAGGATCTGCCTCCCCGAGGCGGAGCAGATTCTTTCCGGCAGAAGATGCGCGTCGTTAATGCTCGCACTCTCTTCTTCTCAGTCCGCTACTACCTTATGGTACTCATCGCCCTGTATATCCTCGGGGTTATTGCGAGTCTCGCTATCCCTACCCTGATCGGGCGAGCTATCGACGAGGGCATTAAGCAAAATAATGTCTCCACCTTATTAACCCTCACCGGGATCGGTCTCCTGGCGGTGGTGATGAGCTGGCTAGCCACGATAGCATCCGAATTTCTCAGCGCTCGTACCGGCGAAAGCTTATTGTACGAATTGAGAATCCGCAGTTACAGCCACCTCCAGAGGCTTTCGCTTGGGTTCTACGAGAAGGTCATGTCGGGAGCCATCATTACTCGAATGACTACTGATATCGATGCCCTCAATGGATTCCTGCAGAATGGCTTCACCGTCTTCGTCGTCTCTTTGAGCACAATCGCCGGTATTGTTATTTTGCTCGTGGCCACATCGGTCAAACTCTCGCTGATTGCCGCTATTGGTATTCCACTTATTGCGGTAGCGACTGTGGTTTTTCGTTCCATCTCGTCCAAGCTGTACACCCAAGCACGGGAGGAAGTGTCGACGGTAAATGCGCATTTCCATGAGTCGATGTCAGGGTTGCGCACCGCCCAGCTTTTTAATCAAGAAGCTGAAGTTTTAAAGGATTTCGAACGCCAGGCCGCTCACTATCGGCGTACTCGCATCAAAGCCCAGACTGCGGTAGCCGTTTATTTTCCAGGTATTAACGCCACCACTGAGATCCTCAGTGCGAGCGTCCTTGGCGTGGGGGCTCTCATGGTTGCCGATCAAACGCTCTCAGCTGGTGTCCTCGTTGCTTTTCTGCTGTACTTGGAGCGCCTTTTCGGCCCCGTTCAGCATCTCTCGCAAGTATTTGATGCTTATCAACAAGCGGCGGTGGGTTTCCGTCGTATTTCTGATCTCTTGTCCACCGAAAACTCCGATGCGGCCGAGCAGCAAGAAGAGACGACTGATGCTCACCGTACCCTCCAGGTACAGCGATCGTACTCGAGTACAGATATCCGCCGTCTGGCTCGCGAGGCAATCGATTTTGAGCAGGTGAATTTCCACTACCGCGATGTTGACGAGGCCGCACTTAGCGATATCAATCTCCATATCGAGCCTGGAACCACCGTTGCCATCGTGGGGCCGACGGGGTCGGGCAAATCAACTCTGATTAAATTGCTTCTTCGCTTCTATGATCCTATCTCCGGGAGGATCAAGGCGGGAGCCCAGCCGCTTAGTGATTTACCCGTGGGATTGTGGCGCGAGACGATCGGTTTTGTGCCGCAGGAAACCTATCTATTCCACGGGACCATTGCCTCCAATATCGCCTACGGCAAGCCACAGGCCAGTCGCGCGGACATCACTCAGGCAGTGAAAAATGTTGGCGCCTTGAAGATCTTTGCCGCTCTTCCTGATGGTCTTGCTACCCCGGTGCGCGAGCACGGTCAGGGCCTGAGCTCCGGGCAACGCCAATTAGTGGCTCTGGCACGAGCAGAACTAGTCCAGCCCTCGATCCTCGTCCTCGATGAAGCTACAGCCACCTTAGATCCAGCCACCGAGAAGGTCATCGTCGAAGCCTCGCACCATGTGGCGCATACCCGCACTGCTTTTGTGGTAGCTCACCGGCTTGCAACTGCGGAGAATGCCGATCGAATCCTTGTGGTGGATAAGGGGCGTATCGTAGAAGACGGGAGCCATAACGAACTCCGCTCATCTGGGGGTACCTATGCCACACTTTGGAAGGTTGCGCGTTCTCAGAGTGAGCCCCCACTAACCCCGAAAGTGAAACCGCGCACATTGTAAGAAAAAAATAGCTATCGTCTATTAAATACGTTCCAGTTACAGTGACGAACGTGGACAATACCCTTAAGAATTCCTTAACTAAAAGAACTTCCCACAGAAATGAGGCGAGTACCTGCCGTGAGCAGCGCTAGTACTTTTGGCCAGAATCAATGGCTGGTCGATGATATGTTCCAGCAGTTCCAACACGACCCAGAGTCAGTTGATAAGGAATGGCGTGAACTATTTACCAAACAGGGTGGCCCCCGCCCTCAGACCGCTTCAAGTTCGCAGCGTACCTCCGACCAATCGAAGGTGACCGCACCCGATACACCTGATTCAGTGGCGACGAAAGCTGATCAGCACCGCGAAGCGGAGGTAAGTAAAGAGGCTAAGGATAAGGCCACCGCAAAGAAGCGCTCTCAATCCCCACTAGCGCGCGCCGCTGAGATGCCTACAGCGGGAGAGAGAACCCTCAAGGGCATATTCAAAGCGATTGCAAAAAATATGGATGAATCTCTAACGATTCCCACTGCCACATCGGTACGCGATATGCCTGTGAAGTTGATGTTCGAGAATCGCGCGATCATCAACGAGCACCTGCAGCGCACCCACGGCGGCAAGGTTTCGTTTACCCATATCATCGGTTATGCCCTCGTGAAGGCGATTATGGCTCACCCTGATATGAATAACTCCTATGCTGAGATCAATGGGAAACCCACCGTTGTCACCCCGGAGCATATTAATCTCGGTCTAGCTATAGATCTGCCCCAAAAGGACGGTTCCCGCGCACTTGTGGTCGCAGCCATCAAGGAATGCGAAAAGCTTGATTTTTCCACCTTCGTGGAAAAATACGAAGATATTGTCAAGCGAAGCCGAACAAATAAGTTAGGGATGGATGATTTTTCGGGAGTCACCGTTTCCCTCACAAACCCAGGCGGTATTGGCACTCGACACTCCGTCCCTCGCCTCACGCAAGGTCAAGGCTCCATTATCGGTGTCGGCTCGATGGACTATCCAGCAGAATTCGCAGGCGCATCCGTAGATAGGCTTGCGGAATTGGGTGTTGGCAAATTAGTGACCATCACCTCTACCTATGATCACCGCATTATTCAGGGCGCCGAGTCTGGTCACTTCCTCAAGACCATGAGCCAGCTCTTTATCGATGATTCGTTCTGGGATGAGGTTTTCTTCTCCCTCCACATCCCATATACCCCTATGCGCTGGGCCCAAGATCTACCCAATACTGGGGTGGATAAAAATACCCGCGTGATGCAGTTGATCGAAGCCTACCGTTCACGTGGACACCTTATCGCCGATACAAATCCCCTGCACTGGTCACAGCCTGGTATCCCCGTGCCAGATCATAGTGATCTTGTCATGGAATCCCACGGTCTAACTATTTGGGATCTTGATCGTACTTTCCACGTAGGCGGCTTCTCGGGTCAGGAATCCATGACTCTGCGCGAAGTGCTCTCGAAGTTGCGCAAGGCCTACACTCTAAAGGTCGGTGCGGAGTATACCCATATCTTGGACCGTGACGAGCGTACTTGGTTGCAAGAACGCTTGGAAAAGGGTATGCCTAAACCCACTAGTGCAGAGCAAAAATATATTATGCAGCAGCTCAATGCCGCCGAAGCATTTGAGAATTTCCTGCAAACTAAATATGTAGGCCAGAAACGCTTCTCTCTCGAGGGCGCCGAGGCGTTGATTCCGCTTATGGATTCCGCCATCGATACCGCTGCGGGCCAGAATCTCGACGAAGTGGTTATTGGCATGCCGCACCGCGGCCGGTTGAATGTGCTCTTTAATATTGTAGGCAAGCCATTAGAAACTATCTTCTCCGAATTTGAAGGAGATATCGAGGCCAAAGCAGCTGGAGGTTCCGGCGATGTGAAGTATCACCTGGGAGCCGAGGGCACACACTTACAAATGTTCGGCGATGGCGAGATCAAGGTAACCTTGACTGCCAATCCTTCCCACCTTGAAGCCGTTAACCCCGTGATGGAGGGTATTGCGCGCGCTAAGCAAGATTTGCTCGATAAGGGGGATCAAGGGTACACGGTTATGCCGCTGCTTCTCCACGGCGATGCTGCTTTTGCAGGCTTGGGCATTGTGCCAGAAACCATCAACTTAGCGCAGCTTCGCGGCTACACCGTCGGTGGCACCGTGCATATTGTGGTCAATAACCAGATCGGCTTCACCACTACCCCAGATTCCGGCCGCTCCTGCCTCTATTCAACCGATATGGCTAAAGCCTTTGGTTGCCCAGTCTTTCACGTTAACGGCGACGATCCAGAGGCTGTGGTGTGGGTCGGTACCCTCGCGACGGAATACCGGCGTCGATTCGGAAAAGATGTCTTCATTGACCTCATAGCCTATCGCCGCCGAGGCCATAATGAAGCTGATGATCCATCAATGACTCAGCCAAAGATGTACGAGCTCATCGACGGCCGCAAGACCGTGCGCGATCAATATATCGAGGATCTGCTCGGCCGCGGTGAACTATCAAAAGAAGATGCCGAGAAAGTCTCCCGCGACTTCCACGACCAAATGGAATCGGTCTTCAATGAGGTCAAAGTGGCCGAGAAGAAGGTCTTTACTCAGCAGGAGGGCATTACCAAGGCCCAGGAACTCCCTCGCGGGTTAACTACTAATATCTCCAAGGCAGAATTTGCCGAGATAGCAGAAGCCTACGGGCGCCTCCCTGAAGGCTTCACCCTGCACCCTCGAGTGGCGCCGGTAGCCCACAAGCGCGTGGAATCTATCTCAACCGGTGGCATCGACTGGGGTTGGGGCGAACTCATTGCCTTCTCCTCCTTGGCTAACTCCGGCAAATTAGTCCGTCTAGCAGGTGAAGATACTAGGCGCGGCACTTTCACCCAGCGACACGCGGTGGTTTACGATCCCCGGACCGCCGCGGAATTTAATCCTCTGCATGAATTGGCAGAATCCAAAGGCAACGGCGGTAAATTCCTCGTCTATAACTCTGCGCTCACCGAGTATGCTGGCATGGGTTTTGAATATGGCTACTCGGTTGGCAACCAAGAGGCCGTCGTGGCTTGGGAGGCGCAGTTCGGTGATTTTGCCAACGGCGCGCAGACCATCATCGACGAATATGTCTCATCTGGCGAAACAAAGTGGGGACAGACTTCCTCTGTGATCCTGCTGTTGCCCCACGGCTATGAAGGTCAGGGGCCAGACCATTCGTCTGGCCGGATTGAACGCTACCTGCAATTGTGCGCTGAGGGCTCCATGACCGTGGCCCAACCATCGACTCCCGCTAACTACTTCCATCTATTAAGGCGCCACGCCTTGGGTGGACTCAAACGCCCGCTCGTTGTATTCACTCCCAAGTCGATGCTGCGCATGAAGGCTGCAACCTCTGAGGTTTCTGAGTTCACCGAGATCACCACTTTTAAGTCAGTCATCAACGACCCACGTTTCTTTGATAAGTCCGGATCAACAGTCGGTGACACCTCGAGTGTGAAGACGATCTTGCTGGTATCCGGAAAGCTCTACTATGAGCTGGCGAAGCGAGCTGAGAAAGAGAGCCGCAATGACGTCGCTATTATACGTTTGGAGATGCTCCATCCCATCCCATTCAACCGTCTCAAAGAAGCTTTCGACGCTTATCCTAATGCGACTGAGATTCGCTTCTGCCAAGATGAACCCGCCAACCAGGGGCCATGGCCCTTCCTTAGTGCCCACTTACCTGACCTTATCCCAGGAATGTTGCCCTTGAAACGAGTATCGAGGCGCGCACAGGCATCGACCGCCACAGGCTTGTCAAAGGTGCACCAAGTAGAACAACAGGAACTCGTTGACTCAGCCTTCAGCGAATAGATCCGTCAGCAATTAAGGTGAGGGTGCCGTAATAAGCGGCACCCTCACCTTTTTGAATGGATTTTTATAAGTTGAAGTCGCCGCTATATCTATCTAGAAATTCCTCAGCCGCTTGGTGAGCAGAACCAACCTTCTGGGCGCGCTCGATGATGTCCTGCAAAGAATCGGTTGTGAGGACCCCAGAAACTGTATTGATTGCTCGCCTACTGCGACGATCTAAGTCCGAGGTTCGGTAGATCGGCATAATGTGCTCGGGCAGACCCGAGTCGGAGTCGACACATCCGAGCGCATTGGAGGGGTCTGTGGCAGTTGTATTATCAAGCAAGGTAGACATGGCTGCGGCGTAAACTATTTCCCGCTGCTCGTGAGGGTCAGTTATATCCCGCGCGAAACGCTGCCGTAAATCCTCTGCTAGACCTGAATTCCGCGCCTGGACTAGTGTTCCGGTACAACTAATCACGAGGTCTGCTGAGCCATAGCTGAGCCGATCCACGCCACTATAATAACCCGACTGATCCAAGCTTAGGATCGCCTGATGGCCGGCCCGTTCGAGGGCTTGTTCGTATAATTCTGCCAAGACCAGTGCCTCAGTGGTGTGGGGCTGGACGGCAACGATAATCACCCGATCGGGGCTCGCAGCCTTATTATTCGTAAAGTCAAAGGGATCGAGGTAACCATTACCGACCACATATCCTGCGCCTAGGGTGCTGAGCGCCGCGATCGCCGCAATCCCACGCTTAAGAGCTGCAGAGGGCACGATGGGGTCCTTTCCCTAGTTCGGGCGCTTATGAGTGAATTCGCTGATGAGATCACGTGCTTGGGGGGCTGTTGCCGGATCGCATAGGATATCGTATCTGCTGGCTACTATTTGGGTGGTAGACGCAAAGTCACGTTTGCCCCTTGAGGCCGCGTACTGGATGGCTGCCGCGCTGGTATAGAACACTGAACCTAGGAGGACGCCGAAGATTAGCGAGCTCGACCAATCGCCCGTGACCACTCCTAGAAGCGTTCCCATAAATAGGCCCACCCAGCCACCTGAGGCAAGACCGCTCAATAAAACTTTCGGCCATGTCAGGCGCCCCAGCACGTTTTCGCACTCCATTAAATCAACGCCGACGATTGAGACTGCACTGACATCGAACTCTTTATCCGAGAGCATATCGACGGCTGCCTGTGCCTGCGCATAGGTGCTAAAGGAGCCGACTGGCCACCCCTCGGGGATAGTTCTTTGCCGCCCATTCAGCTCAGGGTTGGGCCTCGAGAAAAAAGTCATACCTGTGTTCCTTGTCGATTCGTTCAGGTCTAGAGTGGCTTGCGCAACACTCAAATACTGTCCACTATATCGCAGTTGTTCAGCGCCAGGATACGTGTTAGGGAGTGCCCTGGAGAAACAGCTACACTTATCAATTATGAGTGAAGTTACCCGAGTTTATGCTGGGCGCCTAGCGGGCATGATTGTTCGCGGTCCCGAAACTGATGCAATCGGTCGCGTGCGTGATGTCATTGTTAATATCCGGCCCTACGGACATACCTCCCGAGTGCTTGGTCTCGTGGTTGAAATGACCAATAAGCGCCGCATTTTTCTTCCCATGCTCCGGGTGGCCTCCATCGATCCTCATGAGATTATGCTGGTCTCTGGTTCGGTCTCACTGCGATCGTATAAGCCTAGGGCCGGTGAACTCGCTATCGTCGGCGATGTGATCGGGGCGAAGGTCCACGTGGATGATCCTGAATTGGAGCAGCTGCACTCTAAGCCGGTCGAGATTGCCGATGTGGAATTAGAGCGTACCCGTACTCGCGACTGGGCCATCTCTGCGGTGGCCGTGCTCAAGGAACGTGCCACTTTTGCTCGCCGGCCGGAACTGTTTGTGGTGCCGTGGAAGCACGTCCATGGTATTAGCGCTGCGGGTGTTGGTATGTCTGATGCCTTTGCTGAGTTGTTGGCGGAGTTCGAGGATATGCGTCCGGCAGATATCGCCTCGGTGCTCTATGACTTGCCCGAGAACCAGCGCACCACGGTCGCTACCGAGCTGGACGATGAGCGCCTCGCCGATATTCTCCAAGAGATGAGTGAGGATCGCCAGGCCGAGCTATTAGAAACTCTTGACATCGAACGTGCAGCTGATGTGCTCGAGGAAATGGATCCTGATGATGCTGCCGATCTGCTTTCTGAGCTCGACGATGAAAAAGCCGATGTCTTGCTCGAACTCATGGATCCTGAGGAATCAGCCCCAGTGCGGCGCTTAATGAGCTTTAGCCCCGACACGGTAGGTGCGCTGATGACTCCAGAACCTTTGATCCTCAGCCCTCAAACGACCGTCGCTGAGGCGCTCGCCCAAGCCCGCAACCCTGATCTTCCTACCTCCCTATCCTCTATGGTCTTTGTGGTGCGACCGCCCACCGCCACCCCGACGGGGACTTATTTAGGTTCTGTGCATTTGCAGCGGCTGCTCCGTGAACCCCCGTCGATGCTCGTTTCTGGCATTTTGGATCCGGATCTACCGCCCCTTTATGCTGATGATTCCCAGGAAACTGCGGCGCGCTATTTTGCTACCTATAACTTGGTCTGCGGACCTGTGCTGGATAACGATAACCACCTACTGGGAGCGGTGGCAGTTGATGACCTTCTCGATCACTTATTGCCGGAAGATTGGCGTGATTCGGGTATCCGCCCCGATTCGACCATTGTGAAAGGAGACCTAGCGCATGGCTGAGTTAGATACCCCACGGCTGCCCGGGAAAAAGAGGCTTTTCAGACTCGATGACGATTCCATTGGCGCCTACGCTGAGCAGGTCGCCCGCTTTTTTGGTACCGGCAGTTACCTGATGTGGCAGACGGTTTTCGTCGCTATCTGGATCGTGCTGAACCTCGGTGCCTTCTGGTGGCAGTGGGATCCCTATCCCTTCATCTTGCTGAACCTGGCATTTTCCACGCAGGCAGCCTACGCGGCGCCGCTGATCTTGCTGGCACAGAACCGACAAGAAGATCGTGATCGTGTTTCTCTCAATGAAGATCGCCGCCGTGCTTTTGAAACCAAATCGAATACCGAATATATTACCCGCGAGCTCGCTGGCTTGCGTCTAGCGCTGGGTGATATGGTCACTCGTGATTATCTGCGGCACGAATTGGAAGATCTTCACACCATGATCGAACGCATTGAAGCTAAGCTGGACGATGAAGCCGCTGAACGGACTGCATACCGCCATCAGCAGGGACTCGATGACGCACACCACGATCTTAGTGACCCGATTCAGGGGCGCACGAGTGAGCGTCGTTAAGCAAAATACGAGGGGAAGTACTTAGAAAAATAATGACCACTATTACTGAGCATGACGTGCGGCAGGCGCTCTCGCGCGTAGAAGATCCAGAAATTGGTAAGCCGTTAACAGAACTCGGCATGGTGAAATCTATCGCCCTCAGTGGCGTAGACGTTGAGGTAGAAATATACCTCACGATTGCTGGGTGTCCGATGAAAAACCTGTTGGTGGAAAACTCACGCGCTGCCATCGCAGATCTTCCGGGCGTTGGTGAGATCACCGTGACTACCGATGTCATGGATGATGAACAGCGCAAGAGCCTGCGGCAGCAGTTACGCGGCGATACCCACGAGCCGGTGATTCCCTTTAGCCAACCTAACTCCACAACCAGAGTCTTTGCCGTCTCTTCTGGCAAGGGGGGCGTGGGCAAATCCTCGATGACCGTTAACCTTGCAGCCGCACTAGCTGCTCGCGGATTGCGGGTCGGGGTGCTTGATGCCGATATATACGGGCACTCAATACCGGGCATGCTCGGGTGCACCGATCGTCCTCATGCCGTAGACGAGATGATCATGCCGCCCATGGCTCATGGCATAAAACTCATTTCGATTGCACACTTTGTTGAAGGTAATGCCCCTGTGGTGTGGCGCGGCCCGATGTTGCACCGCGCCATTCAGCAGTTCCTTGGAGATGTATTCTGGGGTGACCTCGATATTTTGCTTCTCGACCTTCCCCCTGGAACTGGCGATATCGCCATTTCGGTAGCCCAACTCCTCCCCAATGCCGAGCTCCTCGTGGTGACGACCCCACAGAGCGCCGCGGCTGAGGTGGCCGAGCGCGCCGGGACTATCTCGTTGCAAACCCAGCAGAAGCTCGCGGGTGTCATCGAGAATATGAGTGCCATGATTTTGCCCGATGGATCGACGTTAGAAGTCTTTGGCTCAGGTGGAGGCGAAGAGGTCTCGCAGCGCATCTCGACGCTTACTGGAACGAAGGTTCCGCTTCTCGGATCGGTTCCGTTAGATCCTCAGCTTCGCGAGGGAGGCGATCACGGCACCCCCATTGTGCTTGCCCACCCCGAGTCCCCCACTGCGGTAGCGATCAAGGCTATTGCAGATCAGCTCGTTCTTCGACCTGAATCACTTGCCGGTAAGCCCTTAGGCCTTGGGGTGACTCGGCACGACTAGAAATCTCCTATCCCCTGCCTGATTGGATAGGGGCTATAGGACATCATCCCAGCTAAAGTCCCGGTTTCTCGGGCCGGATACCGCGTTATTGGGTATATCGGCCTGGGAGGCTTGACGGTCGGGACTAAGTTCGGTGCGTGCGGCACTAGTTGGCGAATCAAGCTCACCGAGCTGTTTCTTCAGGTCGAGAGAATCGATGGCCTCAGAATCTCCGTCAAAGAGCACTTTAGTTAATGCGGCTTTGGGACCCATTCGCTGCAAACCAGCGATCTGGTTAATGGGAGCACGGAAATCTTCGAATTCCTCCAGGTACTCCCCATTTAGTTCAGCTTTAGCATTATTGATGGCGCGGCGAGCAGCAAAAATAGCAGCACGGGCATCCTCAATGACGCCTGGGAGCTTTTCGGGGCCAATGAAAATCATAGCGAGGATGAGAATCCAGAAAATTTCTCCCCAACCAATTGAGCTAAACACTTAAATAACCTTACCCTGCATGTGCGCTATTTCCATCTCATCAGCCGAATCTTTGACATCTTCGATCGCAAGGGATGCTGATCCGACTCTACACAGTCAGCAATTTGATGCAGGCGTCTCATTAGCTCCGAGCTGGCTTCCAATGATTGGCAACAAGAATTGCGTAGGCGCTGCGATGCTAGCCGTTGTTTCTCTACTTCGAGACGACACTCGTGGCAGTGAACTAGATGTATATGGGCTCGGTGTGTGGCAGCGGGACACAACTCGTTATCTGCCAAGGCAGCTATGGCCTCAGGATTGAGATGGTCAATCGCTGATAACTTTCGGACTTGGGAGGAAATATCAAATGTTCTGGAACGCTGCGGCTTGTCTCGTTGCGCCATAGCCCACCAGCTTTCTCGATTCGAATCACAGGTTTATAACCTAGAGGTCATAAGTGGAACGAACCGCATATGCCGTTAGTTCCCCACCGTCCACTATAAGAGAAAGACTCGCCATATGGTTGTGGCGAGTCAGTGTTTAGAGTTTAGTGTTTAGCATTAGCTGCGAATGAGCAATTGCGCATCAGCGTCAACTTCAGCCTTCGCCTCCAGCATCGCTCGCAACTGACTCCTGCCCCGGTGGATACGCGAACGCACAGTGCCCATCTTGACGCCCAAAGTTGCGGCTATCTCCTCGTAGCTCATACCCACCACGTCGCAGAGCACTACTGCCACTCGAAAATCGGGGGCCAGTGCGTCGAGCGCTTCCTGCAAAGCTGGGTCAAGGTTGGCCACGTTATAGGCTTGTTCAGGGGTCATATCGGTTCCCGGAACTCGCTCGTAGTCCTCTGGTAGAGCTTCCATGCGGATTTTCGTGCGGCGCCGCACCATATCTAAAAAGAGGTTAGTAGTAATACGGTGCAACCAGCCCTCAAAGGTACCAGGTTGATATTTATCCAGGGAACGGAAGACTCGCATAAAGGTTTCTTGGGTGAGATCCTCAGCATCATGTTGATTGCCACTGAGTCGAAAGGCGAGCCGGTATACGCTGTCCGCATGCTCAGAAACGAGATCGCTCCAATCTGGCATGGAACCTACGCCTGCATCAAAGGCCGCGGTTCCGGAAAGGTCCGCAGCATAAGCGCCGGCATCAGTCGGGCGAGGCGTTGTGGTCATGTGGTCTATTGTTCCCGAACTGTCTTCAAAAAGCCAGATAGAACTCTGTGAATTAGCTGGGAGAGCGAGAATATCTCGGATGTGGAGAAAGGGGGTGACTGTATCAACACTCCATCGAAGCTCCGAGGGGAAGTTGAACTATAGAGTATCGGTGTTTTGCGAAGGATAAAACAGTCGAGAAACTCTATGCTTAGAGGTGTGACTGAAGAACTACGCTCCTATATCGAAGCCATTAGCCCTGCCGATACTACTCTCGAGCTAGCCTACGAGACGGCCGAGGAATTTGGGCTCAGTGCGCCCGATATCCACATCGGTCAATTATTGAGCACCCTAGCAGCCACGAGTAAAGCTCAAGGGGCCATCGCTATTACCCCCGCGAGCGCGGTCGTCGGTTACTTCTTGCTGCAGGGAATGAATTCTCAGGGCACTCTCACCTGCATCGACCCGGAGCCAGAATATCACCGGCGCTCCGCTGAGATCTTCCGTAATGCATCCTTCTCCCCCACTAGAGTGCGCTTTTTACCATCCCGCCCTCTCGATGTCATGGGGCGCCTAGCTAAAAAGTCTTATCAAATTATTTACGGAGAAGTATCCCCCATTGATGCGAGAGCTCTTATTAGTGCCTCGCTCCCCCTTTTAAGTGCAGGTGGGAGTGTAATCATCCCCGATATCCTGCTCGACGGTACCCCCAGCGACCAGACGCGACGCGACCGAGAAACTGTAGCTGCCCGCGACCTGCAGGACTACCTCAATTCGCTGGAGTCAGTTCAGGTCACCAGGCTTCCCCTAGGTGCCGGCCTAGTCATCGTGACTGTGCAGTAGTCAAAAAATCCCGCCCCCCAAATAATTTTTGAGTGGGGCGAGATTCCTCTTCTCATGTGATCTTTAAACGACTACATTCTTTCCTACAACAACAACCCCGCCGGGACTAATGGCGAAGCGCTCTGCATCCCGCTGATGGTCCACACCAATGAGCGTTCCGTCCGTAACTACCACGTTCTTGTCGAGGATAGCATGGCGCACGACAGCCCCCTTACCGATGCGAACTCCCGGCATTAGAACCGAACCCTCCACCGTGGCTCCCTCCTCGACTATGACACCGGTCGATAGCACCGAGTTGCGAACCGTAGAGGCCGAAATAATGGAGCCCTGGGCCACCATCGAGGATTGCGCGATGCCGCCTTGCACAAATTTAGCTGGAGGTAATTCCGTCAGGTCAGTTGAGCGGATCGGCCACTGCTGGTTATACAGGTTAAAGATCGGGTGAACCGAGATCAGATCCATATGAGCCTCGTAGAAGGCATCGATGGTACCCACGTCACGCCAGTATCCCCGATCACGATCCGTGGATCCTGGAACTATATTGTTCGTAAAGTCATAAACGTGTGCATCTCCGCGCTCAACAAAATACGGAATGATATCCCCGCCCATATCATGCTCGGAATTTTCGTTGATACCGTCCTCCCGTAGAGCTTCAACGAGGGCGTCCGTAGTAAATACATAATTGCCCATTGAGGCAAAGGTGACGTCTGGATCGTCGGGTACAGCTGGAGGGTTCTCGGGCTTTTCCAGAAATTCCGTAATATTTCCTGCCTCATCGGCTTGAATGCAGCCAAAAGCACTGGCCTCAGATCGGGGCACCCTGATACCAGCTACAGATACAGCTTTGCCGGAGGCGATATGCTCGTCGACCATTTGCTCCGGATCCATGCGATAAACGTGATCAGCGCCAAATACCAGCACATAATTAGGGCGTTCATCGTAGATGAGATTCAGTGACTGCAAAATTGCGTCCGCTGAGCCCCGGTACCAGTGCTTGCCTCGACGCTGCTGCGCCGGCACCGACGCAATATACTGAGCGGTCGGGCCATAAAATTGCCACGCTTGTGAGATGTGACGATCTAGCGAATGAGATTTGTATTGAGTAAGAATGCAGATCTTCATATAACCGGCATTGACCAAATTGGACAAAACAAAATCGATCAATCGGTAAGTGCCGCCGAAGGGAACGGCAGGCTTAGCGCGGTCTTCAGTCAGAGGGAAGAGACGTTTCCCTTCTCCGCCGGCCAAGACGATGGCAAGGACATTATTTTGACTTTTCACAGTGTCTAATTTAATGCGAAAGTTCTACCACCGTTAGGGTATTGAGAAAAATGCGATCCACGCCACCTTTCAAATACTCAGCGCCCTAGCCTCATTGCCACTACCGTTATCTTTATGAAAGTCGCACTATTAACTAAAGAATATCCACCAGAGATTTATGGAGGTGCTGGCGTCCACGTAGCAGAGCTCACTCGCTATATGCGAGAGATCGTACCCGTAGACGTACACTGCATGGGGGCACCCCGTGACGAGGACAATGTTTTCGTCCACAGCGCCGATCCTGGCCTGCGTGATGCGAATCCGGCTATCCAGACCCTTTCGACAGGTCTCTATATGGCCGAAGCCTGCCGCGATGCTCAGGTCGTACATACTCACACCTGGTACACGGGTTTAGGAGGACATCTCGCTTCCCAGCTACACAATATTCCCCACGTTGTCACGGCTCACTCACTCGAGCCCGATCGCCCGTGGAAACGCGAACAACTCAATGGTGGATATGATATTTCGTTGTGGTCCGAACGTAATGCGATGGAGTATGCTGATGCAGTCATTGCGGTGTCACAGAAGATGAAAGAAGCTGTCCTCGAAGCGTATCCGCGTGTCGATGCCGCCAAGGTTCACGTGGTTCTTAACGGAATCGATACCACTGTGTGGCAGCCGCGCCCAGCCTATGAGGGTACTTCTGTTCTACACTCCTTGGGTGTCGATCCTACTCGCCCGATCGTCGCCTTTGTGGGGCGCATAACGCGGCAAAAGGGGGTGGAACATCTCGTGCGGGCGGCGGCCCACTTTGACCCCGAGATTCAGCTGGTGCTCTGTGCCGGTGCCCCCGACACCCCCGAGATAGCCAGCCGGATTTCCACTCTGGTCACTGAATTACAGCACCAACGAGCTGGAGTATTTTGGGTGCAGGAAATGCTGGACAAACCTAAAATTCAGGAAATTCTAAGCGCTGCTGACGCCTTTATTTGTCCCTCCATCTATGAACCCTTGGGAATTGTTAATCTTGAGGCGATGGCCTGCGGTACCGCCGTGGTGGCCTCAGATGTCGGCGGCATCCCCGAAGTCGTAGCCGATGGTCAGACAGGCCTCTTAGTGCATTACGATCCAGCCGATACCACGGCCTTCGAGCGCGATCTCGCCGCAGAAGTTAATGCACTCATAGCCGACCAAGAGCGGGTCAAAGCCTTCGGCCTGGCGGGGCGTACACGCGCCGTGGAGCTTTTTTCTTGGGACAAGATAGCCACGCAGACGGTGGAAATCTATCGCTCCCTCCTTTAGTGTCGATATCTGCAGTCGTGGGCTTTTGCTACTACGCTGGGAGGCATAACAGCCTTCGTCAACTGGCAGGAGCCCACAACAATTATGTATCGCCCCGAACTGCATATCCACCCTGATCACGGCATTCTGGACGCCCCCGCTGGAGCGCTGTACGACGGCACCTACTGGCATCTTTTCAACCAATACCGTCCAGATCCCACCCAACCCTCTAGGTGGGCCCACTTAGTTTCTTCCGCCACAGCTTTCGATTTCGAAATCTGCACCGATGTACTCGCCTCCACCAAAGACCACGAATCCATCCGGGCTGGCTCGGTAGTAACAACGGGCGATTCCACCACCTTCTATTACACTCACGTGGTGGGCAATGAGCGCACTATTAAGGCCGCCCGAGTCGATGACCTAGGCGAAACAATCGCGGACTTAGATGATGATGACCTCATCCTGGACGAGCATATTGTTGATATAGGAACAGTTGTCGCTAACCATGAAGGGTTGTCACGTTTTCGTTCTCCCTGCGTGATTCCGGTGGATAGTGGATATCTGATGGTCGCGGTGGCGGGTTCATCCTCAGATCCTGTACTCGTCGTTCTAGATTCCGCTGATGGCCAACACTTTAAGATGCGCGGGCCGTTGACGATTCACGGCGATTCTGGCATTGCTTCCACATTTGTGGTGGCGCCTCGTATTTTCCAACTTCGCGATGAAATAGATCAGCATCTGTACGATATCCTGCTCGTCACGATCGACGAGAACGGCAGAGATATTGCGGGCTGTCTTGTGGGAAAGCTCAATGGTACCTCGTTCGAGGTGGCAAAGCCTTTCCAGCGCATGGATTATGGACACGATTTCGGACGCCCCCGAACTGTAAACTGGGCACCCGATGCCGACAATAAAGAGCACACTGTGATCTTTGGCCTTCTTAATAGTGCCTCCCGCCAGGATGACGGGAGCGCGCACCTGAGTTTCCGCGCTGAAGGGTGGGCGAACTGCCTCAGCCTCGCGCGCGAGATTACCCTTCAGGGGGGCCATATTTACCAGACCCCTACGAGCGGCATCATCGCTGCCATTGAGGAATCAGATCGTGCCTCTATGTGGACGGGTATTAGCGAGATTCCTCGTGGCGAACATCAAACCATCACCGTTCTAGATATTAACGATCAGATTATATGCACGATCACTCATTATGGTGATCACATCACCTTAGATCGCTCGATGAATCCGAACCACGCGGGCGATGCAGTCGCTAGCGCACCTCTTCTTTATGATGCAACGAGCTCGATGACAGTCATCATTGATGGCTCAACAGTGGAAGTATTCGGCAACGGTGGACAAGTAGCCATGGCTAGCCGAGTTTACTTTGACGGACCCACCACGCGATTCGTTCTCCACAACTCGGAGCAGGTAGAGGTTGAGAGATCCACCCTTATTAAACCCTTGCCAGAGATCTTTCCGGCTTAGGGCTGTATTTTTCGAAGCCGTGTGATGGTTGCGCTTGCTGTAACCATCATGACCGGGTCTAAAGAGGAGATGCGCGCTTCTAAATCTGCGGGTGGAATATGACGTGCTGATGGACTCATACCAATCTGGGCAGCGATGCACTCCTGGTCTAGACGCATCGAGAATTCGACCTCGTGGCCTTCATCCGCCACGTCAAAATATTTAGCTGACTGTTCGAGCATCCGATGGATTTTATCTTTTTCCACTCGCAAAATCCCGAGCGGTTCTCGCAGTTCCTGCAAATGATTCGGGTTAGGGCTTAAAATCACTACTTCACCGTTAGTCTTAAGTACACGCGAGAACTCCTGGGGGTTACGCGGCGCAAAAACAACGGCGATAGCGTCAATACTCTGTGGTCTGATAGGCAGAGTTTTCCAAGCATCAGCCACGACGGCACCAACGCGAGGGTGACTCTTCGCCAGTGCCTTAGCCGCGGGGGTGGAAATATCGAGACCCACCCCTCGGGAGTCGGGGATCGAATCTAAGATATGGGAAAGGTAATAACCGGTACCCGCTCCAATCTCGAGAATGACTGGTTCACGAGCTTCAACTCCGGATAGGGCTTCGTCGATCCCGGTCGACACCGTCTCGACGAAAGGAGCGAAATGGCCTAACGCGAGAAAGCTTTCACGGGCTCGCACCATCGCTAGATCGTCTCCATGGTGTCGAAGACCAGATCCTCCAACTAAGGAAACATAGCCTTGTTTGGCCACATCATACGTGTGTCCGCTCTCTGATGATAAGTAGCGACCGTTTTCGCTAAGAAATAGTCTGGTTCCATCTTCTGGATCGGCGAGAACGTCGACGATATGGGAGAGCATTGCAGTATCCAGTCTGAATAAGAGAATGTTGCTAAAGAAATGAGGTTCCGCTTCCCCTGTTAGCGGAACCTCTAGGTGGGATGGTCTAGCTACCTACTGCGGCTAGATGTTCAGCGAGCTCTGCAGCCTCACTGTCATTGAGCTCGATAACAAGACGCCCACCACCATCGGTGGGAATTCGCATGACAATCTTGCGATTTTCTTTGACTACTTCCATCGGACCATTACCCGTACGGGGTTTCATGGCTGCCATATTCTCTCTCATTCTTTTTTATTTCAGTCCTAGTATTTAAGTCTACCTTAAAGGTCAATACAAAATACAGATCTCACATGAAAATACGGAGTAAAGAGCAGGTTTAAATTACTCTGGTATATCTTTATCGGTTGCCTGCGGGAGCTCTGTTAAGGAAGAAGTGTGAGATAGCTGGTCAAATAGCTCCCGTAATACCGCGTCAACCTCACGCTTGTCGTAGCCCGGAACCCCATCGTGGAACTGAAGACCTGCAGGATTACGCTCGCCAATAGCGCGCTTATTTACTGCAGTGACATCAACATCAACTTCAATAGGTTGCGGCTTAAAGGCTGCGCCGTCGCGTTTTTTCAGAACCAGATATATGATTCCCGAGGCGGCAATAGTCAGGACCAGCAGCAGTGCAACCATGATAATAACGGTGGTAACAGCAACCATGTTCATAGTTATATCCTACCCCTCGTGCCCTGCCAGTTCGCATAACGTGTCTACAGCCACAGAGGCTTAATCATAATCATTGAGAGGGGGACGCATATCCACCTCACAGAGTCCTGCCTTGGCCAAAATAGCCTGTGCCACGTCCTCAGCTACACCTTGCACTTGCTCCAAGGGGCGGTTTCGATGAACGCGCGGAGGCAAGGCTACTTCAACGATATGGGAAGCGTCTATAAGCAGGCCTATCTCCACCCCGTAGCCTGAAATAAAGGAAACTCGGCGGACAAAGTCCCGCCGCACCGCGTACTCCCCGGCCAACGGCTGGGCAATATGAGCTAGATGCGGGAAAAGGATACGCATCAAAGGTTTTGCACACAGTTCCGTTACCCGGCCTCCCCCGGTAGAATAACCGAGGTAAGTACGCTGATAGTTGGCCTTAACGAGGTCTACTGATGGATCGGCGAAAGGTTTAGCTAGCGAGTTCA
The DNA here is from genome assembly GCF_025660615.1 of Corynebacterium sp. ES2794-CONJ1. NCBI lineage: Bacteria > Bacillati > Actinomycetota > Actinomycetes > Mycobacteriales > Corynebacteriaceae > Corynebacterium > Corynebacterium sp. ES2794-CONJ1. The sequence goes on along the minus strand of NZ_JAOTIM010000003.1, from coordinate 201,157 downwards.
CTGATTCTGAGGTGAGTCCTCGGACATCGGCATCGACAAAAACGATGACAGGACTTAAGGCGGCCGCCACCCCACGCCATAAAGCCTCCCCCTTGCCTGGCCGCGGTGGGATATCGCTGAGAACCTCACGCCAATTTATCACCTGCGCACCAGCTATCCGCGCACGCTGGGCGGTCTCATCGGTGGAATCTGAGTCAATGACGAATACATTGCAAGCCTGCGAGCCGAGGGCAGCACCCACCACATCAGCAATGGTATCTTGCTCATTCAGGGCGGGAATTACTACATCAAAGTCACTCATACCAGGCCTCTCGTCGCGCGTAACGGCGGCTGTATGCCCGCAATGGCTGCGGTCATACGTATAGTATCAATGGTTTCAGCTACCTCATGGGCCCGAAAGCAGGCTACTCCCCGCTCTGCAGCCCATGCTGTTGCAGCTAGAGTCCCAGCGACTCGCTGTTTAACAGGGCGATCTAGAGTTTCTCCAACAAAATCTTTATTACTCAAAGCCATAAGTACCGGCCAGCCTGTTGCCACGAGCTCATCAATGCGGCGTAGTAGCTCCAGGCCGTGATAAGTATTTTTACCGAAATCATGCGTGGGGTCGATAAAAATTTTGTCCTCGGGAACCCCTAAATCTACTGCCCTCGTTGCCAGCGAGGTAGTTTCAGCGATGACATCGGATACAAGCTCATCAAAGTGCACGCGGTGAGGGCGCGTGCGCGGGATAGCCCCACCTGTATGGGAGCATATATAACCTACTCGAAAGTGGCCTGCCACCTCGATCAACTCAGGGTCGTGGCCCGCCCACGTATCGTTGACCAAAGTAGCCCCATTTTCGATCGCAACCGCAGCCACCTCAGCTCGCCACGTATCCACGGATATGGTGATATCTGGAAACCGGTCATGAATCCTCGCAATAAGCGGTACCACGCGGTCAATCTCTTCAGCAGGACTGATCACCTCCCCTGGCCCCGCCTTGACTCCCCCTATATCCACAATGCGCGCACCCTGGTCGACCACCATAAGGGCACGATCAAAGGCACGATCAACATCGTGAGTTGCTCCTGCATCATAAAAAGAATCGGGGGTGCGATTAATGATGGCCATGACAATGGCGATGGACGAATCGCGGGGCGCAAAAGCACTGCGTATTGGAGGTCGAGAAGCCGAAATCACAATTTACTGCTCCGCAGCAGCGTGGTATGCACGGATATGAGCGACAGCTTCAGCAACCGAATCCGTTACTAGGAAGAGATCCATATCCGATTCACTAATGACTCCTGCATCAACCATGCGGCTACGCATCCAGTCCACTAAACCAGCCCAAAATTCCGTCCCGAGTAGCACAATAGGATAGTTCGTTACCTTGCCAGTCTGCACCATGCATAGAACTTCAAAAAGCTCATCCATTGTTCCCAAACCGCCTGGCAGGCATACAAATCCTTCAGAGTACTTCAGAAACATAGTTTTGCGGGCGAAGAAGTACCTAAAATGAACACCCATATCTACATAGTCATTCATGCCCTGCTCATGGGGAAGCTCGATACCCAAGCCCACGGATAGACCATCGGCGTCACTGGCACCCTTATTGGCTGCCTCCATGAGGCCTGGGCCGCCACCAGTGATGACGGCATAGCCGGCCTCTACTAATTCCTGGCCAACTTCTTCGCCCAGGCGGTACCACGGATGCTCGGCCTGCATCCGTGCAGAACCAAATACAGCTACTGCCCGGGGAAGCTCACTAAGGACATCGAAACCAGTGATGAATTCACTCTGGATACGCAAGACCCGCCACGGATCGGCGTGTTTCCAGTCGTGATTTGCCCCGACCTCAAGGAGCCGCTGATCATAGGTAGAACCAGGCTGGTTCATGGAGTTCTTCAGCAGCACTGGGCCACACATCATACGTTCTTTTTTTTCCATGTCGTCCAGATTAGATGAGGCTTTATAACTTTGTCGCACACTTAGGCCACCAAATAGCGCCTCAGCACCTCAGCAAGTTCAGTAATCATCTCCACTGGGCATTGTTCATCCTTCTTGTGGCAGAAACTGGGGTCGCCAGAACCAAAATTCACAGCGGGTATCCCTAGCTCGCTAAAGCGTGCAACGTCTGTCCATCCGAATTTGGCGCGCGGTTCTTGCCCCGTGGCAGCGATAAGGTCTTGGACCACATGCTGGTCCAAACCTGGGCGTGCACCAGGAACGGCGTCGTCGATCTCGTAGTCCACAGAATCTGGGAGATCTAGAACCTCAAGGAGGTGCGCCATTGCTGCATCAAGATCACGGTGCGGAGCAAATCGGTAATTGACGTATAGCCACGCTTCATCAGGGATCGTATTGGTAGCCACCCCCGACTCACAGTGCACGATATTCAGACCTTCGTGGTAGTAACACCCATCAACGTCGACCTCGCTGGCTTTATAGGCAGCAATATTTGCAATCACGGGGGCTAGAAGGTGCATTGCATTCAAGCCTAACCAGCTCCGTGCAGAGTGCGCGCGCACCCCTCTCGCGCTCACCTTAAGCCGAATCGAGCCCTGGCAACCTGCCTCAATAATGGCTTCTGATGGTTCTCCCAAAAGCGCGAGATCACCTCGTAGCCATTCGGGGTGCTGCTCGGCGATAAACTTTAGGCCATTGTAGCGCTCCGCTACCTCCTCGGCTTCGTAACAGACCAAGGTCAGATCGTATTTAAGATCAGGTGATTGGCTGAGGGTGGCAAAAGTGTGGGCATACACTGCTAGCCCCGATTTCATATCGACACTGCCTAAACCAAAGAGGGTATCGCGGCCGCGTGAGTCCAACCCCCTTCGTGCGGGTAGGTTCTCGGCTGGGGGCACAGTATCTATGTGGCCGGCGAGGATGACCCTCGCCGGTAAACCGCGATTGGTACGTGCCACGAGACTGTTACCTAAGCGCAAAACTTCAACGTCTGGCAGTTTCCGGAGAGAACCTTCTAATTCATCTGCGAGAGCTTCTTCGTGATGGCTGGGGCTCGGAATATTCATCAAAGCCTCAGTTAATTCGACAGGGTCCATGCTGAGATCAATCATAGGTTTTAGTGTAGACCGTCATGAGTGGGAGGCAGCTGAGACGGTTTTATTTCTCAAGCTTTCAGCCACTAAAGTTAGGCGCATGCTAAAACACGGTGCAACGGGCGTTGGTATCGCAAATATTTCGATGGATGGGGATGTCTTAGATGTTTGGTTCCCCTCTCCGGCACTTATCGATCCTGCTTCTTATAGCGCTGGCACGGAACGTCTTGGAGCCCAGGATCTCCCTGTGCGGCTGCTCAATCTGGTGAAGCTTGATAATGACCGCATGGTTGAGCAAGTAGCTGTTCGCACTGTCATTCGCGATCTCAGTTTAGAACCTCAAGATCCTTATGACGTGTATCTGCGGCTGCATCTACTCTCCCACCGCTTGGTCGAACCCAATACGATTAATATGACGCAGGCCTTGGAAAAGCTCTCCGTGGTGGTGTGGACTAACAAGGGTCCGTGTCTGCCCGATAATTTCGAATTCATGCGCACCTCACTGCGCTCTCGGGGTTTGATCCACGTCTACGGTATCGATCCTTTGCCGCGCATGGTGGACTATGTGGTGCCATCCGGTATCCAAATTTCGGAGGCAGAGCGGGTACGTTTGGGGGCTTACCTGGCCCCTGGAACTCGCGTTCTGCGGGAGGGCTTTGTCTCCCATAACGCTGGTACGCTCGGCGCGTGCACCGTTGAAGGGCGCATCTCCTCAGGCACTGTTATCGATGCTGGGTGCACGTTAATGCTCTCGTCATCTCTGATGAGCTCCAAGCCACAGCCCATGCGCATTGGAAAAAACTGCACCTTCGGAGTAAGCAGTTCGGTTCTGGGTCTCGACCTTGGCGATCGCTGCCATATAGGTCATAAAGTCGTCCTCGAGCCTGGCACTCTCCTCCGCTTCGCCGATACTGGTGGCATCGCACCCGCTCAGGTCATTGCCGGGCAATCCGACTGGTCGATCACCATGCATCCGGACTACCGGGAACCATTTGCGGAAAAAATCGCCTCCTAAAGTATTTTCGGTTCGGATTTATTAGTCTCCGCAGCAAGCGGGATACTAGAGTATTCCCTATGGAAAATCCCCCTTCAACAACAACGACAGCGACCAAGAGTTTAGGTAAAGGCTTAAAAACCCGACACCTAACCATGATGGGTCTAGGATCCTCAATCGGTGCCGGACTCTTTCTTGGTACCGGCGTAGGAATTCAAGCCGCCGGGCCCGCGGTTATTCTCGGCTATATATTTGCAGGCATCATCGTTGTGCTTTTCATGGAGATGCTCGGCGAGATGGCCGCCGCACGCCCGACCTCGGGATCCTTCTCTGTCTACGCCGAACAGGCCTTCGGACACTGGGCTGGATTCTCCTCCGGGTGGCTCTATTGGTTTATGCTCACCATGGTTATGGGGGCAGAAATGACCGGGGCCGCGGCAATTATGGGAGAGTGGTTTGGAGTCGCCCCGTGGATTCCTGCCCTGATCAGCGTGGCTATCTTCGCTGTCATCAACTTGGCGCACGTGAAGGGATTCGGTGAATTCGAATTTTGGTTTGCCCTCATCAAAGTCGCCGTCATTATACTTTTCCTTATTGTGGGCGTACTGCTCGTATTTGGGTTACTACCTGGTACTGAGTACGTGGGCATGCGCAATATACTTGGCAACGGTTTTATGCCTAATGGCTTCGCCGGGGTAGCCACAGGCCTTCTAGCTGTAGCCTTCGCTTTCGGTGGAGTAGAAATTATCACAATTGCAGCGGCCGAATCCGAAGATCCCGCCTCCTCCATATCGACCGCCGTCCGCTCCGTCATCTGGCGTATATCGTTATTCTATCTCGGCTCGGTGCTCGTTATCATCGCCTTATTGCCATTTGAGAGCATTACTGGAGCTTCTAACGCAGCCGAATCACCATTTACCATTATTCTGGGCCTGGCCAATATTCCCTATGTTGTAGGTTTCATGGAGGCCACGATCGTTTTGTCGCTCCTGAGTGCCTTTAATGCGCAAATCTATGGGACCTCCCGCCTCATCTTCTCCCTCGCGGAACGCGGCAATGCACCTCGAATCCTTGGTGTTATCAGTAAACAAGGGGTGCCGATGAACGCGGTGATCCTCTCAATGTTCTTCGCCTTTGGCTCTGTCGGTTTGCAGTTCTGGAACCCGCCAGGATTGCTCACATTCCTGCTCAATGCCGTAGGTGGCTGCTTGATCGTCCTCTGGGTCATGATCGCAGCCAGCTGGATGAAACTGCACCCCGAACTAGTTCGAAATAATGAAATCACCAAAGTGCGGATGCTAGGCCACCCGTGGAGTGCGATTATCTGCCTGGCCATGCTAGCCACACTCGTAGGATTAATGCTGATAGACGAAAGCGCACGAGGACAAATTTGGTCCGTCGCTATTATCTTTGCGCTGACAGTCCTCGCGAGCTTTATCACTAAAAAATCATCAGCTTCGAAAGGACTCTAGCACCCATGACTGCATTCACCGCTACTGGTTTAGCCACCATCTATGAAGACGGAACCGTCTTAGATGCTTGGTTCCCCAACCCAACCATGACCGACACACCTGAGTCACCGGGTACGGTCCAGCTTGCTGATGCCCCGGATGAATTTACTAATCTTCTTGTTTTTGATCCAGATCGTCGTACCACCCGAGTAGCTATCCGTACGACGATTGAGAACCTCGACGAGGCACCAATCGATGCCTATGATGCCTATCTGCGCCTGCATCTGCTCTCCCACCGTTTAGTTAAACCGCACGGACAAAACCTTGATGGCATTTTCGGTCTCCTGGCCAATGTGGTGTGGACTAATTTTGGCCCTTGTTCTCCAGAGAATTTTGAAATGACGAGGCAATTACTCTCCCTGCGCGGCCCCGTCACAGTGTTCTCGGTGGATAAGTTCCCCCGTATGGTCGATTATGTGATGCCCAGCGGTGTACGCATCGGCGATGCCAACCGTATCCGCCTCGGCGCTCATCTAGCCGAAGGTACTACCGTCATGCACGAGGGCTTTGTGAACTTTAATGCTGGCACACTCGGCGCCTCTATGGTGGAGGGCCGTATATCGGCTGGGGTTGTTGTTGCAGATGGCTCTGATATCGGTGGTGGAGCCTCGATTATGGGTACCCTCTCGGGCGGTGGCAAGCAGGTCATCTCGATTGCTCAGAGATGTCTGCTGGGTGCCAATGCGGGACTAGGAATCTCTCTTGGCAATGACTGTGTTATTGAGGCGGGCCTTTATATTACAGCCGGCGCCAAGATTATCGTGCGCGGCGACGTGGCTCGTGCCCTCGAGCTTGCCGACGGCGATACCATTAAAGCCGTCGAATTATCGGGAGCCAGCAATATCTTATATCGCAGAAATTCCCTGAGTGGCGCGATTGAAGCGGTAGCCCACGGTAAAAATCCTATTGAGCTCAACGCCGCACTGCATGCCAATTAAAAAAATATCCTCTCACAACGAGAGGATATTTTTTAATTCAAAGCTTGGGGGTCAACGTCCTTGATGATCGTTATTGGTTTGGGCTTAAAAGTCCAGAGCTTGTTAACGACGAAGTTAACTGGCATGCTCAAACCGATAGCGATGATCAGCGCCCAGTAGAACTTGGTCCGCAGCCCGGAGGAATCATCGAAAATCTCGGTGGGAAGAGCCACAGGGCTCAGAGGATTCATCAATAAGGTGGCCACCACTTGGCTGACCAGAAATGCCAAAAGGCCGGTGGCGAGAAAAGCAAAAAATCCCCTCCACCACTTGGATAACCGGTCTGATTTAAAGGTCCACATTCGATTGAGTTGATAATTCCACGTATTGGCTACAAGGAAGGCTACCGTCATAAAGACGTGGTACCAGCGAATGTGGTAGCGACTGCCCAAAAGATTCAGAAAGGCATCATGCTCGCTGATATTAAAACCATAGGCAGCGCATTTCTTGGCTATATAGACAACGACCAGGTTGACTACGATCCCCGAGCCTCCCACCAGTCCAAACTGGAGGAATTGCCGAAGATGTGAGCCAGCCTCGCTCATAGTGATAGCCACTAGACGTTACGCTCCCTTATTCTTTGTTAAAAACAGATTTTCCCTATACTACTCTGCTGCAAAGTTTCTAAGCGAATTAAAACGTGCCGTTAGTTTATCTCTCATCAACACCAGTAATCACAAGGGCCTGAGGTCGGGATGCATCGGTAATATCCGTTTGCACAAAAGCGCGGACAATTTCACGGATATAGGAAATTCTTGGGTACTCTCCACTTCCCCACCCCACTAATAGCGCGCGCTTATGCATCTAGGACATCAGCTGCAAAAACAGACCCAATTAGTTTTATTGCCGGAAGCAGTAGAGCACTCAGAATTCTCCTACTCAAGAGCATTCGCAGCACATAGCTTCACACGCAGGCACCATAGCCTGGGTCGACTCCACGTTTGCGATCCGATGAATGTAATAAGAGTGGCACAACTGGCTAGGAGGCGATATCTAAGCGCCGCGCAGCACTGTCGATATCCTGATCGGTCGCAGTTAAAGCAAGACGGACGAATGGCGTGGCTGTAGGGCCATAAAAAGAACCCGGCGCTACAAGAATGCCGCGCTCGGCAAACCATTCGACACTTGTCCAGCAGTCCTCTCCGCGGGTGGCCCACAGGTACAGCCCAGCAGAAGACTCCTCGACTTGGAACCCAGCGTGAAGAAGCGCAGTAAGCAAGACTGTGCGGCGACGGGCGTAGCGCAGTTTTTGCAGAGCTTCTTGGTCATCGTCGGCAAGCGCAGTTACCATCGCAGCTTGGATGGGTCCGGGTACCATCAATCCCGCATGTTTGCGAGTCTCGGTGAGCTCCGCGATGATATTATCCGCTCCCGCTAAAAACCCGGCACGGTAGCTTGCAAGGTTCGATGTTTTTGAGAGCGAATGGATGGCCAAGAGATTGCGGTGATCGTTATGGGAAATCCGCTCATCAAGAATGGACATGGCCTCGCCTTCCCACACGAGCCCTAGGTAACATTCGTCAGAGGCCACAATAATATCGTGTGCTCTAGCGAAAGTGATTAACTGTCGGAGTTCCTCAGGGCTAAGCACACGGCCAGTGGGATTCGACGGCGAATTAATGAAGATCAAATCAATAGTGTCAGGGTCGTCTACATCCCACGGAGTATCGCTGCGTATTGGTTGCGCTCCTGCGAGCAGCGCCCCTACCTCGTAGGTGGGATAAGCAACAGTCGGAATCACAATCTTTCCACGACAGCCCAGCAGAGTGGGCAACCATGCTATTGCCTCTTTAGTACCCACGACAGGCAAAATACCCTCGACTTGAGGGATATTATAACGCCTGGCTAGAGACTCTTTGATAGCTGCGCGTAGCTGGGGTGTCCCCACCGTCTGAGGATACCCGGATGCTTGACCTGATTCAGCAAGGGTTAATTGAATACCGGGAGCCACAGGATCGACGGGCGATCCAACCGATAAGTTGATGAGCCCATCAGGATGGGCGCTAGCTCGCTTCTTTGCGGGGAGTAATGAATTCCAAGGAAAATCTGGAAGGACTTCAGCGAGTGATTGACGGGCCATGGGAATATCCTTGATCGGGTAAGAGTAGGGGCGAGAAAATTCTCACTTCAACAGTTTAACGGATGAAAGGCTAAGGCCCCTGGGTCGAACCCAGGGGCCTTAGCGGACGATCTATTGGTTTTGTGGAGGCAATTTTTCAACCAGCGGTGGATCGAAGTCTTGGGGGCCAAGACCCATCGCCCCGCCAGGTGATCCGAGATCATCGAAGAAGGCGGCATTGGCCTCGTTATAGTCGATCCATTCATCAGGAACATCATCTTCATAGAAGATTGCTTCTACGGGACAGGCGGGTTCACAAGCCCCGCAGTCCACGCATTCATCTGGGTGGATATAAAGCGAGCGTTTGCCTTCGTAGATGCAGTCAACTGGGCATTCTTCAACACACGCTTTGTCCATCACGTCAACGCATGGCTGGGCAATAGTGTAAGTCATTACTTTCCAACTTCTTCTCAACTAACCATTCTTGACTTCATCAAAGGCAGAAAACCCCCGATTAGTCCCGCAAACATCAACACTATACTCCGAATACTCGAGCCTACCAACTGATCCCCTGTTAGGTTCGGCGCCATCAGCATGAGGAAATAGCCAATCGTCCAAGCCCATAGTGGAATCCCAGCGATCGCTAAATTCTTTGACCACAAAAGGGCCGTATTACTGAGAACTCTATTAAAAAAGAACGCGATCACGATGGTATAAGGCACCGGGACCCCGAATATCCAGACACCTAGGTAAATCACTTCGAGGAATACGGACAAAAGCGAGGCGAGTGCGAGCCACATGAGCCCGAAGGCCGCCTCCGCCTTGGAGAAATTCGAATAGATATAACGCTGAGGATTCTCGGAGCTCATCTTTCGATACCCTCTATCAGGCTCACAATCTCGCGTAGTCGTCGGGGATCGGAGAACTCAGAAAATTGATAATGCTCATACCGGCTTAATGGCTGAGCAATCATATTAGACAAGCAAAAAGTGAAGGGCGCTCGCTCTGGATCGGATTGCGGGGCATAGGCCGCAACTGGTCGGGTTGCGCAGCTGCTTCCATCAGCCACCCAAATTTGCGTAGCGTGGGCTTTCATAGCGCCCACTTTCCTCGCTAGCACATCATCGCTGAGCCGCAGCGCAAAATCGGAGTAGTCGACACAGGCCAACTCTCCGGCCTTAGGCATACGCCATCCCGCTGGGGCCGATATGACTTTTAGGCCGTCGGCGAGGAGCTCTTGATGGGTCACGCACCATAAAACTGGGATATCTAGATAACGAGCGGCTGCCTCGGTGATCTCGTGAGCTCGGATATGGTCCGGGTGACCGTAGCCCCCATCGGGGCCGTAGCTGATCAGCAGCTGCGGCGGATGATCGCGCAGTTGCTCAATGAGTTGTTTCACAGCCTTATCCGCTGAGTGGATAAAAGCTCTAGGGTGTTCATTCGCAGCATCACCGACCATCCCGGAATCGCGCCAGTATCCCGGGGCCCGGAGAAATTCTCCGCGTATTCCTAGATGCGTCAACGACTCACTAAGTTCAGAAATGCGGAATCCGCCTAATTGGTCGGCGGCGACCAGATTCTGGTAGCGAGAGCCGATAACTTCTCCCTGTTCACCCAGGGTGCAGGTAATAACTTCAACGTCTGCACCGTGTGCCGCAAGATGAGCTAGGAGCCCGCCGGTCCAAATGGCTTCGTCGTCAGGATGGGCATGCACTGCGACGACGCGCAGGTTAATCATATACTCTCCAGGTATCCAAAGATGTTGTGCCTCGAGGGTCGTCTCCCTCAATCGGTTCAGGACCTACAATACCCCTGCCCTTAACCTCGAGACGCGTACCCCGAGCAATGGACGTTCGCAGGGTTTCTTTTCGCTCAATTGCAGCAATATCGTTGAGGAGTTCATCATAGGGGTAACGCCCGGCGTAATAGGCATCGATCCGCTGTTGCAATTCCCCGTCGCAAAAACCCGAGATATTGGAGCCCAACAATCCTTTTGCAGGGCAGGCATAGCGCTCGGGTAACTGTGCACTCGTGCGGTGGACAACCACATCCACCTTACCTTGCGGGATCAGTGCTCCGACAAGGGTGGTCATATCAGCTTGAACGATCGTAGCTGTAATGTTATGGCCCTGTAGAAGAGCCATGAGCGCCTGAGCAGCATTAAAGTCTAGTTCTTGAGAGGGATCAACCCCGATTCGCACCGGCGAGATTAGATGCTTGATATGCAGTGTTTGCGGCGTCCGTTCAGTAGGGTCGATATCAAGGTGATTCGTGCGCTCGTAGGCCAATCTTGCGATAGTGGGCGCATCGATTAAGGACTGCAATTCCTGCCGCACAACTGGTTGCAGCTTTGTATTAGCTACGATTTCGAGTTCCAGTTCATCGGACTGTTCCCACACTTGGGTGCCTGGAACTAACTCATACGCCTCGCGCGAGGTCTGGGTGGGGTTGAGATCCAGAAAACTAACTTGTCCGCTATTGAGCATCTCTATGCCCTGAGCCGTGCTGCGAATTTCTCTGAAGGAAAGTGTTTCAACGCGCGCGGGCTCACGCCCCCACCACCGATCATTACGCTTGAGGATAAAAACACCCCGCTGCCGATCGATCGTCTGAACCGCAAATTTCCCTGCTGCAGCGGGCACCCCTCTTGCTAGCACCTCGGAAAAAGGGTCCCCGCGTAGAAGGTGAGCGGGCAAAAGAGCCGAAAATAACGACGTCCATTCATCGTAGGGTTGGGCGAAATCAACGTAGACCGTCTTACCGCCGTTGGCGGAACGGATAGCAGAAATTGCGCGATAACCGCTGGGATTAAGGGTAGCGGGAGTAGCGATGATTGAAGACCACAAATATTCAAAATCCGCGACAGTGATTGGAGTTCCATCACTCCATTGTGCTTCTGGGGCGATATCGTATCGCACAGTAAATGCGAGTGGTCGCTCGCGCTGAAGATCGCCTTGAGTTCTTTCTTCCACACCGCGCGGAATTAAGAGGTCGGCCTTCGTGGCAGAGGTGTGTACAGGCAGCACGTAGGCGTTAGTCAGCAGATCTTTATTTCGCTTTCCGTCAACGAATGCGCTGGGGAGAATAAGCGATGCGAGGGTTCGGGTGAACCTCGAATCGTCGACAAGTAGGTGCGGATTAAATCCGGTTTGCACTTGATCGATCCCGATAACAAGTTCTGTCTGTTGGAGAGTGGGTTGGCCGGTGGTCGTACTGGTAGCCACAGATATCTGGGAAGCCAGCGGATCCTCAACGGGAGGGGGGCCGGGCGAAGCCGAACAGCCCGCCAGAGACACGACGAGGAGTATCCCCCAGCTGAGATCGAAAGCTTTCATACTACAAAGTCTACTTGGTCGCCTGATTCCAACCGAAACAAGCAACCGTGTATGAAACAATTACGAAAACAGAGCTCTAGCCCCCTGCGGGAGGACTAGAGCTCACTAGATTGAAAATACGGTTTTAGAATCTTGGGAGAGGGAGCGAATCAAGGAAGGCGTTGATTCCAGGGATTCCTTGGGCTAGCACTGCCAGCAAGACGCCCAGTATCGCGACAACTGCGGTTACGATGCCTACGATCGCACCGGTACTGAGAGTGTCTTTTTCTTTTTCCTTTTCTTGTTCTTTCTTAAAGGAATCAAGTGCTCGCTCGACGGCGTTAACCTGCGACTCTAGGGCCCTCACCGCACTCACTGATGCTGCTGCATTGACTTCAGCCATCACAGCCTCAGCCTGCTCCACCACAGCATCAGCGCCCACAGCCACAGCACCCGACTTCGCAGCCTCCAACCGCTTCACCAACGGAGCACGAGCAGCATCAACCTTCTCAGCCACAGCATCAGCAACAGCCCGCTCAACCTCTACAACCTGAGCCACCAACTGCTCAAGCGCCTCCACACTCGCAGCAGCATTAACCTCAGCCATCACAGCCTCAGCCTGCTCCACCACAGCATCAGCGCCCACAGCCACAGCACCCGACTTCGCAGCCTCCAACCGCTTCATAAGTGCAGCGCTCTTTTCGGCACGGAGGTTGGCTGAGAAATCCTGAACATCCTGCTCCACCTGCATGATCTTTGCTTCGATTGGTGCTAGATCCTCTGAGTTTTGAGCTGCAGAGAGATCATCGGTAAGCGTGTCAATCTGAGCGAGTATTTCGGTAGCGTTCAGTTTGATCGCTTGCGCTTTTGCACTTTCAAGACGCACAATCAATGGTTGACGTGCAGCGTCAAGCTGGGCCTCGATAAGCTGGGCCTCAAGAGCCGTGACCTTAGATTTTAGGTCTTTGATAGTGTGCACTGTTGAAGAGCCGACTTGGTTGAGGAGATCCGCGGCTTGGCCCTTGAGCGTTTGATTGTCAAGCTGGGTCGCTTTATCAAGGATGGCTTCCAGCCGCTCGGTTAAAGAGGTTTGCGCAGTCGCGAGATAGTTTTCTTCTACGCGAACCTTAATTGCGAGAACACTTTCTTTGAGCTCGCTAGCAGCCACTTTCTTGGTCACAAGTTCTGGCAGATCAGCTTGGGAGAGTGCGCCCAGCATTTGCGTTGCCTGAAGTGCTTTAGCCTGCAATAGGCTCGAGTCTGCTCCCTGGGCGTATACCTGCGTGGCGTTGGCTACTTTAACGGTTTCGCGTAGGATTTCTCCTACTTTTTGATTGAGGCTTGACTGTGCTTCGGCTTTGAAGGGCTCGATCTCCTCGGCGATCCTAGTTACTCCATCGAGAGATACGGCATCGAGTAGCCTGCTGCGTATATCCTCGGCCTTGTTTGAGATCGCATCATCACCGATGGCTTGTACAGCAGCATCAGTAGTAGCTAGTTCTCTTAGAGCCTCGGCTCGATGAGTGTGCACCGAAACATTCAATAAGGCTGTTTCAATCGCGCTGCTCAAACTCTCGAGAGCTGCTCGATCGGTCGCGTCAGCCACGCCTCGTTCAAGTTCGTCAAGTTCATTTAGGATTCGAGTGCGCGTATTCTCGGCGATCTCCGCTGCCACGAGCGCGGTGATCTGAGCCCGAGCCTCCTGCAACTTAGTTGTATACACTTGCTTCTGTGCAGCGAGTTCATCGCTAGCAGCTTTCTCGACGGAGCGGGCAAACGCGTTGACTTCTTCGGTGGCCTGCTGTAGCTTCATCTCGGAATCGATGGCTTCGACGGTGGCTGTTAATTCCTCGGCTTTGCTCACAAATTCTTGAGAATCAGCAAGGGCCTGGGCCCGCTCAAGGGTATCGGCTATTTTTTCCTTGAGGTCAGACTTTTGTCGGTCGAAATCAACTTCACCACTATCGGCTGGTTGCAGGGGACCGTGGGCGGCCTCGAGGACACCAGTATTCGTCTGCGCATTCGCTTCTGCGGTCTCGGTAACGAAGTTCTGATCCGCTTTCGACTCGTTGTACTCTACCTTGTATATCTCGAGGTCAGCGAAGTCCTCTTTTTTCGCCCGTTGAGCCGAGTCAGTGGGATATTTATCGGGTACGCCCCAGTCGATGACCGCTGCTATTGGAATGCGCTTAACCTCGACGATTCCATTTGTGTAGGTTTCTAAGATCGCAAGGGATCTCACGATGTCGGTATAACGGGTCTGATACCACGCTTCGGCATTCGGTTGATCTTTGAGTTCCGCAAACTTTTTCTTCGCCTCTGAGAGGATCTCTTTAGCCTTGAGGTCGGTCGCTTCTTTGTATCCAAGCGTTGTAAGATCGAGGGCCCGCGCTTCGGGGAAATCCTCGGCTTGCAGAAGCACGAAAGTGCGGGCAGCAAGGGCTATTCGAGCGTGTTGCTTGGCCCATCCTAGTCCCTTCCAGGAAGCGCGTGGACTGTCGAAAGCATAGAAGTCTTCGTTCCACTCGGTAGCCGAATCGGCGTAATATTGCCGTGCACGGTAGATGGTATCGAAGCTCGTGAATGCACCTTCGTAACGTGCGGCGTCGGCTGGGGGGTTCAGCAGCTGATCGCTGGGGAGTGATGCAATCTCAGCTGCCTGAGCTGCTACTACACTTAACGCTAGAACTGATGGCTGAGTGACTGCAACGCCTTGCAGCGCGAGGGCTGTGGTCAGGCCAAGGGCGGTCAAACGGGCTGGATTGTGCATCTAAGAAGATCTCCCTGATCGATCGGCAAATGATAAAATTTTCGAAGTTACCATATCTCGGCAACTTAGCCTTGCCTAAATCCTATACCCTCGGATACCCCCGTGAAGGTCCACTCCCTGCCATCGGTCTAGACAAAGCAACCCCCCTTCCACTCTGCTGTGGAAGGGGGGTTCGAGAAGCTACTTATTGCGGTTTTTTTCCCGAGAACGCGAACGAGCTCGCTCTGTAGCATTGAGGTTCACCTTGCGCACGCGCAAGATATTCGGAGTAACCTCAACACACTCGTCTTGACCACAGAACTCCATGGCCTCATCGAGCGATAGCACGTGCGCTTTAGCCAGAGTCACCGTAGCGTCGGCTGTTGCCGAGCGCATATTGGTGAGTTTCTTTTCCTTGGTAATATTGATGTCCATATCTTCATCGCGGTTATTGGCACCAACGACCATGCCCTCGTAGGCTTCCATGCCAGGTTCGACGAAGAAATTGCCGCGATCGGACAATTGCTGAAGGGCATAAGCTGTAATTTGACCGGAACGATCGGCCACGAGGGAGCCCGAGGCGCGACCCTTGATTTCCCCCGCCCATGGGCGAGCTTCGATCGAGTACGAGTTGGCTATGCCTGCACCACGGGTTTCCGTGAGGAAGGTGGTACGGAAACCGATGAGACCACGAGAGGGCACGTCGAATTCCATCCGGACCCAATCGCCCGACAGGTTAGACATTGACGTCATCTGCCCCTTGCGGGCTGCGAGCAACTGAGTTACTGCGCCTTGATACTCTGATGGTGTGTCGATAACCATATGATCATGGGGTTCGTAGATTTTGCCATCGATATGCTGCAGCACAACCTGGGGTTTGCCCACAGTGAGCTCAAAGCCTTCCCGACGCATGGTTTCTACCAGCACAGATAGCGCCATTTCGCCACGCCCCTGCACCTCCCAGGTATCTGGACGCTCGGTGGGCAGTACCTTGATGGATACGTTACCAATGAGCTCCTGGTCCAAGCGTGCCTTGACAACACGCGCCGTGAGCTTGTCGCCTCCGCCTTTACCAGCTAGTGGTGAGGTATTAACACCAATGGTCATAGAGATTGCGGGCTCGTCGACGGTAATGCGAGGCAGCGCAACTGGATGTTCGATATCGGCGAGGGTATCACCGATCATAATATTGTCGATACCTGAGATCGCCGCGATATCGCCAGCGACCATCTCATCATTAGTGGATTCGCGGGACACACCCACGGTGCGCAACAGTTCTGCGATTTTAACGGTTTTAACGTGCTGGTTACCCTCGTCGTCGTAATGGATCCACGCCACCTGTTGGCCCTTTTTCAGGTGGCCGGAGTGAATGCGAACGAGCCCGATACGCCCTAAAAAGGAGGATGAATCCAAGTTTGTCACGTGGGCCTGGAGTGGCGCATCGATGGTTGCTGATGGTTCTGGGAGTGCCTCGTAGATGACATCGAAGAGTGCTTGAAGGTCTGGAGCGTCTGGCACGTTTCCATTCCCAGGATTCTTGGTAGAGGCGCGGCCTTCACGTCCGGAAGCATAGAGCACCGGGAGGTCGAGCAGCTGCTCGGCAGCCTGCGCAGCCTCGGGATCATCAAGAGAAGAGGCCAGCTCGAGGAGCAGATCCTGAGACTCTTCCACAACTTCGTCAATACGAGCATCGGGGCGATCGGTTTTATTGACCACGATAATGACGGGCATTTTGGCGGCGAGCGCTTTGCCGAGCACGAAGCGAGTTTGTGGTAGTGGCCCCTCAGAGGAATCAACGAGGAGAACAACGCCGTCAACCATGGATAGGCCACGTTCGACCTCACCGCCGAAATCGGCGTGACCTGGTGTATCGATAACGTTGATAACGAGGTCTTGGCCGTCTTTGCCTAATCCTTTGCGACGAATGGCAGTGTTCTTTGCCAGGATGGTGATGCCCTTTTCTTTCTCAAGGTCACCCGAATCCATGACCCGATCGGTGACCTCACCGCGGTCACCGAAAACGCCGGACTGCTCTAGCATGGCGTTCACGAGGGTAGTTTTGCCGTGGTCGACGTGTGCGACGATGGCAACGTTGCGAAATTCTGGATGACTCAAGAGGTGCTCCCACTATAAAGGAAAGAAAAATAACGGTACAACCCTACTCCACCACGGCCAATCATGGCTACTTTCGGCCCCATTTAGGTTCCAGCGTGCACCTTTACTTCGCAATGATCGATCGCTCTAGTCACCTCAATCCGCTACTGGAAAACAACCGATCCCTGTTATAAGTGGGACAATTGTGCTAGAAAAGTATTAGATTTGAGAACTTTATCTGAGAGGCCTAGGGGTGAATCCCACACTGCTCAGCAAAGATTCTTCGGACACAATATTCTAAGTCACGGGAAAGGCGATCGACCTTTCCTATCGCTTCCAACCTTTGGCACCTGCAGGAGACGGCCCCACTATGTTCAGAAAAAAAGCTGCATCATTACTAGTTGCCACCGCAGGCCTTCTCATCCCTGCTGCTTTGAGTCCGGTCGCTCACGCCGCGGAGCCCGCCTTATCATCGCAGTCACATATCACTGTGCCTCCAGCGATTGATTTGAGCCAGTATCCCGCTTGGCCCATCGATAATCTAGGGCGCCCGAAGGCTCACCTCCTCGACCAAGCTGCAACCTTTGCACAATCCGCGCCGTTGCCGGATATGCTTCGCACCGCCATCATGGCTGGGGTGGGCTTCTTTAAAGGCGAGGGGGAACCGGGCGTAGATCTTCCGGCTGACGGTCCCCGCTTCTTCCAGTTTGGGTGGCCCACCGTTGCCCGTAGCTGTATAGGAGGAGAGCTAGACTCGGTCGGTAGTGCCATCGCAGTGCCAGGACCCGCCTCGCTCCCCCTACCGGGAGTGGCTGATGGGGAGACCGCTTTCGTCTTTACAGCATTAGGAACTGGCACCTTGGATCGGTCTGATATGCGAGTACGGTGGTTTAATCTCAGCACGCTCACCAGCGGAGAGATCATCCTTGACCAGAAGGGTATCAACCCAGAGGGGCCAGCGACCGCAACTGCCACTGCTCCAACGGGACGCGGGCACATTGTAGCCGTAATGGATGGAGGGATGAGCACGATAGAAGGGGAAAGTGCAACATATTGCACCTTTGCCCCTACTAGCGTAGCTTTCGAGGTTAAATAATGGTCGATCTCCATCCCATCAAGGAAGAAGTATTTGATCTGGAATCCAAGATCAATATCGACCCCAAGGGTTTTAGTCGCGCTGTAGATTCCTACCGCACGACTCCATGTGGACTGTATATGGCTCGCGGCGCCGATCACCCTCAGTTTGGTTACCTAGAATCGTGGTTATTGCCAAAAATAGGCCTACGGGCAAATAAATTTCACTACCGAGACTCGGTTAAAAAGCGTGAAGATATTTATATCGACGTCGTGGACATAGATATCAAAGCGGATACGTGGACCACGCGCGATCTCTACGTGGATCTCATGTGGATCCGTGGCAATAGTATCGAGGTTCTTGATATTGATGAGCTCGCCGCCGCGACGTCGGCAGGGCTAATTTCCGCTGATGATGCTGAGATGGCAATCGAGTCCACGCTGAGAGCTGTAGAGGGAATAACCCGCTATGGGGATGATCCAACACGGTGGATGTACTCCCAGGGGATAGATATTCGATGGGCCAAAGCGGTTACCTTGTCCCCTGCTGCGAATTCCTAAGATCCCTGGAGTCACTTCCTTCACTTCTGAACCTCTCGCGGGTAGACTCCCAGCTATGCTCACCGATATTCGCCGGTTAGACCGCTCGAGATTCCGAGTGAGCTTTAGCCACCCCCACAAACATGGAGCCACACGGCTCCACGAGACTAAAGATGATCCTAACCATAACGACACCCCGACTGGGCCTATGTTGAAGCACTACCGTGTGCGTCCACATGCACGCGAAAGTGCGAGAAAGATAGCCTCCCTCTTTCGGCTGTGTGATTATGGGCGCCACAGAGAAGAAGCCATCAACCTAATACTAGAGCGCGAACTCGTTTCCTAAAGCACCCTAGTTTCACAGACAACCTGGGCGTAGCACTGTCTTGCCCTATAGATAGAGATAGCAGATACTTACTCATGAAAATTATTCGTTTGCTCAGTACCACTGTCATGCTGGGGATATCACTATTATTTGGCTCTAGCCTTGGATCTGTACCAGAAGCGCACGCGGTCATGGGTGGGCGTTATATACCCAACGAATCGGTAGCCTTAGTCGTGCTCGGTCACTCACAATGCTCGGGCACGGTAATCGCCCCAACGTGGGTACTTAGCGCCAAGCATTGTGTGCATCAGGGACCCTCGTTGATCCGAATTAAGGGGGAGAATTTTTATCCCACTGAGGCAGTGCTGCACCCTCATGATGATCTAGCTCTGTTGCGGCTTCATCGCCCTACCTCAGCGCGAGCGGTCCCGCTGTCATCATCCCACCTCCTCCCTGGTGAACATGGCATCCTCACCGGCTTCGGTGCTCACCCCAATGGTCAGGCAACAACCGCTGACGCCCATATCACCCGGCGTGTGCACCGTCTTCCAGCGCCCCTAGATACGGTCACAATTATAGAATCGAACTTTACCGGCGGACGTATTAGCCAGGGAGATTCTGGCGGACCTCTCTTCGACGACAGCGGAGCACTCGCGGGTGTTCAATCCGCCATGACCGAACCTGGCACGGTGGGTTTTATTACCCCAGTGGCCGAGCATAGTTCGTGGATCAGCCGACACGCAGGCATCCCAGCTCCGGTGATCATCGATCGACCTGCCCCGCTTATCGACGCCAGCCAGTCGCCTACTGTTGTTCCTCTCCCCGCGGTCCCCCCGGTGGGCATCTCAGCTATCGAGAGTTTACTTAATTACCAATTCGATATCCGCGTACTCACCCCAGGTGCGATCCTGAGTAGTTAGAGTAGGAAAAAAAGCCCCTTTTTATCAGGGGCTTTTCTCTACCAAGGCGATGGCTTATAAATCGACACCTAGTTCGATACCTAAGCCCGGAACCGAATCGATAAGATCGCGGGTGTATTCTTGCTGTGGATTAAGGAATAGTTGGTCGGCGGTTCCTTGTTCGACTACTTTGCCCTTCTTCATGACAACCACCTCATCAGCGGTCTGGCGAACCACCGCGAGATCATGAGTGATAAATAGATAGCTTAAGCCGAGGTTTTCCTGCAAATCTGCGAGTAATTGTAGGATTTGATGCTGGACCAACACATCCAATGCCGATACAGCCTCGTCCAGGACCACAACTTCAGGATTGAGGGCGAGTGCGCGAGCAACGGCGATACGCTGGCGCTGGCCTCCCGACAATTCATTTGGATATCTGCGCATAGCCGATCGAGGCATTGCCACCATGTCGAGGAGTTCCGCGACTCTGTTTTCCCGCTCCTGTCGATTCCCTACCTTGTGCACGATGAGAGGCTCTTCGATACACCGGTAGATGGAGTACATGGGGTCCAGGGAACCATAGGGGTTTTGGAAAACCACCTGTAGCTTCCGGCGCATGGCGAAAAGTTCCTTCTCGTTGAGAGTAGAAAGATCAGTTCCCTTGTAATAGATTTTACCGGAGCTGGGGTCTAAAAGATTGAGTACCACATTCGCTACTGTCGACTTCCCAGAGCCCGACTCTCCTACGAGGGCGAGGGTCGTACCCTTTTTCAAGCCAAAGCTCACATTATCTACAGCTTTGAGTATCGATTTACTCCCACGCGCGCCGCGAACTTTGAATTCGCGCGTGAGATTCTCCACTCGGATGATCTCCTCGTGGTCATTCTCGCGCTTTCGCCTTAACAGCTCCTTTGGAGTGAGCCCTCGCTTTTGGGCAGACTGGATGCGCGCTGAGGCTAGGGACGGAGCGGCATCCACTAAACGCTGCGTATAGGGATGCTGCGGGTTCTGGAGGATCTCAATAGAAGAACCTGATTCAACTACGCGACCGCGGTGCATAACCACGAGGTGCTCCGCACGCTCGGCAGCCAAACCTAGGTCGTGGGTGATAAAGAGTACGGCGGTTCCTAAGTCTTTGGTGAGATTTCCCAGGTGATCGAGGATACGTTTTTGCACGGTTACGTCAAGCGCAGAGGTGGGCTCGTCAGCAATCAGCAATTTAGGACGAGCTGCTAGGCCCATGCCTATGAGCGCACGCTGGCGCATACCGCCAGAAAATTCGTGTGGAAACTGCTTGGCGCGGCGTTTCGCATCCGGGAGTCCGGCCTCTTTTAAGAGCTCCGCAACCTGCTCGTCCATTTCGGCCTGTGGGACAACTTTGTTTGCTTTGAGCGACTCTTTGATTTGAGTACCCACGCGCCATACTGGGTTGAGGTTACTCATGGGGTCCTGCGGCACCAGGCCAATATCGGAACCTCGGAGTTCATTGAGCTCTTTCTCGGACAGGTGCGTGATATCGCGACCTTCAAATGTAATGCTACCGCCAGTCACTTTTCCTGACCCTGGTAGCAGGCCAATGATGCTCATAGCGGTCGTGGATTTGCCGGAACCAGATTCTCCCACAATGGCCACAGATTGGCCGGGATAGATTGTCAGGTTGATCCCGCGCACTGCCTCGACTGTTCCAGTGGTGGACTCGAAGGAGATCTTGAGATCCTGCAATTCCAGCAACGGGGCGGGCAGGGTTGGTTGTGGTTGGGTCATCTCTTTGTTCTCCTACTTATTACGGGCTTTAGGATCGAGTGCATCACGGACCACATCGCCCATCATGATAAAGCTCAAGACGGTAGCCCCGAGGGCCACAGCCGGATAGAACAACACCATTGGCTGGGTGCGCAATGAGGCCTGTGCCTTGGCAATATCGCCGCCCCAGGAGACAACGGTGGGCGGCAATCCTATGCCTAAAAAGGACAGGGTTGCTTCGGCCACGATAAAGGTACCTAAGGCGACCGTGGCATAGACAATGATGGGAGCAGCGGCGTTGGGGAGGATATGTGAGGTGAGAATTTTCCACCGAGAAGCTCCCACGGCACGCGCCGCCGTCACGAATTCCTCATTTTTAGTTTCCAAAACGGCACCGCGGGTAATACGACCAATTGATGTCCAGCCGAACATGGTGAGTACTAAAACGACGGTGATGATCGTACGATATTCTTTGAACATTTGCATCACCACGATAGCAGCAAGAACGAGAGGTACTGCATAGAAAATATCGGTGACTCTCGACAAAATAGCGTCAATAATTCCACCGAAATAGCCGGCTAGGGCGCCCACCGTGGTACCGATCACAACGACAGCCAAGGTTGTCAAAACCCCCACGGCCACGGAAGCACGCGCCCCGTAGACAACGCGGGCATAGATATCACAGCCCTGTCGGTCAAAACCGAAGGGGTGTCCGGAGCGCGGACTATCTAGTGAGTTAGCCAGCTGACAGAAAGTGGGATCCGTTGAGGTGAAAAGCTGTGGGATTGCTGCGAGAGCGAGAGCTATCAGGATAAGGGACCCCGCGACCCAAAATAGTGGTCGCCGGCGCAAGTAGCGCCACGCTTCACCCCAGACGGAAGTAGGCGCAGATTCATCGGCAACTGCGTCAACGGCGCCAAGGCCTGTCTCATCAGTGTGAGCAATAAAACGCTCTTGGCCTGGAAGAGTACGGGGATTATGAGAATTATGCATAGCGAATCCTTGGGTCCAGCACAGCGTAGAGAAGATCTACGGCGAGGTTAGCGATGATATATACGATCACCAGCACGGTGGTAAAGGAAACGACAGTCGTGGGCTCGCCTTTCAAAATTGCTTGATAGATCGCTCCACCTACTCCGTTGATTCCAAAAATGCCTTCGGTGATAATGGCCCCGCCCATGAGCGCGCCTAAGTCGGCGCCGAGGAAGGTTGCCACTGGTATCAGCGAGTTACGCAGCACGTGACGTCGCGTTACCGTACCGCTGGCAAGTCCTTTGGCCCTGGCAGTACGCACGAAATCTGCGCGGAGGTTTTCACTCACGGATTGTCGCGTGAGTCGCACAACGTAAGCGAAGGATAAGGCACCTAGCACCGCCGCGGGCATGAGGAGGTTGACAAAGGTTTCGCGGGCGCCGACGGTGGGCGGCAGAATCCCCCACTTGACGCCGATGAGAAATTGAAAAAGAAAGCCTATGACGAAGGAAGGCACTGCAATCACGATAAGTGAGGTCACAAGAACCGTGGAATCGAAAATTCCGCCACGGCGCATACCAGCAACAACGCCGAAGAGGACTCCGAGGACGGCTTCAAAGATCAGTGCCATCATGGCCAGTTTGATAGTGACGGGAAAGGCATTTGCCATCGCTTCGGCTACGGGACGTCCGGAGAAGGTCGTTCCGAAATCGAGCATGAATACGCCCTTGATATACAGCAAATATTGGATGATGAAGGGCTTGTCCAGATTATATTCGGCGGTAATTCTCTCGCGGGCGGCGTCAGTGAGCCCGCGTTCGCCCCCTAAAGCCTCTACGGGATCGCCAGGCATGAGAAATACCAAGGCATAGAGCAGCAGGGTGGCGCCAAAGAATACCGGAATCATCTGTAGAACGCGGCGGCCAATATAGCGCAACATTGGATTAGTTCCTTATGAATTGAAGTATTATAAAAGGACTCTGGCCCCGCGCATGTGAGTACGCACGGGGCCACAATCATGAGCTACGAAGGAGCTCTAAGGTATCTAGGCCTTTTTCACCATGTAGTAAACAGGCTGGCTATTCCACCCGAAGGCAACATCTGTGACTTCTTCGCTATAACCAGCGGTGACGTTGGAATACCACAGGGGCAGGACAGGCAAGTCTTGGAGCAGGACTTCCTGTGCTTCCAGGAAGTAGGACCGTCCGTCTTCTACGGTGTCTGCCCCATTACCTAAGGTTAGGAGAGCATCGAACTCGGGATTAGAATATCCGCCATCATTCGACGATGCACCCGTGGCGTACAGTGAAACCAGGAAGTTCGCGAGTGAGGGATAATCTGCCTGCCATCCGGTGCGGTAAGCGCCGGTGACATTGCCAGAGGTGACATCGTCACGCAGGGATTTGAAATCTGGATACGGGGATCCCACCGCCTGAATACCGAGCGTATTCTTGATTTGGTTAGCTACCGCGTCCACCCATGCTTGGTGTCCGCCATCGGAGTTGTAGGCAATAGTAAATTCGCCCTCATAGGGTGCGATTTCATCGGCTTTGGCCCACAGCTCCTTGGCCTTTTCTGGGTTGTATTCCAGCACCTCGGAGCCTTTAAGAGAATCGGAGTGGCCTGGAATGACAGGAGACGAATAATCGGTAGCTGGAGTGCGAGTGCCATCGAAGATAGCTTTGGTCACTTCTTCACGATTAATCGACAGCGAGATCGCTTCGCGGCGTAGCACGCCCTCTTCTCCGGTGAAGTGCTCGAGGCTATAAGGAATGGTAACAGATTGGAAGATAGCCGCAGGTTGGTTGACAGCCCGCTCGCCCAATTCGGATTCGAAGGAAGCAAAGGCGGTGTCGGGGATGGCGTCTAAGATATCAAGGTTACCGGACAGCAAATCAGCATAAGCCGCGTCCTGGGAGGCATAGAAGACAAATTTAATGCCGTCATTTAGTGCCTTACGGGGGCCGTCGTAATTCTCGTTAGGAACAAGAAGGGCGTCTTGGTTGTGATTCCACTCCGTGAGTTTATACGGACCATTACCTGCGGGGGACTCACCGAAAGCCTCGATATCATCGAAGGCAACGGCAGGCAGTGGGTAGAAAGCAGAGTAACCTAAGCGAGAGGGGAAATCGGACTCGGGCTGATTCAACTCGATCTTAAAGGTCTTCTCATCAACTACTGTCAAACCCTCGAGTGGCTTGCCTTCTTCAAAACCCTTGATGGGTTCGAAGAAAAAGGCGTTGCGGAGAGAATTTTCCACACTATAGCTCCAGGTATCCACGAAATCTTGGGCAGTTACTGGAGTGCCGTCCGCGAAGCTGATGTCGTCTTTCAGAGTGACTACATAGGTCTTGTCGCCTTCAAGCTCAATGGATTTAGCCATATCGTTGTGCGTTTCACCCGCCGCGTCATAGTAGAGCAGACCCGAGTAAATAAGCTCGACTATTCGGCCTCCACCAGTTTCGCTGGTATCCGCCGGGATGAGAGCGTTTTGAGGCTCAGTACCAAAAGCGGTGATGTAATTCGTGGCGCTCATCTTTTGATCGTCGGATGCGGAGTTTGAATCGGCGTCGGTAGCACACGCTGCAAGGATAAACGCAAGTGATGTACCTGCGCCTACCGCGATAGTTTTCTTGAGAGACATTAAGCAGCCCTTTCGTTGAAAATAAAAAAGACGAAGCGTACTTCGTCGGTTGCTTATCATCAACCCTATAGGGTGATCTATCTCATGCAAAACAATCAAAAGTTACCTAGGGAACAATTTCAGCTTATACCCCCTTCCATTTCGCTGTGTGCTGCGAAAACATCGTGAACGAGTAGGGGTAATGCTACCCCTACCCCCGGCGATCTTTGTTCGACGAAATTCTTTCAAACGATTGGTATTAGGTGACGCTAGAGAGAGTCTCGGATCCTCGATAACCGTCTCCCCCTATCCCGCTTATTAAAGCGTGTTGCTAAAATCGAAGCCGGCATTGCTGCTATTCTCTCAACCCCGTATGCGCTGGAGATTGGAGAAGTACTGGGCATGAGCAGAGGTAGCAATGAGCTTCTCCAGCTCCTCGAAGTGTTCATCCTCTTGGCGTGCCCACAGATCCCAGTAAGGGGCATAGTCAGGATCACGGTCTAAGGCGCGCTTTTTCCTTTGTTCGGTCTCGAGTTCCAAGAGAATAAGGTGCGTTCTACAAAAACGGCGAGCAGCTTTAATTGCTTCCAGACTGATGGCACCGACCCCTTCAACAATGAGGCCTCGTCGAGGATTTTTCAAGGCGCTCATATCCACTGGTACCCACTCCCCGCGCTTATTCTCCTCCCAATTCCACCGGAAGTAGCCGGCGCGGTTCGCTTGGAGAATTGATCGTGCCACTATCTCTCGACCAGCCGCTAGGCCCTCCCATCCCGGGTAAAAATCGTCTAGGTGAATAACCTCGTAATCTAAAACTCTAGACAATGTGGCAGCTAAGGTTGTCTTCCCGGATCCACTGCGACCATCGATGAGAATAATCATGCGCCAAGAAAATGGAAGGATCCGGTATAGATAGCTACCCCGAGACTCATAAGAGATGCAACGAAGCATCCAACGAGCAGCAGAGTATCTCGAGGGTTCCATGAGGAGACACGGGCCTTGGTGCGCTCAGGGTAGCGGCCGAAACCGCGCGCCTCCATAGCGGTTGCCAATTTAGCACCGCGCCTAAGAGCGAGCACGAGGAGTCCGAATGTTAAAGCGATCGTGGTTGTCAGCACCCCTCTATTATCGATGCCTCGAATACGGCGTGAGCGCCGCATCGTTTCCAAATCTCGCTGGAAGAGGCTGATCAGTCGTCCACCAGCGACCGCCGCGATCACAAAAGTGTGCGGCAGTTTTAAGTTTTGGGTTAAGGAGTCCCCTAAAGCCGTGGGGTCAATTCGACCCATCATAACCAAAACAGGAAGCGCAACCGCGAGGACGCGCACCATAATGGCAGCAGCGAGCTGGAGGGAGTTGTCGGTCACATGAGCGAAGAAGAAAGAGAAATATTCTCTACCCTCAGGCCTTCCGTATAGCGCCATCGATATACCTGCGATGGGAGTGAGGAAGAGAATGGGACGGGCATTTTTCAGCAGAGTCAGTAGCGGCACTCCCAAAAATGGCGCAGCGATCAAGGTGATCAGGAGCGCCACTGCGGCGCTAACAACGTCAACGCTTAGCAGTAAGGGAGTGGTAAATACCGCCACAGCTGCGATACGCGCCACCGGGTTGAAGCGTGAAATCAGCGTGTCGTGATTTTTGGTGGTTGTGGTTGTCATAGTTTGACCTCTTCATCGGCCATCGCCTCAACGAAAAGTCGATCGTGAGAAATTGATACCACGGTGACTCCGTGATCCGTTAGTTCCCTAAGCAAAGTAACGAGCTCTATGAAAGTATTGCGATCTTGGCCGAAAGTCGGTTCGTCGAGGAAAATCAGCTGCGGTGATTTGACCAAGGTTGTTGCTACCGAGAGACGTCGCTTCTGTCCTCCTGAAAGCGTAAAAGGATTAGCCTGAGCAAGGTGATCTAAGCGTAAGCGTTGCAGAATCTCGTCGGCTCGATCATACTCAGCCTGACTAATATCTTTACCCTTACCGTTGCCTGCTCCCACGAGGAGTTCTTCGCGCACGGATCGGGCAACGAATTGGTGCTCTGGGTCTTGGAAGACGCAGCCAATGCGTTGTGATAGTTGTTCTGAACTCCACTGAATAGGCTGCTTTTTCAGGCCGCGAGCAATTTGCTCATGAAAACTGATCGTTCCACCCAAGGGTTTGAGAAGTCCGGCGAGAGTGAGCATGAGGGTCGACTTCCCAGCTCCATTAGGGCCGGTAATCACTGTTGATGACCCTAGGCGTATACGAACATCGCGCTGTGAGAGTGGACGATCCCATCCAGTGACGAGACCTGAGGTCTTTATCGCCCATTCCTGTTTATCGAAGGTGCAGGGGCTTTGTGCTGGTGGCAGCTGTGGGTCGTGTCCTGGCATCCATACCCCTTGCTCGGCGAGCATGCGCCCATGAGAGGTAGAAATTTCGTGAAGTGGTGCATCAGCTTGCAGGATACCGTCGACAAGCACGAGCGCTCGATCGACAGTTCGCGCCCAGGTGTGCACGCGATGTTCGACAATGATGAGGGTGGCGCCGGTTTCCGCGATGACCTGATCGACAGCACGCACGACCTCCTCCACTCCCTCGGGGTCAAGATTCGCGGTGGGCTCATCGAGGAGGATGATATCTGCGCCCATGGCAAGAACAGCTGCTAAGGCCAGACGCTGCTTTTGCCCGCCCGATAACTCAGCCGTAGGGTGGTCTAAGGGAAGATCTAGGCCAACCATATCGAGGGACTGGCGCACTCGAGGCCAAATCTCCTCGGCTGGAACCTGCAAATTCTCGCATCCAAAGGCAATATCGTCTCCGACCTTGGAGGCGATAACTTGTGAATCTGGATCTTGGAGCACCATGCCTACGATCCCTGATACCTCAAGGTGGCCACTTGTATCCCCTTCATCAGCACCGAGTACCCCGGCTAGGGCTGCCAGAAGGGTCGATTTTCCCGACCCAGAGGCCCCAAGTAGCAGGATCTTCTCGCCAGCCTTTATGCTGAGACTTAATTGGTTAAGCGCTGGCTTTTTTCGGCTTGCGTGACGGAAACTAAAGCGATCGAGTTTAATCTGTATATTCACTACTACTGGTCCTCAAGGATGTTCTCACTTTTACTATCTGCGCTTTTCTTCGGAGTTACCGCTGGTTTGGTTGGAGCGGCCACCAGCCTCCTCATCGAGAATATCGCGTGCCTTAACCCGATCTTGCTTCTTCCCGCCGGGGTGGTGGCGGCGGGTGCGTGGCTGATGATCAGCCGCCGTTGGAGTATTAGTGTAGCTTCAGCGATAACTACTGGAGGGCCGCTGCCAGTAGTGCCCACTCTTATCGATGCGACCATGCAACTCCTTCTTGTTGGTCTCGGTGCGTCATTGGGTCGCGAACAGGCGCCTCGGCAGGTAGCAGCCGCGCTGAGCTCACGTATGGACAGGGTCGTCATCGCTGGCGCCGCTGGAGGTGGTTTGGCAGCAGTCTACAATGTGCCACTAGCTGGAGCACTCTACGCGTTTTTGTTGCTCCCTATAACCCGAACCGTGCGGAATTTTCTGGTATGCGCTCTGATGGCTGGCGTAGCCACCCTAACCTCGTGGCTAGTTCTTGATGTAGGAACCATCTATTCAGTTACCGAATCTCCAATCAGCACCGAAGACCTGGGAGCATATCTTTTCACCGCACTGATGGCTATGACGCTGGGATTGTTATTGCGTGAATTAGGCTCGAGGTCACTCCGTGCCACCAGCTCCATCACGCTCCTGAGCATCCCACTAGCTTGCGCAACTGTGTGGATAACAGCAACCTATATTCCCCCGGTAACCGGTAACGGGCAGCTCATTGTGGAACAAGCCTTACTCGGTCTCGACCCCACATATGCTCTGATATTAATTATCGCCAAACTTGCACTAACGCTAGCAATGCTATCGTCGGGCGCTCGGGGCGGAGTGCTCACTCCCGCTTTAGCCTTGGGCGCTGCCGGGGGCGCTATGACCGCCTCATTGTGGAATACCAGCCCTGTGGCTTTGGCCCTATTCGGCGCTTTCTGCGCCTTGGCAATAAGCCAGCAGAGCTGGATTTTCGCGGCTATTTTTGTACTGGAACTAAGTCGACCTTCACTAGCACTCTCCGCAGTGATAACACTCAGTGCCCTTACTGTAGTGACAGTAGGAACCTTCGCTAAGAAGCGATATGCCCGACCTCCGAGATCAGCCACTCCCCCGGATCGGAGCAGCTAATGGCGGACAGCTAGACGAGATTCTGGCGTTCGCGTCCTGCAGCGAAACGATCCAGCGCTCCGGTAGCAGCAAGGGCCTTGACCAGATAGAAGGACAGAACGCCCGCGAGAATGGCACCCGAAACGGACATGGACGCCAAATAAATGAGGTTGAACTCGAAGGTCTTGGCAAGGTTTCCGGATAGGAAAAGTTCTAGAATAAAGGCTCCAACTGCCGCACCAATACCCGATAGTGCAGCTACCCCTAGGCCGAATCGCTTATACACAAAAGCGGCAAAGATGAGTTCTGCTCCGATGCCTTGGGCGAGACCCGAATAGACGGTCTCGATTCCCCACTGGTTACCTAGGCCGGCAGATACACAGGCAGCCAGTACCTCAACGAAAATCGCAGCGCCTGGCTTACGAATGATCAACCCACCGAGGACACCACCCATCAACCAGATACCCACGGAAATTCCGCCGAAACCAGGGGTCAGTGCGTTGGCAGCCTCGTACCAGGCATAACCGATGGAATTCCAGACCCAGAAGATGAGTCCAGTTGCGACACCTAGAACGGCCGCGATGACAATATCAATAACACGCCAATTAAGCATGGTTAGTCTCTCTTTCTCCCTAACGCTGGCATTACACACAGATCAGGTTCAATCGGTTTGATCTCAGCACCTCTTCCTCCGTTTGGCGGCGGAAAAGAGCACCCGGGATACGCTCATTATTATGGCGTACAGCTAGTGATACTAACGGATAAAACCGATGAAGACTACTCATCAGAAGTGGCCAACCTTATCTCTACCCCCACCCGCCCGCGCAGTTAGATTCGCTATAGTAACCACGTAAGTACCACAAATCCCATATATATAAGGACAATTTTATGGCTGGCGGACTCGCTGCACTTCTCGACGATATCGCACTCATCGCAAAAACTGCCGCCTCGAGTGTGGATGATATTGCTGCCTCGGCAGCCAAGACCTCCGCCAAGGCGGCAGGTCTTGTCATCGACGACACCGCTGTTACTCCGCGCTTCGTGGAGGGTGTCAGCCCTGCCAGGGAGCTTCCCATAATCTGGCGAATCACCAAGGGGTCGCTATTTAACAAACTCATTGTTATTTTACCGATCGCCCTGATCTTGAATACCTTAGCGCCATGGCTCCTCGTACCCATTCTAATGCTCGGTGGTTTTTATCTTTGCTTTGAGGGAGCAGAGAAATTTCTAGAGATGATCAGTGGTCATGAGCATCATCAAGAAAAGGCCGCACTCAAGGATGAAAAGGCTCTTGTTCGCGGTGCAATTACCACAGATCTCATCCTTTCAGCGGAAATTATGGTCATTAGTTTGAATGAGGTCGCAGATCAACCTCTCTGGAAAGAAGCAGCCATTCTCGTAGTCGTAGCGCTTGCTGTTACCGTCGGCGTCTACGGGTCGGTGAGCCTCCTTGTGAAGATGGATGATCTCGGCCTTAGCCTCATGACTAGGGATTCTCTTTTTGCCCAACGCACTGGCCGGGCGCTAGTCGCGGGGATGCCCAAGGTACTCGACATCATTTCTGTCGTGGGCCTGTTCGCCATGCTGTGGGTTGGAGGACATATCCTGCTTGCGGGCTTTTCTGACCTAGGATGGTCAGCTCCAATTGATTTTGTCCACCACTTAAGCCATCAAGCCTTGGCATGGGGTGGGTTTGTATCATGGTTGACCGATACATTCTTTTCCTTGGTTGTCGGTCTCGTAGCAGGCACGCTGATCGTCGGAATTTTTAAGGCTTCCAAGAGAGTCATCAACCCTCCCAAGGACTCCGCAAATCCGCGCTTATCTGGAAATTAGTGAATTCTCAAAGACGAGCGTAGGCTAGCCTATATTTGAAATAGTCCTGTCGGAAGGTTTATCTATGTCTGCAGTCGGATGGCGTCGCGCCATTATCGCTGGAACCACCGCTTCCAGCCTCCTTTTCACTCTGCCCGTAGCCCAGGCAGTTCAGGCAGTTCCCAGCGAAAGCACAGTGGAAAGCCCAAGCGATAGTAATGAAACCCCCGAGGCAAGCCGCCCCCGCGTGCTCGCTGACGGTCCAGTTGTCCGCGTGTTTTGGGACGCTATCCCAGGGGCCAAAGGCTATACCGCGACTATCGTTCTACCTTCGAAATCTGGCGAAGTTGTTTCCCCCAAGCACGGTGTATTCACTCAGACTGTGTTTACGGAAGTTCCTGCCGGCACGTACAGGGTGAAGGTTGAGCCCTTGACCAATAACCCGGGCGCCGATACCCCGATTTTCTCCGAGGAGTTTACGGTTTCGCACGACATCACGGTGCCCCAGAAGCCCAATGAGCCGCAGATTGAACTCCTCAAGGGCTCCAAAGCGCGTGTCTGGTGGTCACGGAATTCCAATGGCGGCGCTCGAGTGGAACACAGCATGGTCACACTGATCCCGAACGATGGCTCTCAAGTGATCAC
This sequence comes from Corynebacterium sp. ES2794-CONJ1, assembly GCF_025660615.1. Lineage (NCBI taxonomy): Bacteria > Bacillati > Actinomycetota > Actinomycetes > Mycobacteriales > Corynebacteriaceae > Corynebacterium > Corynebacterium sp. ES2794-CONJ1. The sequence goes on along the minus strand of NZ_JAOTIM010000003.1, from coordinate 169,593 downwards.
CGCCAAAGCTGACGGCGAGCTTAACGAAATTGAAATCGGTGGCCTGAAACTTAATACCACATATACAGCCTCAGTGGCGGTCCATAACGAAATTGGCGACTCTGAGCCGGCCAAATCCAGCGATAGCATCACTGTCACAGCTGACCCAGGTGATATATCCCTTAACCTCAACCCCCCACTGATTGATCCCACCAAAGAGAACACCTTTGTTTTAAGCGGCAGTGGTCTAACCGGCGGCGCTGTGGAAAAAGGCTTCTATGTGGTGGTGTGGAATACCAAGCAGTGGGAGCCAGGATATCGCCCCTGGCTGACCGAGGATGACACTCAACTCAGTTATAAGATGTCAGCCAGTGATATCACGAATGGGACGTTCACCAAACAGATCACAATTCCTGCCGATACTTTCGATATCTCCAAGGGCGACCGTTATATTGTCGGCATTACTGCGGAGAATTTCCGTAATGATCGGCGACTTGACCGAGCCATTGAGATCATTTTCACCCCCCTACCCGTCACCAACGTCACCGCGGAAGCCTCGGATGCTTCAGTTTCTGTCTCATGGGCTCCTGCTAGGGATCACCGCGTTAGAGAATACGTAGTCAAACTCTTTAACGCCGAGACCAATGAATTGGTCAAGAGCATCTCGCGGGGTAAAAATATTACGTCGACCTCTTTTGAAGGCCTCAAGGCCGGTCGCTATTACGCCAAGGTAGTCAGCAATATTCAGAGCGATTCTTCTGGCCAAGCGATTTACTCGCCTGAAGCTCGATCGACAGAAGTAGAGATTGCCAGCTCTAAGGTTAAAACAGTTCCTAGTGCGGTGCAGAGCGTCATCCTCGGTGACGGGAGAGCAGCTGGATCTTTAAAGATCAGCTGGATCGATGGGCCCCGTGAAGCTGGACAGGCCAAGATTACTGGATACCGTATCATCTTCACCGATGGAACTAAGACAGTCACCAAGACTGCTGAGCCATTAGATTCCTTGCTCGAATTCAATGGTTTCACCCAGGGCACCTGGACCGCAACAATCATTGCCGAAAGTGCTGCTGGTGATTCCGCCGCCAGTGCTGTCTCTAATTCTCACCAGATCACTGAGAAGGCCATCGAATTCACTCCTGAATTCCTGCTTTCTAATAATCGCATCAATGCCACCCGTGACACTACGATCAGGCTTAACGGCAGTGGCTATTTTGAGACGGACTCGGTCGATGTTGAGGTGCTTGACCTCGAGGGCACTACCTCGCTGCTAAAAGTCACAGCTCCAGTGTCTGGTGGCGAGTTGAACTATGAGTTGCGCATATCGGCTGGCACCCTAGAACCAGGAAAGAAATACCGCGTACGCACCCAAAAGGGCGATAAGTACCGTGCAACGCAGCTATTGAGCACCGAAGGAACCGAGGTAGCCAATCCACAGATTAGTTTCGATCAGCGGCCGCTTGATCCGACCATGGACAATGTAGTGCGCGTAAATGGCTCTGGATTCTATGGCGACGGCACCGCTAAAGGCGTCTACGTCACAATCCAGCCCCAAAACGCATGGCGTCCAGGCACTCCCGCTCACCGCAAGGGCGAAATTACAGCGCAACATATTTCTGTCGATCAATTGCGCGATGGACGTTTCACCGTTGATCTCATCATTCCAAAGGGTGTTCTAACCTCAAGCGATGCTCCGTATATGGTCAACACCTTCGCAGCCCATGCGCTTTCCCAGACTGACCGTAGCCTGGATTCCAGCACCCCACTTCCCGTAGATTTCGGCTCTGCTGCAACCCCGGATCCAGAAGTTTCGCCTACCCCCACACCGAAGCCCGATCCTCAACCGGCTCCGGAACCTACCCCAGACGACAACTCCGAAGGGTCGAGCCCAGGGATTATTGCGGCTAGTGTCATCGGATCGTTGACTGCATTGGCAGCAATCATTGGTGCTGTGATCAATTTCTTCCCTCAGATCATTCAGACTGTCAAAGGTTTCCTACGGCTGCCCTAACATATCCGACCTGTTCCTATAAAGCGCGTCGCCAAGCGCGACGCGCTTTATCTTTCGTCCCTTAAGGAAGTATCCTCCATGCGATTTTCTCGAGCACTGGCATCAGTTGTTGTCTCTTTCTCCCTGCTCAGCACCGGAATTGCTCACACCCAAGAAGTGTCCGCCTCGAAGCCCATCATCAATCAGGGCGATGCCATTAAACTCCAGGAGGGACCCTCCACATTCACCTGCACGGTTGGCTTCGTTGATAGAGAGAATCGGCGCATCTGGACTGCAGGTCACTGCGCCAGAGATAACTCTTTCGTTTTCACGTCAACTGGAACCGAAATTGGCGTGATAAAACATCCCTACGACGTGGATCCAACGATCGATCCGCGGGTGTCCGAACTCGAACGAAGAAAATTAACTGCCGACTACTTCTTCCACGATATTGCCTATATTGATCTCTCCGATAAGGTGACTCCAGGAAGCAATAAATTCTCTGGTGATCGCTATTACCAACCGAGCGTGGGCGACGACATTTGTCGATTTGGAGCCACGACTTTCGACCATGTTTTCTGCAGCAAAGTGCTACATATTGACGATCACTTAGCCTACGCTGCCGATCTTGGTACCAAAGGCGGCGACTCGGGTGGTCCAGCGTGGGTACCAGGGAAAGGCTATGTAGGCCAAGCAGTAGGTGCTTTTAACTTAGTGAGTGCCAGTGGCGCTCCCGCAGTGATGTCGATTATTCACCGCGCCGACTTTAATCAACAGATTCCGCAGCGCACCAAGGCTGAGGGTTTCGATCATTACTTCCCCTCGGCGGATAACCTGCTGCTCCAAAAAGCGACGTTGAAGGAGGTAATGGGAAACCACTTCGGGAGCGATCTTCCTAGTGCGGCGGAATACAACCGCATCCTGCGCGACAACGAGCTCAAGCTCAATAGGGCGAAAAGAGATCTCGATCTAGCTCAAGAGCGCTTCAATAATGCTGTGAATGATCGCAATCAAGCGCAGCAGAAACTCAATGAGGCTAAGGCGGACCTGGAGAAGCTGCGCCAGGAGTTCGACGGCAAAAACACCCAAGATCTTTCCCAGTTGCAAAAAAAATACGACAAGCTCCAAAAAGATTCCACAATTGGAATAGTGGTCGCTATTATCTCCGCTGTCATTGGATTATTTGCAGCGGTGGCTAGCTGGTTTGCTCCGCACGCCGGCATCCGGATCTAAACTCTTCACCCCAGTCTTAGTACTGGGGTTTTCTTATAGCAGTCTAAATCCTCTTTCCTCAGCGATCTTAAAATACTGGTTGCGCTGCGGTTTGTAGGTGCTAGAAATGTGCGTAATATGCTCAAAGAAAGTCGTCGTCACTCTCGGGCCCGACCGCTGCGCATAGTACTGCTCGACCAGCTCGTTGAAAGCACTGAGATGTTCTCCATAGTCTTCCGCTAGCGTATAAGCATCGTGGAACACCCTTAGTTGCGGACCTAGCTTGGGTTTTTTAACCTCGCGGTGATCATATGGGCCCCACGCCAATCCCACAACGGGCATGGTTCGAGGGGGAAGCTGACATATCTCGATAATTTTGCGGGGATCGTTGAGAATACTACCGAGGAAGACGCTGCCCATATCAAGCGATTCAATAGCGATCGCTGCGGTTTGCGCCATCAGTAAAGCATCGGTCATAGCTTGGAGGAAAATACCGACATCGAGGCGCTCCTGGGGGATTTTTACATCGAAACTTTCGGCATTCTCACGATTGCGGCAATCATCTGCAATAAAAATCCACAGCTCCGGTGACTGAGCAATAAAAGCTTGACCGGACATAGCAGCAATTTCACTCTTCTACTCTTGTGAGGAGATACGGATCATACAGGCGCGCATACCATAGTTGCTCGACGCGGTATTACTCATTGCGGAGAGGATAATATCAATGTCTTTGTCCTCAACTGGCTCGTTACGAAAGGCGCGCACACTAGATCGATTGTGTAGTAGCTCAGTGAACATTGGTCTCCTTAATTGTGATCTTTCGTCTTTTACAATATGCCATTCCACTATCTTGTTAGCTTTGAAGAGTTTGATTGTCTGAAGAGCTGGTGGAATGTGATGAGGTCGCTTTTAGCCATTCGCGAACCATGAGGGGCGCCTGGAGGGCACTAATCCTTGGGTAGCCAGATGGACTGCGCAAGGGTAAAAGTCTGTGTCCGGTCTGGATCTCACCATATATTTTGCGGATTTCTCTGAGATCGGGTCAGTGATCGTATTGTTCTGCAATTCCCATAACTTTTTTCATGAGCTGGCACCTCCAGGAAAGACACCGGCTGCCTCCACGACTATTAGGCTGCGAAGTGAAGATACCGAGGTATTAAAGTGCACCCCGTTATGGCCGCGGGCACTCCCCGGCAATAGCTCTTCATTCGGGCATACTCGAAGCAGGAGGTCTTGTTTTCACCCTGAGGTTTTAACTCAAAGGCTCTCATACTAGGGGTTTCACACTAGAGACCGTTTCTCCGACTCCGGAAATTGCCTGCACACCTGTTCACACTGGCAGCATACGGTTGGCACCCGCGCGTATCGCTTTCCGGGATCAGCGAGCTGCCGCAATGCGCGGGGCGTTCGACATAGAAATATGAGGTTGTGCGAAAATTCTGATGTGATTGTGCTTCCCTCTTCGTTGTGCCCCCTTAAAGAAGACTTGGTGGAGGTAAGGGAAAATTCGTGCCATTGCACACACGGCTTGGAGGCACGTATAAGTACCCTTGAGTAAGGGGGCAGAGCTTGTGTAAGTACTTTTTCCAGAATCGGCGGCACTCTTGATGGAACTACGCTTCATTCGAGGCGTATTAGATCTGCTTGCGTAGGCTTGGGCACTCGTGGGGCTACCTATAAATCGGTGGGTTAGGAGATAATTTTCCACCCCCACTCAAAAAAGTAATATATATCACAATTTTACAGTGTTGGTTGTTTTAGCCTCGTTATTCCACTAAGCCCGTCTACTTTTCCAAGCCACATAGCCGAAAGGGGGAAATTTACAGCTCAACACATATTTAAGCAGTACGGATCAACTCAATAAAGGTTGGGAAATCTTAGCTAACTCTTAAAGTGAGCCCTCTCACAGAGACCGCATCTTATATGGATTAGCAGCTCCACTCGGGCACAAAGCAAAGCCAGGGGCTCTACCCCCGGCTTAGCTGATTTAAGCTGTGCTAGCCTGAGGATGTTCAGCTATCACACCCGCCAAGGTCGATTGGACATCACTAGAGGACAAGTAGCATCAGCAGAAGTTCAGACCCTTTTCGCAGACCTGTCCGCGACTTATCTTTCATTTCCCGCTATACCGCCAAGTAATAGCGCGGGCTTTAAGTCGCTACCAGCATTGCTAAAAGATCCTGACTACTCCTGACACTACCGCTTTTATAGTGGATAATCAAATTTTTGTTTGTTTTAACCATTGGAAGAGACCAACGTTTTCTTAGCTAGGTCTCAGCTTAAGGTCTATATCTGCCTTGAGCTGGCAGTCCACCCGTGTTTTCCGATCGACAAAACCCAGCCGATAGCCCCGAACGACGATCATCGTTGCATAAATGTCATCCACTCTTATCGGAGGTTGTTTTGTTCTCTACTACACGCCGCAAGGCTCTTACTATCGCCGCTGCTTCTCTCGCAGCAAGCCTTGGCTTAACTGCTTGCTCCGAAGGCGGAGCAGGCGGCGAGGATGCAGTTCAGGTGCAGGGTCTTAACGAAACCACAGGGGAGCTCAAAGGCGAGGGCGCCTCTTCACAGGACAATGCCATGCGTGTGTGGGCTCCACTCTTTGAGGCCACCGGTTCCGCTCTCTCCTACAACCCGACGGGGTCCGGCGCAGGTCAAAAACAGTTCTTGGCTAGCGTGGTGGCTTTCGCCGGCTCTGATTCGCCACTCCAAGACAATAAAAAAGGCATCAACCAAATTGAAGAAGCTCGCACCCGTTGCGGTGGCAACGACGCCTGGCACCTGCCTATGGCCATCGGGCCGGTAGCCATTGCCTACAACCTTCCAGGAGTCGATATAACACTTTCGCCTACCTTAGTTGCAGAAATCTTCGATGGAGCCATAACCAAGTGGAACGACCCTAAAATTGCTGCACTTAACCCAGACGTCGCCCTTCCTGACACCGGTATTACGGTCGTCTTCCGCGCCGACGAGTCTGGTACCTCCGACAACTTCATGAAATTCTTAAGCGCCACCGCGGATGCTGCATGGCCTCACGAGCCTTCTAAGCAATTCCCGCAAGGAGTTGGCCAAGGTGCCAATAAGTCCTCGGGTGTAACTGATGAGGTTTCGGCTGTCGAAGGTGCCATCACCTATGTGGAATCAGGCTACGCAAAATCCAAAAACTTGGGAGTGGCGAAGATGGACTTCGGCTCCGGAGCAGTAGAACTCAACAAGGACACTGTCGGTAAGGCACTCGACTCCGTGGAGTTCAAGGGTGACGGCCACGATATGGTTGTCGATGCGAAGACCCTCTTCGCTATGAACGAACCTGGCGCCTATCCGCTGGTGCTCACCACCTACGAGATCGTCTGCTCCACATACCCCGACGATCAATCACACGATCGCGACCTTGTAAAGAACTTCCTCACTGTCGTGCTTGACCAAGGTCAGGGCCAAGCGCTGGAAGACGCGGGCTATATCCCGGTTCAGGGAGAATTCAAGACCAAGCTCGCAGCTGCCGTAGAGGCTATCCAATAGCTGTTCCCCCAGACTGAATTCCCGGTGCGGACTATCGTGTCCGCACCGGGCAGATCAGTTCATATCAAGGAAAGCACCTATGCCCCTTTCGACTTCTACTCAAGAAAAATCCATCTCGATGAAAACTTCGGCTGCGCAGATCGCTCCCCCACAGCAGGATCCTGCCGAGCCAGCCCCAAGATCTTCAGTCATCCGACCTGGCGACCGCGTATTTCAGATCCTCTCCAACGGTTCCTCGATATTGGTCTCGTTGACTATTTTTGCCATCGGAATTTTTCTCATGCTGCGGGCTGTTCCATCCTTAGCCCGTAATGAGGAAAATTTCTTCTTATTCAATCAGCGTTGGGATCTCAGCGATGTCAGCGCTATGCACTTTGGGATCCCCAATCTCTTCCTCGTCACCGTCATGGTGTCCCTCGTGGCACTCTTGCTCGCCATGCCTGTGGCGCTGGGAATTGCAATATTCCTCACGTCCTACGCCCCTAAGCGTCTAGTGCGCCCCTTAGGGTTCCTGGTAGATCTTTTGGCAGCAGTACCGTCCATTGTGTACGGTCTGTGGGGTTTTATGGCTCTCGGGCCAGCTCTAGGATCCTTCTACGAAAGTCTTAGTACCCGCCTCAGCTTCATACCATTATTTGCCGTCTATCCCAACTCGCCCTCCTTTGATACCGGACGCAATATTTTCACCGGCGGCATCGTCCTGGCGATTATGATTTTGCCTGTGATCGCAGCGACAACCCGAGAGGTTTTCGTACAAACGCCGCGAGGGAATATTGAGGCAGCCTTGGCTTTAGGCGCAACCCGCTGGGAAACTGTGCGGCTAGCCGTGTTACCCTTCGGCAAATCGGGCTTTATATCTGGCTCCATGCTCGGCCTTGGGCGAGCGCTGGGTGAAACTATGGCGCTCTATATGGTGATGTCTCCGTCAGCAGATTTCAATGGCTCACTTTTCGATGGTGGAGCTACCTTCGCCACCTTAATTGCCAATGCTGCACCTGAGTTCAACGATAATCTCAAAGCGGGCGCCTATATGTCAGCAGGGCTCGTGCTGTTCGTCCTCACCTTCGTGGTCAACACCGCCGCCCGTATGGCTGCCAAGAAGAAGTACTAAGGAGTGCTGAGAATACTATGACTACCTCAACTTCCACCCCATCGATGGTTTTTACAGAAATCAAAGGCAGCCGTAAATTCGCAGATAAGGTTGCCACGACGGTGATATACACCAGTATGGTTCTCGCACTTATACCGCTGATGTGGGTTTTATTCGAACTCATCGTGCGCGGCACCCCAAGTCTGCTGAGCACCCAATGGTGGACTCGCTCCCAAATGGGCGTAACCCTTGGCTCAGCTTCTGGCGGCGTAGCCCACGCCATCATAGGCACGATAGTCCAGGCTCTCGTGACCGCAATTATGACGGTACCGCTTGGAATTTTTGTGGCTATATACCTCGTGGAATACGCTGGGAATTCGCGACTGGGCAAGATGACAACTTTTATGGTGGACATTCTTTCTGGTGTGCCATCAATTATTGCTTCCCTGTTTATCTACTCCATGTGGGTCGTGATGTTTGGCATGAACCGTTCGGGATTTGCCGTATCGCTGGCTTTAGTTCTCCTCATGCTGCCCATCGTGATTCGCAATACCGAGGAAATGCTGCGAGTAGTACCTAATGAGTTGCGTGAAGCGTCTTATGCTCTCGGAGTTCCTAAATGGAAAACTATTGTAAAGATCGTTCTCCCAACTGCATTGTCTGGAATTGTTACGGGCGTCATGCTTGCTATAGCTCGCGTCATGGGCGAATCAGCTCCCATGCTCATCCTGGTTGCGGCGTCCCGCATCATTAAATACAACCCCTTTGGTTCTTCTCAATCCTCTCTCCCGCTCTATATTTTGGGCGAATATGGAGCTGGTAACACGGGAGCGTCGGTACAAAATATGTGGGGCGCCGCTCTCACCCTGGTTCTCATCATTGCCACGATCAATATCGTTGCACGCATTATAGCTAGCCGCTTTTCTGTCAAGGCTTAGCCACACACTATATTTCTCAAGGAAGGTTGTCTCTCTATGGCTAAGCGCCTAGATCTCAAAGATGTTGACATTTTTTACGGTGACTTTCACGCTGTCCAAAATGTTAATCTCCATGTTCCCCCGCAGTCAGTTACCGCTTTTATCGGCCCTTCCGGCTGTGGTAAGTCAACAGTACTGCGCTCGTTGAACCGGATGCATGAAGTCATCCCTGGCGCCTACGTAACGGGCGAAGTGCTTCTTGACGGCGAGAATATATACGCCCCTCAGGTCGATCCCGTCTCAGTCCGAAATACTATTGGTATGGTTTTCCAGCGACCGAATCCATTTCCCACTATGTCAATCGAAGACAATGTGGTCGCAGGACTGCGGCTATCAGGGGTTAAGAACAAGGCACGCTTGAAGGAAGTAGCCGAAAAATCACTCAGAGGTGCCAACCTATGGGACGAAGTCAAAGATCGCCTGGATAAGCCTGGCTCTGGACTTTCGGGTGGGCAACAACAGCGCCTGTGTATCGCGCGCGCCATAGCTGTCGAACCCGAGGTGCTGCTCATGGATGAGCCATGCTCCGCCCTCGACCCTATATCGACCCTGGCAGTTGAGGATCTCATTCATGAGCTTAAAGAGCAGTTTACAATCGTGATCGTCACCCACAATATGCAGCAGGCAGCACGCGTCTCGGACCAAACCGCTTTCTTCTCTCTCGAAGCAACGGGAAAGCCTGGACGTTTAGTAGAAGTTGGCGAAACTAAGCAACTCTTTGAAAAACCAACGCAAAAAGAAACCGAAGATTATATCACCGGACGCTTCGGTTAAAACGAATAAATAAATGCTCTCATTCTTATGACGGAATGAGAGCATTTAACTTTCTACAAATATCCTCTAACTAGTCATCAAATGTACTAGCAATATTACGGAAGCGTGCCTGCAATACCCTTTCTTTCTCATCAAGATCACGCATATCCAAATACTCCTCAAGCTTGTATCCGGTCGCCATATAAACCATTCGTGCACCCACCGATACACAGTGATCTCCGAAGCGCTCGTAGTACCGACTCAGTAGAGTCATATTTACTATCTGCCTGTGTCCGAGCTCTCGATCACCGCTGGAGATAATTCGATTTATACTCTCGTAGATATCATCAATAGCTTGATCGTCACGCCCCATCTGCACGGCTCGATCTGCATCACGTGAAACGAGAACTTCGTGCGTGGACTGGGTCATTTCATCGCACAACCGCCCTATCTCCTCGAAATAGGGCGCCATAGTCTCATCGATGGCCGCTTGAGGCTGAGCTCTTAGCGCGATCCCTGCAATATGGCTACTCAGTGCACCCATGCGAGCCAAGTCTTGGCAGATATAAATGCCCGAGACCACCTGGCGTAGATCTCGGGCCACCGGCGCTTCCCTCGCAAGTAGTTCGAAGGAAGTATTCTCACAAGAGATTCTCAGTTGCTCAAGATCCACTGCGGATCTCTTCACATCTTGAGCCTTCTCTAGATCGTTGTGAATAAGTGCTTGTGTAGCTGCGCGAATCATATGATTAATCTGATCGCACATGAGAATCATATCATGGGATAAATTGCGAATTTTCTCTCTGTAAACAGTACGCATAAGCCCTAAGTCTACGTGATGCTTTCCCGAAATGCACGGGTAATTTAGCCCAAAAATTTAGAGATTATGGCGAGAGATAAAATCGATAATATCGGCCGTGACTTCGTCGCGATTAATTTCATTAAGGATCTCGTGGCGTGCCTCAGGGTACAGTTTCAATTCGACATCATTGAGGCCTACGTGCTGGTAACGTGCGGCAACAGCTTGCGGACCTAGGGCCTGAGGGCCGGCGACCGGATCGTGATCTCCGCTAATGACGAGGATAGGCAGCGTTTTTTTGATAGCCTGTACCCGCTCGACCTCAGATGCGACCGCTAGGTGTTCGATCCCCTTGGGGGGAGGCGCTGACCAACCGTTCGCCGGGTCCGCCACATAGGCATCAACCTCGGCGGGATCTCGTGACAGCCACTCAAAACCGGTGCGGTGCTCGAAGGGTGCGTTGAAGGCCGCAAGATCCGCCTCTCCACCGGAAGTAAGGGCGGAGACGATCCCGGCAGCATCAGTTGTACCGCTTAATATCACTGCGTCCGCTAACTCAGAATGGTCGAGGAGGAATTGCTGGGTAGCAAAAGAACCCATGGAATGCCCGAAGATAATCAGCGGAAGTCCGGGGTGAGACTGCTTGATAAACGTAGTCAATCGAAAGACATCGTCGACCCATCCAGACCAGCCGTCCGGTCCAAAGTCACCGTATTCTCCGGCGGCGCTTTTACCTGAACCGCGAGCATCAGCCGCATAGACCGCATAACCCTCAGAAGTGAGGGCTCGAGCGAATCGCTCGTAGCGCCCTGCATGCTCGGCAAGACCATGCTGTATCTGCACAATCGCCTTTGGGGCCACTTCGGGAAGCCATATATACCCAAATAATGACAGACCGTCACGCGTGGGGAGTGTGAATGTTGTATTTTCCATATCACTATTCTATCAGGTGTCTGGTTACCACCCCCCGAAGGGGTATAGCCCTGGATGGATTGTCGCCTATAATTAGTTCATGCACATCTCTGAATTTGGCCAACATCTCACCCGACTATCCCTGGGTGGATTTATGGCTTTCGCCGGCGTCGCGCACCTCACGTTTGCACGCGAAGAATTTCAAGCTCTGGTTCCACCGTGGGTACCTTTTCCAGCAGATCCCGTAGTTGTTGGGTCCGGGATTATTGAGATCGGTTTTGGCGCTCTGCTCATTGCTTTACCACGGTACCGGCGCCCCATAACCGCCGCGCTCATAGTCTTTTTCATCGCGGTCTTTACTGGCAATCTTTCTCAATACACCGGCAGTATCGATGCTTTCGGACTCGACACCGATGCCAAGCGGCTTGCTCGCCTGTTCTTCCAGCCCATATTTGTTCTCGCGGCTCTCTACGCCGGTAACTGGTTTGGCAGGAGAGATCGCGTTTAAGTTGTGCACAAGTCCCCCTATCCGTCAATGATATAAGTCTTGGCCTTCTGCCGGTTATCAAAGGGGCCAAGCGGGAGCTCAGATTCGCCGAAGCTACGGACCACTATGCGGCGAGGTTACCTAAAGGGGCTATGCCTCAACCTGGTTAAATATAATAAGCTCGGCTTAGACCCCGAAGCAGTAGAATCCTGACCCGTCTAGTGCGGTGACAATTATCAGTCTAAACAAGGCCTCAGAGCGGTCGTGTACGCATCTCTCAGCATCCGACAGTGAGGTGACCACTGGTCTAGTGCACCGCAGATCGACCTTCTTTTACGTGGGTCAGAGCTGGCCGAAGCAGTAACATTCCCCTCAGTCCGCACGGCAATGAGAAGCGCAATGCGGCTATGCTGAAAAGCCGAAAAGCTTGGCGCATATGGTCTAGCCTCTGCAAATCTTCGACGACACCGCATTGTAAACCGCGCGGCCGAGGGATTCCGGCGCGACCTCCGGTTCTCTATTAGGAGGGGAGGTCGGTAGCTGTAAGTTCAACAGCACTATCCCATAATTTACGGGATAGATAGGGATCTGAGGCCAGGGCGGCCCGTCCGATTAGGGTGGGGTTACCTCGCAGTGCCCCGAAACCGTCTGGGCCAACATAGCTCCCCGAGGGTATATCTGCGACGGCTGCCCATAAGACCGATTGCGCCCCATCAGCCGCAGATTGGGCGACAAGGCTTGAAACCGCAGTAATCGCGGCGTTAACAGGAGCCGAGAAAGCATTTTGCAGATTGGTCATTGCCCACCCAGGGTGAGCTACAGTTATATCAACGGGGCCGAATCGGCGAGAAAGCTCCAAACCCCAAAGCATATCCGCCAATTTCGATCGGCTATAGGCGGCTAAAGGCCACCACCCGTTGGTAAATTGCAGATCACCTAAATCGAGCCGAGCTTTTTGATGGGCTTCCGAGCCCACGATGACAACCCGGCGTTTAACGTGCCCAGCGATGAGGTTGGTAAACGCGAAGGGGCCGAGAAAATTCGTCCCCATCATCATTTCAAAACCGTCGACAGTCTCTTCTCTTTTGGGAGTAACCACACCAGCGCAGTTGATTAGCACGTCAATAGGCTCATCCACAGAGGCAGCAGCCGCTCGGATACTTTCGAGATCAGCTAAATCAAGATTTATGAGGCGGATGGCATCAAGCTCTCTCTGTGCCGCCAGGCCGCGACCACGATCCCGGGCGGTGATAATTAAACGCGCTCCGGCTTTGCGTGCCGCCCGTGCCACTTCTTGTCCCACTCCATTTGTGGCGCCGGTGACCAGCCAGGTACTGCCGGTTTGATCGGGTAGTTCAATTGGTTGAACACGATTTTTCATAGTGGTTCCTTAAGCTAGGTTTATGACCAACGGTACCCGTCATTGCCCTTCTCCGTGGCAGCATAGGTTCGAACCACTCTGTGAAATCATACTAAAAAGCCGGAAGCGGAGGTCTGAGGACTCTGACCGCAGCTAGCACTGAAGACTTAAAATAACGCGTCATTCCTCCGCACTGGGATCTATTGGCGGAGGATACCGCTTGTCTACGAGGAACCGCGTTGATAGTACACCACTCACCCATCCACGAACCCGTTAGGAGAACAAAAACACCGGGACAGTCAATTACTCAGCTTAAAAACCATAGACTGTTGATGTCATTAAACGGCGCTTCCTAACGCCTGGAGCAGGCAGGTGCGCTATGCCGGCTAGACATTAGCCCCACGGATGAGCTGCTGGCACCATAATATTCACTAATTATTATAAAAGGTTTCAAGCCTGGGTGTTTCTAGGAGTGGCGAAACTCCACGACGTCACCATCAGCCATGATGTATTCTTTGCCCTCGATGCGAACCTTCCCCCGAGCACGTGCTTCAACCATAGACCCCGCTGCATCGAGGTCATCGAAAGAAACGACCTCGGCTTTGATAAAGCCACGCTCGAAGTCGGAGTGAATGACACCGGCAGCCTTGGGAGCTGTGTCCCCCCTGTGGATGGTCCATGCACGCGATTCCTTGGGGCCCGCAGTAAGATAAGTTTGCAGCCCAAGGGTGGCGAAACCTGCCTTGGCTAAAGAGTGTAAGCCCGGCTCGGTCTGCCCAACGGACTCGAGTAGCTCTAAAGCTTCATCGTCATCGAGTTCAAGCAGGTCGGTTTCTGTTTTAGCATCCAAGAAAACACAATCTGCTGGGGCTACCATGGCTCGTAGTTCTTCTTTGCGCTTATCATTGCTCAGAACGTCCTCATCGGAGTTGAAGACGTAGAGAAACGGCTTTGCCGTCATAAGATGCAGATCACGGACCAAAGCTAGATCAACCTCGCCGGCTTTAGAGGCACTAAACAGGGTACGCCCATCTTCAAGGATGCTTTGCGCGGTTTTGGTAGCTGCCACATGGTCGGCCAAATCTTTATTTTTCTTGGCTTCTTTTTCCAGGCGTGGCAAGGCCTTTTCGATAGTCTGCAGGTCCGCCAAGATGAGTTCAGTATTAATAACGTCAATATCCGAAGACGGGTCGACCTTGCCGTCGACATGGATGACGTTATCATCGGCAAAAGCGCGCACAACCTGGCAGATAGCGTCGGCTTCGCGGATATTGGCTAAGAATGCATTCCCCATTCCTTCGCCTTCAGAAGCTCCCTTGACAATGCCAGCAATGTCAACAAAGGAAACGGTAGCGGGCAAGATGCGCTCGGATCCGAAAATTTCGGCGAGGCGCTTCAGACGCTCATCTGGCAATTCAACCAATCCGATATTGGGCTCGATAGTTGCAAAGGGATAATTCGCAGCCAGAACATCGTTGCGGGTCAGGGCATTAAATAGCGTCGACTTACCCACGTTGGGCAGTCCTACAATTCCTAAAGTTAAGCTCACGATTGCTAATGGTATCACCTGAGAAAAATAACCCCATACCACACCCCCATATCCCACTATATGGGATAGTAATTCCTATTTTCTAAAATCGCTGCGCTAGAGTTTCTTTCTACCGATAGAAAACCTTTCTGCAAGGACTGTTTTCTTGATTATTAAAAAGGTATGCACCCTTAGGGCTATTCAAAAAGCGCGAGGGACACTTCTTTTTTGCTTCACAGTCGTTGCCGCCACCAGCGGTAATGATCACTACCACAGAAAGGCGTTCTTCTCATGGCAACAGAAGCAGATACCAGCCAAAGGAGGGAGACCTTCTCCACACGCTGGGTGTTCATCCTGGCTGCGATTGGCTCAGCCGTTGGACTGGGTAATATTTGGCGATTTCCCTACGTAGCATTCGAAAACGGCGGTGGGGCATTCCTTGTCCCCTATATCATCGCGCTACTTACCGCGGGTATTCCCCTCCTTTTCCTCGACTATGCCCTCGGCCACCGCTACCGCGGCTCCGCACCTCTGGTGTTCAGGCGCATCAAAAAGTGGAGCGAGCCAATCGGATGGATCCAAGTAGGAATTTGCTTTTTCATCACGATTTATTATGCCGCCATTATCGCGTGGGCCGGCCTCTACACGGTGAAGTCCTTCAACCGCGTCTGGGGAGATGATCCGAATACCTATTTCTTCGAGTCATTCCTTCGCATGGATGCCTCTGCGACATTCTCCTTCGACTATGTTGGAGAAATCGTCATCGCACTCGCCTTCGTATGGATCGCCGCCATTATTGTGCTTGCCATGGGAGTCGATTCAGGAATCGGCCGCATCTCTAAGATCTTCATGCCACTACTCACGGTCCTTTTCATCGTTGTGGTCGTGCGGGCTCTCTTCTTAGACGGGGCTTCTAACGGCCTCAACACCTTCTTCACTCCTCAGTGGGAAGCCCTTGGAGACGCCAGCGTGTGGATCGCCGCCTATGGGCAGATCTTCTTCTCTCTCTCGGTTTCCTTCGGCATTATGCTCACGTACTCCTCCTACCTCAAGCCTCGTACCAATCTAACGGGTACCGGCTTGGTTACAGCCTTTGCCAACTCTTCATTCGAAGTGCTTGCCGGCATCGGAGTATTTGCTGCATTGGGATTTATGGCTGTGCAGCAAGGTGTTTCCGTTGAAGATACGGCCTCGGGTGGTATCGGCCTGGCCTTCATTGCCTTCCCCACCATTATCAATGAGATGCCTTTGGGTGGTCTGTTTGGGGTACTTTTCTTCGGATCTCTAACCATCGCTGGATTCACTTCCCTCTTCTCTCTTTTCGAGGTTGTTGTTTCTGCAGTCAAAGATAAGCTCAATATGCCACGTAAGCGTGCCGCTCTCAGCGTTGGCATCGTCATGGCCACGTTGTCGGTGCTGCTTTTCTCCACCACCGGTGGCTTAATCCACCTCGACATTATGGATAAATTCACCAATAATATTGGCATCGTCCTCATCGCGCTGATTATCATCGTGTGCTACGACTGGATCCTGCGGCGAATCGACGAAGTTTCAGCACACCTCAATGTGGTTTCGTCCTTTAAAGTTGGTGTCCTTTGGCGAATCAGCATCGTAAATCTCACCGCGATTGTTTTGAGCTATACTCTGGCCAAAGAGCTCCTTGATCTCATTAAGGAACCATATGGCGGTTATACGACTACTCAGGTGGCTCTCTACGGCTGGGGCATTTTAGGTTTCATATTTGTGGCATCAATAGCAATGAGCTTTATCACCTGGCCCAGCAAGCTCCCACTCGACGGCCCTCCAGGCTCAGATTTCGGAATTGCACCAGAACTCAACCGCATTCCGCAGATCCCCAAACAATTCGATCCCCGTGAATCCCGCGTGGCTGGTTTTGCAATCGAACAGTACAAATAGAAAGGAGTGCTGATTTACATGACTGGTATCGCAATTTTTATGATGGTCTTGTTTATGGTCGTTATTTGGGGAGGCTTTGCTGCTACCCTCATCCACCTACAACGCCACCCCGACGAAGTTTCAGGTGATTTTGGCACCGCTGAATTTGCCACCGACGATGTCTTGCTAGCTCAGGAGATTCGACAGGACTCCGCTTAGTAGACCTCAGCTTTCAATACACGCAAGGGCCGGTTCGACATCGAGTCGAGCCGGCCCTTGCGCTATCCGTAGAGAAAATGTGGAAAGATTGTCAATGTGAGCACCCCTCCCCCGTATCCCGATCGCGCCACGGTTATCGCAAGTGGCATTAAAATCCTGGCGGCGTGGTGTCTAAGACTCATGATTATCGTTGCTGCCACTTACTTAGTGGGGATTGTATTGTGGCAAACGTGGCGTGGGGTCCTTCCCATCGCACTGGCGCTCATTGTGTGTACAGTTCTATATCCACCGTTCGTCGTTCTCCGAAAACTCGGGGTTCACCCAGGTTTAGCAGCTTTTCTCACCATAGTGGGATCTTTTACCGCCATCGGTGTTCTCCTTAGGATTATGGCCCCACAGGTAGGCCGTCAGTCTCAAACTCTCTATTACCAAGCTTTCGAAGGAATCCAGAGACTCCAGCTGTGGTTACAGGGCCCGCCTTTTAATTTGGATGCCGAAGATCTGAGTGCCCTCATTAATCGGGCGGTTAACTGGCTCCAGGAAGGCGGCCTATTATTTTCTGGACTCGGCTTCGCCTCCTCTGCACTGATAACAATTGGCATAATCGTGGTGCTTACGTTCTTTTTCCTCAAGGACGGCGACCTTTTTCTCCCGTGGTTATCTGGGATCGTCGGCCCGCGTATCGGCCTCCACCTCACTGAAGTTCTCCACCGTTGCTGGGCTACCTTAGGTGGATTTATCCGCGCTCAAGCAATCGTCTCTCTCGTCGATGCAGTTTTTATCGGTTTGGGTCTCGCAATACTCGGGGTACCCATGGCGCTGGCGCTCGCAGTTCTCACTTTCGTTGCTGGCTTCATTCCCATAGTGGGAGCATTTGTCGCAGGTGCCCTCTCGGTTCTAGTTGCTCTAGTGTCCTTGGGTTTTACCGAAGCCCTGATAGCTCTCGCAATTGTGCTCGTAGTTCAGCAGGTTGAGTCGAATATACTGGCACCTCTTTTACACTCGCGAGCGATGAATCTGCACCCGGTGGTAGTCCTCGTCTCCATCACAATCGGCGGTAGCCAATTTGGCATGATGGGCGCTTTCTTGGCTGTACCTGTAGCTGCCATGGTGGCGGTTCTTATGCGCTACCTCAACGAAAAAATTGCCCAGCGAACAGGTGAATACGTAGCGCCGCAGCAGGATTCGGCAGGGAGCAACCCTGCGGTTGACGATTTCGGTGACAGCGAGAATATCGCTCGTTATATTTGTTCCTATGTAAGTTTGGCGCCCAAAAAAGTGGCGGACATCTTTAGTCGCGGAAACTGATAGTAGGATAATTATTTGTGTCTACCGCTACCAGCAAATCGTCTTCCGCGCCCTTTTATGGCTTTTCCTTAAAGATCGCGCTACTCGGCCTCGTCGCTGGCTCTCTGACCGCAGTCGGAGCAACCTTAGTAACGGGAACTCTCGGGGTGCCCTTTCTAGCTATTTTCACCTTCAGCGCTCTGCTGGTTACTATCCTCACCATTCCGAAAGCCCTCTTTATAATAGTGAGTTGTGTACCCGTGTGCTTTGCCACCTCGAGCGCTATAGCGGGATGGCTCATCGTGACTGATAACCAACCAGCCCAAAATCTCAGTACTACAGAGATTATCTCGGTCTTTTACCCCCTCATGCAACACTTCCCCGCACTCCTCACCGCCACCCTTCTATCTGGATTCATCGCGGTTTTGCGAGTAAGCCTCTTGCGCCGCCGCACTCGAGTTATTGAGCGCCGAGTGAAGAAGACCTTTCAAGAAACTAGGGCGGCCAACGCCCGCACCACAATGCAAGCTAGCCAGGCTCGTTCGCGGGTGCGACGCAGCTCTGATAGAGGCACTGTGACGGTAGAAGAATTATTGCGCCGCAATGCGCGATCACGCCCCCCATCGGTCCTTGAACGTGACCCAGAATCGCGTAAACCTCAGACCTATGCTTTACGACCCGTTCGTTCGGTGCGGCCGCCTGAAGCGTCTCCGCCGCAGCCAGCGGCTAGCGAGCAGGCTCAGGCGACTCCCAACCCGCGTCTAGATAAGCGTACCCTGCCTCGACTTGGCTCCCTCGATGACGATTTGTATAGCTAGCAAAAACCTCCCAGCTGGAAAGGTTTTATGAGGTTCGTGCTGGTCGCAGGTCGCGCGGAAGGGCGAAGACGATCTTTTCAGCCGCGGTCCGAACTTCTTCAACGTCGTTATAGCCGTTTTTAGCCAAAAGCTCCAGCACCCCATCGACTAAGATCTCGGGAACGGATGCTCCGGAGGAAATCCCCACTGTATCCACACCGTTGAACCACGCTGGGTCAATTTGATGGGCGTAATCAACAAGATAGGCGGCCTTCGCGCCCGCTTGTAGCGCTACTTCCACGAGCCGTTTGGAATTTGAGGAATTTTGCGATCCCACCACAATGAAAAGATCAGCGCGAGCACCAATCGCTTTGACGGCAACCTGACGATTTTGGGTTGCGTAACATATGTCATCGCTAGGGGGATCGATGAGCTGCGGATACTTCTGGTGCAGCAGATCCACAATTTCCATGGTTTCGGTAACTGACAAGGTAGTTTGGGATAGCCAGATCAGCTTTTCCTTATCGGCCAAGAACTCGGGAAGGGTGGATACCCCGCCGAGGCCATCCACGAGGTGTGTGACACCCGGAGCCTCTCCTACAGTGCCTTCGACTTCTTCGTGGCCTTCGTGTCCGACAAAGAGGATATGATAGCCATCTCGGGCAAATCGTTTAACCTCGTTGTGCACCTTGGTCACGAGCGGGCACGTGGCGTCGAGAGTTGTAAGGTTAAGCTCCGCGGCTTCCCGATGCACCTCGGGGCTAACTCCGTGGGCTGAGAACACCAGATAAGCTCCGTCGGGGACCTCAAAAGTTTCATCAACAAAGATGGCGCCCCGTTCAGCGAGCGTATCTACGACGTAGCGGTTGTGTACGATTTCTTTACGCACATACACTGGTGCGCCATACTTGTCGAGAGCACGCTCGACTGTCTCAACCGCGCGGTCTACTCCTGCACAATAACCGCGCGGTGCGGCCAGGAGCACTTTCTTAGTTGATGTCATAATCTACGAGCTTAATACACATAGGGGGTCGAATTCTATCGTGGACGCAGCACACTCTCCGGAAAACGCGTGGCCAGTCAGGGAATTTAACAATAAAGTTAAAGGTTGGATCGAACGCCTAGGAACAATTTGGGTTGAGGGCCAAGTCACTCAACTCAAAGCCAACCCTCGCTGGCGCTATGGATATCTCACCCTGCGCGATGTCGAAGTTGAGGCCAGTGTGTCGGTCACGTGTCCGCACGAGCTATTAGCCACAATCCACGATGGTGACAGAATCGTTTGTTTCGGTCGACCGCAATTTTACGAAGGTCGCGGCAGCTTTTCACTTCATATAACCAAGATCGAACACCTTGGTCTCGGAGCTATGCTTGCCCGTATTGAAAAATTACGACAACAATTGGCAGCCGAAGGCCTCAGCGATCCAACGCGTAAGAAACCACTTCCTTTTCTGCCGCGACGCATCGGTTTGATAACCGGTCGCGGCTCAGCTGCCGAACGCGATGTCCTCTCGGTAGCACGGCTACGGTGGCCCGAAGTAGAATTTGAGGTTATCAATACCGCCGTGCAAGGCGCACGGGCGGTCCCTGAGATTATTGCAGCCCTGAAAACTCTTGACGAGCATCCCGATGTTGACGTCATTATTATCGCGCGTGGCGGTGGATCTGTTGAAGATTTGCTCCCCTTCTCTGAGGAAGCCTTACAGCGTCAGGTGGTGGCCACCCACACTCCGGTGGTGTCGGCAATTGGGCATGAACCGGATCGCCCCGTACTCGACGATATTGCGGATTTGCGGGCCGCTACTCCCACTGATGCGGCCAAGAGGGTAGTTCCTGATGTGGTGGCCGAACGCGAGCTGATTAAGGAGCTTCGTTACCGTAGCTCGCAGGCGTTGCGTGGCTGGGTATATAAAGAATCACGGGCCCTGAGAGATCTGCGGATGCGACCTGTATTGGCTCGACCGATGAGCCTCGTGGACCAGCATGTTCGGGATCTTTCACTTATTGCAACCCAGTTGGATGGCACCATTCACCGCTATATCGATGGCCTTAACAAAGAGATGCTAATGTTGCGCAAGCAGGTCTCGACTTTAGGCCCTGCAGCTACGCTTGAGCGCGGTTATGCTGTTGTGCAGGTATTACCCCGGGATGGAACACCACCAGAGGTAGTAACTTCAATCCAGCAGTCTCCCCCGGGTTCGCAGCTGCGCATCCGCGTGAATGATGGGTCAATTACCGCGGCAGCCATGCAGAATAAGCCCGCAGACTAACCACAAAGAAAAGGAAAACCATGCCCCACGAGACAATTGGCAGCGGCCAAGGACAAGCAGACTTCGCACCGATAGAATCCCTGCCTTACGAGCACGCCCGCAACGAACTCATCGAGATTGTCAAGATCTTAGAATTAGGTCAAATGAGTTTGGATGAATCACTACGGTACTGGGAACGTGGCGAGGCTCTAGCCCGTTACTGTGAAGAGCAACTCAGCCGTGCTGCCTCGAAGGTTGCGGAGGTCACTGGCCAGCAGGAAAACAGCCAGGATTAACCTTCAGAGATGACAGGATCCGTGAGGATTGTCCCCGCGATAATCGTGTCGAATTCTTGATCGTTGGCGGCTCCTGAGAAGAGAATGCGGACATTACCCAAGTCGATCAAGCGCACCGCGCGAACCCCCTTGTCAGGAGATTCGTACAGCTTCACGGGCGTGCCCTGAATCTGATAGCGAGCGACTAACTCACGGGGATTATTATCGTATTCTGCGATTGCTATGTCAGCCGGCAGACCCGTCTGGGTCATTTTAATATATCCACTCTCGGCAACTACCCAACCCACGACAGTTGCCGGCTGCCCATCGATACTCGAGCGTCTGGCAGAATTAGCAACCCAGTCTTGGGGAGCTTGAGGCAAGCGGAGGGGATAAGGCATAGCCCGAGACTCAAGGCTTAAAAAGGCGCGCGCATCCACTTCTTTCACGGGCCCAAATTCAGGAGCACCAACGGTGGTCGAGCACATGCCAGTTGGCGCAACCGCAACGACCATGACGATGAGGATCGCCCCAAGTGAAAGCGTGATGTCGCGGCCCGATTGGTAGATCCGTGGTTTCTCTTCAGCCATGTGTATGAGTATGTCAGTTGGCATACCGGTTGCAAAGCCTATCTACACTCTGCACCCTCCCCTATTCATACAGGAACCCCTCGTTGAGGGTAAACCCATAGCAAATACCCACTAAATGGTGTCACAATGGTGAATGTCTAGGGATTAAAATGTGGGATTGACGCAAGAGGGTCCCCCTCCCTGGACAAGTGTTGATAGCCTCCACGCCCCTGACCTACAAGGAGATACTGTGACTTATACCTCGAGCAACGAAGTACATACACCCGACCGCAATCTAGCTCTCGATCTTGTTCGGGTGACGGAAGCCGCAGCGTTAGCAGCAGGACGCTGGGTGGGACGGGGCGAGAAGAATAACGGTGATCGAGCCGCGGTGGACGCCATGCGAACCCTTTTAAATTCTGTCCCCATGAAAGGAGTCATTGTTATTGGAGAAGGGGAAAAAGATCACGCCCCCATGCTCTTTAACGGCGAAAAAGTAGGCACCGGCGAAGGCCCTGAGGTTGATATCGCCATCGACCCTGTCGACGGCACCACGCTCATGGCAGAGGGGCGCCCCAATGCTATATCGGTTCTCGCTGCTGCCGAGCGCGGCACGATGTATGATCCGTCGGCAGTCTTCTATATGAAAAAAATCGCAGTAGGCCCGGACTGTGTTGGAGCCATTGATATTAATGCCCCGGTCACCACCAATATTTCCGCAGTAGCGCGAGCAAAGGGAATTAATAAATCCGATGTCACCGTGGTGGTCCTCGACCGCCCCCGACACGCCGAGCTTATAAGAGATATTCGGGAGGCTGGAGCTAAGGTGCGTTTAATCAGAGACGGCGATGTTGCGGGCGCCGTCGCCGCGGCTCAGATGCGTCGTTCGGTCGATATAATGATGGGTGTTGGCGGAACCCCCGAGGGAATTATTACCGCCTGCGCGATGAAATGCATGGGTGGAGAAATTCAAGGGATTCTCGCCCCCCAGAACGACGCCGAGCGCAGCCGCGCTCGAGCAGCGGGCCACGATCTTAATCGGGTGTTGGGAACCGATGACCTAGTCCGTGGAGATAACTGCTATTTCGTTGCCACCGGCCTGACTAATGGAGATATGCTGCGCGGAGTGAGCTATCGCCGAAACGGCGCCACAACGCGCTCACTGGTGATGCGTTCGCGCAGTGGCACGGTGCGCTATATCGAATCCGTGCATCAGCTTGCAAAACTACAGGAGTATTCCGCTGTGGATTATCACGCCCACCTCAGATAGCGGGAAAGGGTTGGTGAGGTGATTCATGCCACGAAGCTAGGCCTTCTTGAGCGCTTTAACTCCCGCTGCCCTCGTTTTTGAGCCATACTAGGTTAAGCGCTGGGATTGCTCGTGCGCCTGCCACGCCGAGTGCCCAGTCGACCCAATTTTCCGCAGAAAGTTCTTTTACTTTCACATATTTAAAAGGTTGGAAACGTATATGACTGAATTCCGCATCGAACACGACACTATGGGTGAAGTGAAGGTTCCCGTTAAGGCTCTATGGCGAGCCCAAACCCAGCGTGCTGTGGAGAATTTCCCTATCTCTGGTCGCGGCCTTGAGTCCGCTCAAATCCGGGCCCTCGGCTTACTTAAAGCGGCCTGCGCCCAGGTCAATAAAGACCGTGGTTTGCTCCCTACCGAGCAAGCTGAGGCCATCATCGCGGCTGCTAAGGAAATTGCCGAGGGGAAGCACGACGCTGAATTCCCCATCGATGTATTCCAAACCGGTTCGGGTACCTCATCGAATATGAATACCAACGAGGTCATTGCCTCCATTGCGCATCTCAATGGTGTCGAAGTCCACCCCAACGATCATGTGAATATGGGCCAGTCCTCCAACGACACCTTCCCCACTGCTACCCATATTGCCGCGACTGAGGCTGCGGTGCGCGACCTTATTCCAGGCCTGAAGGTACTGCACGCCTCTCTTGCCGCTAAAGCTAAAGAATGGGAGAGCGTTGTTAAGTCTGGCCGTACTCACCTCATGGACGCGGTCCCTGTGACCCTAGGCCAGGAGTTCAGCGGGTATGCCCGCCAAATTGAGGCTGGTATCGAGCGCGTTGAGGCTTGCCTCCCACGCTTGGGCGAACTTCCTATTGGTGGTACCGCTACCGGCACCGGCTTGAATACTCCCGCTGATTTCGGCGCAAAAGTCACCGCTGAACTAGTCAAGCTCACTGGAGTTGAGGAGCTGAAAGAGTGTGTTAACCACTTCGAGGCGCAGGCAGCCCGCGATGGGTTGGTGGAATTCTCAGGAGCTATGCGCACGATCGCCGTTTCTTTAAACAAGATCGCTAACGATATCCGTCTCATGGGCTCCGGCCCACTGACTGGTCTCGGTGAGATTCACCTTCCTGATCTCCAACCAGGTTCTTCCATCATGCCTGGCAAGGTGAATCCAGTGCTCTGCGAAACTGCTACCCAGGTGGCAGCGCAAGTCATTGGCAATGACGCAGCTGTAGCATTTGGTGGCTCCCAGGGGCACTTTGAGCTCAACGTATTCATCCCGGTGATGGCACGCAACGTCTTAGAGTCGGCTCGCCTGCTCGCTAATACTGCGCGCCAGTTTGCTACTCGACTAGTGGATGGAATCGAGCCCAATGTCGAGCGCATGAAGACACTTGCTGAGTCCTCCCCGTCTATTGTGACCCCGCTGAACTCCGCTATCGGCTATGAAAATGCCGCGAAGGTGGCAAAGACCGCACTCAAGGAAGGCAAGACGATTCGGCAGACCGTTATCGATCTAGGCTTTGTTGACGGAGAAAAACTGACCGAGGAAGAACTCGATAAACGCCTCGACGTTTTGGCGATGGCCAATACTGACCGCGATCACTAATCTCCGCTATCGGCTGCGCCGCTTGTTGTGCTTTACTGGCACGCGTTTCGACGCCAAGCGGCGCTTTGCTTTATCTCGAGCTTTTTGTTGGGCGGATCGTTGTGGCTGCGTATGCCGCGAGGAGTTACTCGTTCTCCCTTTAGCAATGCCTACAAAATCCTGAATATCGTCACTGTCTTCGGATTTCAACCATACTAAGGCGATGGTGGTGGGGGGAGTTTCACTCTCGATTAATGGACGATGTGCTACTCGTGCCCCGCTGAGAGCTTTGAGCATAGGACGCGGAGCAATAACCACACCTACATTGGCTGCCACAGTGTGTAGGTGCGTACGAATCTCCTCGATTTTGAGGGCTTCGGTATACCGGGTATGAACAATTTCGCCGTCTAGTTCCGCTGGCGTGACTGCGTCTAAAAGATTTAAAGGATGGTCACTGGGGAATGCCACTCCTACTTGCTCTTGGTACAAGCGGACCACATGGTAGGTGTCATCGAGACGCGAATCTGGAATCCGAGTGAGCGCTAAGACAACCTCACCCCTGATTAACTCGGCAAGCGGATCATCGCTGGCGTGAACCTTAAGCTCGGTCTGAGAGGTGCGATCTCGGAAGCGTCGAAACCACTTATCGGGTTCGGTTCCAGTGATAAAACTTAAGGTGAGCATGAAATAATGGTACCGTCTACTACGTGAATGAAGAATCTGCACGCAAACCGTCTGGGATTTATATGAAGCCCCAGACAGCCGCTAAGAAGCTAGGCATCTACTTGCCCGCCGCCCCAGAGGAGTTCCAACATACTGCGCTCAGTCACGAAGAATTTGTGGCTTTGCAAGAGGAAGCCCCTCATTGGTTGGAAGAGTTACGCCGCACTGGGCCGCATCCTCGCCCAGTGGTGGCTCAGAAACTGGGTATCACCATCGCCGCTCTGAAGCGCAATGACATGGATAAGCCCTTAACTACTGCCGAGATTAAGGACTTGCTCAATAACCAGCCGGAGTGGCTGCGCACCGAACGAACTAACCTCGCGGAAAACCGCGATTCACACTAGGTTTAAGCTCCCCACGCTCTATTTGCTCGCTCGAGCAGGTTGACATTCTGCGGGAGGATCAAGGTCTGAGCCTCGTCGTTCACGATGCTGCTCAGGGCTGTCCATCCATGAAGAGCTGACCCGACCATGGCGACGTGCTTAGCGAGCGTCGCCACAGTTATATCCTTGCGGATTATAGGTATGTGGGTAGCAGTTCTTTTCAACGTCGTGGAATTCACGATGCCCAGCTCGCTCCGCGGGCTACAAAGCTGTTCTCCTTCCCACCAAGCAACAACCGCATATCCGGCCTCTTTAACCAAGCCGTCCGGATTGAGGAAGAGAATATCGTCGCACCCGTAGCCTCCAGCCCTCAAGGAATCAATGAGACCAAGGTCCCACCCCTTTATCTCAGGTCGCTCACGGGTGTCGGTGACACTAAAGAGTGAGGTCTCCGTACGAATTGGCCGCATGGATCGTAACCTGAGGAATATCTGGCCAGTCTTTACCTCGTATTCGAGGCGGGGAAATCCCCACATAATATCACTGAGTGCGGCCTCGAGGATCTTCCTTGGAACACAAATTCCGCAGGCCTGAGAAAAACGCTCAAGGTGCAGATCGAGATGGGATGTGCGGCCGAGCTCCACAGGGAAGGAATCTATGATAACGCGCCCAGATACTTTGTGGGAGGTAGGAACGAATCCCTGAGCGGGATCGAATACCAACAGATCAATGTCCACGAGGGAAATCCTGCGCCACACTGTCGGTTAGGGGTCGGGCTTTGGTCATAATCTCAGCATATTCCGCTACGGGATCAGACTGGGCAACAATCGCCCCTCCCACTCCATAGCGCGCCTGGCCACCTGAGATAACTAAAGTTCGAATCACCATGGAGAGATCAAACTGGCCGTCGCAGCTAAAATAGCCCAGCGCACCCGAATAAATACCGCGTGGCCCCTTCTCCAGTTCTGAGATAATGCGCATTGTTCGCTCTTTAGGTGCGCCCGTCATCGAACCGCCTGGAAACATCGCTCGCATAATCTCAGAGATACCCACTCCCGGCGCGCGCTGTGCGCGCACAGTGCTCACGAGCTGATGGGTACTCGCGAAACTCTCCACTTCAAAAAGAGGAGCCGCTACTACCGTCCCGGGCTGGGCAATGCGAGCGAGGTCATTGCGTACTAGATCCACAATCATAAGATTTTCGGCACGGTCTTTTGGGTGAGACAGTAAATCGTTTCTAAGGGCTTGATCCTCCCGCGGGTCGTAGCTGCGAGCCCTTGTCCCTTTGATGGGGCGAGACTCTATCACGCCATCT
Organism: Corynebacterium sp. ES2794-CONJ1; assembly: GCF_025660615.1. Lineage (NCBI taxonomy): Bacteria > Bacillati > Actinomycetota > Actinomycetes > Mycobacteriales > Corynebacteriaceae > Corynebacterium > Corynebacterium sp. ES2794-CONJ1. The sequence goes on along the minus strand of NZ_JAOTIM010000003.1, from coordinate 142,488 downwards.
TGATCGCAGTGGAGGAATCGCTCAGGCGAACTTGACATTACTTGGGTGTTGGAAAAATTGAGCCAAGCTCCTAGCGGAGTGCGGTTGCGAAATTGTGCATAACAACTCCTCGGGTCGAAACTATCGATAGTTGCCGTAAGTTGCGTAGTCAAACACACCTCATAGGAATCTCCCGCCGCAATATACTCTTGGGCACGCTGAATGGCAGCTAGGTATTCAACTTCCGAATGCCAGGCTGTGAGTTTTCCTATGCTCGTTGGAAAATAATGAGGTGATGTAGCGCTCACTGTCTGCGCCATTCTGCGTGCCCAGTGGTGCTGAGCGAGATTCGCCTTGGCTGCACCCTCTTTGATGAGATAGAGGATATGAGTTTTCTTACTTCGATGGTCAAACGCTAGAGCTCTGTCACTGAGTACAAAGTGCAGGGCTGCTGGATGATCCTCGGGATTGAGCGCGTCATGAACCTCGTAGCCAAAATAGCCCACGAAGCCGAGGCTAAAGCTAAGTTCTAGGTCTCTGACCGCGGAGGTGTCTGCGTGAATCAGAGCATCTTCCAAAAGCTCGATATTACCCAGCCCTCCGGGATTTCGGGCAGCACCCCACCCTTGGACTTCTCGGGCGAAAGGACCGCCCTTGATACCGAGATAACTCCAGCGACCATCACGGTGGTGCGGATCGGTGGAATCGAGAAGATACACAGGATCAGCTGTTATGTTGAGAGGATCCACGCAGCCCTCGATAGTCTTAACCTCTACCCGATAGCCTGAGTGTACTTTGGCTATGGGCTTTGGTGGGGCGGGGTGTGCGACCATGCATTGAGATGAGGAATTTTTATGGTTTTTCGCGAGATTGAGAAAATTCTCGATCAAGCGGTGTCCGTCGAAACCCCCAATGGATTCGGGGTGGAATTGGACACCCCATTGGGGTTTGCTGCGATGCCTGATTGCCATGATCGTGGTGTCATCGGCGCGCGCTGTGATGTCAAATTCAGCAGGAATATTAGTGATGGCTCTGGAGTGATAGCGAACTACTTCCAAAGGGGATGTTAAACCGGCAAAGAGGTCTTGGCCATCATGCTTGATCCAGCTCGTGCGGCCGTGCATGGGCGTGGGGGCCAGTATTGACTGGGCTCCGTAGGCGAAGCCTAGCGCTTGGTGCCCCAGACAGACACCAAGTAATGGGGTTATACTGTGGCGGATAATCTCGAGGCTATTGCCAATATCTTGCGAGTTCTCGACTGCTCCAGGACCAGGCGAGAGAATGATGGCATCTGCCGTATCTGCCAGCGCCACCGTCATATCTCGAAAATCAATGACATCGACACGGGCGCTGGGGAGAATATCCAGGATATACGTGTGCACGTTATAGGTAAATGAATCTTGGTGATCGACGATAATGATATGCACATCAGCTAAGGTAGACGAGGTCCACGGGTTTTGACAATAAAGCCCCGCTGCCCGAGGTTTAACTTTCTCTAGGCAACGGGGCTCGGATTTTCAGAGATTTTTAAAACATCTTCCAATCCTCTAGACCTGGATAGAGGGGGAATTTCTTCGTGAGAGCATCAACTCGCTCGCGTAGGTTTGTGAGATTTTCCGATCCGGTTAGAGCCGCTGCGATGATGTCTGCTACCTCCGCAAAGGCGTCGTGGTCGAAGCCGCGCGTAGCTAGGGCCGGGGTACCAATGCGCAGGCCGGAAGTTACCATCGGTGGGCGCGGATCGAATGGGACGGCATTGCGGTTGACGGTAATTCCCGCTTCATGCAGCAGATCCTCGGCTTCTTGCCCATTGAGCTGAGAATTGCGCAGATCCACAAGTGCAAGGTGGACATCGGTTCCACCGGTTAATACATCGACTCCCGCACGGGTGCAATCGTTTTGCATCAGGCGTTCGGCTAGAACTTTGGCACCATCGAGCGTGCGATGTTGGCGCTCGGCGAATTCAGAAGTGGCCGCAATCTTCATGGCTACCGCTTTTGCGGCAATCGCGTGCACCAAAGGGCCGCCCTGCTGTCCCGGGAAGACGCTGGAATTTAGAGCCTTGGCGTAGTCCTGTTTGGCTAAAATAATACCGGAGCGGGGTCCGCCCAAAGTCTTGTGTACTGTCGTGGACACCACGTCGGCATAGGGCACGGGGCTCGGGTGAACGCCTGCTGCAACGAGCCCAGCAAAATGCGCCATATCGACCCATAATTTGGCCCCTACTTCATCGGCGATATCCCTGAAGGCGGCAAAATCGAGATGTCGCGGATACGCAGACCAACCGGCGATGAGAACCTGAGGTCGCTCCTTGAGGGCCATATCGCGTACTTGATCCATATCCACTCGGAATGTGTGCGGATCGACCCCATAGGCTGCAACCTCATAGAATCTGCCGGAAAAATTGAGCTTCATGCCGTGGGTGAGGTGACCACCGTGCGCTAAGGACAGACCCATGATCTTATCCCCTGGCTGAGCGAGCGCCATGAGCACCGCGGCATTGGCCTGGGCACCCGCGTGGGGCTGGACATTGGCAAATTCTGCACCAAAAAGGTCCTTAGCTCGTGATCGGGCTAGATCTTCCACGACATCGGCGTGCTCGCAGCCACCGTAATAACGGCGACCTGGATATCCTTCGGCATATTTGTTAGTAAAGACAGAACCTTGCGCCTGCAGCACGGCACGGGGAACAAAATTCTCTGAGGCAATCATTTCGAGGGTGGAGCGCTGTCTCGAGAGCTCTCCCGAAATCGCCTCGGCAATATCTGGATCTAATTCAGCAAGGGATTGGTAGCGAATATCATTAGACATGAGGGCTTTATGGAACCTTTCTCTTTCAATTGAGCTCTTCTTTATCGTGATCCAACCTAAGAATTCAGGGTACCAGCGGTCAGTGATAGAAAGGGTTGGGGATCTTTAAGGCTCAGATCTAAGAATATACTCACGTTCCCCTGCGACGGGAGCGCTTCGTATTTTTAGTTTCAACCAGTTTGCCCTTCTTATGCTGTGGTTGGCACAATTTAGGTTTATGTCCCGCGCAAAAATAGGTAGTCCCTATCTGGAATTCGATCGCGAATCCTGGCGATACCTGAGAAAGTCTTTTCCCCAAGTTCTCAGCGAACACGAGGTTGAGCAACTTCGAGGCATCGGAGAAAACCTCGATATCGAAGAAGTCGCCGAAGTCTACCTTCCCATCTCTCGTTTGATCCACCTGCAGGTTGCAGCACGCCAAGGGTTGCACGCAGCTACCCATACCTTTCTCGGCGAAGGTCCAGAACACGTCCCTTTCGTCATTGGTATCGCAGGGTCGGTAGCCGTCGGCAAATCGACGACTGCGCGATTATTGCAAGTTCTCCTGCAACGCTGGCCCAACCACCCACATGTAGATCTTGTCACTACCGATGGATTCCTTTATCCAGCCCGTGAGCTAAGGCGGCGCGGTCTCATGGAACGCAAGGGCTACCCCGAAACCTATGATCAACGCGCGCTCTTGCGTTTTGTGAGTGATGTGAAAGCGGGCAAGGCACCTGTGCATGCACCGGTTTATTCGCATACTCTCTACGACCGAGTACCCGAGACCTACCACGTAGTTTCACGTCCCGATATTCTTATTGTGGAGGGGCTCAACGTTTTACAGCCGAGTCCGAACCTAGCAATATCCGACCTATTCGACTTTTCTGTCTATGTGGACGCGGAGAGCGGGGACATCGAACAATGGTATATCAATCGTTTCCTGGAGCTGCGCTATTCCTCGTTTAAAGAGCCTGACTCCCACTTTCGGCATTTTGCTGATCTTGGCGATGAGGAAGCCACCGCTCAAGCCCGCAGTATCTGGCAAACGATTAACCTGCCCAACCTGGTAGAGAATATTCTGCCTACCCGTGCGAGGGCTTCACTGGTGTTGGTCAAGGGCGCCGACCACAGTGTGCAGCACGTGCGCATGCGCAAAGTCTAGAAAGAATTGATCCACTGTTCGATGGGGTCTAACTCCGCGAAGTTAACTAGATCGATATCACGTCCAAAGGTATCCAATATATTTTGCTCGGCCGGGTTCCTCAGGGGTTTGAGAGCAATGCCTGCTGCTAGAGCTCGCATCATAGTTTTGTGCTTGGTGGAAAGTTGAGAATAGATCAGCCTACCGGGAAGGTAAAAACGTTGATAATGCGGGGCGAGACGTGCCAGGCTGTCTTTTTCCCGCGCATAGTCAACGGGAGACATACCGACCACAGCGAGCGCAATCGGGGGCTGGTACTCGCCTAAAGCCGCGGCCCCCTCCACGGCGGGGATCACCGGCCCGTGAATAAAACTGAAGAAGACGACCGGCTGGCCGTCTTTCGGCACGGCTGCATCTAAGGTGTGAGCATGGGTACTCAAACGCTGAGCTAATTCCTCGGCGTAATCCCTGCTGGATCCGTATTGGGAGTCATAGCGGATATGGGCTACGGGTGTGGTCAAGAGCTGCTCACTCCTTCGAGTGTTGTCTACTTAAAGAATGTTATTTTCCGAAGCGGCGAGAGCGTTTGGAGTAGTCACGCAATGCTCTTAAAAAGTCGAGCCGTCGGAAGGCAGGCCAATAGGTATCGGTGAACCAAATCTCGGAATACGCGGACTGCCACAGCATAAAACCAGATAAACGTTGTTCACCGGAAGTTCTGATAACCAGGTCAGGATCAGGCTGGCCTGAGGTATACAGGTGAGAGGAAATGGATTCAGCACTAATCTGTCGAGCCATCTCAGCTGCGGATATTCCCTGGGTGGCGGCATCTGCGATCACAGCGCGGACCGCATCCACAATCTCTTGGCGCCCACCATAACCCACGGCCACATTCACTGTAACCCCACAGTGTTCCAAAGTTTTATGAGATGCTTTTTGCAACCGCGCTGCAATATGCTCTGGCAGTAAGTCGAGGTGTCCCACCAGGCGAACGACACAGTCACGCTGCGGGGCGGCTAGCTCATCGACAACATCGCCAATGATATCGAGCAGTAACTGCAATTCATCAGGGCTGCGCTCCAGATTTTCAGTCGATAGGAGGTAGACAGTAACCGATTTGATTTTGGTTCCCTTGCACCAGGACACTAGCTCACCAATCTTCTTAGCGCCCACTCGATGCCCTTGGCTGACATCAATGAAGCCGGCTTCCCGCGCCCACCGTCTGTTTCCATCGCACATGATGGCGACATGGCTTGGTTGTTCCACATCGGCGATTTCACACAGGAGGCGGCGTTCGTATAGAGGATAAAGGAGCGAGGGGAGAGAAAATCTCATCGACCCTAGAACCAATGCTTTTTGCGCTGGTCAAGAAGGCCGGCTTCTGCCATCGCTCGATCCAGAGCGCCAGCATCAAATGGATCAATTTGGTGTTCCTCAGCAAAAAGCCGGCGTCGATTCAGGCGTGAGTAGCGTCGATGAAAAGCCCAACCGATGAATAGCACCGCGACGACTAGAGCTACCAAAACGAACCAGCCGATTGGTGATGCCTTGCCAAATTCGCTGCCGACGGGTCCTGGACCCTGCTGCGCTAAAAAGATCACAGATGAAAAATCCACCGGATATACTCCCAAAGTCTGTGCTGGTATTGAGACACTTAGTGTGAGGCACCGCAACTAATGCTATCTTCAGCGATTTAACTGCCCGCCACTACCCTATCGAGCATTAAGTATATCCGCACACCCGCCCGTGGTGGGTATCCTCATCTCAATGCAGCTCTCAAACGAGTGCGAGAGGTCCCTCTCCGCCGCAGCTCACCGCGTTGGGAGCATCAGACATGAATCCTGTCACGTTGATGATTCCGGGCCATAACTTATTGCCAAGGGCTCTCTTTATAGTTAGTTTTGACTATCAAGTCCAGCGAATAGATCGGTTTCGGGAAGCGAACTGGGCACACGGCTAAATGCCAACTCGAATTCTTCGGTCGGCCAGTATTCGCGTTGCACGTCCACAGGGGTAAAAAAGAAGAGACCATCCGGATCGATCTGAGTCGCATGAGCGCGCAGTGCGGCATCGCGAGCATCGAAGAAATCGCTGCACTCCACTCGTGTGGTCACGCGCTTCATGAGGTCGGCTCCGTTTTCTTTAAAGTGCTCCAAAATGTCACCATAGGGGCTTTGGGCCCCGTCACGCGAGGCAAGCTCGTGGAAAAGCTGCAGGCGTTGAACTACAAAGCCGTGTGTATAGTACAGCTTCAGGGGGGTAAAGGGGGCTCCAAGCTCGGGGTGATATTGGGGGTTTCCAGCATATTCCCAGGCCATGAGCGAGACTTCATGCACTTTCAGGTGATCGGGGTGCGGATAGCCGCCGTTTTCGTCATAGGTCAAAATCACTTCAGGTTTAAATTCACGAATAATTTTTACAAGCTTTTGAGTTATCTCATCGGAGTCGACGAGCGCAAAGCAGCCCTCTGGGAGAGGCGGCAATGGATCGCCCTGAGGGAGACCAGAATCTTCGTAGCCCAACCAACGATGCTCAACCCCTAAAACCGCGGCCGCTTTCGCCATTTCGTCCTTTCGGACTTCGCGAATATTTTCTTTAATTCCAGGCCGATCCATCGCTGGATTAAGAATATCTCCGCGCTCGCCGCCCGTGCAGCTCACCACCAATACCTCGTGTCCTTCCGAGATATAACGGGCCATCGTGGCAGCCCCTTTACTCGATTCGTCATCAGGATGGGCATGGATGGCAAGAATTTTAGGAAGGCAATGGGTCATCGGTTGTCCTTTTTACTATACTTTTTCTGGTGAGTTAGTCCCTCCAAGATTGTCATAGAGGAGACCAATCCACCTATTTTATCTATCAGGTAGAAGTTGACAAGTCCCCAATTATATACGTATTTGGCTATACGCCTATGGATAATGACGGCTTCTGCAACGAAAACGTCTACACTATGAGCTAACCCCGGATTTGTTAACCACGGACGGCTGGATCCTAAATCCTAACCTTGATCACAGCCGTGGTGAAGGAGAATTTAGCTGTGACCATGCGCAGTAGATATGCCGCCGAGCCCAAGGAATCGCAATCGTCGATGACAGGGAAGCTCATGGCTATTGCCATTTTGGTTTTAGTTATCGGCTTCGCAGTCGCTTTCGCCAAATACCTCCAGACTGCACAATCGCAACCAATCACGATTCAATTTGTCAACGCCGAGCCCATTAATGATGAGAATATAACTGTCATCGCTGATATCACCCGTAAAGATACCTCCCAACCCGCCTACTGCATTGTGACGGCACTCAACTTTGATATGGCCGAGGTGGGCCGGCGCGAAGTATTTGTTCCCGCTGGTGGGCAAAATATCGCTCGGTGGAATATCAATATTCCCACGCGCGAGCGCGCAGTAGCAGGAGCCGCCTATGGCTGCAGTGACTCTATTCCATTCTACTTAGAGCAGAAAGCACCCTAATACTCGCGACAGCACTATTCCGCGTCAATATTTGGTAGAATCTCCTCCGACTACTTAGACTACAGAAATCCTAGGCCCCGCATCGCTCCTCAAATTTTTGGGAGTTGGGGCGTCTCTATTTATCACTATGCAAAGGTTCGTGTGACATGGCAGAGCAGCAGAAGCAATATATCACTCCGGAAACTAAGGCCAAGCTCGAGGAAGAGCTCAATGCCCTGATCGCGCACCGCCCTATTGTGGCTGCGGAGATCAACGAGCGCCGCGAGGAGGGCGATCTCAAAGAAAACGCCGGCTATGATGCCGCTCGCGAAATGCAGGATCAGGAAGAGGCTCGCATCAAGCAGATCTCCGAAATCCTCGCGAATTCCACTACCGAGCGTTCCGCCGTTGTCGAAGGTGTAGCCGCCGTCGGTTCGGTTGTACACGTTTATTATAACGGTGATGAAAATGATAAAGAGACTTTCCTCATCGGTACTCGTGCTGCCGCCTCCGATAATAAAGATCTGGAAACCTACTCCGAACAGTCCCCTCTCGGAGCCGCACTTATCGGTGCTCAAGAAGGAGAAACTCGCGAATACACTGCTCCTAGTGGGTCAACCCTCAGCGTGACTCTCGTATCTGCAGAGCCTTATGACTCCACAAAGGCCTCGACTCCGCGCCAGGCCTAATATTCTTTATGAGAACTTCTCTACAACGGTTAGGTATCTGCGGATATCTAACCGTTTTCTTATCCGTCAGCGCGTGCTCCACCCCGCAACCAGACCCCCCGAAGCTACCGTTGAAAGTGCTATCGTCTCTCGATAGCACTATCCCCCTAGTACGACCCGTAGCAAAAGATCCCCTTGATCGGCTCATCAATCAGGTAGATAGTGGTTTCCATCCCCAGCAGAACAAACCTGGCTATATTGATTGCCTCGGACCAGCTCTCATTCAACCCCGCAGCATAAAATTAAGCTGTACTTCATCGAACAGCATCACTTCGATCACATGGACCCGGTGGGCTAAAGACACAGCGATAGGCTCAGGCAATCTGCGCGATGGCAGTAGCGTTAGCATAGTGCTCTCTGACCCTATTGATACGCAGCAAGGATGGGCTTTTAGTCAGGTATTTGTTGACGATATAGCCCTGCTGTTCTATCAGCTTACGGGTTAAAAAAAACCGGTTACACCCCATCACGTGGTGTGCAACCGGATTTCTATTTGGTTTTAACGATTTGAGAAATAGCTCAGCAGCCGCAAGATTTCGGTGTAGAGCCAGACCAAGGTCACAGCTAATCCGAGAGCCACACCCCACGCCATCTTTGATGGTGCTCCCTGACGGATAAGTTTCTCGGCGACATCAAAGTCCTGTAGGAAGCTCATGGCAGCAAGACCGATACACACGAGGGAGAAGATAATGGCAATCGGTCCACCATCACGCAATACATTGGACACGCCCAAGATGGCGAGCATGAAGTTACCGAGCGCCAGTACCAGAACACCGATCATAGCCCCAGTGAGAATCTTGGTAAATCGCGGGGTCACCTTAACGGCGCCAGTCTTATACGCATAGAGCATGCCCAGGAAGACGCCTAGGGTTCCCAGAACGGCTTGACCGATCATAGCCCCAGCGTTATTTCCTCCCACGAGGAAACCAGAGAATAGAACCGAAATACCTCCAACGAAAAGTCCTTCGAAGGCTGCATAGACCAAAGCCACTGGTGCAGATCCAAACTTTTTGCCGAACGTGGCAATAAGAACAGTGACCAGACCGCCTATGGCACCAACTGCCGTAAGTCCCATGCTAAGGGCTGGACTTACCAGCGCAATGCCAAAGTTAACAGCGGCTAGCGCCACAATAATCGCCAAAACGATTCCAGTCTTGGTCACCACATCGTCGACAGTCATAGGACGCTCAGTGCTAACTGGCGCGGGAGCAAAACCGTCTAGACCCGTCGGGGCCTGCTGGTAGTCTCCGTAATAATTCGTCGCCTGTCCTTTTGCGGGGAGAGAGGCGAGCACTGGATTGCTGCTACGCATAGGTAGTAACACTGTCCTTTCGCTACTTTTCTACTTATATAGTCCTGCGGATCAATTATCCCCAAGACCAGGTACATCCTTCTAACGTGACCGCACTAACAATAGTTCCCGCGCCTCTTTTATGCGGGGGTTAGTGCCTCTTGGTCACTGCTATCTGTCAACCCCTCAAGGAAAGTATCGCCTTGAGTATCCAAAGCTCGAGAAAGAGCATCTACGGCATGTTCGTTGAAACGCGGGCTGACCGGCAATGCGATTGACCCAGAGGCGATATCCAGGCGAGTATGAGTTCCGGAGAGAATTGTCACTGTCTCTCCTTGCGCCAGAAACCGACAGTAGCCTGGTGTGGTTACGGTGGCGGATCCATGAGCAAGCCACAGGACGAGATCAGTTCGAGCGCGTGCGAAAACGGTCAGAGGATCGCTGAGTGGAACATGAACAGATTTAAGATTGAGAAAACTCGCGGGCGTCTGACCTGTGTGGCGCTTAAAAGCTCGTGTCAGACTACTCGTGGCCGAGAATCCTACATGCTGGGAGGCGAGTTTAATACTCATCCCCCGACTTATGAGATCGGCAGCACTGGCTACCCGACATGCGGCTCGCCATTCGGAAAATGGTAATCCTGTGGATTTGAGAAATTGTCGCTGGAGAGTTCGAGCACTGATGCGGTGGGATTGGGCAAATACCTCAAGTGAGGTCGTGCAGCTCGGTTGCGCTAATAATTCGCTAGCAACACGGCGTGCGGCCTGTTCTACAGGCAGCGGAGGACATTGAAAACGGGGTTGATGAAGAGTTGTAAGGAATCCCTCACTGCAATGCTTCTCCCCGAGCCGGGCTCTGGCATATTCAGCTATTATGCGTCGATCCCAGTCCGGACCCAGAGAGATTTTTCGAGTAGGCCCGGGGAGCATATCAGTAAATTTGAACGAGATAATGCTCGCCTCGGCGCTATCGATGACCGTCGCACTTTCCGGAGCGATGACGAGATCGCCCGCGACAATATGAAGCATCCGGTCGGGTGCCTTAATAATGGCTTGCCCGATGCGGCACCACATGAAAGTGGTCGTACGTGTTTTGGTGGTATCTTTGATCACAATTGCGCTCATTCCCATTAGGTTAGCCTAAGCAAAAAGCCAGTGAGCCCATTGTAAAGGTCACACCGGCTAAAAGCTAGGCCCACACCACCAAAAGTTTGATTTATAAGGGTATCTTAGGCGCGAGCGCGTCGCTGAGCATACGCATAGCCACAACCATGCCGCATACTCATTTCCACAAAAGCGCGTCCTCCGGTCGATTGATTCTCGCGCACATAGTAGGAGCTGTTGAGATCATAAGGGTTACATTGACGAAGGTGATAGACCACAGTATCGTCAACGTCGCGCGTGACAAAAAGGTCTGTTGAATCTGTGTGCTGCATGGTGGTGGTTGCCATCAGGGTGCTCCTTAAAAAGATTATGTCCTCGTTGCGTATGGTTGCGTGTGCAAATTACTTAATAAGCAACCTATGGGGCTTATCTGAAGAAGGGGTCGACCCAAGCTGTCAAATTGCTGTGAGTTACTAAATATCCTTCTAAGCTGCCATTTAGGCGATGAGTAAATTCGTCGGCGTGTTTGAATTCCACCCACTTTAGGGGCTAGATTCCACTGCTTCTCAACTAAAAGATAAAGACCTTGCGATTTCTCGCAAGGTCTTTATCTGTGCCCCCAGTGGGACTCGAACCCACACTGTATTGATTTTAAGTCAACCGCCTCTGCCGATTGGGCTATGGGGGCAACGAGTAATTATCTTAATGTAGATACCCGTTATTTTCTAAATGAAGATCTCACCAGCGCGAACACGGTGTTTTATGGGGAACTCTTTGAAGAGATCATGCCCAGAATGATCCCGTCTAAAATATCCTTTTCACTAATGGTGATCTGTGAAATATTGGTGATATAGGCGATCATGTCGATTATGGCATTGACTACTAATCCCCCAGCGGCGAGAACATCCGCTCGTCCTGGATGAATCACAGGATTCATGCGCCGCTCAGCACTACTGAGCCCGATGAGCTCCTTATTCAACACTATTAAGGCGGGAAATCTTAGCGTTGTGTTATGAATTTTCGTAGCATCATAGGTCTCTAAACCCAGTGCCAAGGCAGCGAGTGTGGTAAACGTGCCGGCGCACCCGACAAATGTGCGAGCCTGGGAAATAGGTACTGCGTTTTGCACGTCACGTAGCTGTCGGGAAATATACTCTGCGGCCTGAAGCTGTTCCTTGTCAGTTGGAGGATCCGTGTGAAGGATGCGCTCGCTCAGCCGCACACACCCCATTTGTGCCGAGTAAGAACCGAGAATCTTGCCATGAGGATAACCGACTACAAATTCGGTGGAGCCACCGCCTAAGTCGATGACGCAGAAGGGTCCTCGATCAGGGTTCAGATCGGCCACGGCCCCGGCAAAAGAAAGTTGTGCCTCGTCGTCCCCACTAATAACCTCCGCAACCGCTCCCTCCCTAATTGGAGCGAGCTCAGTACGCGTCATATCAAAGAAAACCTCGCGATTTTTTGCATCCCGGGTCGCAGATGTCGCCACCATACGGATATCGGCAACCCTCTCGGCGCGCATAATATCGACATAGCGAGCGAGTACGAGACGTGCTCGCTCGATTGCTGCTGGATCAAATTCACCTGTCGCATCCACTGCGGCTCCCAGGCGGACGATTTCCATCTGACGCGCTATTTCTTTGATGTCGCCATCCCGGGTGCACTCTACAATAAGAAGCCGTAGGGAGTTCGTCCCACAATCAATCGCTGCATATCTAGTCATGCGCGTGGCGCCTCAGCATGAGTGAAGTCGAAGTGCTCCATATCGATACCTAAATCATCAACCGTAGGCCAGTCTTCAGGAATAGCGGTTCCGCGCAGGTTAGCGTGTTGGGCAGCAATGGCGACGGCCTCGGTCCCCAGTTGGACATGTTGCGGTCCTTCAGCCAGGGCATAGGCGATAAGAACGTGAAGGCATTTTACTCGATCTGGCATTCCCCCACCAGAGAACTCGGTTCCTAGGTCCTCTAAGCTATTGCGCTTATCAAGGAAATACTCGTGGGCTCTTCGATAGTCCGCCGCGAGCTCGTGATCTTTGGATAGACGCTCAGTCATCCATTTCATAATATGAGCGACCTCCAAGCGGGATGCTTCGGCCGTTAACCGCGGGTCTGTCAGATAGTAGAGAGTGGGAAAAGGCGTTCCATCCTCTAAGCGAGGACGCGTCATCACGACGCCAGGTGCACCGTCCGGGCATCGATAGGATATTTCAACGACTCCACGCGGACTGCGACCAAGTTGGCGGGCTACGGCAGCTAGATCTTTTTCGTCGACACTCATATCTGAAGATTTTAGACTATGCCCGCCCTCTCACCTATCTTTCACCCTCCTCGGGAGCCGATGGGACGGGAGCCTGCAGATCGCTCAAAAGAGGAAGCTTATTTTCTCGCGACGGCTGTTCATCCTCCTCGGGGATCACAGTCACTGAATCCCAGAGGGTCTCGTACCAAATACGAATTTCTTCATTTTTCGGGCTAACTGCTTGCGTATGACGGGAGTTCTCAAGGCCAGGGTCGATGATCCGGAAGGCACGTTCGCCAGGGGCAATGACCCCTAATCGAATTCGTGCTTGCTCGCGAATATACTCCTCGGATTGATAATGGTTCAGATCGTCTTGGAGCTTATCTTTTTGCTTGGTGAGCTGAGAAATCGAGACCTCTAAGCGGTCTATCTCAGAGCGCTGCTCCATATAATCGCGCACCGGTACGTAGATAATGACTATGACGAAAGCAACGGCAGCAATTATGGCTGCATAGGCTTCAAGACCGAGCCGCACGGGTGTGCGCTTCGGACGTGTAGCCCTTATTTCTTTCTCACGGTTGAGAACCGGAACAGCTCTATTTTTACGTTGCATAGGATTCTAAATTTTAGCACCTTCACGCCCACAGGTATCTAAAGCCGCACGGGGGGTGGTACCCGTAGAAATAAACTGAACTCGCACCTTCACGTTTGAAGGTGCGAGTTCAGTTAGTCAATAAGGGAGGGGAAACGGCTAACTTCTAGCCTAGACCCTAGCCCTGGAAACGTGGGAATGCAGAGCGCCCAGCATAAACTGCTGCACCCTCGAGTTCCTGCTCAATGCGCAGTAACTGGTTGTACTTCGCCACCCGCTCAGAACGAGCAGGAGCACCGGTCTTAATCTGACCGCAGCCCAACGCCACAGCAAGATCAGCAATGGTGGTGTCCTCGGTCTCACCGGAGCGGTGAGACATCATGCAACGGTAACCATTGCGGTGAGCCATCTCAACGGCATCGAAGGTCTCAGTCAAAGTACCGATCTGGTTAACCTTAACCAGGAGCGCGTTGCAGGCCTTCTTCTCGATGCCTTCCTTGAGGCGAGCTGGGTTGGTAACGAAGAAATCGTCGCCCACGAGCTGTACCTTGTCACCAATCTTAGCGGTGAGGTTGGTATAACCCTCCCAGTCGTCTTCCTGAAGAGGATCCTCGATAGATACGATTGGATAAGCGTCAACGAGTTCCTCGTAAACCTTGGCCATCTCTTCTGCGGTGTGCTCGCCACCTTCGAAGTGGTACTTACCATCCTTGTAGAACTCCGAGGATGCAACGTCTAGGGCCAAAGCGATATCGGCACCTGGCTTCAGGCCAGCCTTCTCAATGGCTTCTACAATGAGGTCAAGAGCGGCACGGGTGGACTCAACCGAAGGAGCAAAGCCGCCCTCGTCGCCAAGGCCAGTAGAAAGCCCCTTGGACTTAATAACGGACTTGAGGGAGTGGTACACTTCCGCACCCATGCGCAGTGCTTCGGAGAAGGATTCAGCGCCAATAGGAGCGATCATGAATTCCTGAACGTCCACACCGGAGTCAGCGTGTGCGCCGCCATTGACAATATTCATCATCGGAACTGGCAAGACGTGTGCGTTCGGTCCACCGATATAGCGATAGAGGGGTAGACCAGCTGACTCGGCTGCCGCGTGAGCAGCGGCCATAGATACACCCAAGATAGCGTTTGCACCGAGGTTCTTCTTGTTCTCAGAACCGTCGAGCTCGATCATGGCCTGGTCGATCAGACGCTGGTCATCGGCTGGGATACCTGCGATAGCATCGGCGATCTTTTCGTTGACGTTCTTTACTGCCTGCAAAACTCCCTTGCCGAGGTAGCGGTCGCCACCGTCGCGCAATTCGTGTGCCTCGTGGACGCCGGTGGAGGCGCCTGATGGAACGCCGGCGACGCCGTGAGCGCCATCGTCGAGGAAAGCCTCAACTTCAACGGTAGGGTTACCGCGTGAGTCAAGAATTTCGCGTGCAAATACATGCATAATATCAGCCACTGTAAAACTCCTCTGTGGTTAAAGGTAAGTGTTCTCGTATGAGGACTCGTCTTACGAGCTTATATAACAAACGCACTTTTTTTAAGTGTCCGCCTTGGCTTTCTGTGAGAGCATGTTTGGTTTTGTGGTTTTTAGCCTAGATATTCCTCCCCCACCTTGTCGTAGAAACCGGCGCTGAACAGCGTTTTCCGAGCAATATCAAGTGTCGGTGTCGATCCTTGATGGCCGTCGAGATTAGGTTGTGAGTTTCTGCACATCAACGATCTTCACACGAACAGTTCGTTCTGCTTGGTTGAAAGTGCTCTCTACCGCATCGCTGGTTGTGAGAGCGCATAGGAATTAGCGGCGTTGCGTACTTTAATCAGATAGGCTTGCGAGCTGTTATAGGACAAAACTGCACGAGTCCACCCCTCTGGCGTGGCTAGGTCGCCCTGAGAGCACAGTAGGTTGGCTGCTCCTAGAGCGGCGTCGTCGATATTATTGGGATCCGCCACCCCATCCCCCGAGGCGTCACGCCCGTATCGTTGCCATGAGGTTGGAATAAACTGCATGGGACCAATAGCTCGATCATATTCCGAATCTCCGTCTAGTTGTCCTTGATCGGTATCGCGGATCTCGGCGAATCCGGGCGATCCATCAAGTTGGACCCCGAGAATGGGAGGCAAAACGTTACCGTCTTCATCTATATCACGCGAGTTGAAGAGCTGTCCTGAGTAGGTTCCGTGCCTAGTTTCGACATAACCGATTCCTGCAAGTGTCGTCCACGACAGATGGCACTCGGGCCACGATTGCGCCGCGATGAGTTCCGCATTGCCATAGGCACGCAAAGCGGCCGAGGATACCCCTGTCTCGGCCGAAATTGGATCGGCCCAAAAGCGCAGTTTATCCGAGGTGCGTCCCGGCGCGTTGACATCAATGAGGGGAACCTCTTGGCCTCTGGCTGGTGGAATATTCTCAGGGATAGGTGCTAACTGCCTCACCGCTGGCCCCTGGTCGAGGAAGGACAGGCTCCATCCGACTACTGCTATCACCGTGATCACAGCAAGCAGGACACCCACCGCGCAACCCGACACAATTTTTACTCCACCGCTCATGGGGTGTGATTCTAGCAATCTTTGTGGTGAGCAGAATTTCCTCCAACGCGCCGGCTCGAACGATCCCCTACCAATTACCCCCGACCCTTATATATCTATGCAGTAGGTGGTTTTTCTATTATTGTTGCTCTGTCGTAATTTATTTTTACTGGAAGGACACGTAAATATGCGTATTCGTCGCGCCATTGTTGCTGTAGCCGGCACTGCCCTCTTGAGCTCTGGCATTACGGTCCCAGCCGCCAATGCTGCTGGTTTAGGAACCATTCTCACCGCTATTAAAGCTCTCGATTCCTTCGGCACTGTGAGCCAGAAGGCAGTGGATTTCTTCGTCTCCAATACCCCGTGCTCACTGCTAGGTTCCATGCTCGGTGACAACGTCAAACCTGGCATGACTCGACAGCAGCTTTCAGACGTCCTTTACAAAGAGGCTACGAATACTAATGTTCCCTCCAAGATCCGCGCTATCGCTCTCGAGCCAGTGCTCAACCGCGCACTGACGTGTGAAATTGTCTCTCCGGATGCCCCTTCAGCGTCGTCCAACTCAGGTTCGTCTGATTCGGGCTCCTCGAATTCCACCAGTTCCCTGGGCTCTTCGGCCTTATCTTTACTGAGCTCATAGATCAACGATGAAGAAGCAGGCGTAACCCTATGGTTGCGCCTGTTTTTCACTTTCCATTAGCTTTGCCTTTTGCCATATGTCCTGCTGCTTTTCGGTAGGAATGGTCTCAGTGGTTCCATCGAAAAGATAAGGTGCGCGCCGACGCATTTTCGCCGTAAAGCTTGACGCTATATCGGCGAAGTCAAAAGCTCCGCGTCGGGCGGCTATTTCGGCGTGGAAAAAAACCTGCAAAAGCACATCCGATAACTCGTTTCGAATCTGGTCATCCCCGGATTCTGATTCAATGGCCTCGATGACTTCGGCCGTCTCTTCACGCAGGTAAGGAATCAGAGAACGATGAGTTTGGGCTCTCTCCCACTCTCCTATCTCCAAAGCTCGTCTCATTGTCTGTACAGCTTGATCAACAGGATCCTCCAGCGAGGGAGCGCAGATTAATACAGCATCCTGATCCATAAAGGTTTTGACCGCAGGATGGTTGGGCTGGCTGCTCACTAGAAGTATCTCAGGCCCAGCGGGTATTAGATCTTTGAGCAAGGAAAGCAGCTGCTCTGGAATATCCTCGGTCACTTCAATCGACCCTCGAAGGCCTTTGAGGATATTAAGAGGGACCATAGTGGGCCAGCGCGGGTCGAGGATGAGCACAGTGAGATGGGCTTGAGTCATGAGATCATGCTAGCCCACGTATGGCCGACACCCCTTATATGGTGGGTATACGTGGGCTAGCGGACAAGCGCTTCTAGTCGTCTAAGGTCTGATTAAGAAATTCTTCCAGGCCTTTTTCACGTGAACGCAGGGCGCTTGGGACAACTGCTGTCTGATCCATAAACGTTCGGGCCTCCTGCAGCCGAGCCCGGGCCTCCACCCACCGTTGCTCCCCCGCGGCGACTTCGCCAAGTGTCAGCGCACAGCGTGCAGCCTCCGGGAAGAACCGATACTCCGCGAAACTTTCAAGGGCATTTTCCATATGGAGAGTAAAATCCATGGAGCGCGCTGACCGTACCGCACCTAGGGCAAGGTCCTCGTTGATATCAGCGAGAGCCCCTGCCAGTCGACGCTCATCGTCGTTTCTCTGCTTCGCTATATCGCGTCGCTCCTCGGTGAGCGATTCAACCACGGCAAATTCCGCATCGTCAAGAGTGCCAGGTGCTGAAGTGCGTGCGAAGATGGATCGGACCAGGGCGGAGTCGAGTTGCGCTGCGTTGTCATCTGTTGGATTATCACGATAGCTAACGCGGGAGATCTGAGCGATTTCATCAGCGATAGAAATCGCTACGTCAAATTCGCGCTCTTGATAAGCGCTCTGGAAGGCTTTTTGATAGGCATCAACGATGACCTCGCGATCTTCGCTATTCTTCGCTAAGTCGAAAGCAGCGCTGCAGGCAGCCCGCGCTAGGTCGAGCGCAGTTAGGCTGGTTACGAGCATGGCGCGAAGTTTGACAGCAGGTCGATCGCTGAGGGCGTCGAGCGTCATCGAAATAACCTCGGCGGCCTCCGAGTATTGCTTGGTGGCGATGAGGGCATCGGCAAGCGCTGTTGCGGCTGCTTCTCGCTGCCAACTTAATTCATAAGCGGCCACCAGATTCAACCAGTGACGCAGTGGTTCAATCGCCTCGCTGGCATATCCAGCGTGCATGGCTGCAGCGCCTAGCAGGGACATACCAGTCAGACGCACTCCGATAGGCTCAGCAGTTGGGGTGCGCATAGCCTCGTCAGCCTGGATTGCCGCGGAACGGAAATCGCGCTCGTTAAAACTGGTAATAGCGTTCGCAAGAAGTTTCCGAGCTGGGTCAGTTTCGGTATCAAGCTGCTCCGGCCACGTAAGGCCACGCTTGTGCTTTTCGGCCTGCACCATAGTATAAATGGTTGGTAATTGTGTCTGCAGAACCTCATGACGTGCGTCCAGTTCCTCGTCACTTAATTCTTTCCAGTCTCCGTGTAGAGAAATGAGCGTGAGAGGCTGCTCCTCCGATTCCTCAGCAGCGACCGTCAGTCGTTCCATATCCGAAAAATTGCCGGTATCTACCCGGTAGTCAACAGTGTCTACCGTTGTGAAGCCGCCTGCTGCATCGTGGACGACGGGATCAGGAAGGGGATCAATACGAGGTGGGGAGAAGATGATCTCGCGCGTTGCCTCCACGTGGTGGGGACGCACGATACCGGGTCTTTCATCGAATTCTTGGGCTAGGGTCACAGCGATATCAGTGCACCACTGCGCTGCATCTGCAATAGTGGGATCCTTAATATCGGGGGCTTTTACCCATGGCAGTAAACTGCCAGGAAGATCTACCCCGAGAGCGACATCTTGTTGGGGGATATGGCGTAATAGCCCAGCGAATGAGCGTGAGAGAAGAAGTAACTCCGCGGGAGATTCCGCTTCTAGCCACCATGGCAAGAAACGGATGAAATATTCTAAACCGCGCTTTAATCGTTCCGGCCGATTAGCGAGACCTGAGATCACTAAGTAGTTGATGTGGACTGCAAAATCGGAGAGAAAGTGCTTGTCGTAACTAAAGCGCTGCATACTGCGGGTATGGGCACGCCATGCCTTATCGTCTCTACCGGTCATTAACCACGGTATGAGCAGTTCGGTATAGAGCGACTCTGGCTGGGAAGGGCAGGTTTCCTCTTCCCCAGCCAAAGCTCTCTCGCCTACCTTCACTGCTGATTCATAGTCACCGTTTAATTCGTGGTAGCCCACCAAGTGCGAGGGATCGCAGCCAGCGCAGTCGGAGAGTTCACTCCCCTCAGCAGCCTGCCACTGGCTGAAGGATTCTTCCGCTTGCTCATCCATACCTAGCTCTTTGTATAGGTAGTATTCGCGCATATAATACGCCTTGAGCGGGTCTCCCATGTCAAGGTAGAGCTTTTTCATCTCGGCCAAGCTGTCTAGGCATTGCTGGGCGCTAATCGTCGGCACTGCACGCACTGCCGACATGAGGTATTTATACGACCATGCAAATGATTCTGCAAGATCCGGGGTGAAGTACTCTGGATGAACCTTGCGTGTCTTATCCACCCACAAAAACGGGGCAATCATGCGAGTGATCTCCCCACCTTGTCCAAGGGATGATGCTAGATGGACATAGCACTCGAATTCCTCTTCGCAGCGCCCCTCATCGTGAGCTAGCTGAACTGCCTCAGCCCACAAAGACGAACATGACTTACCATAAGGAGCAGCATAGGCGCGCTCCATCAGGTCGCGGAGTTCATCGGTTTCAAATTGACTGCTCATATACTACTTTCTATTTAAGGTCGCACTTTGCTTGGTTATTTTTTAAAAAAGAGTGCTTCCCCCTCAACTCCTACACGTTAAGGCTGTGACCACAGTATGAGATCACCTAGGAAGCACTCTATCCTTTTTGAGAAAACTCTAAGCGCCCTTAGGCGTCATCACTGGGCGGTTCCACCGGTGGCTGTATACCAAATTGTTCACATAAAGCCATGGCATGACCGAGCTGAGCGGAGATGCCGGCGTCAATCCACTCATCTATTTGCTCGTCCGAGGCGCCTTTCACCGTAATGAAAGAGTGATCGGACACGAAGTCTACGTGGCCCTCGTTTTCTTTGAGGTAGCAAATGCCGAGGCTACCTTCTCGATTGCGCGTTTCGACAAAAGATGTGAGTTCATCGATACGCTCTGGCGGGATAGGCAATTCAGGGTAGTGGACGCCTACCGTTGTCAGAGCATCATGACCGACATCGAAACGAGTATAGAAACCGTCGAAAATGGCATATGCAGTGTCGTCTTCCCAGCTCATCGAGTATCCTATGGAACTAAACCACTGTTCGAGTCGATCTTTGGTAACGGGAGTAGTCTCTTCAGTCTTTTTAAACCAAGCCATTATTATTTCTCCTCACCCGTAGCAGGTGCCAAGCTGGGCAGTTCCTTAGCGGCATTAGTGAATACGCTGTGGCCTGCAGTGAACATTGCGTCAATAAAGGAATCTATCTGTTCATCACTAATCCCAGCTGTGATCGGTAGACAGTGCTCAAACTGCAATACTGTGACACCGTTGTCGAGTTCAAGGGGATAGTGCTTAAACAGATAGCTATCAGAGTTAAGGTGCGCGGCTAGTTCGCGTAGCGTGGCGATATCATGAGGTTCCTTCGCCTCACCGAACCAACGTCCGAAGCAGCGCAAGATTTGACTCTCACCGAGAATATCGAAGCCGAACCAGCCTTCATCGAAGCCGACTCCGATAAACCCTTCTTGTTGGTCGAAGAGCAGATTAGCTCGTTCGAGAGCGGCCTCCAGCCGCTGGTGATTATATTGTGCTAAAGCCATAAAATTTAAGCTCCTTCATTGTTTTAAATTAGGATTAGTCCAGATATGATATGAAGGACTTGATTCCGCCCTCTCTTCAACCGAGCACCCTCTAGACCTGTCAACTAAGTGTAGAGGAATTATTTAAGATTGCGGCCTGAATCTCAAAGTTCAGCTCTCTCATCAGCGCTATGAGCTGCACCCAAGCGTGTTAATTCGCCTGAAACTTTTTCGTTTGTGGAATAGGTATGTACTAGACTCAGCGCGGTGAATAAATCTGAGCAGCGGCAACCTAATACCGTTCGACTCTGGGCGCTCGTTGCCATCATTGTTGGATCGACTGTAGGTTCGGGGATTTTTGCTTTACCCCAAAATATCGCCTCTGTGGCGGGTCCAGGCGCAATGCTCATCGGCTGGATAATCGCCGGCATCGGTATGCTTTCGGTAGCTTTTGTTTTCCACATCTTGGCTTATCGCAAACCGCACCTCGATTCTGGTGTCTATGCCTACGTACGTGCTGGGCTGGGAAATTATATAGGCTTCACGTCGGGCTGGGGCTATTGGCTAGGCTCAGTAATCGCCCAGGTAGGTTATGCCACTTTATTTTTTGGTACGCTGGGACACTATTTTCCGGTCTTCAGCAGCGATAATAGGCTCTTCCAGGCTATATGTGTCTCTGCGATGACGTGGATAGTCTTTGCAGTTCTAGCTCGCGGTATCCAACAGGCAAAGATAATGAATGGGGTCACTACTGTGGCCAAATTACTTCCCATTCTCGCTTTTATTATCCTCGTACTTTTCCTCGGTTTTAGCTGGGACACATTCACTGTTGATTTTTGGGGCCACGCTGCAGCTGGATCGGTATTTGAGCAGGTTCAGGGGATCATGCTCTTTACAGTGTGGGTGTTTATTGGTGTCGAGGGGGCCTCGGTCTATTCCAAGCAGGCGCACTCTCGCGCTGATGTCGGCCGCGCCACAGTCATTGGATTTTTTACAGTTCTTTTACTCCTCGTCACCGTAGCAACTCTCTCTTTTGGTGTTCTCAGCCAAGAGGAACTTGCGGCCCTACCCGATAATTCAATGGCGGGAGTTCTCGAAGCTGTGGTGGGACCGTGGGGCGGCGCGCTGATTTCCGTCGGTCTATGTCTTTCAGTCTTGGGAGCATATATTTCTTGGCAGATGCTCTGTGCTGAACCACTTGCCATGATGGCTTATGATAGGCTGCTGCCGCGTAAGATTGGTTCTCTGACTAACCAGGGGGCCCCATGGTTGGCGCAACTGATCTGCACCGCCGTTATTCAGATCTGCATCATTGTGTTCTATCTCAATGAGACGACCTATATTTTCATGGTGCAGTTGGCTACGGTGCTCTACCTAGTTCCCTATATTTTTTCCTCGTTCTACCTCATTTTATTGGCGGTGCGTGGGCGCGGCTTTAGCGAAGACGATCTCGTGCCCTCAATTGGATATGACACAGTGCAAATCTCAGCACAACTTAATCGTAGGCATTTAGGGGTTGGGATACTTGCCCTAACGTATTCTCTTTGGTTGGTTTACGCTGCGGATCCAGTATTTGTCCTTTTTGGGGCATTAGCGGTCCTTCCAGGTCTTATTCCCTATATCTGGACTCGATGGCACTACAGAAAGAAGATTTTCAATTCTTTCGAAATAGGAGTGGTTGGGATTCTTGTTATCTTTTCAATCGCAGCAATAATAGGGCTCTACACTGGCTCTTTGAGCCTATAGGGAAAAACCACACCGTAAATCGCGGTGTGGTTTTCGCTTTAAGGTTCGCAGAGCAGGGGTAAAGCGAATCGTGGGTGCGGAAACGTTTCTACCGCAGCCGGTAGCGGCGCCGCCTTTCCTCGCGGCGTTCGTCATCATCCATATCTGATAGGCGCCGTCGACCCGCTACTCGAGTGCTGGGGCGGCTAGGAGTTGAGACCTTAGAGTGAGGTTCTTCCACAACAGATATAATCTCTCCTGCCAGCTGATGCCCATTCGAGACATCGATGCGTTGACTATCCCACATGGCCGCCAAGAAATCAGCGCACCACTGCACCAGTGGGAGATCACGCAGGGGTGGATCAGTGAACTTCGGCCCCGCCTTAGGCAGAGGCACCGTAATAGCTTGGGCTGCCGGGCGGTGTGTCGCTCCTGGGTAGAGGCGCTTGAGGCGGAGTTGTTTCGAATCAGCTAACTGCACGGGATGAATTTTGACCCTATTTCCCTGCATGATCATCTCACCGATCCCGAGCGAACGACATATATGGCGTAGGCGCGCCACCGCTATGAGCCGTTTGACCGGATCTGGCAGCGCCCCAAAACGGTCGGTCATCTCTTCCATAACGGCGCCTAAATCCGCTTCATTAGCGCTTGCTGCTAGCGATCGGTAGAGCTCTAATCGCAGCCGCTCCACGTCAATATACTCCTCGGGGATATGAGCATCCACGGGGAGGTCAATGCGAATTTCCTTAGGGCCTTGGTCGGAGGCGTCTACCACCTCTCCGGAGGCTAGAGCTCGATACGCTTCCACAGCTTCGCCTACGAGTCGAATATAAAGGTCGAAACCAACTCCGGCAATATGGCCTGATTGTTCAGCTCCAAGAATATTGCCGGCACCACGCATTTCGAGATCTTTCATAGCCACTGCCATACCAGCTCCCAAATCATTATTTTGGGCGATAGTTGCGAGGCGATCATAGGAGGTCTCGGTCAAGATTGCTCCTTTGGGGTACAAGAAATAGGCATAACCCCGCGATCGTGAACGTCCCACACGTCCACGCAATTGATGGAGCTGCGAAAGGCCCATATGGTGTGCATTTTCTACAATCAAGGTATTGGCATTAGCAATATCGAGCCCAGTTTCTACAATGGTCGTGCATACCAAAACATCGTATTCACGATCCCAAAAACCTTGGACAGTCCGCTCGAGGAGCTCCTCATTCATTTGCCCATGAGCGACCACCACACGAGCTTCTGGAACTAAGTCTCGCAATTCCTGAGCTCGTTTTTCGATATCGGCGACCTTGTTATGCACGAAGAAAATTTGACCATCGCGCAAGAGTTCGCGCCGGATGGCAGCTGCTACTTGTTTGTGCTCATATTGGCCTACGTAGGTCAAAATGGGATAGCGGTCCTGCGGTGGCGTTAAAATCGTCGACATTTCTCGAATGCCCGCCATCGACATTTCGAGGGTGCGTGGGATCGGGGTGGCCGACATCGTCAGCATATCCACGTGCGCCCGCATCGCCTTGATATGTTCTTTGTGTTCCACGCCAAAGCGCTGCTCTTCGTCGACAATAACGAGGCCGAGATTTTTCCACTGCACACCCGTTTGCAGCAGTCGGTGGGTTCCGATGACGATATCGACTCCGCCGTCGGCAAGGCCCTGGATGATCTCGCGCGATTCTGATGCTGAGGTAAATCTCGATAGCCCTCGCACAGTTACGGGAAATCCTGCCATTCGTTCGGCAAAAGTGCTCAGATGTTGTTGGGCAAGCAAGGTTGTGGGAACCAACACAGCCACCTGTTTGCCATCTTGCACCGCCTTGAAGGCCGCGCGTACCGCTACCTCGGTTTTGCCATAGCCGACATCGCCAACAATCACGCGATCCATGGGTACAGCTTTTTCCATGTCGTTCTTCACTGATTCAATGGCGAGTAGCTGATCCTCGGTTTCCGCAAAGGGGAAGTTATCTTCCATTTCACGCTGCCACGGGCTATCGGGGGCGAAAGCATGACCCGGTGATGCCTGGCGTTTGGCGTATAACTCTACAAGCTCGCCAGCGATCTCTCGCACCGCATTGCGTGCTTTTTTCTTGGTATTTTTCCAGTCCGCACCCCCCATCTTCGATAAGCTGGGTTTCTCTCCACCGACGTATTTGCTGAGCAGGTCGAGGGAATCCATGGGAACATAAAGTTGATCGGCTGGCTGCCCGCGTTTCGACGACGCGTATTCGAGCACAATATACTCGCGCCTGGAGGTTTCGTCCCCGACCACCACGGTTCGCTCTGTCATGGTGAGAAATCGACCTATGCCATGAGTTTCGTGAACAACATAATCCCCCACCGTGAGCGCCAGCGGATCCACCCGGTGCCGCTTTTTGGTGCGCTTATGACGTTGACCAGCGATATCACCGACTCTATTACCTGTGAGATCGGTTTCGGTAATCACCACTAACGGTAAAGCCTCAGCATCGCGATGCTTACGCACTCGAGGAAAAACCAAACCAGCATGGCTTAAAGCCTGGTAGAGGGTTATTTCTCCGGGATTCGGTTCCCACCCGGGGCTGGCAACCCTATGAGCAATACCATTCTCTTTAAAGCGGGCGACCATCCGTTTGATCGCCCCTTCTGCTGGTGCAATAAAGGCGGCCCGCCCACCACCAATCGTATGGGCACGTAATTTTGTCATCATCTCGGCGATCTGATCAGCATCGCCGCGCGGGGTTGGACCCTGCTCGAAATTGAGCTCTAGGGTCTGCGTTTCTGCCGCTTCAAACATGCCCTGAGGAGCACATGTCCACCACGCATGTCCAGCTTGATGCGCGGCTATCTCTAGCGCCTCGTAACTGCGGTATGTAGATCCCTCGAGATCGAGCTCCGGCACCGAAATCGGACCATCTGCCCCCATGGCGGCAGCTTCCCAACTGGCGAGGAGAAATTCCTTATCGGTGGATTGCAAATCTGCGATCCTCGATCGCGCTTTCTCGGGGTCTAGAACCACGACGTGGGTGCCTTGGGGCATCATCTCGGCAAGGGTAACCAGAGGCGACTCCACCAGAGCTGGGATCAGAGCTTCCATGCCATCGGAGGGCATCTTATCGGCAATCTTCACAAGGAGATCTTGCAGGATGGGGTGAGATTCAAAGGTCCTGCCAAGTTCCTGGGCTCGCTGGGCAATCTCGTCTGTAATGGGCAATTCCCGGGCAGTGTAGATCTCCAGCGAAGTGATATCGCCATCGAGGTAACTGCGCTGATCTGCTGGAGAAAAGGGTTTCATCTCCGAGATCTCATCACCCCAAAATTCCACGCGCACAGGATTGTCCATGGTGGTGGGAAAAATATCTACGATACCACCGCGTACCGCGAATTCCCCTCGCTTGGCCACCAGGTCAACGGGTGCATACGCACGGAATACTAGACCTTCCACAACCTCATTGAGGTCATATTCTTTTCCACTTTCGAGAATGAGAGCCTCGCGCCCCGCGACGGATCGGACAATCGGCTGGCAAGCACCGCGTGCAGGGGTGACAATGATCTTATAAGTATCGAGGTTCTCGAGCACCTGTGCGCGTCTGCCCGCAACATCACTGGCGGGGCTCAATCTCTCATGAGGGAGAGTTTCCCACGCGGGGAAGAATCCCACTTTGTCACCGTACATGGCCACTAATTCGGCGTGGATATCTTCCGCCTGCCGCCCAGTTGCCGCGATGACGAGGGTAGGAACGTCTTGAGCAATGGTTCCAATCGCCCACGGGCGTGCCTGGGTGATCCCCGTTATGTGCAGGGACTTCTCCCCAATTGATGAACGTAAGCCCTTCAGCTTAGGATCAGTTGCAGCTACTTTGAGTAGGCCGGACAGCATGAGCGGTTGGCTCGACATTAATATTCTCTCCCCTAGATTAAACTCAACCTAGAAGAGTCTAGCCGATCCCTATTGCCTCGATTCTAGAATGCCCAGATGCGGATCTCGCTCAATGCCGGCAAGTCCATTCCAACATAAATTAACAATATGCGCGGCCACGTCTTCCTTGGCAAGAGCGTTGTCGCCGCTACGCTGATCGAGCCACCATTGAGCTGTCATGCTGACCGTTCCAACTAAGGCTTGACCATAGAGTGTGGCTAATTCGGGGTGGAGGTTATTGCGTTCGAAGGCTCGCCCCAGGATATGGGACACTTGGCTGACCGCATCGTTGAGCAACGTCGAATAACTGCGTTGTGAGCCCGGACGCATATCGCGCACGAGGATTTGAAAACCATCGGTCTCAGCGTCTACGTAACTCAGTAGGGCCAAGGTTGCTTGCTCGATGCGTTGGCGAGATGTGCCTGAGGTAAGGGCCTGAGTGATCACCGTCTCCAGCCTCGTCATTTCGCGGTCAATGACAACTGCGTAGAGACCTTCTTTTCCTCCGAAGTGCTCATAGATGACGGGTTTAGAGACCCCGGCGCGCGCCGCTAATTCTTCGACTGCGGTGCCTTCGTAACCGCGCTCGGCGAAAGTACTGCGCCCAACCGCAATGAGTTGTTCTCGGCGTTCTTTTCCGGTCATACGTGTCATGGCAGTCTTTAACCCTTCGAGGATGGGACACCGAAAACAATATCCCCACCCCTGATACTACCAAGGGGTGGGGATAATAATGCTTCCCTGCAAGGACTCGAACCTCGAATGACGGTACCAAAAACCGTAGTGTTGCCGATTACACCACAGGGAAAAATCCAAACAATGTCGCGATTGGACTTCCTCATTATACATAGCTTGAGCCCGGAGTGCCAATTATCTCTCCTGGTTCTTTGAGCAGGGAAAAGTCTCCACTCAGGCACGCAAGCTAGAGCTGAGGTTTTTGGTCAACCGGTAGAGGATCAGCAGAGTGTGAATCTTACCGAAGCCAGTCCGACCCGACTACAGTGGCACCATAGACATATTCGCTATTTTCCTCAAAGGAGTACCTCGAAAGTGAATGCGCATAAAACCGCCGTCATCGTTCTAGCTGCAGGCGCTGGAACTCGAATGAAGTCCAAGCTACAAAAAACGTTGCATACGATTGGCGGGCGCAGCTTACTCAGTCACTCCCTCCACGCCGCTGCTGGAATCGACCCAGATTATATTGTTGCCGTCATTGGCCACTGTCGCGACCAGGTCGGCCCCGCCATTGATGCAATCGGTATCGATGTTGTCCAGGCTATTCAGGAGGAGCAAAAAGGCACCGGGCATGCAGTGCAGTGTGGTTTAGATGCCTTAGATGAGCTGGTGAGCGCAAGTGACATTAGCGCCTTCCAGGGCACCATTGTCGTGACCAATGCCGACGTGCCTCTCCTACGGCCAGAGACGCTCAACGCTCTGGTCAGCGCCCATAATCAGGCTCCTACCGCGGTCACAGTTCTTACCATTGAACAACCCGACCCGACTGGCTACGGCCGGATCGTACGCGATGGCGATGGCAATATCACTGCAATCGTGGAGCAAAAGGACGCCGATCCACATACGCTTGCCATTACTGAGGTGAACTCGGGAGTATTTGCTTTTGATGCTCGTTTGCTTCGTCATGCTCTCGGCAAACTTACAACCCATAACGCCCAGGGCGAACTGTATCTCACTGACGTCTTATCCATTGCTCGATCGCAAGGGCATCCTGTACGCGCCCATCGTGCGGCAGATCCTCAGGAGCTGGTGGGTGTTAATGATCGCGGCCAATTAGCTTATGCTGGCAAGGTATTAAACCGCCGCCTCCTAGCTGCCGCAATGCAGGGTGGGGCAACAATCATTGATCCGGAAACGACGTGGATCGATGTCGACGTGCAATTGGGTCAGGATATTACGATCTATCCTGGGACCCAGCTCCTGGGAAATACTCGAATAGCCGATGATGCGGTGATCGGCCCTGATACCACTGTGCGCGATATGATTATTGGTGAAGGCGCGCACGTGATTCGCACCCACGCCATGGGCTCGGAGATTGGCCCTAACGCCTCAGTGGGGCCTTTCACCTATATTCGCCCTGGCACGTATCTCGGCGCAGGTGGCAAACTGGGCGGCTTCGTGGAAGCAAAAAACGCCACAATCGGACGTGGTTCGAAAGTTCCTCACCTCAGCTATATCGGTGATGCCACGGTCGGTGAAGAATCTAATATCGGAGCTTCCTCTGTTTTTGTCAACTACGACGGCGTCAATAAGCATCACACCACGGTGGGTTCACATGTGCGCACTGGTTCGGACACCATGTTCGTTGCTCCAGTAACCGTGGGCGATGGCGCCTATTCTGGAGCGGGTACGGTCATTCGCGAGGATGTTCCAGCAGGTGCTCTGGTGGTATCGGGAGGCCGACAGCGCACTATTGAAGGCTGGGTAGAAACTCATCGCCCAGGCACCCCAGCAGCTGAGGCAGCTCGGCGGGCACGAGAATCCTCATAATCTCGCGTCAAGCTAAGAAAAGAAGTACTCTAAAAGACGGTAGTGCCAGATTAACCCATAGTTGACACTCACCCACTTTCCTCATCTAATTACTCACCTTAAAGGAAGGTTAGTTCTCGAATGACCGCCACCAAGTGGAGCGAAACCAAGAAGAACCTCATGGTCTTTTCGGGGCGCGCACATCCGCAGCTGGGCGAAGCTGTCGCCCGCGAGTTAGGTATCGAACTCACCCCCATGACCGCCCGCGACTTCGCCAACGGTGAGATCTTCGTTCGTTTCGAAGAATCAGTTCGTGGTTCGGATGCTTTTGTTATCCAGGCCCACAATCAACCACTGAATAAGTGGCTCATGGAGCAGCTCATTATGATCGACGCCCTCAAGCGTGGATCAGCCAAACGCATTACGGCAATTGTGCCCTTTTATCCTTATGCCCGGCAGGATAAGAAGCACCGCGGCCGTGAGCCCATTTCGGCCCGTCTCATCGCTGACCTCCTCAAGACCGCTGGTGCCGACCGCATCGTTTCGGTGGATCTACACACCGATCAGATCCAAGGTTTCTTCGACGGTCCGGTCGATCATATGCATGCAATGCCTATTCTCACGGACTATATCAAGTCGAAATACTCCCTTGAGAATATCGTGGTGGTCTCTCCCGACGCTGGTCGAGTGAAAGTCGCTGAAAAGTGGGCTAACACCCTTGGTGGAGCACCTTTGGCCTTCGTTCATAAGACCCGCTCGACTGAGGTGGCCAATGAGGTTGTATCTAACCGGGTGGTTGGCGAAGTTGCTGGACGGACCGCGGTACTACTGGACGATATGATTGACACTGGTGGAACAATCGCTGGAGCCGTAGGCGTTTTGCGCGATGCCGGCGCTAAAGACGTTATTATAGCCTGCACGCACGGCGTATTCTCTGGCCCGGCTCGCGAACGGCTATCGAAGTGCGGTGCTCGAGAGGTCATTACCACCGACACGCTGCCGCAAAATCATCAAGATTGGGACAATCTCACGGTTTTATCTATTGCCCCACTGCTGGCACGTACCATCAATGAAATTTTCGAGAATGGCTCGGTTACCGACCTCTTCGAGGGCGAGGCTTAGCCACGCCGATATTTAGACTGGCCACGAGCGTTGATGCTCGTGGCCAGTTCTGTTGAGAGAGTATATTTTCTATGTTAAGATTTTCTAGTCTCGGCGAGGGCGAGCTCGAGGATTCTTCTTTGAGTGCGCCGTTATCGACGCGATAGATATCTTCATATTGCCATAGTGTGGCCTTGCGAAGACTCGACGATGACAATTTTCTGTTTCTATCGAGACCGCAGGGCCTTTGTTTTGCCCTGGGTCGCATTTAGTACTTGAAGGAGTACACCATGGCACAAGATACTTTGGTTCTTAGCGCTACCCCTCGCCAGGAGTTCGGCAAGGGTGTTGCTCGCCGTCTGCGCGCTGCAGGCCGCGTTCCCGGCGTTATTTATGGCCAGACCCTGGATAACCCCGTTCACTTCTCCGCTGATCTTCTCGAGATCCACGCAGTTTTGCGTAACTACGGCTCCAACGCCGTTTTCGAGCTCGATATCGAGGGCGACAGCCACATGGTCATGATTAAGCACGTCGACCAAAACGTGTTGACCTTCAACGCCGATCATATCGATCTGCTCGCTATTAAGCGCGGCGAGAAGGTAGAGGTTGAAGTACCTGTGGTATTCGAGGGCGAGACCGAGCCTGGTACTCAGTTGGTTCAGGATATCGATACCATCCTGGTCGAAGCCGATGTATTCTCTATTCCGGAAGAGATCATCCACAATATCGAAGGCCTCAATGCCGACGATAAGGTTTTGGCTTCGGATATCGAGTTGCCTGCTAAGACCACCTTGATCCTCGATCCAGAAACCGTTATCGCTTCCGTTTCCTACGAGGAGCTCAACGAGGAAGAGGTTGACGAGGACGCTGAAGAAGCGGCTGAGGCATCCGAGGGTGACGCTGAGGAAGCCGAGTCTGAAGAATAATCAACACTTAAAATGCTGGGGTCCCCTCCTCGAGGGGACCCTGGCATTTTGCTTATCAAGGATCGATGATGACTTTTCTGATTTTTGGATTAGGTAATCCAGGCCCCAGTTATGCCAAAACACGCCACAATATTGGGCGCATGGCTCTTGATGAACTGCTCGAACGTACCGGGGAAACCCTTAAACAACATACTCGGACTCGCACTCAGGTAGCGGAAACTCATATCGCTTCCCACCGGGTTATCTTGTCACAGGGGCGGTCATATATGAATGAATCAGGAATACCTGTCCGAGCGCTCGCGGACTTTTATAAGATTGATCCCTCTAGAATGCTGATACTCTTCGACGACCTTGAGTTGGAGTTCGGCCATACTGCACTCCGGCATCACGGTGGCGATCACGGACATAAAGGTCTGCGCTCAATAACGCGGAGTGCAGGTAAGGATTATATTCGCTGTGCCCTGGGTATAGGACGGCCACCCGGCCGAATGGATGTCTCCAGTTTTGTACTCAAACCCTTTTCTAAAAAAGAGCAGGGATCTCTGCCGGTAATATGTGCCGATATGGCCGACGAGATCGAACGCTATATCGCTACCACTTCCTAGCTTTTACCAGAGCGGCTTTCAGTGCGTTATCGTCGAGCTTTAGTGCCCCCGCTCGCCGCAAACGGTGCATGACCGTGGGGCACTTTTTGCACCGCGGATGCGAGCGGCAGCACTTTTTCTTAGGAGATCCCTTGGCTATGCTGTCACGCAGTTCGCGCGTGGAGGTGGGTGAGGATACCGCTGAGGGATGAATGTCGGACTCAGCTAGAGCTTGGGCAAAGGCGTCGTCGATGATCTTCCGCGCTCTCAGTTGCGTTGTCACCTTAGGCTGATAGCTGCTTAAGCGCGAGGAAGAAGAACTCATAGTACTACGAAGATAGCACAGCCTAAGCTGGCTAGGAAGTTCTCAGCTCTCGAACAGTTCTTGAATAATCTTGCGCGCTCGCTTGCGTTTAATATGATCCAGATCGGCGCCGACGAGGCAATAAGCGAACTCCTTAGTTTCCGCTATCCCCTTGACGGTTGCGGTCATAAAAGCTAATTCGGGATAGCTAAAGGGAAGGTCTGCATTATTTTCGCTCCAGGAACTCGGGATCCCCCTGGCATAGCGTCCACTGAAGGCGCGAGAAACTACTGTAGACGAAGAGTTTTTGA
Organism: Corynebacterium sp. ES2794-CONJ1; assembly: GCF_025660615.1. Lineage (NCBI taxonomy): Bacteria > Bacillati > Actinomycetota > Actinomycetes > Mycobacteriales > Corynebacteriaceae > Corynebacterium > Corynebacterium sp. ES2794-CONJ1. Next base: position 110,400 of record NZ_JAOTIM010000003.1, on the reverse strand, counting down.
TGAGCTTACGGTTGAACTTTGAGGTGCCCGCTTCCTTGGACCGCAAAAAGATGGAGCCGGAACACACTGCATGGACTTGTTTGATCTCAAGCATCGCCTCTACTTGACGGGCGGTTCGTACTCCGCCTGCTGCAATAAGCGGGGTTTCGGTGTGTTCAGAGACTTCTTGGACTAAGAGGTAGGTGGGGATTTGATTGGGTTCAATTTTTGGATCGAAACTGAGGCGATGCCCTCCGGCATCATAACCTTGAACTATGAGGGCATCTGCGCCGGCTTTTTCGGCTATGTGGGCTTCTTGCGCATTAGTTACACTCACCCAAGCCTCTATCCCTTGAGTGTGCAGCTTCTTAATTTCCTTAGAGCTAAAACAACCGAAACTGGAAGAAACGACCGTAGGTTTTAATTCGAGAACCGATTGAAATTTTTTGCTAAATCCGAAGCTGTAATCAGCCGAAGGCACCATATAGGGGTGCTTGAGATTCTCGTCGCTTACAGCACGGTCAAGCTTTTCGTAGACCTCGAAGATATCCTGCTTTTTGGGTTTCTTCAGTTGAGGGTAGTAAAGGTTGACCCCATAGGGAACATGAACAGCATCCATTTCTTGAATTAGATGTTTTGGTTTCGAGGTGCCACCCGCGAGGAATCCGAAGCCGCCGGCCTCACCCACGGCATTGACGAGATCAGGGGTCGATGGTCCGCCAGCCATGGGAGCCGCGATGATCGGGTACCTCAGCGACTTCAAGACGCTCATGTGCACCATCCTTGAGAATATGAGACTATTTGTCTATGTTTTGGCAGAAATGTGCATCTTTCTTTTCCTCACCCTATATACCCCTCCAATCCGCTGAGTGGCTGATCATCGGTCTGGGAAATCCCGGAGAACAATACACCAAGACCCGCCATAACGTCGGCTATAGGGCTCTAGATATATTACTGAAAGAAAGCGGCCGCACACTGTCTCCTGTCAAAGGAATGCCAGTGTTACTAGCATTTGCCGAGATTGATAATAGCCCGTGCGTTCTCGCCCGTTCAACTGAGTTCATGAACAACTCAGGCAAGAGTGTGGCAGCAGTTGCAGAGACGCTCAATATTGCCGCGGATCATATTATTGTTATCCACGATGAACTGGATCTTCCCGAGTTTAAAGTGCGCCTAAAGTTGGGCGGTAATGAGAATGGTCACAATGGGCTGAAATCGATCACAGCCCATCTTGGTACCCGCGATTACCTCCGCATTCGGATGGGAATTTCCCGCCCTCAGAAGGGTACTAATATTGCCAATTATGTCCTTTCCGATATACCTGAAAGTACGGAGCTCTCAGCCAGCATAAATACTGCAGCCCGCGCCGCGGAGCTGATAGTCACATCGGGCTTAGCACGGGCTCAAAATCAGATTCACTAATTGATAAACCGAGCGACGCCGAAAGCGGCGAAGCCCATAATGAGACTCATCATCCCGATACCTAGTGCAACCCCCTCGCCCATTCGCGAATTTTCGCGGGCGTTCGTAGCCTCAACCTGCGCTTGAGCAGGCACCGGTTGCAAGCTCGCATTGGGAACGGAAGGGGGTGGAGAGGAGGCTACCGGGGGAGCGCTTAAGGCGGGACTAAAGGGCGACTGCTGGATCGGTGTTGTTTGTCGCCTAACAATCACAGGCAGCTGTGAGGAGGCGCTTCGCGGTTGCACAGGAACGAACGTTTCCGCTGGTGCCTGTAGAGACTCTGGTGCCTGTAGAGATTGGGGACTCTCGGACTCTGTGCTTTTTTGGCGCGGTTCTAGGTTGTCTAAAGACTTGCCAAGCTTAACAACCTCGGAGTCGAGTTTTTTAAACTCACGGACCAGCACCCTGGGCAATTGACCAATGGAGCTGGCCGTACGAGATTGTCTGGGGCCACAGTTGGCGTCGTTCTGAGGTTGGTACACCTGCTGCTCGATGAATTGATAGTCCTGAGCGGTTATCAGGTCATCGATTGTCTCCTCACCCACCACAAAGTTCACCGTATAATCCGAGGCAATCACCGGATTATGGGCAAAATTGCCACCAAAGGCGAATTTGGTTGTATAGATCCCTGGCTGTGTAAAGATAATGCCGCTATGAACGTGGGCGTGAGCTGGGAAATCCCACACCTTTGATGCGTCGGCGGAATCGAGCAATACATCCGCTTGGGAAAAGAGAGAATTCTGTTGCTTCCAAAATACTACGCGTCCGTCTTCCGGGCTTTCGAGGAGATCCATGCTCAGAGGTAGCGACGTCGCACCACCAAGCTGCTCACTGGTTATACCCAGAGTGGAAAAACCGACCCAGGGCACGTGGGTGCCGCAGGTGGTTATTTGCACCTCAGGAAGATTCCAGATCTCATCCTCACCGTTTGGCGTTATCCCTGCGCGGTCAGGGCCGAGATCTGGTTCCAGTCGTGCAGATGTCAGGCGAGCATCGTCCCCGACGAGAATAAAAACGGTTTCGCTTTCCCGCATCGGCGAAAGCCCACGGGAGTCGAAGGATCCATCATCACGCATGAGAAAGTTGATGCGTTGATCCTCACCGAGGAAAAGGTGCATATCTTGGTGATTTTCGCGCACCAAGTAGCGTTGGATACCACTACTTTCCTCCGCGGCAACTACCGCTGGTGGAAAAGCAACAGTTGCCATCCCCAACGGCATAAAGGCCAAGCTGACACTTAAGGCAAGGGCGTATTTTCTCATGATTTTTTGCGTCCTATCAGCCCCTGCGTGGGACTAAAGATCCAAGCGAAAAGGAAAATGGAAGTTAGTACCAACACGATGGTAGCACCGGTAGGCAGATCAATTGCCCAAGAAAGGTATACCCCCGCGATAGCTCCGATGACCCCAACCAGAGCCGCTATGAGCATCGTCATCTTCAGGTTATCGCTCAGCAGACGGGCCGTGGCGGCGGGGGTTATCAAAAGAGCTAGAACTAAAATATTACCGATGGTGCGCACACTCATCACCACCGCAGCTGTGACTGCCATATAGATAACCAGGTCAAGGAAGAATACCGGTAAATTCATAGCGCGTGCGGTCTCACGGTCCAAAGCTACCGCAGTTAATTGGGGAAGAAGTAAAAAGACTGCGGCGATTATAAGCGTGCCAGCGATGGCGGCAAAACCAATATCGGCGTCTGATACCCCAGTAATGGAGCCGAAAAGAAAGTTATTCAAGCTAGCTGTATACCCCTCGGTTCGCGAGATGACAACGAGGCCAAGGGCGAACGCTGCAGCGAAGAAGATTCCTATAACCGCATCCTCTCGAATTCGACGTCGCTGAGAAAAGACAGCTATGAGCAGAGCAACCGACGCTCCCGCTACCGCACCCCCGGCGAGCACTGATACCTGTAATGCAAAAGCAATGGCCAGTCCGGGAAAAACTGCGTGGGCCACAGCATCACCGATAAAGGACATACCGCGCAGAACCACGAAGGTGCCGATAATAGCGCACACGATTGCTGATATCACCGAGATCAGCAAAGCGCGGGGCAAAAATGCTAGAGAGGGGTTTGCGAGATCGTGGAGGAAGTCGACAAAGGAAATATCAATCATTGTATATGGGCTCCTACCAGGGTGAGCAGCGGCGAGGTCTCCCCCACTTGAAAAGTATCCATCCACACGTGCGGGTCACTCAGCTCTCGAGGGCTTCCATCTGCACGGATTGCTCCTCGAAAGAGCACCAGACGAGAACAGGAGTTAAGTGCCTCCCCAAGATCATGGGTGCACATGACAATAGAGATTCCTTGCTGGGCTAATTCCACAAAGAGTTGCGTCAACCCCTCCGCGGTGGGCATATCGAGGCCAGTAAAAGGTTCATCGAGAAGTAATAATCGCGGATGAGTAGACAGTGCCCGGGCAACAAGCACGCGTTGCCGCTGACCGCCGGAGAGTTGGCCAATCGGGCGGTCTGCGAGTCCGTCGAGGCCTACTCGCTTGAGTGCCTGGTCACACGCTGCTCGGTCGGCGGCACGTTTTTTTATGAGGACTCCATTGATCCCAATGCGGCCATTGATCACGCAATCGCGAATACTGATGGGGAAATCCCACGCAAATTCGTGGCGTTGTGGCACATACCCGGTGAGCTGCCGCATCTTTTTTAGTTGCGTTTCCCCGGCTATGCTAACCGTGCCTGTAGACGGCACCAGTCCTAGAATGGCCCGCAAAAGGGTCGTTTTGCCGGCCCCGTTGGGCCCCAGCAATCCCAGAAATTCTCCTTGATTGACGCTGAGATCCACGCCTTGAAAGATTCGCCGACCTGAGAGGTGAACTCCCAGATTGCGGGCGCGCAAAATTTCCACTAGTTCTGCTCAGCTCCTCTCTTATTAGAGCCAAGGACGAGTCGTACTACTGCAATAATGCTCACGATAACGAGAAGCGCCACGAGTGCGATGATCGACCACAGCACCCACTGGCTTTCGCCCTCGGCGCTTGACGCGGGGCCAGGCGTGACAGTGTCGTCATCGTCAGCAAGGAATTCTCCATCCCATGTGACTGCCTGGGCTGCGGGGAGGTCGGCCTCTTCACCGACGGCGAAAACCAGAGTCTTAATCGACTCGTGAGTGCTGCCATCATTAAACTCAGTGCTGAACTTTAGTGCTACCTGCTGGATTCCAGGCTCAGTGAATACCCAGTTTGCATGCGTGTGGGTATTGAGATCGATCCAAATTTTTTGGGCTTTCTGCTGCGCGGAGTTAAAGAGTACTTGCGGCGCTTCGAAGCCACCATTTTGTAAGAAGAGGGTAAATTCTCCAGGACCCTCGTGCCCGAGGAAAGTCATATTCATGCCGCGCGTTGCTTTATCAACGAAAAGAGGCGATTGGGTAGACCACCCTAACCACGGCACTCCTACTTCCTCCACCTGCGGGGCGACCCATACCTTTGCGCCAGGTTTAGCACCGATAAAAGCAAATTCTTCAGTGTCGGGAATTTGCTGAACAGCTTTATTATCCAAAACGAAGATCATATCGTCGACGCTGCGCCACACGGGAGGCACCTGCCTGTCATCGCGAATGAGTACATCGAATCCCGATCCATCAGTTTTCACCAGCGGAGCGATATCAGCATGCCCACCGAAGAACTCGGTGAGTTCGCCTTCGGGTGCAATCGGCTCATCCGCGCTAATAACTTGGTTCAGATCGCCGGCAGTGCTGATACTTGGGGTGATGCACAGACCCAGGCATAGTGATGCGGTCAGTGCAGCAACCTTCTCTTTGAACATATTTTCTCCTTAAATTACTTTTAAGTGCGCTTATTTTTGCTATCCCAGACACCGACGGAGTTCTTCGACATTGCTCCGCATGAGGTCAATATAGTTCGTCGCGGTGGAGTCAAGGGTATCGCCACGTATAGTGCACACAGCGATATCCAAGGTGGCAGCGGTTTCGGTCAGTACACCTGAGCGGCCAGCTAGTTTTGGTTCCAGGAAAACCGCTGGCACCTGTAAATTCTCCAATGTGCGCGTTAAGGCGATCACATCTCGGGGGCTCGCTTCAACGGCTGGGTTAGGGGTCACGAAGCCCGCGATATTGAGATCATAGTCGTGGCCTAAATATCCGTAGGCGTCGTGCGTGGTTACTAAATGGCGTCGGTGTGGCGAAATTGTACTCAAAGAAGCCCTCATCCATTGGTCTAACTCCTGGAGTGAGTCCACATATCGGTCAGCGTTGTCTCGGTAGATATCTCGTCCACCCGGGTCTATAGCTGTTAATTCGTCTTGGATTACGCGAACCATGGCAATGGCATTGGCGACACTGTGCCAGACATGGGGGTCAACCTCCCCGTGGACGTGCTTACCCAAGACCGCTTGTGGCAGTAGATAAGTTTCTTCGCCGGCGGTTCCTAGGAAACGGAAGGTTGGGTCACCAGGAATTTGTTGCAAAACGGATGATGGGACAGCCACGACCGAACGCTCGGGGTCGTAATCATAATCTGTTTGAATCCCTTCCGGGGCATCACCGCGAATGGTCATTCGGGCTTGATCCAGGTCAGCGGTGAGGTCCATATGTCCGTGATCTAGAACCACCGGATGAGCTATACCCGGAGTGCTGTGGGGATCAACCCCCACGGCGAAAGTCACCGTTGAGGTGCCAACTGGAATGGAAGACTCAGCGGTGTTGAGGGTGGCAGAAAAATTCAGCCGGTAGTATCCCGGCTTTGAAAACGCCCAGGACACATGGGTGTGGGCGTCGACAGGTAAAGTAGCTTGATCGGCGGCGTCGATTCCATCGCGGGTATTAAATAGGATCTCTGGAGTGCCGAAGGTACTAGTGATATAGGCTGCTGCGTGACCTGGACCTTCAGCCGCTGAGAGGGCAATATCTACGCCGGAATTGCGGCTCGCACCGAGAGCTTGCCCCTGGCCACCAATGCGCATCCCGAACCACACCGTATCAAGGGCAATATTTTCAACCAGGGGAAGCAATTCCCCGCCATGTCGTGGCGCTTGCTCGGCGAGCTCTACGAAAGGCACGCCCACACGTTTGACGTGCTGAGCCGTGGTCAGGAGAGAGTGCTGTTCGAGGAGGAGCCCATTGGCAAAAACGATATCAGCGTTGGCTATATTGCGAATATTGCGCAAACCCGGCTCATAATTGTGAGGATCGGCGCCGAGGGGCATCAGGGAGATAACCCGAGCACGATCACCTGCGACTTGAGAAACCAGATCCGCGATAATAGGTGTGGTTGATACGGCATCAACGGTCGAGTCGTTAGTGGTGGGTACTTGAGCATTATCAGACGCACACCCAGTGATCATCAGGGAGCCTGCTATTGCTACCAGTATTGTATGAACAAGGTTCCGCGAAAATCTTGTCATTTCGGTGCTACCGCCGATCGTGCACGTGACCTCATCATTGCATTGATCAATACGGTGCTGCCGGCACCCAATACGAAAAGACCGAGGCCGAAAATGACGAACGGGAGTACCCCGATGATTTTTTCTGCCAAGGATTTGCTCTCTGCGGCGTTCTGGTGTTGGACCTCGCCGAAATAATCTGGAATATTTCCAGTCTCCCCTGGTGCACCATTGGATACGTCACTTGGTATCGCTGGCGCTTGGGGCACGGGCGCGATTGCTTGCGCTTGAGAGATCCCCGGATCGCACTGCCCGCCTGCGGGGTTGATCACACTTCCTATGTCAAAATGCCCCGACTGATCACCATGACCTACATTGAAGACAAGAGTACCTGTACCTTGTGCTTGCTCCCCCGTAGTCAAGGTCACTGATTGCCGGATCGACACATAGTAGGTACCAGGGGCTCCAAATACCCAGTTGGGATGGACATGGGAATTGCGCGGAATTTCGTGTACCCCAGACGCCTGGTTATTCGCTCCTCTAAACCATTCTTCCCCCACCACGGTGCCGAGTGATCCCTGGCTGTAGACCACCATGGGGCCAGGACCGCGGAAGCCTACAAGTTCCCACACCACGGATCCTTGAGTATGCTCCAGCATGGTGGGATGTTGGTTATTCGAACCCACCCATGGGACATGGGGCTCCTGGGTGGATCCGATCATCCAAACTTTTCCTCGCGGTACGGGGCCTATACTAAGAGGTAGATCTTTAATAGCCGCTGACCCCAAGTGAAACTGCAGGTCATTGAAATTCACCCAGCGAGCTGGAGAGGTGGTGTCATCTTTAATCTGCGGAATCACCGTGGGTTCGCACGTCCCGGGTTGAGGTACGTGAGCCTGCGGCGCTAAAGGTGCAGGCACCGATTGGATTTGGGGGCGTGCTGGCTGAGGTCGGGATTGCTGCTGTATAGGGGCACTTTGGTTGCGCGAGGGTGATGGAGTGCGGCTGTTGTCTTGATGGGTAAGATCTGAGCTATCGTCCTGCGAGCGCCCGAGGGCAGCGGTGTCCCCCACTTTCCACGTATAGAGAGCGCGGTTTGAACTGACCCCGTTGCCGCTGGCCACGACTTCGAATTGGTAACTGCCTGCTTGGGTGAATGCCCAATTGACGTGGCGATGCGCTGGGTAGCGTTGGTCAACAGTACTACCTGAGGTGAGCTCGAAGCCGCCGTCACTGGTCACAGCAGCTAGTTCCCCGCCGATGCGATCTTCGAAGAGATAGACCGACCCTGGGCCCGAAACTGATTCGAAGGTAAGAGTTATCTCAGAAAACCCACCGGTCCGCACTCCCAGGGTGTCCCATCCAGGCCATAGAATTCCGGGCTGCTGTGATTGTGGGAGAAAATAACTGGCTTGTCCGATTTCCGACACCCGTGCTGTTTCTTGAGAATAAGCATTCTCGCCGACAATCAGGGTGATGTCTTCTGCTCGTCTGATCACCCCAGTGCCAGTGATGTCTTCTTTTACCGCCAAATCAAGTCCACCGTCTTGAGCTCGAACAGTGAAAAGATCCACGTGCCCGCTGCTCAATTCAATTCCCTGAGCTTGGGCTGGGGCGGTTATGAGAATAACCGAAATAAGGATGCTGCCTAGTAGTGCAGCTAATCGGCGCGTAGCAATCTGAGACATGAGACCTTCACAAAATTGAGAAACGAAAAAATCGCAGGGTGCGGGAATCCCGACACTCACGTAGAGTGTCGGGATCTTAACGATGGTGCCCTCTTAGAAGCGCGGAAGTAATCCTCCGTTGAGAGCCGCTGCAATCAGCCCACCGAGAGCAGCGATAATAGCTATCACAATTCCTACAATGGCCCCAACGCTAAGGCCGCTCTTTTCAGTAGGTTGCGAAGGGGCGGGAGAGTCAGGTTCGGCTGGACGTTGTGTCGTACTAGGCGCACTCGGTGCCTCAGGCTTTAACGGCGATTCTACGACCTCCCAGGTGTATGTAGCCTGGTTGGAGATGAGCTGACCCTGCTGAGCCGACACTTTCATGGTGTAGGTTCCAGGCTCGGTGAAGATCCAATGAACGTGGCTATGGGCTGGTTGAGTGATCAGATGAGAACCGGTCTCCAGCTTGAGCTGCCCACCGTTGAGTACCGGGCGAACATTTAAAAGTCCATCACCATTTGTTCCATCGGTTTTAAAAATATAGATCGAACCAGGACCACTGACTTCGAGAAAGTTGAAGTCGACAGGTAGCTTCTTGTTTTTCAAAGGGGCGTCCCAGCCAGGCCACAGTGTTTCTTGCCGTTGAGATTGTGGCAGATACGCGGCATTGGCTCCAACGGGATTAGTGGAAAACTTCTCAAATTTTTTGGCCTCTATCCAGGCTTTTTCGTTGACTTTAAAAACAACCTCATCGGCCTCACGGATAACACCGACGCCGGTCACGTCTTCTTTGACGTTGAGCTTGAGTTGATCCTTGTCCTGTTGGAGGTGCAGGAAGTCAACATGGCCTCGATCGAGAACGAGGGTCTCTGCATGAGCTACAGACATGGTAGACGTTCCCACGATGGCAGCGGTGCCCAGGGCGACGACGTGTTGGCGTAACATATTTTCTCCTTGTGAAAATGCTTCAAAAGCTTGGTGCCCAGTTCATTCCAGTTGAACCGAGGTGGGCATGACCCTAAGGGGTGCGACATGGCACCCCTTAGGGCAGTGGTGCCTCGCGCAATTTAACGATGCAGTATCGATCGAAGGAAATCGATGAGCCATTGCATCTGCAGGATTGCCAGAGCTGTGAGGGCAATCGTGGAGATGGCTGAAACAATTGGTATCCAGACTGGGGTGGGCTCCTGCTTTGGATCTTCAGGCTTTGGATCTTCAGGCTTTGGATCTTCAGGCTGCGGATCCTCTGGTTGCTGATCCCCAGGCTGCGTGTCCTCAGGGCTTTGTTCATCGTGAGATTGCTGGCTCAAAACTTTACAGGCTTCGTCGGCATTATGTCCCACCACAAAGGTCATTTCTTCGGGCTCAGAGGAAATGTTCGTGCCGTTGTTAAGTTCGCCCGTAAAATAGCTCTTGAGCGTGTATACGCCAGCTTTGCTAAACGCCCAGTTCATGTGCACGTGGGAAGCCGTGCTGATTTTTTCCTCGTAGTCTTTGGTCACTGAGTTGATCATGACCAAGGTGTTATCGCTGAGGGTGGCATCACGGTAGAGCCCAAACTGTGCTCCTTGAGGCAGTTTCGTGGGCTCTAGGTGCCACGTAATCCCATCGGAGAAGTCCTCCATATCGAGCTTCATGGTGTTGTAGCCAGGCCACAGAATACTGGTTTTATTGCCTAAGCTCTCGGGAAGGAGGTAGAACTTCTCACCCTGATCGAGGTACTGGGCATCGATGAAGTCGAGTCCCTGGTTATCAAACCGTTGCGTGCGTACCACGGAGGCGGCGGGCGACGCAACATTGATTACTGATTCGATGTCACGCTTGATGAAGTCGTCGGTCTCGATCCCCGTCTCGTCGTAGATCATGGCGCTCAGCTTCTCGCCTTCCCGATCCACCACCAAGTCGGTGTGCCCGCGGTCGAGCAGAATCTTGTCTTCACACCGATGAACTACCCGGGGTACTTCTGGGGTTTCAGCGGGAGCGTCGATAAGCGGTGTGGACACCATGGGAGGAGTAGCAATGGTTATCGAATCGCTTTCCAGATCTATTGGTGCTGTGGCAGTTACGTCGACAGCACTAACCGCAACTGCTGGGTGGGGGATGATCTTGATATGCGGCTGGCGATCTTGAAGATCACTATCGCTAAGAACAAGGGTGCCTACACCGTTTTCAACGAAGAAGGAGTATTCATCGCCGCCCTCACCAGCGCGGAACTTGACTACGCCGCGCGCCCTGGGGTCGCTTGCGGTGAGCGTAACGCGATAGTGATCGTCTTCAATAGGAGTAATGGCAATTGCCCAGGTGATATCTTCACGTGGCTCAAAATTGTTGAGATCAAGGTCTACAACGTCGTTGGCAACCGGAGCTAGAACTTTTTCATCAAACGATGATTCTTCGGTTTTAACGCCTCCCACCGTCGCGGGGATGACCTGGAATTCCTCATCAACCTCGCGGCTTAAGATAGGCGAGATCCAGCGTTGCCCAGCGTCCCCCTCGGGGACGAAAATAGCTTGAAGTTTGGAGGCTTCAGGCCCCATGAGCTCATTCCAGCTCGCCACACCGTCTACCACGTCTAGATCAGTGAGATGGTAGCCATCGATAAGCACAGTCAAGGTACCGCGCACCGAATCGTCTTTGGCGTCGAAACGAATGGTGTCGAGCTTGTCATCGCCGGCGCTACTCTCGGCATTGAGCTCGGTCGGGGCAATGCTCAGTGTATAAGCCGGGGCATGCGTTTGGGCAGGTGCGTTGGAGTAGCGGTCCTTCAGGCTGGCGCTCGCAGTATCCTTAGGAGCTTCGCCGCCTACTTGTACCACTATCGTGCTGAGCTTGGAGGAGAGCAGCTCCTTGTCAGTTTGGCGCGCTACGGTTCGGTAGGTGAGCTCATAGCGTCCAGGCTTGGTGAAAAGGGTGTAGTTATGGGTGTGCTCTCCGAAATCGAGCTTGCTCGAGCGAGGGCTCTGAGCGCTTGACCCGAGCAGTTGATTGAGACCAGCTGGGTAGTCCTCGTAGTAGTTAAACAGTTCCACGCGGCCTGGGCCTTTGACGCTCACGAGGTCGAGCATGGCCATTTGATTGAGGTACTGGTTGATTTTGAAGCTTTCATCTGACCCATAACCCCACCAAATCGGTGTTGCTGAACTGCGGATATTCGCTGGACTCGCGTAGTAGGTCGCTTCCCGCTTAAGTCCCATATGATCGAATAAATCATTATCAGGGGTGGTGAACTGATAGGTGGGTACATATCCACGGAATCCGCGCTCCCAGCCTTTACCGATCCAGATGACCGACTCGTCAAATTCGGCTGTCTTTCCGTCGGAGTATTCGGTGCGCAATTGGATAGATCCCGTTGCTTCATCGTAGAAGGTCTTTGGGGAATCGACATGGTGGCGCGTAATCACACGCTTGCCATCATCGGGGCTGGCAGTTGCTGTTGAGGGCACTATGAGCGCTGCACCGAGCATGGATAGCGAGGTTAGCGACGCTAAGAGCCTCTGAGCGGAAGGACGAAGGGACATGGGAGCCTTTCCATCAAGGGGTTCTTATTGAAAATAATGAAAACGAGTACCAATAGGCATCAGAATCCAAGAATAAACGAATAAGACTTTCAAACCAACTAAGCCACGCCCTATGTAATCAACACCACTCTGCTCATACGGAGAAAGAAAGGAGAGCACCTAGTTTGTACTATCCTTAAAAATCATGAGTTCAACCCACACCGCCACAGAAGCCGCCCGCCGTCGCACCTTTGCAGTCATCGCCCACCCCGATGCCGGTAAATCAACACTTACAGAAGCTCTCGCGCTTCACGCACACATCATTAACGAAGCCGGAGCCGTGCACGGTAAAGCAGGACGTAAGGCAACTGTTTCTGACTGGATGGAGATGGAAAAAGACCGCGGGATCTCGATCGCGTCATCGGCTCTGCAATTTGAATATGCGCCGGCGGGTCATGAGGGCGAGCCTTATATGATCAATCTCGTCGATACCCCAGGGCATGCCGACTTCTCCGAGGACACATATCGCGTCCTCACCGCGGTCGACGCAGCCGTGATGCTTATTGACGCTGCCAAAGGCCTCGAGCCGCAAACCCTCAAGCTTTTCAAGGTATGTAAAGCTCGTGGTCTCCCCATTATCACGGTGATCAATAAATGGGACCGCCCAGGCCGCAGCCCTCTGGAACTCGTCGATGAAATCGTTCAAGAGATCGGGCTACAACCCACTCCGCTTTATTGGCCCGTGGGAGAAGCAGGCGATTTTCGCGGACTCGCTCGCATCAATGATGAGGGTGAAGCAGAAAACTATATCCACTTTGTGCGAACCGCAGGCGGATCCACCATTGCCCCAGAGGAGCACTACGAGCCCGATGCCGCCCATACCCGTGAGGGCGCGGCATGGGACAATGCCACCGAAGAGGTAGAACTCCTCGCTGCTGATGGAGCCGTGCACGATCAAGAACTCTTTTTATCCTGCATGACTTCCCCTCTTATTTTTGCCTCCGCGATGTTGAATTTTGGTGTACACCAAATTCTCGATACCTTATGCACCCTCGCCCCCGCCCCCCAGGGAAGAGGCTCAGATGAGAAAGTATTAGCCGCCGCCACCGGCACCTTCGACGGTTTTCGCGAAGTAGGGTCGGAATTTTCTGGCGTAATCTTTAAGGTACAAGCCGGCATGGATAAAAATCACCGCGATTCACTAGCATTTATGCGAATCGTTTCAGGTGAATTCGAGCGCGGAATGCAGGTCACCCACGCTCAATCGGGGCGCAGCTTCTCCACAAAATACGCGCTCACTGTTTTCGGTCGCACCCGATCCACAGTGGAAAGCGCATTTCCTGGCGATATCGTAGGTATGGTCAATGCCGGTTCCCTCGCACCAGGCGATACCATCTACGCAGGACGAAAAGTGCAATTCCCACCCATGCCGCAATTCGCCCCCGAACATTTCCGCACCCTTCGCGCGAAGAGCTTGGGCAAATACAAGCAATTCCGCAAAGCGCTAGACCAACTCGCAGCCGAGGGGGTAGTGCAGATTTTGCGGAATGACGCCCGTGGCGATGCCGCCCCCGTCATGGCGGCGGTAGGTCCCATGCAGTTCGAAGTCATGATGGCTCGAATGGAGAATGAATACAACGTAGAAACCCAAGCTGACCCTATCCCCTACTCCGTAGCACGGCGCACCACCGAAGAGACCGCCCCAGAATTAGCCAAACAGCGCGGAGTTGAGATTTTCACGCGCACCGATGGCGAGCTCGTCGCTCTCTTTGGGGATAAGTGGAAACTTGCCTTTATCGAAAAAGAGCACCCCGAGTTTGAACTCTTCCCCATGGTCGCAGATTAGGTTAAGAACTTCCGACACCTCAACTGTCGCCGCAGCCCACGAGGCTCTCGAGATCTCACCATTTTCAAACGCCTCTCGTGGGGAATAGGTGAATCCTGATCACCGGACTGTAAAGCTATATTCGAAGAGTTCAAACTGATACCTAGGGGCATATGCGATCATATAGCGTGAGCCTTGGCCTACTGAGTGCAATGAAGTTCAGTATCTAGCGGCTGGCAGGGCCCCATAAACAACAGCCGGGCACCACTAACCGTTTCCTATATTGATTATGTGAGGGAGGCATCCAGTGATGCGTGCTGAGTCGGGCCACTTTTGCTCCTGAGCATTACGTCACTGTGCTAGCTTTACGCGATCTACTATCCCCTGAGCACCCCTCGACTCCTAGCAATAGTGCTGAACACGAGATGATACTAAGTGTCGAGGGCAAAAGCTCTCAATCCCGAGAATAGGAAATCCGCACCTTCGTGACAAAGGTGCGGATTAAACCACTGCTAGTTGAGGAAATACTCAACGACAAAAACCTGGCCTCTGCGCGCCGATGTAGCTACCCCAAATCCTCGCCCATCTGGATAATAGTTTGGGGAGTTTTTCAGCCACTTCGCCCGCTCGCGAGCTTGTTGCGGGGTATAGCGGTAAATATTTCCGGTGCCTTCACGCAGATGACTGCCGCCGCGTCCAGCATTGCCGTGGAATACCACTCGTCCGCGTGCAGCCTCATCAGCCCAAGCAGCAGCTATGCTATACGCCCGTTGATCAGGGGTATGCCCCATCTTTGCAAGGTGCTTTTCTGTGGCAGATTGCAAAGCAGCCCGCTCGTGAGTAGTGCGAGCGAGGGTGTCATCAGGACGCAACTCAGCAGGAACTGGGATCCTCAACTGATCGGCCACGTCGAGCAATTCCTTGGGCAGCACAAATTCGGAGCTTCCGCCTATCGCTGCTAAGTCTGAGCTACTCGGTGCAGGCTGGGCAGCTGCCTGAGGAGCTAATCCCATGACACAGGCAAGAGAGGTGGCGAGAGCGATATGGCGAATCTTTTTCATAGATCTATGGTGGCATAGTTCCGCATATTTTTACATCCCCGCGCCCGAAATTTACCGAACCGTTATGAGATGAACTCTGTGCTACCAACCACTTAAAGATGAAAGCTGCCCATAAGGATCAGAGCGATTCCAACAGTATAACCGGCAATCTGCGAAGCCAAACGCGGTCGTTCACGCATTGCCTGGAACAGGACCGCTGCACGCGAAGTTGGCCGAGATCGGATAGACACCATCATGAGAGCCGATAACGTCGGTAGTGACAGAGCAATACTGGCGTAAACAATCATTCCCAGATAACGGGTCATCCAAGAAAAATCGCCGGCGCTTAAGACTGCAATACCCGCAAAAAAAGGAACCGATGTAACAGATTGGGCGAGCCCAATAAATAGTCCCATAATTAGGGTACGAAAGCTGGGGGTATGCAAAGGTGGCAGGAACTTTGCGACCATCGCCTGGGAGTCCCCGCCGCGAGCCGTCATCACAATACTTAATATGCCCACAAAGATAAGCAACCAACCAAATATGGGCGAAGAAACCGCTTTCCGTACGACGTCGCCTAATTGGTCAAAAATAAACATCGTACTTAATGCAAGTAAAAAAACTCCCAACCAGTCACCAACAATGAGGACCCCCACCACGTGGCGATAACGGGAGCGCTCAGGCAGCATAATCCCCAATGCAACCACAATGCCGATGAGGAGGACGTTAAGCGAATCGAGGAATGCATAGGTTACAGCATGAAGCATTAAATACTGCCTTTATTTTTTGTGGGCTTCCTTTTGGTGTCCCTGACAGTCTAACGGGCATCCCTATTTTACGAGAGCCCCTCCGATAGAAAATGGGTTAGCAAGCTCGCATTTGATAGGCTGATAGCAATCTTTGTTGACTCTTCTGAAGGATTTCCGATATGAAAATTATTCCCCTCATTTGCGGGCTCGCCACCATAACCGCCCTTGCTGCCTGCGCTTCCGACGAAGACCACACAACAGCCGATTCAGGCACCAGCGTTGGCAGCGATGGTATTACCGTAGCCAAGCTCTACGACTATGTCCTCCCCTTGGGTGCAACGGAGATCGAGGATAAAACTGCCGCAGAGGGAACTTACTTCTGGGATGCCTACTACCCCGAGATGTCCACGGAAGCGCTCGCGACTTATATTTATTCCAACCCACCGCGCAAAGAGCTGGATATGACCCTTGTCTACGACCAACCGCTCAACGACGAATCCGAGACCCACGAGTGGTGCTGGCATACTCCCGCCAATGGCGAGGGAGTTTTTGAAAAAGTCATGATCTTCAACGTGTCTACTTACGAGGGTAAAACGCTCTTCTCAGCAGCTGCTGGAAGCGACACCATTGGTTGCGTTCAGCCTACAGGTTCCTAAAAGTCCTCTACGCTAAGATAAATAGCGGTATGTCCAGATTACAAGCTAGGTAACGCTGGTTACCTAGCTTGAAGTAATTCACCCTAGAGGAACCTCATTGTCTACCCACCTGCAACCACCTCGAACCCTCGATGACGTACGTTCAGATGGTTATTTCTCTGCTCTGCGCCGCGATTATGCCCTGCGGACCTGCTTGGGTACGTCCCCTAAGGTTGCTTATATGCGCACTGAATCCGGCTATGCGATTGACCTTATTGGGGCTGACCGGGCATTGAAGCTTAAGGGCCGAATTATCGGCTCACTCAACGCTGATCGGACTCATATTACATGGCTGGTTCCCCACCCCGATTTCGATTTTCTCTTCGCTCCCGCTTCAGATGAGCTCATCCAGGCGGCCCGGACGATTTTTGGACCAGGTTTGCTCTATCTAGCACCGCAGGATGACGGGACAACGGATCTCGTGCTAGCCGAAGATGCCGACTGGGGCGGTTTCTTGCCATCTATCGATGAAACACTCGCCCTTGGTTTGCGCTCCCTGCCACATTCCATAGATCTACAGCGAGCGCTGCTGTCTTTCGCGGCCTTCGAAAATATCAGGATTCGCGCCGACGATGATGTGATTGTCTTCGAAAACGGATCGCGCGTCAATCTAAGCTCGGGAACTTTAGAGTCGACGAACTCACTCAGCATCGCCGACGTTGTGGCAGATTCCTTCTACTTCAGTGTGGAACATCAACTCTTCTTCCACGGCGCATTTCCCCAGGCCAGAGTAACCTATGACGAGCAAACCCATCAGGCTCAGGTCAAGTTTCGCGGCAATTCCATTAATGCCCACGGGATCGTAGCTGGCTTCCTCAGTGGGGATACCTTCAGCTTCGCCCACTCCAGCGAAGCTGAGCTGCTACCGGTACGAGCCTTCGCGACAAAATACGCTATTCCTGAACTACTCCAACCTACTTCTATTGCTCGTGCCCAGGAACTAGGTCTTGTCCATGCTGTGAAGCGCATTGTAGGTCACTGGACTCACGTCTTTATTCCCGTGAATGAGTGCACCACTGCTCTCGTGCTTATCGACGCTCCCGCCTTCCATTTACCTCCCTATACTCCGGAGGCTGCGGCGGCCGCTCGATCCACACGTCTCCCGAGCGGCGTCGATAAGCAACGAGCAGAATTCGCCTACCGTCAACTACGACAATTCTAGTGCGGCTTTAATCGCATCCTTGTCCACATTATCGATGTGAGCAGGGCAGAACGAAGCATCGCGAGTTTTGTCCACGAGCACTGCTCGGACCCCCTCGGCAAAATCTGGGTGCTGGCGCTGATAGGCCCCCAGCCTCTCTTCTAAACGAAGTTCTTCCTCTATAGTGCTGGCTTCTTGGCTGCGAGTTAAGAGCTCGAGGGCGGCAATCATGGAGGTAGGACTTGCCACCTTGGTGAGGGTATCGAAACGCTCAGCGAGCTCGGGATAGGCAGTAAGTCGTCGTTCGATATCGGGCCATTCGGCCGCCGAAAAGACCTCCTCGATGGCCTCCGCAAATCTCGCAAGCTCCGATTCACCCTTCACTGGTCGAGCATAGCGATCAAGCGCTTGATCAATACCGTGGGCAATGATCGCAGAGCGCACACCTTCCATATCTGCGTGTTCGACATAATGGGTTGCAAAACCTGACCATAGAAGATCAGCTGGCCCCAGATGCCAGCCGCTGAGGAGCATAAATCGCGCGAGGGCTGGCGATGCGAAGCCTCGCTGCCCCACCATTCGTTGTGCCATATAGGCAACACCCACATCTGGGATGAACCCGATCGCCATTTCGGGCATCGCCGCAAGAGCATTTTCACTTATGATGCGGTGACTACCATGCACCGAAATACCCAAGCCGCCGCCCATGGCTACACCATCAATCAGCGCGATATACGGTTTAGTGCAGTGATGAATCTGAGCGTTCATGGCGTACTCAGCACGGAAAAATTCGTCGGCGCGCTCGGGATCGCCAGCAATAATATACTCTCGGGCGAGGCGCACATCACCGCCGGCGCAGAAAGCTTTGGAATTAGAATAAATCAGTATTTGGTCAATATCGGGATCGGCTTCCCAGATGCTCATATGCTTCGAGATAATAGTGACCATCTCGAGATTCAGAGAGTTAAGAGCCTGGGGGCGGTTAAGCTCGACAATACCGGTGCGATTTTCAACATAGGCACGAATCACGCTATCTGTCATAGGCTAAGTGTGACATATTAAAATGTGCTCCGCTAGCTAGCATCTTGTAAGGTAGCGTGGGCATTGCATGAACTTATCGAGAAAGGCACGCCGAGATAATGGGTAATCAGGATCCGCAGTACAAACTAGTCGTATGCGATATGGACGGCACATTATTAGATAGCGAACACCATATACCTGAGGGGTTTTGGGCTCTTCTTGATCGACTAACTTCGCAGTCCGTCGCCTTCGCTCCAGCCTCAGGCCGTCAGCTGTATACGCTGCTTAATCAGTTCGAGCAGGCATCCTACCCGGTTTCGGTCATCGCCGAGAATGGCACAATGGTCTACCACGAAGGTGAGATCATCTCAACGACAACGATCGCCCCTGAGGATGCCCACCGCATTATTGACATTGTTGACGCTCACCCAGAGATCGATTGGGGCCTTGCCCTGTGCCGCACAGATGGGGCATTTGTTTCACGCACCGACGAGGACTTCCTAGCTGAAGGTACCCGGTACTACGCCCGCCTCACCCATATCGAAGACCTTCATCAGGCAGTCAACGATGATGTTGTAAAGCTTGCCCTCTACAGCTTCGAGGACGTTGAAGATCGCGCCCATGACCTTTTTTCCGCGCTTCCTGATCACCTCGCTGTTGCAGTCTCCGGCAAGCATTGGATTGATGTCATGAATAAGTCTGCTAATAAAGGCAAAGCTTTGCGCGAGCTTGCAGACGCTATGGGCATCGATATATCCCAAACTTTAGCTTTTGGAGATTATCTCAACGACTACGAACTTATCGAGGCCGCTGGGACCTCCTATGTCATGGACAACGGTCATCAAAAATTGAAGGATATTGCCGACCATATAGCCCCTCCCAATAGCGAGCACGGAGTGCTCACTGTTTTAGACGAGCTATTTCCAGATTCCGATAAATAGGTTTTGCTAGTTATATGAGCAGCTAGCGCGGCCAGGTTTCATGTTATTCCTCCAAGCGTTTGGCTACATCTGGAACATAACGGAACTCTTCCCGCGGAGGGCGCTGATAGTCATACGACGATTCAGGCCTCTCGGGTATCTCCGGTAATTCCTGTTTAATATGCTCATACGGGACAGCCGAGAGAATATGGTTGATCACATTGATCCGGGAGCGCTTCTTATCCTCACTCTCAACCGTGTACCACGGTGCTACCACAATATCGGTGTGGATAAACATCTCATCTTTAGCGCGGGAATAGTCCTCCCAACGTGTAATAGATTTGAGGTCAATAGGCGAGAGTTTCCATCGGCGCAGTGGATCGTTACGGCGGGACTTAAAGCGCTCAATTTGTTCTTCATTCGATACCGAGAACCAGTATTTGAGCAAAATGATGCCATCTTCCGTTAACAGGCGCTCAAATATTGGCGCTTGATGGAGAAATTTCCGGTATTCCTCGGTTGTACAAAATCCCATGACGCGCTCGACGCCCGCCCGGTTGTACCAGGATCGGTCAAAAATAACGATTTCGCCGGCGGTGGGGAGTTTCTCCACATAGCGCTGAAAATACCACTGTCCCTGTTCTCTCGAGTTGGGAGCAGGAAGCGCTTCAATCCTGCACGAACGTGGGTTGAGATATTGGGTGATGCGCTTAATTGCCGACCCCTTGCCTGCGGCGTCGCGGCCCTCCATAATAATGACCACGCGGGCCCCTGTAGCTACCACCCACTGCTGCATCTCCACGAGCTCGGCTTGTAGCCGCTTCAGCTCTGCTTGGTAGGTCTTCTTATTCAGTTTCCGCGGTTTTTTCTCTTCTTTGTTGGACATACCTCCAATTTACCCGCTTCGGCGTGTTTACGTCGCTATACGTGCAGTTGCTGATCTCAAATAAGATGCCGAATAAAGTCTTAAAACGAAGGCTAATGTCAACGAGGTCGAAGTTTTAAAGGCATTCGAATATATAACTTAGGAGTAGTATTATCTTCGCTATGCCCGTAAAGAAGACTGGACCAAAGCCTAAATTCAATGAATCTGACCTAGTACGTATTGCTCTCAAACGTGGAGTGGATAAATTCACCCTTGCCGATATAGCTCGAGAACTAGGAGTTTCCAGTCCATCGCTATACCGCCTCGTTCAAACACGCAACGATATAGTGCATCTATGTTTAGAACACGGACTATCGCAACTGACCTTGCCGAAGGACGAGATGGGTTGGCAGGATGCCTTACGCTTTCTGGTTAAGCAATTATGGGATCTTTTTGAGCGTTATCCTGGTTTCGAGAAGGCCATGTTAGAAACTCCAGCAGCTCATGTGCATGCCCTCGACTACTACAGGGATATCTCAGGCTATCTCGTTGCAAAGGGTTTCCCCGTTGATTACGCCAACGTAGATTTTCTCATCACCATGTTAGGTGAGCTAACAGTCACCGGCCATATCGCCCACTCCACCCTGCAAAGGGTTCATGAGGGTGGCGAAACAGGACTCAATGAAGCCCGTGAGCGTATTTCTGGAATCTCTGATCAAGCTTTCAGCCCTCTCGAAAGCTGGATGGACGCTGGCAAGCTCGGCCAATATGTCGAGCGCATTATCCAAGCTGTCGAAGATCAGATTGAGCTCGAAAGGCTTCGTGCCCAACTGTCATAGCTCGAGCTGCTCTCCTCGCTCCATCCATTCCATTTCCAGGCCCTCAATATCCTCACGGATCACGCGGGCCTTCTCCCCTAATGTCATCAGTTCACTGACGTTATGAGCGGCGGCGGCCATCTGAGCATCAAGCTCGGTGAGCTGTTCGCGAAGTTTTTCCACCCTACGCTCGAGAGCTTTCATCTCCTTCTCAACGCGCCTTTTTAAAGCTGGGTCGATCTGCGGCTGCGGCTGATGCACCTGAGCTTCTCCCTGTTGAATGAGCCCAGAAGGAGTATCAGCTAGTATTTCCTGCCGTCGTTGTAAGTATTGCTCGATCCCACCAGGAAGGTTACTCAAGGTGCCATCACCATAAAGGGCCCATGTGGAATCAGCGATACGCTCGATAAGATATCGATCGTGCGAGACCACGACAAGAGTTCCTGCCCAGTTATCCAGAAGAGATTCCAATTCCTGCAAGGTATCAATATCAAGGTCGTTGGTGGGCTCATCCAAGAGCAGCACATTCGGCTCAGCCATGAGCACTCTGGTTAGCTGCAAACGTCGGCGTTCCCCACCGGATAGGTCGCCCACTGGTGTACGCTGGCGCTTCGCGCTAAAGCCAAGACGTTCGGCTAGTTGAGACGCGCTGAGCTCCTTAGTACCTAGCTGTACATAGCTTGCCACTTCTTCCACGGCATCAAGGAGTCGAATATGTGGATCCAAATCGTCGAGTTCCTGACGCAGCCATCCTATGCGCACGGTTCGCCCTTCAATACGACGTCCAGCACTGAGTGGATAAGCACCAGCGAGCACTCTTAACAGCGTGGTCTTACCGGAACCATTGATGCCTACGAGGCCAATTCTCTCGCCGGGCCCTAAACGCCAGGTGAGATCTTCAACAAGAACTCGATGGTCCTGAGTTTCGATACGGGCATTTTCCAGCTCAATGACAACCTTGCCCTGGCGTTTCTTTGAAAAAGCCATGAGCTCCACGCTGTCGCGCGGTGAAGGGACATCAGCGATGAGCGCCTCGGCGTTCTCAATGCGATAACGAGGCTTTGAGGTGCGTGCGGGCGCTCCTCGACGCAACCACGCTAACTCCTTGCGGGCTAGGTTTTTACGGCGTTGCTCTACGGCATCGGCCTGGCGTGACCGTTCCGCGCGGGCAAAAATCCAATCGTTATAGCCACCGTCGTAGATGTCGACGTGACCATCGTGGACTTCCCAGGTCTTGGTCGCGACAGTATCGAGAAACCACCGGTCGTGGGTGACTACTACAACCGCGATTTTGCGGGCAACAATATGAGCAGCCAGCCACTGGACACCCTCAATGTCAAGGTGGTTGGTGGGCTCGTCGAGAACGACCACATCGAGTTCTTTAACGAGGGCTGCCGCTAAATTTACACGGCGTCGCTCCCCACCCGACAGCTCCCCCACTTTAGTGTCCAGCCCGAGCCGTGCAACCCCTAAACCATTAAGCACTTCACGTACTCGCGCATCACCAGCCCATTCAAAGGTGGCTAGTCCCAACGGACGCAACACGATATCGGCTATGGTGGCCTGTGGATCAAGCTCAGCGCGTTGAGTAACTACCGCCATCCTCAGGTCCGTAGTATGACTTACTCGCCCGGAATCTGGAGGCTCGATCCCCGTGAGAACCTCTAACAGAGTAGTCTTTCCCCCACCATTTAGTCCCACTACGCCAATGCGATCTCCGGACTGCACACCTAAGCTCACCTCATCGAGAAGGGTTTTTAAGCCGAATGACTTCGAGACTTCTGCCAGATTGATGAGATTAGCCATGATGTATCCGTTCAATATATGCCCCGCGAGCTGGACCGGAAGCGATAGCAGTGCGGGCTAGGGGTGAGAGCGCACGGGCGATAGCGCGTGCGCTCTCTTCATGAGGACTGAGGAAAGCACACGTCGGCCCCGAGCCGGAAATTATGCCCCGAAGAGCTCCGGCGGATTGACCCGCGGCGAGAATATCTGCAAGTGCTGGTTGAAGTTTTAAGGCGGCGGGTTGCAAATCATTGCACATAGCTTCCGCCAATGCATCCGCGTCACCGAGTCGAAGCGCAGCTTCTGCCCGCGAGGAGTCCATATGGGAAATACGATCCATAGAATCCAGGGTACGAAAAACCTCAGGTGTGGATAAGCCGGTATCCGAAAAAACAAGAGCAAAGTGGAATTTACCTTTGGACTCACAAGGCCGGAGCTCATCACCTCTTCCTTGACCAAGAGCTACACCACCGAGGATAGTAAATGGGATATCAGCACCCAGCTGGGCACCTAAGGATAACAGTTCTGCCTGACTGAGGCGACCGCCCAGCATGTGGTTAGTGGCCACCATGGCTGCGGCGGCATCGGCACTCCCACCGGCCATTCCACCAGCTGTCGGAATACCTTTCTCAATAGTAATCTTGAGACCCTGTGTTTTACCGAGGCGCCCATAGCGCTGCAGCACCAGTTCGGCTCCCCGCCACGCGAGGTTACGAGCGTTGGTTGGCACCCCGGTCTCCGCGCAATCAAGAGTGGTGACCCCAACCCCCGTGGTGGCCTCGACGGTAATGGTATCGCTGAGATCGAGAGCCATGAAAACTGTAGAAAGCTCATGGTAGCCATCGTCTCGTATGGGCCCCACCCCTAAATGGATATTCACTTTGCCTTGGGCTTTGGCAGTTACTTTCGATATTTTAGGAACC
This sequence comes from Corynebacterium sp. ES2794-CONJ1, assembly GCF_025660615.1. NCBI lineage: Bacteria > Bacillati > Actinomycetota > Actinomycetes > Mycobacteriales > Corynebacteriaceae > Corynebacterium > Corynebacterium sp. ES2794-CONJ1. The sequence continues at coordinate 86,658 of NZ_JAOTIM010000003.1, read as the reverse complement.
TTCGGCACTTTAGATGTCGCTCCCCCCGGCGTGAGCCAAGCGAATAAAATCATTTATGCCAAGCTTTTCACCGCGAATAGCAGGATCAATTCCTGCACGTCTGAGAGCATTTTCGGCCTGGGCTGCCGATCCATAGAATCCTGATAATGCCGCGCGCATGGTTTTGCGGCGCTGGAGGAAAGCAGCATCAATAAGTGGAAATGCCTGCTGCCTCAGAGAAAGATCATAGGGACGAGTGCAATCGATACGAACCAAGCCGGAATCTATTTTCGGTGCGGGCCAAAAGACGGTTTTACCGATGGAGCCGGCTCTTTTTACATCTCCATAAAAGGCAGCTTTGACGCTCGGGACACCGTAAACCTTACTGCCGGGTTTTGCCGCTAGCCTATCGGCAACTTCTGCTTGCACCATCACCAAAACTCGTTGGATTGAAGGAAAAGTTTTGAGCATATGCAAGATTACTGGCACCGAAACATTATATGGAAGGTTAGCAACCAGAGCCGTGGGGTTCGAGAGATCAGTCGAACTTATCCGCAACGCATCCGCTCCCATCAAGGAAAAACGAGAGGCGAAATCTGGGGCGTAATCAGCTATCGTCTGCGGTAATTGACGAGCCAAGTTTTGATCAATCTCGATAGCTGTCAGATGCTGCGCCTGGTCGATTAAGCCGAGGGTCAAAGAGCCTAGGCCGGGCCCCACTTCGACGACGTGCTCTGAAACACCTTCGTCATTGAGTCCAGCTGCATGAACGATCATGCGCACTGTATTGGGGTCGAGAAGAAAATTTTGACCCAGCTTTTTTGTCGGGCTCACCCCCAGATGGTCCGCCAGCTGACGAATTTCCTGGGGGCCTAGAAGTCGAGGCGGTTCGAGGGTCTCCATAGCAGATAAATGTACCCTTTTAGAGAATATTTCTCTAAAAGGGTACCGCCCTTATTTCTTCCACGCAGGGTTGTGATCAAAGGCGAAGCGGTAATAGTCCGCATGCTCGAGAAGTGATGCCGCCTCTTCGTCAACGATCACGGTAGCGTGATTGTGCAATTGCAGTACTGAGGCCGGGCATACGGATGCGAGCGGTCCTTCTACAAAATCTCGTACTGCCTGAGCCTTATTGGTCCCCGTGGCAAGTAACAGCAGATGTCGGGCTTCGGAGATAGTGCCCAGTCCTTGGGTGAGAACATGGATAGGAACCTCATCCTCGGATTCAAAGAAGCGAGCGTTATCCTTGATCGTTTGCGGATGCAAAGTTTTCAGACGAGTGCGAGAACGCAGGGAGGAACCTGGCTCGTTGAACCCAATATGTCCATCGGTTCCAATTCCAAGAAGCTGAATATCTACGCCACCGGCCTCTTTGATAGCGGCATCGTAGGCTTTCCCAGCCTCAGTGACATCTGGGGCTGTCCCATCGGGACTCTTCACCGCGGTGTCATCGATATCTATATGGGAGGTAAATTCGTTCCGAATGGTGGCATAGTAGCTCTGCTCATGTGTGCGAGGTAGTCCCACATATTCATCGAGGAGGAAGGCTCGGCATTGCGCGAAGCTTAACCCTTCTTCGCGATGACGACGGATGAGCTCACGATACATCGCCAGCGGGGTGGAACCAGTCGCTAGTCCCAACGTTGCCCCTTCGGTGGCATAGCCTTCGTAGACATCGGCTGCGCGCAGTGCCACTTGGTGGGCATCAGGCATAATGATAATTTCCATAATTACTAACTCCTTTTTTTAGTATGACAATTCTTTACCCAAGCGATAAACGCTCTGGATTGATAGATCCTCATCCATAATCACGAAATTGGCATCGCGGCCCATCTCTAGCTCGCCCGAGTTAAGCTGCAATAATGCAGCAGCATTTTGAGACACGAGGGGAACCATGTCGTCTAAGGTCCACCCTTTGGCGGTGTGCCGACGCAGTTGTTGGTGGATGGTGGACGTACCCCCGGCGATCGCTCCGCCGTGGGTGAGACGAGCGACTCCGTCGCTGACTGTCACCGGGAGTGCTCCTAGCACGTAGTCTCCGTCGCCCAAGCCAGCGGCAGCCATAGCATCGGTTATGAACATAGTATTATGAGGCGAACCATTGCGCACCATATTGACTATATGGTCATTAAGGTGAACACCATCGGCAACGACCTCTACTGTCACCAGGCCCTGCTCAGCGGCGTCGATAAGCGCGGTTGCTGCTCCTGGTTCACGGTGATGGATAGCTGGCATAGCGTTAAAAAGGTGCGTCGCAGTCACAGTCGCCCGCTTGCTGAGGGCATAATCAACAATCTCCCAAGTGGTATCGGCATCAGCGTTCGTATGCCCGAGGGAGACAATGATATTGTGGGCAACACACACATCGACAAGTTCCTTAGCATGAGCAGTTTCTGGGGCGAAGGTGACAGAGCGCATGGTGCCCTCGCTGCTGCTAGCAATCCGATTAAACATCTCTGGATCTCCGGGCATAATGGCATCAGGATCCTGAGCGCCACATTTACCTGGATTGACGAAGGGGCCCTCCATATGAATTCCGGCTATTTCACCCTCGTGAGTTAGTTGCGCAAGAATTTTTGTTTGCTCGGTCAGGATCTCCTCAGTTGCAGAAACTAGAGAGGCGAGCATCGACGTAGTGCCGTGCATAGCGTGGTAGCGTGCAGCTTTGCGACACCCAGCAAGGTCGGAGTTAGGGAAAGACTCCCCTGCCCCGCCGTGGTTATGGATATCAGTAAAGCCAGGGAAGAGAATGGGCAGCGAATCTGGATCCTCGTCGAGAACCCTCAGAGCCGAGATTGCACCGTCCGTTACCTCCATCTCCATGGGGGTGATTCCCTCACGATTAACGACACGTCCGCGGAAAATATCAGCCATTACGTATTGTCCTTTGTTCGAGCAAGATATGCGGCGCCCACGAGTGGTGCGTTAGTACCGAGAGTCGCCTGAATGCACGGAATATCCTTAAGAGAAGAAATGAGACCTGAACGCAGACCTTTTTCGAAGGGCGCGAGGGTTTCCGGCAAGGTTCCTACTCCACCACCGAGAACTACGGCGTCGACATCATAAGAGTTGATAAAACCGGCAATCGCCTGCCCCACGCACTCCTGGCTTTTATCGATAAGTGCGCGCGCCTCCTTGACCCCTGCTCGGTAGTCCTGCATTACCGGGTGCAAAGAATCGGTGCCATAGGCTTGAGACATCGCTGGACCTGAACCAACGTGTTCAATCGGAGCGCAGCCTCCCTGTGGAGTGGGTCCCAGGAGATAAGCGATTTCTCCCCGATTGAAGTGGGGGGAATCAATCAATTCGCCCCGACTAATCAGAGCTCCCCCGATGCCAGTGCCAATGGAGACAAAGAGAACTTCTTTGTCTGCACCGATGCCATAGACGGCTTCTCCCAATCCCATGACGCGCACGTCGTTATGAAGAGCGATGGGAAGCTGAAACTCTTCGGTGATGCGTTCAGTAAGTTCGGTTCCGACCCAGCCTGGCATGGTGGGGCCCGCATATAGAATGCGGCCGTTCCCTACCACGCCTGGGGCTCCGATTCCGATGCGCTTTGGCACCAGACCAGCTTCTTTGGCCTGCTCTCGGCTTTCTTGAATGGCGGCTATTACTTCGCGTAAGACTACCTGGCCACCCTCTTGAGCCAAGGTTGGACGAACGCTGCGAAAGAGCACTTCTTTAGGCTTGTCATCGAGGACAATTCCCGTGGCAATTTTGGTGCCACCGATATCGACGGCAATGCTGACCATACTTTATCCTTAATTGAGTTTCGCCACTGCTTCTCGCAGCGGAATATAGTGATGGTGGACTGCAGTTTTGAAGGCCTCAACATCACGGGCGGCAACGGCTTTGACCATGACGGCATGCGATTCAATGGTGCGTGCGTAGTCCGAAGAGATATCAAGGCTGAGCATGGGCACCGTTCGGTCGTGAATCTGCCAAAGGGCGTCGGAAAGCTCCCGCATAAGTTTATTAGATGTTGGTGCTAGTAGCTGCCGATGAAACAGACGGTCCTCGCGGGTAAAATGGCCGCGGTTTTCGTAGCTCGAACGCATTTGTTCAACCGTGATGAGCATATCCTCGATACTTGCGGAAGTATGCTTGTCAATTAGTTCTGCGGCCAGTGCTGATTCGATAGCCTCCCGCGTGGCAACTACCTCGAGGAGATTTTCCCCAGCGTTACGGGGATCGAGAGTCAAACGCAGAACCATCCCACGTACCAGCGGACTCATGCTCATTTTCGAAATAAAAGTACCCTGGCCACGACGGATGTGGACGATATCGAGTGACTGCAATGTTCGCATAGCCTCGCGGACGGAGCTGCGCGAGCACTCTAGCTCTTCACACAGGGTAGTCTCGGAGGGCAATGCATCCCCCTCACGAAGTCCGTGGGTTCGGATATATTTTTCTATTCCGGCTACTGCCTGCTGGGTAGTACTCACAGCCATGAGAATATATCCTTTCTGCCACGGTATAAGGGGGATGGGGATCCCATCAATTAGTATTCGATAGCCTGACTAAACCACGAGGTAATCGAGGTGGGATGAGTAATGGCGGTGCCCACACAGGCAGCATGGATCGGGCGAGTAAATACTTCTTTGAGCTGACTTATGGTGTGGATGCGGCCTTCGACGATGATGGGTCGAGTGATGTGCTCACATACAGCGTCGATAAGCTCGAAATCTGGTCCCGCGGTTTTTTCTCGATCACCGGTATATCCGGCGAGCGTCGTACCTATGAGATCAGCTCCAGCTTCCTCAGCCCGCAGGGCGTCATCGAGGCTACCGCAGTCAGCCATGATGGCGACTCCAGGGAATTCTTCGTGGATACTACGCACAGCATCGGCGAAAGACTCCCCTCCTAACCGGGGCCGATTGGTGGCATCAATAGCCACAATCGAAGCCCCGGCTAAGGCGCACGCACGAGCGTGAGCAGTAGAAGGGGTGATATACACTCCATCATGTCCGTACTTAATCAAGCCGATCACTGGGACTTCAACTGCTTGGCGCGCAGCTGAGATGTCGACGACACCCTGGACGCGAACCGCAACCGCTCCACCTGCAACTACTGCTTGGCACATTCTGGCAGTGACTTCAGGAGTTCGCAGTGCCTCGCCTGGATAGGCTTGGCAGCTCACAATGAGCCCCTTTGTTTGCTCAATGATGCTGGTGATATCCGTGCTCATTATCGTTTAACCTTCTTCTAGAGAACGCCATGAGCCTTGAGCAGTTCACCAATTCCTTGAACCACTTCCGCACTTTGAGTACGCACAGGAGCTGGCATCGTATTGCTGGTGAAAACGCCTTGGAGCATCAGAGAGGACTTGAAAGAACCTACGCCGGCGCCGTAGCCGTGCAGGTCTTGGGGTACGAAAACAATGCGCATCAGATCCGCAAGTCGATCCTGTTCGGCGCGTACGGTCTCCCAGTCGCCATTTTGGTAGGCGTTCCACTGGCGCACATAAGCTGCTGGATCAACGTTACCCAAACCTGGAACTGCTCCATCAGCCCCGGACAAATAAGCTCCGTCTACGACAACTTCGTGGCCGGTGAGGATGGTCAGAGGGTGGCCAGCGCGTTCGTTATCTTGGACCAAGAAGCGGAATGATACGTCGTCACCTGAGGAATCCTTAACACCAGCGAGAACACCTTCTTGTCCAAGACGTACGAGCAAGGTGTGCGGTAGTTTCGTGTGAACACACACTGGAATATCGTAGGCGAAAAGTGGCAACTCGCAGGCTTCGTGAATGAGGCGGAAGTGACGCTCAATCTCTTCGAGGCCCTGGAGTGCGTAGAAGGGGGCGGTAGCCACAATCGCATCGGCGCCGAGTTCCTGGGCGACCTTGGCATGTTCGATAACACGGTTGGTCTCTGTATCGATGCAGCCCACCAGCACAGGCACCCTGCCCGCGTTGAATTCAACTGCAGCAGCAATGATTTCCCGGCGCCGCGCGTCAGTGGAGAAAACGACTTCGCCTGAGGAACCGAGGACGAAAAGACCATGGCATCCTGCATCAATGAGTCTATCAATTAGACGTTTGAAGCTCTCGCGGTCGAAGGATCCATCTTCGAGTAGTGGGGTAACGAGCGGAGGGATGATGCCATGAAATTTCTTATTCATGATGATGTTAAGGACCTTTCCGAAAAGGAGAAAAAGATGAAGTATCCTCCAGTGCCCCGGAGGAGGAGGTTACGACCTCCGGGGCACACTGAGGGTGAAACTAGTAGAGCTTTTGCGATTCCTGCACCAATGAAGGAACTGCGGAGAGCAGCATCTTGGTGTAGTCATCATGGGCGTTGTTGAAGATATCGGTCGTCGACTGTTCTTCGACTACCGAACCCTTATACATCACCGCGATGCGATCAGAAATAAAGCGGACAGTATTGATGTCGTGGGAGATGAAAACCAAACCAAGTCCGAGGCGTTCCTTCAGATCTACGAGAAGGTTAAGTACCTGTGCACGCACCGAGACATCGAGGGCGGAGGTCGGTTCATCGGCGATGATGACATCAGGTTCTAGAACCAGGGCGCGAGCAATAGCCACGCGCTGGCGCTGGCCACCTGAGATCTGGCGAGGTAACACGTCGAGGGCCGACTGAGGTAGACCCACTAGATCGAGGAGCTCCTTGACGTGGGCAACGCGCGACTCCGGGGTGCCAATGCCGTGGACCTTCATAGGATCAGTTAACGCATCGCGGATGATCATACGAGGGTTGAGGGCGGTTGCGGGATCTTGAAAGACCACCGAAACAGCACGTCCAATTTCCTTGCGCCCTGAAGCATTGAAGTGTGCCGGTTTGCCACGGAAGAGAACCTCTCCCCCGGTAGGCTTCTGCAAGCCCACCATGACACGCGCTGTAGTTGACTTACCGCACCCTGATTCACCCACAATGCCTAGGGTTTTACCCTTAAACACCTTCATGGACACATCATTGACGGCATGAACCTTATCCGGCCGGAAGAGTTTACCAGTACGTGAGGTGTGAACCACGTGGACATTTTTCAGCTCAATAACAGGGACGTCCTGTGGAGAAGTCATGTCAGTGCTCCTTAACTCTTAGCAATCGGACGGTTGTGAGCGTCGAGGTATTCTGGAAGCTCCGCATACCAATGCTCGGGACCAACCTCAACGGGGACGGTACGGGTGTCGATACCCACAGTCGGGTGCGAGGAACGCGGAGCGAAACGATCGCCCGTAACAAATTCGCGAGGCGAAGGCACTGTGCCGGGTACCTGGTGGAGCCTTTCGGCTCCGGATTCGATCGAAAGCACAGCCCCCAGCAGACCCTTGGTGTATTCGTGGGTTGGGCTGGTCATAAGCTCGGCAGTTGGTGCCTGCTCGACGATCTGACCTGCGTACATAACGGTGACGCGATGCGAGACCGAGGCCACAAGGGCGAGGTCGTGCGATACGAAGACCATGGCGAATCCAAGCTTTTGTTGCAGATCGTGGAGCAGGTCAATGACCTGCTTTTGAACCGTCACGTCCAACGCGGTTGTCGGCTCGTCTGCGATGACCAATTTAGGATCGCGAGTGAGCGCCATAGCAATGAGCACACGCTGACGCTGTCCACCGGAGAGCTCATGGGGATAAGACTTCAAGGTGCGGTCAGGATCGAGGCCCACCAATTCAAGAAGGTCTTCAGCGGTTCGCGTTCCGCCGCGCGAGGTCAGTTGCTTCATCTGTGAGGAGATAAGCATCGAGGGGTTGAGGGAGCTCAGAGCATCTTGGTAGATCATGGCAATTTCATGGCCACGCAAGGAGTTGTGCTCCTTGGGATCCATACCGACTAGCTCGTGTCCGTCGAAAAGGATTGAACCAGTAATTTCTGCGGTATCAGGGAGCAGACCCATCACCGCCATAGACGAGATGGACTTGCCGCATCCGGACTCACCCACTAGACCCATAGTTTCACTCGGGCGAACGGAGAAGGAGACATTATCCACAATAGCCACATCACCGTGGGCTGCTGGGAACTTGATGGTGAGGTTCTTGACCTCGAGTAGTGGAGGTTGCGCGCTTTTCTCTGGGCTTAAGATGAGGCGATCATCGCGGGAGATTTCAGAAATGCGCAGCGCATCCAAGCGCTCGCCAAGAGATTCCTTCTGGCGAACATACTCGCTGACGATATACTCATTACGCTTTTCGACTTCATCCTCAGTTGCCCCGATGAACTTGGCATTACCGCGAGCTCGAGGTGCTGCTAACGCATCAGTGAGACCCTCGGAAAGTACATTCAGAGACAAGGTGGTGATCAAGATCATCAGACCTGGGAAGAATGTGGGCCACCAGAATCCTGAAGTCAAAAGTTGCTTACCGTCGGCCAGGATATTACCCCACGATGGAGCAGGTGGCTGAACTCCAGCTTGGATAAATGATAGCGAGGCTTCGAGTACGATCGCATCGGCTACCAGCACCGTCGCGAACACCATAATGGGAGCGATGCAGTTACGGGCAACGTGTTTAAACAGAATCCAGGACGTGCGAGCACCCATGACCTTGGTAGCGGAAACATAATCTTCACCAAACTGTGAGAGTACGTTGGCACGAACGATACGGGAGAGCTGCGGCACATACAGGAAGCCAATGGAAAAGACGATCACGCCGATTGTCTTACCGAGGGAGGCTACGAAAACAGCAACCAAAGCGATGCCGGGGAAGGACATGATGATGTCCAAAATACGCATGAGGATCTCGGAAACTACCTTGCCAGCTGTTGCTGCGATGGAGCCGAGGACCGCGGCGAAGACTAGTGCCATTGCGGTAGATAGGAGGCCAATGGCGAGGGAGTAGCGAGCGCCATAGGCTACACGAGCGAAGACGTCGCGGCCGGAGGCGTCGGTTCCAAACCAGAAGGTGGAATCTGGCGGAACGACTGGGACTAGTGCGCTATTAGCTTGTTCATCGCCAACCACCGAAGGATCGAAGGGAAGCGAGGTGGTGAGAGGATCAAATTTGGTGATCAACGGCGCGAAAATAGCCATGAGAATCACAAGGCCGAGCATACCAACGGCGATTTGCGAGCCTACGGGCAAGCTGGATTTTTTGAATCGCAATCCAGGCGTGCTGAGCTTTTGGGTCATCTTCTTGCGTATCATTAGACGCTCCTAATGCGCGGGTTGACCATCACGTAGAGAAGGTCAACGATGATATTGATGAGGATAAAGGCAATAGACACAGTCAAGGTCACGCCCTGGACAAGGTAGACGTCGTTACGGGTAACACCGTCGAGGATGAGCTGACCCATCGCCTGAATATTAAAGATGATCTCGATGATCACCGCGCCACCCATGAGGTAGCCAACACGCAGACCCAAAACTGTAATTGGGGTGATCAATGCATTACGCAAGACGTTACGGCCGATGACAACAGACTTTGGAATGCCGGCTCCGATAGCGGTACGGACATAATCCCTATCGAGCTCTTCAACCATGGCAGTACGCACCACACGGGTCAAGGAACCTGCAACAGGAACAGCCAAAGCGAAGGCGGGCAGGAAGATATTGTTGATATAGCGACCAGGATCTTCAGTAAATGGGACCCACTCTGAGATCAACGCTGGGAACCAACCAGTTCCTGAAGGCACGGTACCGAAGGCCTGAATGAGCAAGATTGCCAGCCAGAACGAAGGAGTTGCCAATGCTGCGATAGAGAGGATACGGATGAGCTGATCAGGCCAGCTATCACGGTACAGGGCAGCGATAACGCCCAAGCTGAAGGAGATGATGACAGCAATGAAAAGGCCGATGAACGTTAATTGCAACGTAATTGGGAAAGCATAAGCGACGAGGTCGGTTACCGAGGTATTACCCTTGGAGGTTCCAAGATCTAGCCGCAAAAGTCCAAGAAGGAATTGTCCGTAGCGAACGAACAAGGGAAGGTTGAGACCGTTTTGCTCACGATAGGCCTCGAGGGCTTCTTCGGAAGCTGCTTCGCCAAGGGCTAGGCGCGCAGGGTCGGAGGGTGAGAAAGACATGACGAAGAAGACCAAAAAGGTAACGCCCAAAATCATGATGGGCAGCGCAACTAGCCTTCGTCCGATCAGTCGGATGAGATTCGACACAGTGGGACTGCTCCTTTCGTAAGAAATGAAGCTTAAGTAGTTTTTGTGGGGACAGGTATTTCAGTATTTAAGGAAGCTGCGTGCTTGCGATGACTGGGCAGTTTCCCCAAGATTTATGCGGGCACGACAAATAACGATGCCAGTGCGCATCACGGTTAAAGTTTGATTGTGCTCAATAATTTTTGGCCGAACACGAGCCAATTTCGACTAAGGGGCGGGTATTGGCAGGAGCCAAGCCCGCCCCGTTGTCGCTTATCTTCTACAAGATATTACTTCAGTCCCACATCGACGAAGGAGAGACCGGTGAGCGAGATCGGCTCGAAACCATCAAGTGCATCGTCGTTCCAAGCGGATGGGCTCTTGCGGTGGAAGAGCGGATACAGAGGTACCTCTTCGGAGAGGAGATCGAAGGTCTGGTGCCACAGATCCATTTGCTCGTCACCGGAAGACTGGGATGCCTTCTCAAGCAGCTCTTGAACCTTGTTGTAGGAGTCGGTGCCCTTCCAGTGCATACGACCATCGGTCCAGGTGTCACCTGCGTACCACCAGCGCATAAGAAGGTCGGCGTCAGCACCGAAGACGGAAGGATCACCAGGGGCGATCACAATATCCCACGTGTCATCAGATGCGATTTGGGTATAGAGATCCGAAGACTTCAACTCGGTGAACTCTACGCTTATACCAGCAGCCTCAAGCGATTCCTTGATGATTGGGGTGCAGCCCTTGACCCAGTCATGGTTGGTTACCAGCATCCGGACAGACTTCAGGCCAGTCTCGGCGAAGTGCTCGGTAGCCTTGGCAGCATCGAGGCTGTACACCATCGAAGCTTCCTTGTAGGCTGCGTGGTTTTCCTGGACGAAAGACTTAGCCGGCGACGCTTGGTTGGCCATGCCTGTCTGAATAACCTTGTCGATATCGATGGCATAAAGCACACCACGACGATTCTTGAGGTCCTTCATGGCAGAATTTTCACCATTGTTGAACATGATGAACAGCAAGCCGAAACCTTGAACAGACTCGACACTCGACGAGGCCTGAACCTGGGTGAGTGAGAGGTAGGGAACCGAATCGATAGCCATAACCGACTTGGATTCCATAGCGTTGGTACGAGTTGCTGCGTCTGGAAGAATCTTCCATGTCATCTTGGCAGCCTTGGCTGGCTTAGGACCGGTGTAATCCTCGAACTTTGTAAAGACAACCTGCGAAGATGCAGCACCGTTGTCGGTCATCTTCCACGGGCCGGTTCCTACAGGGTTAGCATCGAATGCTGCACTATCAGCCTCTACGCTTGCCTTCGGTACGATCTTCACTACCGATAGACGTTCCTTCACAAGGGTGAAGGGGTACTTCATCGTAAACATCACGGTGGTGGCGTCTTTAGCCTCGACCTTCTCAATGAATGGGATGAAGGATGCGTAGAGCGAATTATTTGACTCGTCCAATACGCGCTCGAAGGAGAACACGACATCCTCCGTGGTGACTGGCTCCCCATTGTGGAAAACTGCACCGTCGCGCAAAGTCACTTCAGCGGACTTTCCGTCCTCGCTTACTTTGGGGTCACCGTCAGCGAGCGCTGCGTAAACAGTGCGGTCTGGGGTGGGAGTGATCTCGTAGAGACCCTCCAGGGTATGCCAGTTCGCAGCAATCGTCAGTGCTGACGTTGTGGTCATTGGGTCATAGCCGTTGGTGCCCAGCTCATAGGAGATACCAGCGGTAATCTCATCTTTGCTCATAGCACCGCCGGATCCGGATCCGGATCCACTAGTGTTCCCATCTGACTTATCGTCAGAGCCACAGGCGCTAACGGTGGTAGCAATACCAGCGGCAGCGGCCATAACGCCTGCTGCCTTTAAAAAACCACGACGGTTCATACCTTCAGCGGTATTTGTCATGTTTCAACCTCCATTGAGTTGACTTGTCGGACGTCTGATGCCTCGACTTTGAGTGTACTAAACAATTACACCCATAACAACGGGCTACCGTCACTATTTCGCCTTAATGTAAGGTAGATAACATCTGACCGGGGCAAAAGCCGAGAATAGCGCCGTTATCTGCAGAAATCCTGACATAGGCAGTACAGAAAATCCACCCCCATCAACACCCCCTATTTTCGGCAGTAATGCCTGGGCAATCCGTCATATTCACTCGAAAGATTACTCATCACAAAAAAGGACCTCGCCACCTCACACAAATAAGGTGGCGAGACTCAGGTAATAAGAAGGAGAAGACTATCGCAAGCCCATTCTGGATGTGCACGCGGGCCACGCCCCCCAGCCCTGAACCGCCTGCACTTTTTGGGCTATCTCAATCTGTTGCTCTCGAGTTGCCAGATATGCCATGGGAGCATACTGCGCCCCGCCAAAACCCAGCCAGGTAGAATGAGCGAACTGCAGCCCTCCAGAGAACCCATTCCCGGTGTTAATAGACCAATTCCCTCCGGCTTCGCACTGTGCCAACTTATCCCACACCGATCCAGAACTGACCGCGGGCACGGAGATGACAGGCTTGGTTCCGCGTGCAATGGTTGCGGGAATTGCAGTATGGATAATCTCCTCAGATTGGATCTCTTGCGCGGTTTGCACCCCGTCGATGAGTGTAATAATTGAGCTCACCCGCTTGTGTCCAGGTGTACCGGGCTGGAGCACCTGTTCCACCCCTTTATCGAGGTGGGGATCCTCAAAATAGGCTGCAGGAGCGTCATATTCAATAACTTCTTCGACGTCCTGCTCTATCACACGGTTGATAACGATGTGGGTATTATGCGCTATCTGCTCTTTCAGATCTGGTGTCACGCGATCTAAAGCACTCAATGTTATACCTCGAGCTTTGAGCACATCAGCCACAGTAGGTTCTGCAATGGAGATATATGAAGTCCGACCCCCATCGGACAGCGTGATTATTTTTGGTGTTACCACGTTGATTTCACGTGGCCCCTCCGCCAATCTGGTGTAAACAGGCTGACTTAAACCCAAAGCCCGGGCTGCACTGGACACTGAATCAATTTGTGAGACTAATTCCCCGACGGTATTTGCATTAGTTTTGACCGTTTCGCGCTTGCCATCGATAACCAGATCGACTTGTTTCGAGGTACGCACTGAGATTACTTGATTGTGTTGAATCTTCTGATCGGGGGCGGGAGCGACGATATCGTCAGCGTCGACGGTAATCCCCGCTTTCTCCAACGCGCCAGCCACATCACTAGCCGTTGTGAGTAACTCTACGTTCTCCCCGTCGAGGTTTATCACCACGTCTTTTGCTTGGGCTACCATCGCTCCGCCACTCATCAGACAAGCCGCGGCGGTGCCACCGGCTGCACAACGGATGGCGATACGACGCGATGATCCTGGAGTTAAATCCTTGCGATGATGTCCCATAATCCCTTTCTCAACGTTCTGCCACCCTGCGTGACGAGTTTCCAACCCCCTCAGTGAGATTCGAGGGTTTGATTACATTATGATAACAGAACCACAACTACAGGCGGTAGAACTGGGAAAACGCGTTTGCCCCATGCGTGTACAGTCGTCACACCCGCCACTCAAATTGTTCCCAATGTTTCATCGAGTCCATAGGCGCGATGGAAATTTCGGTAGATTTGATAAGCACATTCTTCCAGCTCCATCCCGCGACTGTGCGCAATCACAGCCGCAGTATGGCCGATTAATGCCGGCTCATTTTTAACTCCGCGATAGGGCTCGGGCGTCATATACGGAGCATCAGTTTCCACCAAAATTTGATCAATCGGAGCCAGCGCAGCAGCCTGTCGTAGATGATCGTTGCGCTTGAAAGTCAGGTTGCCAGCGAAGCTCAATATATAGCCCCTGTCGATCGCCTCGAGCGCAACCTCCACGGGTGAAGAGAAGCAATGCAGGATAACTTCGCGTGGTCGAGGAGCATCCGCGAGAATTCGCAGTAAATCCGCATCAGCCTCGCGGTTATGTATCATGAGGGCCTTATTCGTTTTCACCGCCAAATCGATATGCCAGCGAAAGGCCTCTTCCTGAATATCTAGCGAAGCCGTCGACTCAGGAGCATGTGTAATCCAATAAGTATCAAGCCCTGTTTCTCCTACGGCGACACACCGCTCGTCCCCGGCCATACGAGTAAGCTGGTCGCGTGCCACCTCGTCGAGTTCACCTGCTCGTGTAGGATGTATCGCTACCGCAGCAAAAATACGAGGATTCACCTGCGCCGCCGTGAGAGCTAAGACGGCCTCGTCAAGGCCATCACCGACGGTACACAGTTTCTCCACCCCCGAAGCTAAGGCACGGTCGACTAAGGCTTTGATCTCACTGGTATTGCGAGCTCCACAACTAGCCAGGTGCGTGTGAGCATCGACAAGCAAAGGGATTCTAGGGTACGGTTGCGCGAGAGGGCGCGGCTTCTTCTTCCCCATGCTATTGCACCGGTGCCCAACTCGGGCCCTCCGTGGCGAGCTTAGGGTCTAATTTTGCAATCAGCGGGCGCGGCTTCGACAAGGGCGTACCGGCGACCATGTCGATGCGCTGCCAACAAGCCTGCTCGCTCGCATAATCCCCCATGATTACCGGATATGTAGAACTGGGGTCAGGTAAACCCACTCCGACCAGCTCAACCGGAATATCGTCGCTAACCTCAACGATCTCAGGCTGTGCTGCCCATATTCCCGAGCGTCCCAAAGTCTCGTGAACAGCTTGAGCGAGATGCGGCAAATATGGAGTGAGCATCACATTGATATCTGAAACCAGCTGCAAGGCTACCCACAAGACAGTGCCTAAGCGTTCACGCTGGGATTCATCTTTGGCAAGCTTCCACGGTTCCATCTCCGCAATATAAGCATTCGCCTCACCCACGATGTGCATAATATGAGAAATGCCTTGCTTAAATCGCGATTGGGCCAAATGTTCAGAAACTCGGTCGAAGGCTTCGGTAGCCGCCTGCAGAATGTCCATATCAGCCGGTAGAAGCTCACGACAGGGAGGAACCTCCCCGAAGTTCTTATGCGCCATAGAGACTGTACGGTTGATGAGATTGCCCCAGCCATTCGCCAACTCATTATTGATGCGTCGGACGAATTCATCCCAGGTAAAATCTGTGTCGTTGTTTTCCGGACCGGCGACCGCGATGAAATAACGTAAGGCATCCGGGCCAAATTCCCTGAGGAAATCCTTGACGTAGATGACAACGCCCTTCGACGAGGAGAACTTCGAGCCTGACATGGTCAGAAACTCCGATGAAACCACCTCGGTCGGTAAATTGAGGTGTCCATAGTGATGCTCCTGACCACCTTTGGCACCGGATCCTTGGTACCCCAAGAGCTCAGCAGGCCAGATCTGGGAGTGGAAGGTGATATTGTCCTTACCCATGAAGTAGTAGGAAAGAGCCTGTGGATTAGTCCACCACTTCTGCCAAGCGTCTTTATCGCCCGAGCGATAGGCCCACTCCAGGGATGCGGATAGGTAGCCTATAACAGCATCAAACCATACATACAATTTTTTTGTTGGCTTATTCTCCCAGCCCTCGACGGGAATTGGAACTCCCCAATCGATATCTCGACTCATGGCCCGCGGGCGCAAATCACCTAAGAGGTTGAGCGAGAATTTCAGCACATTAGGACGCCAATCCTTGCGACTATGAAGCCACTGCTCTAAAGACTCAGCAAGCGCCGGAAGATCAAGAAGGAAGTGCTCAGTCTCAATAAATTGAGGAACCTCACCGTTTATCTTCGATATCGGGTTGATGAGTTCCGCCGGATCTAGTTGATTGCCGCAGTTATCACACTGATCTCCACGGGCACCCTCCGAGTGGCAAATCGGACATTCACCCTCGATATACCGATCAGGCAAGGTGCGCCCTGTCGATGGCGACACCGCCCCGAAAGTTGTTTGTTTAATCATATAACCGTTGTCATACAGGCCCTTAAACAGTTCCTGTACCACCGCATAGTGGTTGCGGGTGGTTGTACGGGTAAAGAGATCATAACTTAGACCCAAACCGGTAAGATCCTCAACGATCTGACGATTATATCGATCAGCCAGCTCCTTGACATGGACGCCCTCCTTGTCAGCCTGCACTAATAGGGGAGTTCCGTGCTCATCGGTCCCCGACACCATCAGCACATTATTCCCTGCCATTCGTTGAAAACGAGCGAATACATCCGAGGGGACACCGAAACCCGCAACATGGCCAATATGTCGCGGACCGTTGGCATAGGGCCAAGCAACTGCTACCAGCAAATTATTCATGGTTTAGAACTTTATCACGAGCAACCAAAGCGCTCTCGAAGATATCATTCGCACGCAAAGAGTACGTGCGGGCCAGGTCCTTGCAGACCGATTTAAGCCGCTCCCCAGCCGCTGCCCTCTCTACAGCTTCGGCAATAATATCGTCAATATCGACATCCCTCGCCCCCAAATTTCCCTCGATCACGCAGGTGATCTCGCCACGTACCCCAGACTGTGCCCACTGCAGAACTTCAAGAAGACTCCCCCTCTTAACTTCCTCAAATGTTTTAGTCAATTCGCGCACCACGGCGACACGCCTCTGCGGACCTAAAACATCGAGAGCATCCGAGAGCGTATCGACAATTCGATGGGGCGATTCAAAGAAACACACGGCCCGTTCTTCGTTCTTCAGAGACTCTAACCACGACAGTCGGGCTCCTTTTTTTCGTGGCGCGAATCCATCAAAGGCGAATTTTCCCACATGCAGCCCGGATAAGGCTAAAGCTACGGGCACGGCAGATGGACCAGGGAAGCAAGTGATGGGAATACCCTGCTCATGAGCAGCCTCAACAAGAGGAAATCCAGGATCCGACACGATAGGCATTCCTGCATCGGTCACCACAACAACTCTTCCATCACGTGCCAGTTCAATGAGTGTAGCCACGCGCGAGCGTTCATTATGGTCGAAATTAGAGATGATCTTCCCCTTCACCTCAATTCCTAAAGCCTGCGCCAACGCCTTTGTACGGCGGGTATCTTCGGCGGCAATATAATCAGCCTCACTCAAAGCTTGGCGCAACCGCTCGGAAGCATCTCCGATATTGCCCAGTGGCGTCGCTGCGAGGATGAGCCCGCGTGGCAGAGGTGGTAGGTCGACGGTCATCTTCTTAATAACTCCTTAGAAGGCAGCGGCTTAACTAGCACCCCCTAATCTACCCTTATAGGACTATACAAAAGCGCCGCCAGTAAAAAACTGGCGGCGCTAGGTCAAGCTCTAGTGATCCTGCAACCTATGTGGCGACTGCTGATCGGAATCTCCTAAAGTTTCCGGGTGCTCACGTGAATTCTCAGATTCAATCTGATGAGACTCTGTGGTGCTCTCATCGGCCCCGTCAAGGCTCTCGTGTTCACGACGTTCTTCTTCAGCGATTTCCTCTTCGATCTCTTCCTCAACTTCAACGCGAATAGATTCCACGAATTCCTCGCGCTCTAGGTTCGACTCTTCAACATACCGATTTAACATACGCTGTTGTTTGGAGCTAAAGCGTAGGCGCGGATCGAGTTTACGCCGTAGCAATTCTCTGATGCGGTCGCGGCGTGTGGACTCCTCACGGATGGTAGTTAAGCTCTTTATCCATGCAAGGGTAATCACCGTAAAGAGTATCACTCCGATATAGCCCAGGATTGGGTATACCGTGGCAACCAATGTTTTAAAGCCTAGGAAGCTGGCACCAAATCCGATGAGGCAGGAAGCCACGAATACCAGGTAGAAACGCTGTGGAGATTTGGACGTTAGGCGCTTGGCAAAGGCGTAGAACATACCGACCGCAGTATTGAAGATCATGCCGATGATCACGATACTCATTAAAAGACCCAAGTTCGGATGAATGCCGTCGACAATGCGCAGCATAGGAACATCGTCTTGGGCCACCACATCAACGCTGCGGTAGAGTGCCAATGCGGTTAGTGTGAGCATGAGTCCAAAGACAATGCCACCGATGAGGCCGCCGATACCAGCAGCTTTTGGATCAGTATTATTTCCGCCGATGATGATTGCCATCGAGGCACCCACCATCAGATTCAGTCCTACGTAGTTCATGGAGGAAATAAACCAGTGCGGAGTAGCGGGCTCAATCAAGCGCACGCCAGCCTCAATAGCCTCTGGTGAGGAGGACGCATGGGTTAAGGCCCACACGGCCGCCAGCCCAATAAAGGCAACGATAAAGGGAGTTACGGCGCCGATAACGCCAGTGATCTTATCAACGTCGAGTAGACCTGCGATGAGCACCACAACCAGCAGTCCGATCGCGCCTACCCAAATTGGCCAACCAAATTGCTGATTCAAGTTGGAACCAGCGCCGGCAAACATAACCATACCGGTACAGAACAGGGTCACGAGGACACCTGCATCGAGCATTTTGCCAACGATGGGGTGAGAGATCCGATGGATCACGGCCCCGTGGTCGTCGGCTAGAAAATAGGAGCCGAGTTGGATGGCAGCCATGCCCGAAAGCATAACCACGACACTGGATATGACTGCCGCAAGGATGCCCATCGAGCCAAAGCCTACAAAGTACTGCAGCACTTCCTGGCCAGTAGCGAACCCAGCTCCTACGATGACGCCGATGAATGCTAGAGCTATCGACGCAACGCGCTTAAACATGTGGAGTTTTCTCTTTCTTGTGGTGCCTGTCGAGACGGCGCTTAGCCTTATTCTTCTCCCGTCGAACGTGCTCTAAGTGGATGCGTCGTTCGCGGGCCAACCGGGATTGGAAGCGCTGTTGCTCACGATAGTCGAGGTAAATCGCATCGTTGCGAAGATCCTTCAAGAGAGCAAACATGAGCATAACAATAACAAGGAGGAAAGGCGAAGCGGCGATGATAGTTAAATTCTGCAAGTTTGATAGCACATCCGCTCCACCGGTGACCAACATCGTCATACCGATGAGAGCTACAAGAACACCCCAACCCGCAGAGACGAAGCGATTAGCGTCACTCTTACCATTTTGACTCATTGACCCCATCACCGTCGAGGCAGAATCTGCCGAGGTAATAAAGAAGGTAGCAAGCAGGATGAGGGCGATAATGCCAACAATATGCCCACCTGGCATCGTGTGGAGCAGATCAAAGAGCTGGTATTCTGCTTTGCCTTCACCATAGATCGAGCGACCTTCTTGCTCGAGGTGAATAGCGGTCCCACCAAAGATAGCGAACCATACTACGGACACGGCAGATGGTACCAGTAGCACTCCCATAATGAACTCGCGCACCGTGCGTCCGCGCGAAATGCGAGCCAGGAACATGCCAACAAAAGGTGACCAGGAAATCCACCAAGCCCAATAGAAGATCGTCCAGCCACCCAACCACTCGCCGGCAGAACCATTAGCGGACTCAGCAGTACGACCGATCATTTGGAAGAAGTTGGACAGGTAGGCACCTAGGGCACCAGGAATGAGGTTGAGGATGGTTACGGTAGGTCCCACGACGAACACAAAGAGTGCAACGAGCGAGGCGAGGACCATATTAGCGTTGGAAATATACTGGATGCCCTTGCCCACGCCCGACATAGCGGACACTAAGAACGCTAGAGTGAGCACAGAGACGATACCAATAAGCGTGGACATCCGTGGTTCCTCGACGATTCCCGCAGCGGTGAGACCAGCACGGATCTGAGTCGCTCCAATACCAAGGGAGCACGCAGTACCGAAAATGGTGGCTATGATTGCGAGGATATCCACCACGCGCCCTGGCCATCCTCGCGCCCCTTTTTCACCAAATAATGGGATGAAGGATGCGCTTAGCAGCTGGCGTCGCCCTAAACGGAAGGTCGAATATGCAATAGCAAGGCCAAAAATTCCGTAGATAGCCCACGGGTGCAATGTCCAGTGCAGGAGCGTGGTTGCCATAGCCTGAGCCACGTTATTCGGGGCATAATTTGGCACTCCGTTGAGGTAGTGAGTCAACGGTTCCGATGCACCGTAGAACATCAGACCGATTCCCATGCCGGCAGCAAACATCATGGCGATCCAGCTGGCGGTGGAGAATTCGGGGGCTTCATCATCGCGGCCCAGTTTTATGGAACCAAATTTACTGAGCGCCACAACAATAGCGAATACCAATATGACGGTGGTGCCCAAAATGAAGGCCCAACCGAAGGTATCGATGACATAGCCAAGGGCCGTGCCGGCAAAGCCTGAGAATGAATCCGGAAGAAGGAGACCCCAAGCCACGACGGCTAAAACCGCGACGACTGCTGGTATGGTGACCAGCCAATCTACCTTGGCATCCTCATCTTCACCCTGAAGAATAATCTCTTCCTCGTCACCGTAGGCCTGCTCCTCGATTGTCGATCTACTCGAGAGCATGGCAGCAAGCTCATGCGTTGCAGTAGGTGCTGCTGCATCCTCCTGCGCGGTCGTCAAAGCGACACCGCTAGCCTCTGCAGGCTGAGATTCATTAGATTTTTCCATAAAGCTACCGTGCTCCATATGCAGCGATAATGCAACAAAGGCGCCCAAAATTGACAGCTCCGGCGCTCCAAATTGATCAATGTAACCATTTCGTTACCAACGCTATGCGCAGGCACGATAATACAATGCCTGACCGAAGGTCACAATAGGGTAACGATTAGGGCCATCAGCCACGCTATCCAGCTCCGGCGAGTTTCTCAATATCTTTCCACTCGAGACCGCTCTACCTCTAATATTAAAACAGTGAACCTCGTCAAGAAGCCACCTAACCACGAATACCCACGCCATATCTGGACCCTCGGGGATACTCTCTCCACGATGGTCGTTTTCATCTGCGCGGCACTCTTGCGTTTCGTCAATCTCGGCTCCCTCAGCGACCAAGAAACCCCAGTATTTGACGAAAAGCATTATGTGCCCCAGGCCTGGGATATGGTGGAGACGTGGATGAACCCGATCCTTGGAGGCATCGAATCAAATCCGGGCTACGGCCTCGTTGTCCATCCACCATTAGGGAAACAGCTTATCGCCCTTGGCGAAATGCTCTACGGTTACACGCCCTTCGGGTGGCGGGCGGTGGGCGCGCTGCTCGGCGCACTGACGATCACCCTTATCATGGCTATAACTAGGCAGCTCACCCGCTCAACCGGCCTAGCGACTACAGCGGGAGTGATAGCGCTAAGCGACGGCTTCCTTCTGGTAATCAGTCGATTCGCTCTTCTTGACGTCTTTCAAACTTTTTTTATTACTGCGGCCTCGTGGGCTATTATCAGAGATTGGCTGCAGGTATCTGCCCGCTATGAGGATCGCCACGAATCACTCTACGGGCCTCCCATCGGATTTCGCTGGTGGCGTTTTGCCTGTGGAGTTTTTCTCGGACTAGCGCTGTCCGTAAAATGGTCAGGTCTGTATTATATGGCTTTCTTTGGCATCCTCTCGGTTATTCTCGATTACCGAACTCGCGCCCGCTCCGGTACGTTATCACCGTTTGTAGGAACACTTATGCGTGATAGCTGGCGCGCTTTTACCCACCTGGTTATCCTCCCTGTTGCGCTCTATATCTGGAGCTGGCGAGCTTGGTTCGCTAGCGAGACGTCGATCTATCACCATGTTGCTAGCGACGGCACTTTAGGAGATGATTCTTTTATCAAGCTTCTCCCCGAGGGACTTGCAGGTTGGACTTATTATCACTCAGAAGTGCTGAAATTTCATGCCTCGCTAACCACCTCCGCCGGCCACCAGCACCCCTTTGAATCCAAGCCATGGGAATGGCTGGTCGGGATTAAGCCCATTCTCTACTTCTCACAAACGGATATTCCTTGCGGACCAACCGCGTGCCGCCGCATGCTCTACCTCTTTGGCACTCCCGCTCTGTGGTGGCTCGTCATACCGGTTATTATTGCCGCCTTGTGGCTTGTCCTGATCAAAAAGGATTGGGTACTTGTTATCCCCTTATGGACGTTTGCGGCTGGCTTCATTCCCTGGTTGATCGGTTACGACCGCCAGATGTACTTCTTCTACGCGGCTCCTCTGATCCCGATGGTTATTGTGATGCTCACCTACCTATTAGGGAAAATAATCCACAGGAGACCCCGAGGGGGAACGGTTATTGTTAGTATCTACCTCGGCATCCTTATTGCACAGTTCTTCTACTTCATGCCTCTCTTCTTTGGCTTCATTCTGCCCGATTCAGCCTATGACGCGCTAGCGTGGATCCCTGCGTGGCGATAGCAAAAATCGTAGAGCCAAAGCGGTTGAGGGTCTAAAGGTCGATACTGCAAACGCAAAAAGTTATCCACAACTTTTCGCGTTTTTTAGAGTAGATATTGTGCTCGCGATTCTTCCTGTTTAGCGTCAGGAGCATGAAGACGTGCCTAGAATCGATAAAGGACCTCGCTCCACGTGGTGGTGAACTTGCTTACGAACTCAAGCGCACCGTTTTGACAAAAGACGAGATGGCGTTATTCCTCGACTGCACCCATACCGAAGCCTCACTGATGCTCGCGGTTGCAAAAACTTTTCACCCGGACGAGCTCGACCTAGCTATTGACTACCAACTGAGTTTTGCCAAACTACGTTTGATCTCAAGTGTGAGCAAAAAACTGCGCAATCCGAGCATCGATCCTAAGGAATTACGAGAAGAACTCATCCGTCAAGCGGCAACCTTGAGCTGCTTCGACCTCGATCGCCACATCAAAACTACGTTGAAAACATTAAATGCCGAGTATTCCCGCCCACGTGCATGGTACGCCCGTTTCTCCGCAACTGCCGATGCAGACGGCATGCGCTATATCAATATGAAGCTCCCTGAAGCGCAATGTGAACGTCTGCGCACAGTGCTAACTCCACAAGCCCACGATAAAGCATCCCAAGGTATGGCCAATGGAGAGGCTGAAGGCCTCGCTATGGCTCTGTATGAAACCGTTATTACCAATACTTCAACTGATTCTGGCCATCGGGATCTTCGCCACAGTCCTCTGATCCTTATTCCGATAGCAGATGCGCAAGAACACTGCGATGGTACAGTCACCAATAGTGATGGCGTCATTCTCAATATTACCGATATTGCTGAAGAAATTATCAACGAAATGGGTTTTGCCATCGCAATCTACAAGGACTCACACGGAGTACCCAGGCCTCACGAAGTTCTTGATATCAAACGCTTAGCAGACGCAGACGACCGTTTTCGCGCGATAACTTCGCATTTGATATGTCAGCATCCAGAATGCTCGATCCCGGCGGTTCGCTGCGATATCCACCATATACAGGCCTTTTCTCGTGGAGGGGCAACTACCACTGCCAATCTCTGCCCCCTGTGTAGGGTCCATAACCTTAGAAACGACGATGACCCTAATAGGTCTCGCCACGGGCGTGTCGAAGCTGACCCTAAGACTGGACTTATCTCCTACCGGATGCCCGACGGCACTCAACGCGCTAATCTCCACCCAGCTATCTCCAAGGGGACACAGGCCTTCGCCCACCGGATCCTCGGAGAGAGCTAGTCCACACGCAACACCCACATCCTCGAGGTCGAAGGACCAAGGGGTTATTGAGGATGCCTTATTACAGAGAACGTCTGCCGAGTTCCAGCAATTCCCAGCCACGTTCAGCGAACCAACATCCCGCCAACGCTACGACGGAGAAAAGCAGCAATGCCAACTGGGCGAGTGCATCGTAGTTAATCGTCCCAACAACAATTTCACGCGTCGCAAAGCCAAAGCTGAACATCCACGCAGCTCCATACACGGGCAAGATTCCGGCGATGAGGCGGTATTGCCAGCTGGCAAAAAATAGACCAAAACCCAGTGATAACCGCATAGCGGCTGCCTCTACTACAACTCTACTCATCAGCGGGTCATCGACTAGAAACTCAACATCGCCCAAAAGAAAGAGGGCCCAAAAGACCCAGAACAAACCAGTAACTGCAATGAATACGCGCGATACGGTGATACCAACAATTCGCGCAGACGCGTGACGGCGCCACTCGGATTCCACACCATGGATGATAATTGCCGACAAGTCCGGAGCGCGATCCCGCAAATTTTCGTTGAAGGCTAATCTGCGATTCATTAAGGCGGCTTGCTCAAGAAAATGGCGACATTGTTCGCACCCTATAAGGTGGGCATCAACGATCTCATCGTTAAGAGAAAAAGCTTCGCCATCCAAGCGAGCCGAGAGAGCAGCTTGAACCTTGTCACAGTTCAGCATCGCGGGTGAGAAACCAATCTACGCTGAGCCGACCTGCACCAAATACCACGACTACCATAAGAGACACAATAAGCAAGAGCACGTACTCGAATCCCCCACTGGACGCAAAAAAACCAGAACCTAGGTGGACGAAGTAAAAGGCCGCCGCCATAAGAAGAGCTAGAGCACCAGCAACTACAGTGGTTAGCAGTCCAATAACCAGCAAGGCTCCCCCACCGAGTTCAGCAATGGCAGCTATATAGGCAGAGAGCTTTGGCTGGGGAATAGCGCTTGCAGAGAACTGTCCGGCAATCTCATCAATTCCCTGGATGAATAGCTTCTGGTAACCATGTGCTACGAAGATGACGCCGAGGACGAGCCGAAATATTGCGAGTGCAATATCGCGTACCACTGGGCGATCCATGCCTAGCTCACCCGCCGCGAAGCTTCAGCATCATGTGTGGGCTGTTTATAATGAGCACTGTCGATGAGCTCCAATTCTTGAAAATCGGCTGACTCGTCGTCAATCTCTAAAACCACCGCGCCAGGGTGACGCAGCCGCTGCGGTATACCCAGATCGTTATCGGAGACGCTCCGTACACCAAGTCGGCTACGACGGAGGTGCCGAATGCGTCGGTTGCGTAACTCGATCTCTGATTTAACCAATTTCCTCAGCACGATCAGGTATGCCACAAATATAACGCCCATGAGTGCAGGGGCAATCCAGGCCAGTCCCCCAAATACAATCGCAGAGATAACAGCGACGAGAAGCAACACGCTCATCGTAGCTACTACGATCTTTCGCCGTTGATAACGTGACTTCGCGGCTTCTCGATCCGCTTCAGGGTCGAAACCTCCCCGACCACGCCTAGCCTGAATATACGAAAGCTCTTCTTCGGTGAACTCTGGGCTAAAGTCGTCGTTATCGGGCGTTTCCTCGCTATCTTCTACTTCATCGCCAGTATCTTCGTCGGGGGCTGGGAAGAGCAGATCCTCTGGATCGGTATAGGAAGAATCGATTTCATAGGTGGCCTGTGAAGAAAGGTCAGAGATAGTTTGTTCTCTAATAGGAGGATCTATGAGGATAGAATCTTCGTCTTGATCCTCGCCATTCACCGGCTCATTTTCCTCGCCCGATGCCTCAACGTCAGACTCGAGCTGTGAGTCACTGGGAGTTGGGACCGCTGAATCCTCGAGCGGCAATTTTTTCAACGATCGCTGGGGGCTGAGCTTTTTAGATCCACCCTCGAGAATGACGCGCGTTTCATTGAAGGCTTCGCCCGCTTTTCTTATCGGTTTCTGGGCACGCAAAAACCACGGTGCGAGCACGAAAATCCACAGCACGACGATGATGAGAAGACCAATGAGTCCGGTCACTAGTGATAGCCCTTTCTACTTAACAGTTCAAGCCTATTGGGGCGACCGAACATAGCTTATAAGGCGCGCCGATTCCTACTGGGCTTTTTTGAAATGATCCCTTGGTCGCTTATTCTATGGACAGCCGTCTGCTGAAGCTCTGAACGCGTGAGGGCCATTAAGTAATGATCGCGCCACCGGCCGTCAATATGAAGGTTTTCCTTTAATAAGCCTTCCTCTCTGAAGCCGTTTCTTTCCAGGATCCTTCGACTAGCTTTATTCGACGGAAGATGTGTTGCCGTGAGGCGGTGAAGACCCACTCGATTAAAGGCATGATCGATCGCTAGTGCCACTGCTGCGGTAGCAATGTGGTGGCCAGTTAGAGAAGAATGCAGCCAATAACCCACCCATCCTTCCTGAGCAGTCGCATGTTGGATATTGCCTATTGTCAGCTGGCCGGAAAATTCCCCGTTGACTTCGATAGCCAGGGGCAAAATCTCTCCCTTAGCGGCACTGCGACTCAAGTATCTGTAGGTAGCTCGCCAAGCGGCACTGCTGTGTGCGAGGTGCCACGCGGCAGTGGGAGTCGGTTCGACGGGGCGGAGGAACCGTTCGTCGTCGATACGCAATTCGCACCATTGAGGACCGTCGCTTCTTCGTAGCGGCCGTAACCGAAGTTGGCGTGTGCCCACTCGAATATGCGGGGTATACTCTCGCCAACCTGGGTGCATGGGGTGTCGGGGGCCGAGAGCAAGACGCTCGCGAAAGATGGGCATTAGCTTTGCTGATTCATAAAGAGGACCTCGACGATATCGCCCGGACGCACCTGGGTTATACCTGCCGGAATACGAATCATCGCGTTGGCATCTGATAGGCCCGCGAGCAAGTGGGCGGGAGCTCCATTGGCACCCCCAAGTGCCTCGACAAGATAATCCTGCGTTTGTGCATCGCGCATAAGCCTGGCTCGGATGAAACCTTGCCGCCCGTTCTTACTGCTCACATGGTTCAGCGCCCGGGCGCGTACGGCCCGACGTCTAGCGTTACGCTTGCCTAGGCTCGCCCGTACCAGGGGCCGGATCATGGTTTCGAAGATTACCAAGGCGGATACTGGATTGGCCGGTAGCAGAAATACCGGTATCTGTTTATCACCGAGGAGACCAAAGCCTTGAACACTGCCAGGGTGCATGGCTACGCGGGTAGTGTCGATCTCACCAAACTCATTAAGAATGTCCCTAATGGTGTCCGATCCCGAACCCCCAACGGCGCCAGAGATCACGATAATTTCGCTGCGCAGCATCTGCGCTTCGACGATTTCGCGCAGCCGTCGAGGCTCCCCCGCCGCTATTCCCACGCGGTGCACGTCGGCGCCGGATTCTCGACCCGCGGCGGCTAAGGCGTAGGAGTTGACGTCATAAATCTGACCCAGGGAGGGATCCCGGTCAATGTCAACAAGTTCATAACCGATCGAAATCACAGACATCCGAGGGCGCGGATTGACCAGTACCTTACTCCGCCCCACAGCTGCGAGGAGGCCTATATGGGCAGGAGATAAAATCGTTCCTGCAGAGACCGCTATATCGCCGGGCTGTATGTCATCGCCCTGCCTGCGTACGAATTCACCTGGCCGTACAGCTCTGAGCGCGGTCATACGCTTGCGTCCTCGGTCGGTCCACGCCAGCGGGATAACAGCATCGGAAAGGCTCGGGAGGGGGGCGCCGGTATGGACGCGCACTGCCTGCTTCGGTTGCAACCGCAACGGTCTTGAGCTGCCAGCAGCTACTTCACCAACAACTGGCAACGACACTTCGGTGGGGACATCGGGATCCCCCGCGATCGGGGCGATATCGACTGCTCTAATAGCGTAACCATCGATTGCTGCTTGGTCGAAACCAGGTAGCGGATGCGTGGCCTGAACTTCCTCGGCGCACATGAGCCCCAACGATTCGGCGATAGCGATACGAACAGGTTCTGGGGTTCGTGCAGCCTGGGTGATGAGATTGAGCTGCTCGTCAACGGAGCGCACTAGGATTCTCCCTCTTTTCAGAGCCCATGCTCGTCAAATATTTTACGCAGGGCTTTTCGTAATCCAGGACCATACACGGGGTCTTGGAGACCAAAATCGACACACGCCGGTATATACCCTCCAGGATTTCCGAGGTCGTGGCGCTTACCGTGGTGAACCACAATATGGACGGGGTGCCCTTCCTCAATGAGTAGGGCAATTGCGTCGGTTAGTTGTAATTCTCCGCCAGCACCTGGTTGAATGCGAGCTAGGGCATCGAATATCGAACGATCTAACAGATAGCGACCGGTAGCAACAAAAGTAGACGGCGCTTGTTCAACGGTCGGCTTTTCCACCATGGCCTTAACTTTTTTCACGGTCAGATCGCCGGAATACGAAGCTTCTTCGATATCAAAAACCCCGTAATTGCACACGTTTTCCGGTGCGACTTCAAAGGCACAGAGTACCGACCCCCCGAGTTCATTGCGCACTGCAAGCATTTTCTCTACTACGCCCATAGGAAGTACAAGATCATCGGGCAACATGACCGCAACGACATCTTCATCGTCATCTAAGACGGATTCTGCGAGGCTAACTGCGTGGCCTAGGCCCAAGGGTTCTGCCTGCTCTACGGCGACTGGGGTAGGCAGAGTGTTGACACGTTGAACCTTGGTTAGTTGCTCATCTTTGCCACGATCTTCAAGCATGCGCTCGAGGTCCCCGAATTTTTGGAAATGGGCAAGCACCTCGCGTTTATTAGGGGCCGTGATGATAGCAAGCCGCTGGGCCCCGAGAAGTGCCGCTTCCTCAGCGATGAGCTCGATGCCGGGGGTATCGACAACGGGTAGCAACTCTTTGGGCACCGTCTTGGTGGCCGGCAAAAAGCGCGTACCCATGCCAGCCGCCGGCACAATAACGGTTCGTACCGCTGTCGAGGAATAGGAGGAAGGCAAAGTCATGGTTAATAGTGTAAACGTTTGACCGCTGAGTTTCGGAAAGCACCACCGCTATAGCCACGAGATTTTTTCCCGCCTAGGATTCAAACCATGAATAGTGCTGCAGCGAAATCGGTGATGCGAGATAAGGTGAGACGAGCTCGTATTTCTAAAGATTGCCGAAGTGAAAATGCTCAAATTTCCGGACACTTGGTGAAGTTTCTTCGTGACTATCATGCGCGAGCTGTTGCCGCCTACGCTCCCCTTCCTCACGAACCGGGTTTCGACTTTGTCGCTCCTCTCGCTGCAGCCCTCGAGCAGCTCTGGTTACCGCGTGTTGCTCAACGGCACCAGCTTCGGTGGGGCCTATACCAGGGTCCAGCATCCTTGGAAAAAAGCAGCTGTGGCATACGAGAACCTCGTTTGGCAACTAGGGATGTTGCAGTTCTAGGTGAGCTTGACGCGGTTGTGGTGCCAGGTTTGAGCTACAGCCCCAGCGGTGAACGCCTCGGCCAGGGCGGTGGCTTTTATGACCGCGCATTGGCTGATCGTCCTACGTTACTCATTGGGGTGTGTTTCGCCAGCGAGGTTCAACCCATCGTAGTCGAGGCCCACGATTGCCGTGTAGACATTATCCTCACTGAGAACGGAACCGCCGATCTTCGCTGTGAGTCATAGCAGGTATGATCTACCCTTTTGCCTCGCCAGGTATTGCCCGCCAGATCGCTTTTCGACGTCTCATTTCCGCGGCTTTGATCATCAGCGCTGCCCTCTTACTTGTGGCCGGGCACAATAATTCCACCGCCACCGCGATCATCTACAGTCACGACGTCGCAGCCGGAACCCGACTGAAAGCCGAGGATTTAATGGAAAAGCAGGTGGCAATCGACCTCATTCCTAGGGGACAGTCGATGAAAAAGCAAGATTTTGTGGGTCGGGTACTTATTAGTCAACGGCCTAAGTCCGCGATTGCGCTCCCCGAGGATACTATTAATACCCAATTCGATGCCAAGAATATTGTCGGCCTCGACGGCAATGCACTCATTCCTATAAGTTTGAGTGATCCTACCCTTGCGGGGTTTGTCCTTCCTGGTGACCAAATTAGTATTGTGGCGCTCTCCGCCGAGACCGGGGAACCACGCACAGTTGCCTCAGGTGCTCAGGTGGTTTTTAGTAGTAGTGCCGATCACCAGGCGGCGGGTTTAAAAACTGGATCACTTTTGCTATCCCTCGATATTGCAGACGCCGAGAGCGTGGCGGCTGCGGCGGCGCAATCCCCCATTAGCGTTATCGTAACGGGAGCACGCGCTCAAGGCTGAAGTCGGGTACGATAACTCGAAGATCGTATCCCTTCGACGAAAGTTATAGAGATGTTTCAAGGTTTCAAAGAGTTTGTGCTACGAAGTAATGTCATCGAGTTGGCCGTCGCTGTGGTTGTGGGAGGAGCCGTTACTGGCCTGGTCAACGCCTTCAGTGATTCCCTGATCAGCCCAGTAATCGCCGCGTTGGGCGGAGCTGATGTTTCTGGTCTCGGATTCTATCTGCGCCCGGGCAATGAGGCCAGCTTCCTTGATTTTGGTGCCGTGATTACTGCCGGAATCAATTTCATGATTGTGGCTTCAGTTGTCTACTTCCTCGTTATAGTTCCTATGAATAAGCTCAGTGAGACCCTTGCCAAGGAAAAAGGAGTCGACCAGACTTCTGAAGCTGCCAGCATTGAGGTGGAGCTTTTAACCGAGATCCGCGATTTGCTCAGCCAAGAGCGTGGCACTAAGTCGCATCCCTAACTGACTTATCAGGTATGTCCATATGAGAGCTCAGCACACCTCCATCTGACAAATCAACCGTCCAGCTACCCGTAATCAAATAGTCATATCAAAAACATTGGGATAGCGCTCGACGTTTTTGTCTCGGCAGGTCCCGGGTGCCGGTATTAGCCAAGCTGATGCCGTTTGATTGGTCAATGCCGCTACTGTCACGCAAATAGTCAATCAGCGTCGTGGAAGGTGCAGGCTCTTTTTCGGAGTCCTGTAGTAACGATGCGCTCGCCCCATGAGGTTCATCAGATGAACTGCAGGCACTTACCACGATGGTGAAAGCCGCCGCTTGCATAACTAAATGCCAAGCATTGGATTTTTCCATGGGGAAGAATTTATCCGTTTCACGAAAAAAGCTAAGCTCCCACTTCGAGTGGTTCTACTCCCCGTAGTGCGGCGGTCGTTGATGAAGATAATGCTCCCGTGAATAGTGATCGCACTGTTCGTGTAGAACCTCCGTTGGTTCGACTCGGTCAGCCTCGCGATCGTAGTTCTGAGCGAGGCTTTGTCGAAAGACGCGCCGCTTAGCCATTGGTTACTGGTGGACGCAGCTGATCAACTAGGTGATGAACCAGCGGGATCATCGTGGCCATCCCATCACGAATTGCGGTCCGAGATCCCGCAAGATTGACCACCACGGTAGAACCCGAGACACCAGACGTTCCCCTCGACGTGCAAGCGTCTAAAGCGTTGCACAGCATACCTGAAAAGCGTAAAGCCTGAGCAATCCCTGGCACTTCCTGATCGAGAACCGCTTTGGTGGCCCTCAAGGTCTTATCGCGCGGGCCCACACCTGTTCCCCCTATTGTCACCACTAGGTCAGCTCCACCGATGACTCCTGCCTCGATACCGTTGCGAATCTGCGAGGCCTTTGCGGGAACCCTAATAGAGCCATCCACCACGAATCCGCCCTCAGCCAGCAATTCAGCGACGAGTGTGCAGGTTGCTTCACATTCGCGGTCATCACGACTATCAGTGACCAAAACTGCCAGAGCGCGGCGCAACCCCTTCTTATGCTCAGCTTGTTCTTGGGCGAAGAAGAGATCATCGTCAGGTTCTCGGATATCACTCAGCTTTGATAGATCTCGGGGCAAATTTAAATGGTTTTTGGAACCCATATTATGCTCAGTTTCTCCTTGAAAATTAGGCGGTCGCTCGGTTTCTTATTAACCTACTCGTCGGAAAGTCGAACCTCTACCTCCCGCGGATTTTCACCCCTGAGATCCGTTAGTTTGAGAGTTATGGTCTGGCCGAAGTCAGCAGATCGCACGGCCGCTATAAGAGCGTCAGCACTGTCAATGCGGCGATCACCAAATCCTACTACTACGTCGCCTGGGCGTAGGCCCGCAGTTTCACCTGGGCTCCCTGAAGTGGTATCAGCGATGACAGCACCAACGATGCGGGGGTCGTTGCCTAATCGAATTCCGATCATGGGCTGCTTAGCTTCCCCGCTCTCAATTAATTGCTGCGCTACTCGTTTGGCAAAATTGGCGGGAATGGCGAAGCCCAATCCAATCGATCCAGCACTGTCACCGTTGTGCGGAATCGAGGCAATCATAGAATTGATACCTATCTGATTTCCGTTCATATCCACGAGTGGTCCACCTGAGTTTCCGGGGTTGATCGCAGCATCGGTTTGGATAGCGTCGATGAGGGAGGACTGGCCGAGGTCCCTGCTGCTGGCTCGTACGGGTCGATTAATTGCCGAGATCACCCCCGTTGTTACTGTCGAAGACAATCCGAGGGGGGCACCGACTGCGACGACAGGTTGTCCTACTTGGATCGATGAGGAGTCGCCGAAGCTCATAACGGGAAGATCCTGGACGTCATCGATTTTTACAACAGCTACATCGGTATTGGGATCCCCGGCTACAAAGCGAGCTTGCATGCGACGTCCATCGTTGAACACAACCGTGATCAGCGTGCGGTGGGGATCACCCGCAGTTCCCTCCACAACGTGGTTATTTGTCAGGATATAGCCGTCGGGTGACAGGACTGAACCTGACCCTTCTGACACTCCCGTGGAGTCGCTGACCTTCAACGAAACCACCGCCGGTAGCACCTTGGCTGCCACTTCCTGAACTCCCCCGGTTGGCATGTCAGGTGTGACCCCGTGACTAACTGGAGCATTTAATGCAGCAATGACTTGACCTTGGGACTGGTTATTGGTTGATAGTTGGGTGGCATAAATGCCGGTCAAAGTACCTGAACCGACGGCCGCTGCTAGTGCTAGAGCTATAGCACTGCGAACACCGATGGTGCGCTTTGGGGTGGCTAAAGACTGGGGATCTGGTGTCTGCTGTGCAACGATTGGCTGGGCGTAGGGGTTAACAACCTGCTCAAAGCGAGGATCGCGCTCGGGATGGATCCATTGATTATTATCGTTCATATCAGTCATGATGCTCCACGTTTGTTAAGGGAGGCTGGAATGATTTTAAAAAGAGTCTGTGAATCTAGCTTATCTTCTTTGTGTTCCGCCGACTGCGTCGGGGTCCGTTGATCCCGGAATGGTCACTCGCATTAGTGTGCCGCCGTCCTCGGAATCTAGGACTTCTATAGTGCCGTGATGGCGCGCAATCACCTTGGCCACAATCGATAGCCCTAAGCCGGACCCAGGTACCGCTCGAGCCTCAATTGACCGGTAGAATCGCCCGAATACTTTGTGCCTCTCCCTTGGGGCAATTCCAGGTCCCGAGTCAGCAACAGATAGCTCCAAGAGATCTGAAGAGAGTTGCTCCATATTTACCTTGACAGGGGCCCCCGGGGGAGAGAATTTCGCCGCATTATCAATCAAGTTGAGGATGGCTCGATCTATCCCTTGGAGATCTCCCCATAAATACCAAGGACTGAGATTCGCTATGAATTGAATATCGGGGCGCCTGCGGCGCACTTTTTCAAAGGCCTCGTCAACGGAGTCGGCTAACTCGACCACTTGCAGTTCTAGGGAGGATGAATCTTCGCGTGCTAGATCTCCCAAGGTCTCGATAAGGGTGGTCAATTCTTCCATCTGCGCCAGCACATCGGATTCCATCTCAGCGCGATCACTGGCACTTATCCCGCCTTGTTTTTCCATCATCATGAGCAATTCAATATTGGTTCGCATAGAAGTCAACGGTGTTTTAAGTTCATGACCCGCATCAGCGATGAGTTCTGCTTGTTGTTTGCGGGACTCTTCCAATGCTCGAAGCATCTCGTTGAAGGAAGTGGTCAGTTGGGCTAATTCTACTGTGCCTGAGACCGGAATCGGCTCGAGTTTTTTGGTTTTGGTGACTTCTTCTACAGCAGCTTGCAGTGCTACCAAAGGCCGTAATCCTGCCCTAGCAACAAATAAACCTATTGCCACTGCGAGTACGATACCCAGGCCTGCGATAATCAGTAAAACAAAACCTAGAGCAGCTAAGAGCGACTGAACGCCACCAAAGTCGCGGGCTATCATCACCATAGTGCGCTGGTCATCGATAAGCAGATAGATGCGTTTTCCGTCAATAGTTTCTACTTTAGATCGGTCGGTGGCTCGAATGACCGGAAGCGGGAGTTCATCGCCAACGGAATAGACCCAGTCGGAGCGCTGCACAGTGGCAAAATAGTCAGGGTTGCGGACCTTGAAATAATCAATCTCTGATCGAGCATTTAAGGCGAATTGAGGGGACTCGCTCAGAACCATCATAGATTCCGCCTTGGCACGCAGGTCTTGGTCGACTGCATTAGTAATCGCCCTCGAAGCCGATAAGTAACTGAGGATTAATACCACGAAGATGACGATCGCCACCATATAGGTGGTAAAGATTGTTACCCTCCACCGCAAAGAATTGGAGGAGCCGAACAGGTCGTCTTTAAGGAGCGCATCCTCCGCTGGCCCCACCGGCGCGGCGGGGCCAAAACTGGGACGTCTGAGGATCACGGTGCCGTATCGCGTAGAACATAACCCACGCCGCGCACCGTGTGGATGAGACGGGTCGCCCCTCCCCTCTCGGTCTTGCGGCGTAGGTAACCAATATAAACTTCCAAGGCATTACCCGAGGTTGGAAAATCGTAGCCCCAGACCTGCTCGAGGATTTGGCTGCGACTGAGTACCTTTTTGGGATTAGCGAGTAAATACTGTAAGAGAGCAAACTCGGTACGCGTGAGACTTACACGGCGGCGGCCTCTAGTGACATCACGGGTTTCGGGGTTGAGAACCAGATCGGCGAATACTAACTCGCCGCTGGCAGCAGGAGTGGTTGATTCGGCAGCAGCACGGCGCAGCAGAGATCGGACCCTTGCTAGTAGTTCTTCGAGGGCGAATGGTTTTGGAAGATAGTCATCTGCGCCAGCATCGAGTCCGGCGACGCGATCGGAAACGCCATCACGGGCGGTTAGGACGAGGATAGGACGGTCATCCCCAGAACCGCGCAGGAAGCGACACACTTCCAGCCCATCCATATTGGGCATCATGACATCCAAGATCACCAGATCTGGGTCCTCGCTGTCGATCATGCTGATCGCCGTCTCACCATCTTTGGCTGTAGTAACGGTGTATCCATTAAACGATAATGAGCGCCTGAGTGACTCTCTCACTGCTTGCTCATCGTCGACGACTAAGATTTTCATAATATAAAAAGCCCTACTGTTCTACCTCCTGACGATCAGGAGTTCATTATGCCTATCTTAAGTTACTCGGATCACTTCTACAGCACTTTTGCTAGATTAAGAAAAACCTAGCCCCATGGTGCGCAGATTTTATCCGCACCATGGGGCTAGGTTCTATATTAATAAATCTAGAACTGCTCGACGTCGACCAAGCCTAGTTTAGCTGCCCTAACCAGACGACGAGGGATACGCACAGTGCGACCATCGATCGTGACTTCCTGGAGGGCCACGTTATCAGCCTTCCACTGGGAACGGCGGGCGTGGGTATTAGCACGCGACATACGACGCTTTGGAACTGCCATTTTTTCTTCCCTCCTTAGGACTTCTTAGTGCGGCGGGCCATGCCACCGAAACGACGCTGGAACTTCTCAACACGACCAGCGGTATCCATCACGCGCTGAGCACCGGTCCAGAATGGGTGCGATTCGCTTGTGACGTCTACGACGATCAACGGATATTCGTTACCGTCCTCCCACGTGACCTTGCGGTCGCTATGAGCGGTGGAACGAGTCAGGAACTGGAAGCCAGTACCAGCATCCTGGAACACGACCGGATGGTAGTCCGGGTGGATGTCCTTCTTCATAATTCTCCGATTCCCTCAGGATTGAAACTTCAGGTCGTCTCGCCCCTACTTACTATATGGAGTGATCGTGCCTGAGTTGGGTTTCGTTTACGGTTAGTTGTCATGCTTCTACCACATATAAGCCCACCACCTATGCGGTGGCGTGATAGCAACCTCGGAAATACTACCAGCAGCAAGGGTGGAAAAGGAAATCTTCTTAGCCACTTTTACAGTGAAACTTCTCATGCGGCATCGGGTAGTACGAGGTGGTCCGCATGACTGCAACCACTAATGTGCTACTCCTTTACGTCCATCAGACTACTTTTCGGGGTCATCGAGGATTGGGATTAGGAATTTATTGAGTTTTTCGGTATGGTTGTCCCTTGCTGTTGTCGAAATTGTTCGTTAACGCCCTTAGTACCTTGTTAGCGCAGGTGTGAACGAAGGGCGGCTAGGAGAAAGTTTTACCCATGTCGGCTATTTGCCAGGTTACGGGACGCACGCCGAGTTTCGGCAAGTCTGTCTCTCACTCGCACCGACGCACTTCCCGCCGTTGGAACCCCAACGTGCAGCGTCGTAGGTTCTACCTGCCCTCTGAGGGCCGTACCATTGTTTTGAATGTTTCCACCAAGGGTCTGAAGATCATCGATCGCGACGGCATTGAGTCCGTGGTTGCACAGATCCGCGCCCGGGGAGAGAAGGTCTAACACATGGCACGTAATGACATCCGTCCAATTATCAAGCTGAAGTCTACGGCTGGCACTGGTTATACCTATGTCACTCGTAAGAATAAGCGCAACAATCCTGATCGCATTACCTTGAAAAAATACGATCCGGTTGTCCGCAAGCACGTCGAATTCCGCGAGGAGCGATAATCTATGGCTAAGAAGTCCAAGATCGCCAAGAACGAGCAGCGCAAGGAAATCGTCGCCCGCTATGCGGAGCGTCGTAACGAGCTCAAGGCAATCATTAAGAATCCCAATACCTCTGACGAGGATCGTCTGGATGCACAGTTCGAACTGAACCGTCAACCTCGCGATGCCTCCCCAGTTCGTGTCCGCAATCGCGACTCGCACGATGGCCGACCTCGCGGTTACCTCCGCAAGTTTGGCCTGTCCCGTGTCCGTATGCGCCAGATGGCTCACCGCGGTGAGCTGCCAGGCGTTCGTAAGTCCAGCTGGTAATTCAGGGAGTATCTAATGAAGCGCACTAATATGAAGAAGGCGCGGATGGAACAATCCCGCCGCCCGAAGAAAAACCCTCTCAAGGCTCAGGGCATTGAGAAGGTAGACTACAAGGACATTAACACCCTTCGTCTATTCATCTCAGATCGCCACAAGATCCGTTCACGTCGCGTGACTGGTCTTACCCCACAGCAACAGCGTCAGGTCGCAACCGCTGTGAAGAACGCTCGCGAGATGGCTCTCCTGCCGTTCACCAGCCGCTAAGTCTGGGACGATTAACGCCTCTCTCTTCGTAGAGAGTTGCAACGACAGCCCTAAGCGCTCCACCTTATATCTGGTGGAGCGCTTTGTTGTGCACAGCGAGTTATTATTGGATTTGTGCGCTAAACTAATGTGGTTATTTTTTTACAACGGGGAAAGCTGGAAAACTGTGTTGCATGATTCTCTTCTTGAACTCGCCTCCCAGGCGCCGCAGTGCCAGAATGCTGCCACCGCTCGCGGTATTCTCCTTGAGTCTCAGGATCTCATCCGCAACGCAATTGAGCATGAGGCTAGGCCCCAAGAGCTGGTCATTTGGTTTTCACGACTTATTACCGATGTACTCCACTCGGAAGGTATCAAGGACCTGACTGGGGGTGCGGATCTAGTACTCACCGGAGCGGTCGGCCGTGGCGACGCACTGCCTAGTTCACCCATTAAGTGGCTAACCGTCGGCGGTACCGCGGTTGATACCCAGCCACTGATCGAGCTTATTGGGCAAGTAGGACTCCTGACTGAACGCACCCACTTTGGATTCGAAGCGCGGAGCAAGGAAAAGTGGCTCATGGAACTGAAAGGCACTGATGGTCGTGGGTTCGCCGTCTTTGCCGACGCTGGCACGTGGCTATTAGCACACGTCGTTAACCAAGAAAATGCAGCCGTTGAGCTGCTTAAAGAGGCATTTACTTACCGACCGCCAGCCGTTAGGATGAACTCAGGATTGCCAGATCTTAAGGCTCATATCGATATTCGACAATCGCTGCTCTATCCTATTATTGCGCTCGCTAGATGGGCTGGAGTGGCCGCGAAATCACAAGAGTTCTCTACTCCCGCGCGACTAAACTCGGCAGTGCTGGCGGGAACGCTCGAGGCTGCACAGGCAGACTATCTGCGCACCGCGTGGGAATCTGGACTAGGCTTGCAATTTAGACGCTTCACTGATCGAGTACATGGCCACGAAACCACCGCCGCTTCTTTGCCTGCCATTCAGCGCAGTACTTATGGAGCGTCGACACGTATGGTTTCGGATGTATTTTCTTCCCTAGAGTCCGCGCTTCCTGCACAGAAAGAGGTATAAGGATGGCTGGAGCAGTGGGGCGTCCCCGCAAAAACAGTCCTCGTCGGCGTGGCGCTACCGCCCGCGAAGAGATCTTGGATGCAGCCGCGGAGTTATTCACCACCCAAGGCTTTGCCACTACGTCCACCCACCAGATAGCTGATGCGGTGGGTATTAGGCAAGCGAGTCTGTACTACCACTTTCCTTCTAAGACTGAGATATTTCTAACCTTACTTAACTCCACGGTAGAACCGTCGATGGCGCTCGCTGCGCATTTCGAAAACGCTACCTTACCCGCCCCAATGCGGCTGTGGGCGCTGACAGCCTCAGAATGTCGCCTGCTACTATCTACTCGGTGGAATGTCGGTAAACTATACCAACTGCCAGTAGTGAGCTCCGAAGAATTTGCCACCTATCATGATCAGCGTCGCCGGTTGCGGGAATTCTTCCGCGCAACCGCGGCTGAAATTGTGGGCCCAGACGATCCTCGCGCTCACGTACCTTTTCTTTTAGCCACCTCGGTGAGCGAAATGCGCGATAATGACGGCTCGACCCCATATCAGCTCAGTTCCACCTGCCTGCCGGAAACGGCGTGCATGCTCGCCGACGCAGCTCTCGCCGTTTTAAATTCCCCTCTGCCAGAAGACCGGGTCGACGTTACTCTTGATCTTTTGCGTACTTATGCCGCGCAATAATCCGATGTGCTTGCTGGATAAGTGGAGCATCGATCATTTCACCATCTAATTGGAAAGCTCCCGGGTAGTTCGCTGCTTTAGCTACAACTTTTTCTGCCCACTGATAGTGGCTGGGCTCGGGGGCGTAAGCCTTGCGAATCACCTCGACTTGGCGCGGGTGTATACACGCACTGGCGGCGAAGCCAGAGCGAGCTGCATCGGTTGCCTCCGCCCGCAGACCTTCATCATCGGTGAAGTCCCCGTAAACTGCATCGATACTGATCTTGCCGTGAGCCGCGGCTTGCATATGCATCATGGCTCGAGTCAACCGCATCGTGTCGCGATAGGTGTGCGGGTACACCTCGTCGGGTCCACGGCGCGAGTGAGTACCTCCCAGTTGCACGGTTAGGTCTTCGGCTCCCCACAAAAGGCCCACAATGCTCGGATGCGCGGCGATCGCTGGCAGGTTGACCACTGCTTGAGGAGTCTCGATCATCGCAATCACATCGAGGCCCTCTAGGACTGCTGGAATATTGGAACCTATTTTAGGCACGATCACCGTGGAATAAGGAGTCGTTTTTACGAAAGCCACATCTTGTTCAAAGAACTGACTGTCGGGACCAATCGTGCGCACAATGGTAGAAGCCGGATCCAGACCGCATGCTCGGATATTTTCATAAGCCAAGTCACGGTCGATATCACCGGCACCGTCCTCGAGGTCGAGAATGACCATATCGGCTATACGGGCTGCCTTGGGGATGATATCAACTCGGCCTGCGGGTGCAAATAGAATGGCAGGGCCAGGAAGGGTAATAGTCATAGCTTTAAAAATAGTCGATCGGGTGGCGGCTTTCTTCTAGTGCGAGCAAAACCACCACCACGATCACCAATTCCTAATGAGCGAAGTGTCGGGTTCCCGTAAGATACATCGTCACTCCCGCGCGTTTAGCGGCCTCGATAACATCGGTGTCACGAATCGAACCACCGGGTTGCACGACCGCTTTAATACCGGCGTCCGCCAAAATTTCGAAGCCATCAGGGAAGGGGAAGAAGGCGTCTGATGCCGCCACAGCACCGCGAGCCCGTTCGATATCTCCAGCGAGACTATTAGCGCGTTCGACTGCTAATTTTGCGGCATCTACCCGATTAACCTGCCCCATGCCTACCCCCACTGTGGCGCCGTTGGCTGCAAGAAGGATGGCGTTGGACTTCACCGCGCGTACTGCCCGCCAGGCGAAGTTAAGGTCTTCTAATTCCGCTGGGTCGCTGGGAGCACCAGCAACGAGGGTCCAATTCTTGAGGTTATCCCCATGGGCATCAATTATATCTCGCGATTGGACTAGGAGGCCGCCTGCTATCTCACGGCGCTCTACTCCCCCAACGAGAGGTGGTTCGGCGCGCAGGATGCGAAGGTTTTTCTTAGCTTCGAGGATCTCGATCGCTTCAGCCTCATAGCTGGGTGCGATGATCACTTCAGTAAAGATCTCAGCGATACGGCGCGCCATGTCAGCTGTGACTTCGCGATTGGCTGCAATAACTCCACCAAATGCGGACAGTGGATCACAGTCATGGGCTAGTTGGTGAGCGTGCGCTATCGATTCATCCGAGACCGCGATGCCGCAAGGATTGGCATGTTTAATGATGGCCACGCAGCTGCGCTCGTGATCCCACGCGGCCCGCCAGGCGGCGTCAGCGTCGGTAAAGTTGTTATAACTCATTTCTTTACCGCTCAGCTGCTGTGCACTAGCGAGTCCCGTGCCCGAGCTATAGAGGGCGGCTTCTTGATGTGGGTTCTCTCCGTAACGCAGAGTGGTGCTGAGCTGGTACTCGAGCCCTAAAAATTCTGGGAATTGAGAATCAGTCTCGTTTTCGGCCATCCACGTCGCTACAGCGAGATCATATGAGGCAGTGTGCCGGAAAGCTTCGGCGGCTAAGCTCTGGCGCTGCTTAATGCTAAAGCCTCCTATTTGAAGGGCATGCTCAATATCGCTATAGCGAGCCGGGGATACCACCACGGCGACCGAGGGGTGATTTTTAGCGGCTGCCCTCACCATTGTGGGGCCCCCAATATCGATGTGCTCGACACACGAATCCACATCGGCACCCGAGGCGACGGTCTCCTTAAAGGGGTACAAGTTAACAACAACCAACTGGAAAGGGGCAATGTTGAGCTCTGCCAACTGGTTGAGATGATGGGCTTTTCGGGTATCGGCTAAAATGCCGGCGTGCACGTTGGGATGTAGAGTTTTGACCCGCCCTTCCAGGCATTCTGGAAAACCCGTCAGCTGATCCACTGCGGTTACTCCGATGCCGAGTCCAGCTATATATTTCGCGGTTGAACCAGTGGAAACAATTTCCACTCCAGCGCTGTCAAGGGCTTGGGCGAGTTCAGCGAGCCCTGTTTTATCGTAGACGCTAATGAGCGCACGGCTAATCTTTTTGCGATCTTCACTCATGGATGGAAGAAAACCTCTCTGTGTGCTGGTCCTCCCGAAATTTTCGGGCAAAAGAATTGAGAACGTCGACGATGAGCCTGCGCTCTACGTCTTTGATTCGTTCATGTAGTTCCGCCTCAGAGTCCCCGCTCAAGACCGCCACGGGCTCTTGAGCGATGATCTCACCGGTGTCCACCCCTTCATCAATAAAGTGCACGGTAGATCCTGTGATTTTCACACCGTAATCTAAGGCATCCCGCACCGCATGAGCCCCAGGAAAAGCGGGCAGTAGAGCGGGGTGGGTGTTGATGGTACGCCCTGCATAGTGATCAAGAAATGGGGCACCAAGTATCTTCATGAATCCAGCGGATACGATGAGGTCTGGCTCATACTGGGCGATAGTGACCGCTAAATCCGCATTCCACTGATCTCGATTCATTCCCAGCGGCACGATGCTGCTGGGAATACCAGCCTTTTCACTGCGCGACAACGCGGGACACGTGATATCGCACACCACCCCTACTACGTGGTATAAACCCTGGTTATCAAGGATGGATTGCAAAAGGGTGCCCGCCCCTGAGGCGAGCACCACAATTTTGAGCGGCTGAGAAGATTCGAAGCTGATCACAGGGATATCCTAGCCGTGCTGATATAAGGTTTTCCTAGTTTTCTGTCTCTTTTTCTTCTTGAGCTGATTCAAAAGCTATGTCTTCAAGGTCAGCTTCGGTGCGTTCGGGCCCGAAGGCGATTGGTTCCTCTAGATTTGCCTCTGGTTTTACCGGCTCGGATTCTTCAGCGACCTCTTCAGAATCTAATGGCCCGACCTCAATTACGCCCTCCTCATCCTTCTCCTCTAATTCTGGTTCGCTATCAGTTTTGTCGGGCTCTACCGGCTCTGATACGTTTGCGATCTCTTCGGTCTCTTGGGAATCTAAAGCTCCCGCGACTTCTGGCGATCCTGCTAGCTCAGGTTGACTGGTATCTTCTTCCGTCTCACCAGTGGCTGCCTCAGGGTGATTCCCCGTGTCGCTAGGATCTGGTTCATTAGATATCGAGGATTCATTGTCGGTGCGCCGCGAGGCTTGGACAGTGGCGGTGGCCCACGTACAAAATAGTGCAGTGGTGAATATCGTGGGAACGAGAACTATCGCGATGACGTGTGGACCTGTCAGCCCATAAACACCCAATTCGCCCCGTCCGAAGTAAATAAGGGCCGCATTGAGTACAGTAGCCACGCTCACAGCTACGGCAGATTCTAGAGCGTTCAACCGCGCCTTTACAGCGACATAAATTGCTACACCAGCAGGTATAGCTAATAGACTAGGTGCGACACTATGAGCAGACTGAGGAATCGCGGCCATAAGCGGTAGCGGTGGTAGGGCCACCAGATTAATCCCAAAGAGGCTGATAGTTGCCTGGCCGATAATCGCTTCTGAACCAGAGAGCAAAGCTAAAGTAGCGATCATAAAATTCGGCACATACAGGAGGCTGAGAATACTCGCTCCTACGATGCCCCACGGTGAATATACCTGCACAAGCTCGGATAGCACGTGATAGTGGAAGCCTAAGGATATAAGAAGGACCACTAAGCTTGCCGCAAGGCAATAAGCAATAAAACGGACTGCGGCTACTGCTCCGTCAATCAGGTTCGGCGACAGACCTGCTCGCTTTATCAGGGCGCGCCACAACCGTGGGCCCATTCCCACAACCAGAGCAAGCAGATGCAGAAGGACTGTAGCCCCCACTGCGTGCAGCAACGGTGGCACCGCAACTGGGAAAACGACGGAAGCATCAAAGAGCATCCCGGCGGCGATCAGCGTCAAGGCAGTGGGTATACCAAGGACCGCACAGGCAATAACCGCGAGATCATAAAGGCTGACGCGGTCCTTAATCAAACGGTAGACCGTTCGAGCCTGCACACAAGCGAAGAGGAGAGGAGGCGCGAGGGGTACGTAGGAGATCACCACATCCTCACCGCTGAGGGGCGCAGCATTAAAAGCTAACCAACCCAACGCAATCGTGGCAGGTAGAGCCGCCATGGAGGTTTCAGTGAGAAGTAAAATAAGCAGGGCGCCAGAAATTATCACACCCAGAATAACTGCTATGGGAACCGTCAAGGTAAAGAGGATATGACGAATTTTAGCTTTTATACTCAGATCAGCTGGAATCTTGTCCGTGGAAGAGATCCTGGCACTTTTCTTCTTCGACGTGCTCGTGCGTGAAGCGGGAGCGGTTGATCTCACCGCTGTTCGCGGGCGACGAATACGCTGCGGTTCGACACTCGGGCCGGTCTTTTTGCTCATTCTTTCCAGTCTGCCATCACCTGTGGGGATCAGCCAGAAAGACGCGGCCACCCCTGAAAAATTTAAATCAATCTACACCTCGAATGCGCACACCCTCACAAGTCCAAACCTCCCGTACGGGTGGTGCCGAGGATATCTATCTGCCTCGAACTAGGGAATCTCTTAAACGCGGCAATATGGAGTGAATACTGGCTGTGGTGGCAAGTTTGTGAAATCGGAAGAGATTAAGCTTACTCTCCTACCCTTACCCGGTAGCCACTGCTCACGCGTCACCGCGGGAATTTTGGGGATAAGAGAAGGACCCCGCTCAACCTATCTCCTAAGCACAACCTCAAAGAATGTGGGGCATGCGTCAGCTGCAGTCCATATACTTATTAAGGCACTAGAAGAATATGTCTAAGAGTAGGCGAGCAATCGATAGGCACTGTGTGAACCACCAGCAATAAGATGAGGGGTATCACGATTGATAAGAAGTATTTTTTCTTCGCAATTGGCTTGCCTATCGCCTCGCTAACAGCTAGTGTTATATCGCAGTACATAACAAACTGGTTACAATCGTGATTAAGATGTAACACCAGCGATAATGCGTGTTCATAGAGGACAATACGCAAATTTTATTGTCCGTCAGGTTTCCAACAAGCAAAGGGAAGTTAGCTTCATGCATCAGCCACGAACTCGGAGTGGGGGCAAGCACCGCAAGCAGATCAACCCAGTCCGCGGGAGAGTAGCTTTCGTTGCAGCTGCTACTGGCATCGCTTCCTCTGCGGG
This sequence comes from Corynebacterium sp. ES2794-CONJ1, assembly GCF_025660615.1. Taxonomy (NCBI): domain Bacteria; kingdom Bacillati; phylum Actinomycetota; class Actinomycetes; order Mycobacteriales; family Corynebacteriaceae; genus Corynebacterium; species Corynebacterium sp. ES2794-CONJ1. Next base: position 42,555 of record NZ_JAOTIM010000003.1, on the reverse strand, counting down.
CGCCACTGGCGCCGCCTTAGCCGCAGCACCCCAGTCCGGCTCGCCCGCTATTAAGCTCGCCGCTAATGATGTCCCGGCCGCAGATCTTGCTGCTCCTCAAATTCTGGAGTTTGCGGAATTCAAGCCGGCTTTTAACCTCACCGACCAACTGATCAAAGCTATCGCTTTCTCCGCTCAGGTCGAAGAGGCTGATCATCTTGCTAGGACCCCTAAAAATATTGTTGTAAAGCCTGCTGAGGGTTTATTCACCTCAGGTTTTGGTGCGCGATGGGGAACCATGCACAACGGTATCGATATCGCGAATGCTATGGGGACTCCCATCGTTGCTGCCATGTCAGGTACTGTTATTGACGCTGGTCCCGCATCAGGTTTTGGCAACTGGGTTCGAGTACTGCATGACGATGGAACGATCACCGTTTATGGCCATATGGAGACCGTCGAGGTCGTTGTTGGTCAGCATGTAGATGCTGGCCAGCGTATTGCTGGCATGGGCTCTCGTGGTTGGTCAACTGGATCTCATCTTCATTTCGAGGTTCACCCTGCGGGTCAAGGTCCTATCGACCCGGTGCCGTGGCTAGCTGAACGTGGCGTTTTCGTCGCTTAAGTTGGCTCACTAGATCACCCCCCACCTCTGAAGAGGTTGGGGGATTTTTGTGTCTTAACCCACAGTCACTTGCCCTACTCTTAAGTTACTCGGTAACCTCAAAGTTAGTTACTCAGTAACCTCTATTCTTAGGAGAAGGCAGCACCATGGCTATCAAGCAAGCACTCCTTGCGCTACTGCTCAGACAACGCCTCACACCCAGTCAATTGCAAGCGCAATTCCTCGAACTGACCGACCACACTCAAACCCTCAATATGGGGCAAGTAACCCAGACCCTCAAGAGGCTCGAACGAGATCAGCTCATCACTGCAGCTGGCCCCATCACTGGCGCCAACGGACACCAATCGGAAAGTTACCTCATCACCGAACAAGGCGCTGAACTCGTCCGCGAGTGGTTTAGGCGCCCAGTATCTACCCCGTTAAGCGAAAGAGATGAATTAGAAACAAAGATCTACCTCGCTATTGCCGACCCATCCATCGACCTCATCGATCTACTCGATAATCAGCGCTCCGAAATTTTAGGCCAGCTTCGCATCTTAAATAAGCAGGCTCGAGAGCTACCCCACCAACGCCTCCCGCGACGTCTGCTGATCGAACACCGCATCTACACTCTCGAAGCTCAGGCTCGCTGGCTCGATCGCATCGAATCCCTCCACCCCTGCCCCACCCACCAAGGAGAACGGTAATGTACCCCATCGAACTCAACGGCATCTCTTGCGTATTCGGCTCCGGCGCCCGGCGCGTCGTGGCCCTCGATCATATCGATCTCACAGTGGGTCAAGGCGAGCTTGTCGCCGTCATGGGACCATCCGGATCAGGGAAATCCACCTTGCTCAATGTTGCGGGTTTATTACAACAACCTACATCAGGGCGGGTTCTTATTGATGGTGTTGATACCTCCAATATGAATGATGCTTATGCTGCCCGACTGCGTCGCCAACACATCGGAGTAGTTTTCCAGCGCTATAACCTCATACCAACGCTGACAGTAGCCGAGAATATTGCGCTCCCTCTAGAGCTTGAGGGTGCTTCCTTTGCCAGCCTCACCGACGATATCGCCGCGGCTTTGGAGGAAGTGGGACTTTCGGACACCTTCGACCGATACCCAGGGGAGATCTCCGGTGGGCAAGCGCAGCGCGTCGCCATTGCTCGAGCCCTCATTGGTCCTCGAAGTATCGTGCTTGCTGATGAGCCCACAGGGGCTTTGGACACCTCCAGCAGCGAAGAGGTAATGAAAGTCCTCCGAGATCGAGTTGATCGCGGTGCCGCAGGAATTCTGGTGACCCACGAACCTCGTTTAGCGGCCTGGACTGACCGCATTGTCCATGTCCGTGACGGCAAAATCTCAGTGAAGGAGTTCTAATGAGCGCGTATATAGCCAGTCTTAGGCCCACGCTTCGAGACTTAAGAGCGCACCTATGGAGAAGTATTGCTGGTATATTGCTCGTTACTATCCCCGTAGCGGTGGTGAGCTTTAATATCGCCATGGACCAGTCGCGTATGAGCCTCTCGGATCTTCGCGCCGACACAACTGTCGTAGAGTCTCTCGGAGGCCAGTGTAAACAAGATATCACCGGGTATAACTACGAATGCTCTAACGAGTCCGATGCCCGCACAGATCCCCGCTCAGAAGCTCGGATCTTTGGTGCACGCGCTCAGCTCGAGCCCGTTGCCACAGCAGAGGCTCTCGCTACTATCGACGGCAGAAATACTACACTCCAGATCACGCATATCCCTGATAATCAGGCCCTCGAACGGGCGCCTTCATTAAACCCAGGAGAGATTATCATTGGCGAAGGATCAGCGGGACGGTTAGGGCTGCGGCCAGGAGATACGCTGAGGGTGACGGAAAATCGGCTCATTGATAGCACCCGTGCAGCCACAACCACCCTCACAGTAAAATCCATATCGCCAGGCTGGGACAGCTTCGTGCTCATCGGCTCCCTGCTCTCTGTCGACGACGTGGCCCAATCAGCCAACACCCAGTGGGTCCTCAGGGATGCCGAAACCCCGAGCTGGTCCACCGTGAAGCAGGCCAATGCCCGCGGCATGGTGGTGCAATCGGAAGCTGTCATGGAATCGGCTTCGGATATCCCTGACGAAGAACTCTATCCAGGTTTTGACTTGAAGGACTTTAATTCTTCCTACGCAGCAGAGTCTGTGATGTGGTTGTTCATATCATTCACTTTTATCCTCATTCTCTTGCTGATCATGATGAGTGTGATCACTCCTGTTTTTGCTATTGCGGCCACGAAACAGGCCGAGGTCTACGCCCAGATGCGCACCCAGGGCGCTTCCCGACGCCATATTCGCCTCGCGGTTTTAAGCTACGGCCTCGTCACCGCTCTTATCGGCGCCACCCTGGGGCTGGTCATCGGATTGGGTACCTTCTTTTTTCGGTGGACGTACCTCTTTCCTGATTTCAGCTTAGATTTTGCCCCGCTGCTTCAGCTATTAGTGTTCGTTACCGCTGTAGCTGGGGGTATAGGAGCCGCATATGTGCCCGCCCTCCTGGCTAGTCGCGGGTCCCCTATCGCTGGGGTTACCCTGAATCGCTCCGACCAGATTCTGCGCTGGCACAAGTGGATGACCATCGGTCCTGTGCTGCTCCTGCTGAGCATTATTGGTGCTATCGCCCTGCATTCCTTACCGCACTCTTCCGAGGCCGTAGCCTATTCCAGTGGGGACACTGTCATGGCCCTTGCAGCCATCCAGTTCTTGCTCACAGTGGGAGGAATACTCGGTCTCATCGGCTGCGTTCCGGGGTTGATCTACCTTGCGGGGCTGATCAGAAAACCACTATCCGCACGTCTGGCAGCTCGGCTCGTGAGAAGGCAAGCCCTGCGCTCGAGCTCCATCGTGATGGCGCTTTTGGCCATTGCAACAATAACAACCTTCCTCACAGTCGCCGGCCTCGGCTACTCTAGTCCGTGGCGCGTCGTCGAGGCTAAAACATTCTCGGAAACACTTGTCACCATTGGGAGTGCTACCGAGAAAACATCTCCGGATATCGCCAGCGCCTTATCCGCCCGCGATGAAAATATCGAAAAAGTTGTCGCCGGCGCCACTATTACCCCACTGCCAACCCTGACGACCTCGGACTGGTCAGATTTCTCCCTGGAGATTGCAGATGGCTGCCGCGCTCACGATTGGTCTCATTTCTCCTATCAAGGTCAATCGCCTACTGATTCTCCTGAGGCGGCTCGGCACTGTCGACATAAGATATTAAATCCCACTGTGAATCTGCAATCAGGCATCTCAACAATAGTATTAGGAGAGGCCGATAACGGAATCCTGGACCTCTTTACCTTAAGTCCAGAGCAACGTGCCCGCGCCGCTGACGTTCTTGCAGCAGGTGGAGTCTTGGGAAGTAGCGCCATCGTCCACGAGGGCGCCACGGCAGACTTTATTCTGAGTGAACTTCCCCAAGACGAGGGAGTCCATACCATTGGACGAGCCCAACTCCCCTTCGCGGCTGTTCTGCCCGAATTCTATAATGGGTGGATCCTGAGCCCACAGGCTGCCCAAGCGCTCATCCAGCAGAATCAGACCATCAAGTTCGACACCTCAACCTACGCGGTCAACTTCCCCGAGATTCCCTCATCGAAGATACTCAACAAGATCTCCGAAATGGTCGACGATTATTACTACACCTCCTACTTCCCAGAATCGCAATTCCAGGCAGAGTACCTCTACCTAGCGGCATTATTCATTGTGATTGTAGCTCTGATGATCATTCTGGCAGCGCCAACAATGAGGCAGCAGAACGAACAACTATTCACTCTCGGCGCCGCGCCGAAGCTGCTCAGCGCAATCAGCGCCTTTTATGGAATTATCACCACATTATTGGCTACTATTCCAGCCCTGATCTTAGGACATGGGCTCGGTTATATTTTACTCGACAGTAGCGAATATGATATCAACGGCGAACTCATCTCTTTGGGTGGCCGGGGGCTATACCAAGGTTCGTGGCCGATCGTCATTCTCTTCCTTCTAGTGCTTCCCGCCGTGGCGGGGCTGCTGGGGGCCTTCCTCGGCCGTCCGCGCGATCTGGTGAAGTACCGACAGGATTAGAAATAGGGGCCATGAGATATGGCCCCCATATCCCTATAGCTTCTCCAACGGAACTCCGCCAATGAGCATCAGACGAACTTTTCCGGAAGAACCAAAATCGATCATCACGGTGGTATGTGCGGCACTTCCGCCTACCTCCATCACAGTTCCGAGCCCATATTTAGCGTGATTCACACGATCACCGACCTCGAGATGAAGGTCACGTGCTTGCGTCTTCGGCCCACCCAAGGGCCGCTGCCGCGTTGAGCGCTGCGGAGGAATATACGGGGCACTCGACCCACCTGACCATTCAGATCTCTCAGGTTCCACCCGCTGGAAGTGAATAAGATCTTCCGGAATTTCGCCAATGAATCGAGACGGCGGGTTACTCACCGCATTACCCCAGGAAGATCGAATCATAGCGCGCGAAATATAGAGCTGCTCCCGCGCTCGTGTAATACCGACATAAGCTAATCGACGCTCCTCTGAGAGTTCCCGTGGATCCCCGAGAGCGCGCATATGCGGAAATTGCCCATCTTCCCACCCGATGAGGAAAACCACCGGGAACTCTAGGCCTTTGGCGGTATGTAAGGTCATCAATGTGACCACACCTTGTTCGTGCTCCGGGATCTGATCGGCATCAGCCACCAAAGATACCTTCTCCAAGAAGGCCTTTACGCTTCCTATCTCTTCTTCTAGTTCCTCATCGGTTCCCATCCGTTCATAGGCCAAAAGATTGGCAGCCTCCGAGGAAAATTCGCGGGCCACGGATACCAGTTCATTGAGGTTATCCAAGCGCGCCCCATCCTGAGGATCACTCGAAGCTTCCAGTTCCGCCTGATACCCTGTGGTTTCGAGAATCTCGGCGATAATATCGCCAATATTGGGAAGCTGGGTGACATCGTCAACCGCTCCTTGTGCGAATGTGCGCAGATGCTCGATCAACTCCACGAAGCCTGCAAGAGCTTTGTGCACCCGCGAGGTCATCAGGGCGATTCTTCCCTCGACGGCGTCTTTGAGCGCGTGGGAGAAAGAGACTCCAGTGCTTTCTGCATGCATAGTAAGCATCGCAATAGCCCGATCCCCGATCCCGCGCCGTGGAGTGTTGATCACGCGGCGCAGGGATACTTCATCGTCCGGATTATCGATAACCTTGAGGTAGGCGATAATATCGCGGATTTCCTTACGTTCATAGAACCGCGTACCGCCAACCACCTTATAGGGAATGCCCGTTCGAATAAAGATATCTTCCAGGGCGCGCGAGGAGTTATTAGTACGATACATCACAGCCATATCGGAGTAATTGCGTCCGCGATCGGTGAGCTTATCAATTTCAGCAGCCACAAAGCGCGCTTCATCGTGCTCATTATCAGCTACATAGCCCGTGATCTGGTCACCGACTCCAAGATCGGTCCATAATTTCTTCTCGCGCCGATTGTCATTCTGGGCGATTAGTGCATTAGCGGCTGAAAGAATGGTCTGGGTGGAGCGGTAGTTCTGCTCTAGGAGGATCGTGCTTGCTTGGGGATAATCTCGCTCAAATTCCTCGATATTGCGAATTGTTGCCCCACGGAAAGCATAAATCGACTGGTCACTATCACCTACCACGCACAATTCTGAGGCATCGTCACCAGTGCCCACCAGCAACGCGATCATGCGGTACTGCGCGTGGTTAGTATCTTGGTACTCGTCGATCAGCACGTGCCGAAATCGGCGCCTGTAAAACGCAGCCACGTCGGGATACTCGGTGAAGATACGCACCACTTCACCGATGAGATCATCGAAGTCGAGTGCATTGGAACTGCGCAACCGCCTGTGATATTCCGCAAAAACCTCGGCTACAGTGGTATTAAAGGGATTTTTAATTGCCTCTGCGTCCGCGAGTGCCCGTTCAGGTGTGATTAGTTCATTTTTCCACTGCGATATATGGGCGGCGAGCATACGGGGGCTAAAACGCTTTAAATCCAGCTGCAGATCTTTGGCTATCATGCCGATCAGCCGTTTCGAATCGTCTGCATCATAGATGGTGAAATTTGCGTTTAGCCCCGCCACCAAATGTGACTGCTCGCGCAGAATGCGCACACACGTCGAGTGAAAGGTAGACACCCACATACGTTGAGCCACCGTGCCAACGAGCTCAGTGACACGCTCTCGCATTTCGGCTGCGGCTTTGTTGGTAAAGGTAATGGCAAGAATCTGGCCGGGATGGACATCGCGATACCGCATGAGATAGGCGATGCGCTTCGTCAGCACCGCGGTCTTGCCAGAACCAGCACCGGCCACGATCAGCAGTGGGGATCCCTGATGTTTCACCGCGGCCTCTTGTTGCGGATTTAAACCGGTAAGCAGATCTGGCTCATCTCGCACCGGGTGACTGGGGTTGGATATGTCACGATGGCGGCGGGAGGGGGAAAATGGCGAGTGATTGTCATTCATAGTGCCTCTAATGTACAACGCCAAAAGGACACAAGATGTTCTCCCTCTACCTTCTTGCCTTCTAGCGTGGCACAATAGGTAACCATGAACGATTCTGATCCCCACTTCGAGGTTCGGTTTCCCTCAGGCACCGACGATCCCCTCACGGATCGCGAGATCCAGCTGTACCGCGAAGAGATTAATCGTCTCGACCGTCTGATCCTTGATGCGGTGAAGCGTCGCACTGAGATTTCCAAGGCGATTGGACGCACGCGGATGTCCGCTGGCGGCACGCGTCTCGTTCACACCCGCGAACTGGCAATTATCAATCAGTTTCACGCCGAATTGGGCGATGAAGGCCCGAGCTTAGCGCAGATCTTATTGCGCATGGGTCGCGGGAAGCTCGGCACAAAATCCACCTAGCCTCAACTATGGTGTTGACCACCTTGAGCTCCCTCGAGGTCACTACTTAATATCATTATCGACTACCGTAGACTTTTAGGATCTTTCGCATTGTGCGAAACCAGTAATCGTCATGAATGGAGATATTCTCATGTCCCTTGATATCACTAGCTCCCCAGCGTGGAAAGAACTCAGCGTTGCCCATAAAGAACTCGAGCAGACCACTTTGCGCGAGCTTTTTAGCGCTGACAGTGAGCGCGCTTCCCGCCTCAGCTTCGAAGCCGCAGGATTACACGTCGATTTGTCGAAAAACCTGATCAATGACCAGGCCCTCGCAGCCCTGATCAAGGTCGCTGAAGCCGCCAATCTCTCCGGACGTATCGAGGAGATGTTCACCGGCGAACACATCAATAACACCGAAGACCGCGCCGTTCTCCACACCGCCCTGCGCCTACCTGTGGAAGAAAGCCTCAAGGTTGACGGCCAGAATATCGCCGCCGATGTGCACGAGGTCCTCAGCCGGATGCGCGACTTCGCAACCTCTCTGCGCTCGGGTAGCTGGTTAGGTTACACCGGACACACCATCAAAACCGTAGTCAATATCGGTATTGGCGGCTCCGATCTGGGTCCAGCCATGGCCACCAAAGCACTGCGCAGCTATGCCACTGCCGGTATCAATGCCACATTTGTTTCCAATGTTGATCCTGCCGATATGATTGCGGCGCTCGATGATCTCGATCCTGAGTCCACTCTCTTTATCGTGGCCTCGAAAACCTTCACCACCCAGGAAACCCTAGCGAATGCTCATGCTGCAAAGCGGTGGCTGGTAGAAAAGCTCGGCGCCGAAGAAGCAGTGGCCAAGCATTTCGTTGCGGTTTCCACGAATGCTGAGAAGGTTGCCGAATTCGGTATTGATACCAAGAATATGTTCGGCTTCTGGGAATGGGTCGGAGGCCGGTACTCTGTCGATTCTGCCATCGGTCTGGCCCTGATGGCTGTTATCGGCCCCCGCGATTTTATGCGCTTCCTCGAGGGCTTTAATGCCATGGATAAGCACTTCCGCACCGCCAGCTTGGAAGAAAATATTCCTGTTCTAATGGGCCTTTTGGGAGTTCTATATAATAATTTCTTCGGTGCGGAGACCCACGCGGTCCTACCTTATTCTGAAGACCTAGGGCGCTTCCCTGCTTATTTGCAACAGCTCACCATGGAATCCAACGGTAAGTCTGTGCGCCATGACGGCACCGCTGTGACTACCTCGACCGGTGAGATTTACTGGGGTGAACCCGGCACCAACGGCCAGCACGCTTTTTATCAGCTGATTCACCAGGGAACCAAACTGATCCCTGCTGATTTCATTGGATTCGCCCGCCCCAAGGAAGATCTTCCTACCGCTAGTGGATCTGGCTCCATGCATGACCTTCTGATGAGCAATTTCTTTGCTCAAACCAAGGTTCTAGCTTTTGGCAAGACCGCCGAAGAAATCGCCGCCGAAGGTGTTAAGAGCGAATTGGTCAATCACAAGGTGATGCCGGGCAATCGCCCCACCACCACTATTTTGGCTAAGGAATTGACCCCACAGGTACTCGGTGCCTTGATTGCCCTTTATGAACACATCACTTTTGTTCAAGGAGTCATCTGGGATATCAATTCCTTCGACCAGTGGGGTGTAGAACTAGGCAAGCAGCAGGCTAATGACCTGGCTCCAGCAGTCTCTGGCGAGAAAACTGTAGATTCTGGCGATAGCTCCACCGATCAGCTCATTACCTGGTATCGCAACCATCGCTAAAACCATGACATAGCATAACCGGCCCTCTTATTGGGCCGGTTTTGCTATGTATTAGGTTGGCACTGAGAGCACCACCAAATAATGCGTTCGAGCTCCCCTTCTTCCCCGTGCGCGTCCTTGCCACCCAATTTCCCTTTTTCGATCAGCGTGCCACACCGTCGACACGGCTTACGATTACGACCGAAGACATAGGAGGTTTGGCCGGGGATTTTAACCCCTGTACTCACGCGGGTGGTCGATAGCCTGTTGGACCACATCAACCGTCGAGTGATTGCTAACACTTGATCGATATCAACATCTCCAACACGGCGTAACGGGTGCAAACCAGCCAGGAAAAGAATCTCGGCTCGGTACTCATTACCTACTCCAGCTAGATTTTTCTGATCCATCAGAGCTGCCCCGATCGTTCGATCCGGCCTTAAAAGGAGGCGTCTTTTAGCCTCGGCGGCATCAAACTCAGGGGCTAGAACGTCAGGTCCCAAATAACCAATCGCTTCGTCATATTCACTCGCCTTGATTACTCTGACCAGTCCTAAAGAATGACCCACTATTTCGATGGGATCGTTGGGGGGATCTGCCAGTCTGAGTACCACGCGGGCGGTAAAAGCTGGCTTTCGCCATCGATCGCCTAAGCGGTGAACCGACCATGTTCCCTCCATTTTGAGGTGGGTCTGCAGAATATCTGGACCGAAAGCCATAAACAGGTGCTTGCCATAGGGCCACACCTTCTCGCATTGTCGACCACTGAAATCCGCAAGGGCGAATCGGGGAACCCGAATATCGCTAGAGATAACTTCCCGTCCGCTCATAAATTGCAGGCGTCGGGCTAATCGGAAGACGGAATCACCCTCGGGCATTAAAGAATACCGCGCGGTTGGGAGGACTGATCAGCGGCGACAATTCGTTTCCCGAACGGGAACAGACTCACCGGAATCATCTTGATATTAGCTATAGCTAGTGGGATCCCCACAATGGTGACTGCTTGCGCTGCAGCGGTCATAATATGGTTGAGGGCCAGCCACCAGCCTGCTACTAGGAACCAGAGGATATTGGCTACATCGCTCAAGCCGTTTGTTGCTTGGGGTTCCACGACTCGGCCGAAAGGCCAGAGCGCATAGCTGGCCATACGGAAGCTAGCCACCCCAATTGGGGCGGTAATTACGAAAAGGAAAGCGATAATTCCCGCTAAAAAATAGCCCAATGCTAACCACAGGCCTCCGCAGAGGACCCAAATGATATTGAGGATAGTACGCATAGGGCTCATCTTAGCGATCACTAGTCATCGAAGCTGAGATCAGCAGATGCATCGTCTAAACTCCGCCCTGGTCGCCCTCGTGTATTGCGGCGCGGGGTAGGCTGGTGCATCAAGACCAGTCCCCGTGGGTTGATGGATAAACCAGCCTCTTTCAGCGATTTAAGGAGAGGCGACTCCAAAGCTGAATCTCCGTTGACTTTCTCGATAACCAGCCGGGAACGCACCTTTTCTCCGAGGGCATTAATGACCAAATCATAAGCTGGCTCGGGGGTGTCCATCAGGATGAGGTTCTTTCCTCCTCGAGTCATATAAGCCGCGAGGAGGCCATCGATGAGCACAACAAGGGATCCAGCAGCCCGCGTTAAACCCCGTTCTGGCCAGGCGATAGCGGCCCCATAAGGATTGGCAGGATCGGCTGCGGCAAGAACCACAACCTCAGGGTTCTTCGCACCCGACGGCCATCCTGAAATATCGGCACTATCGTCATAACCACGCAAACGGTCGATAATCGCCGGTGTTGAAAATTGAGTAGCGCCCATACCTTCAATTAAGTGCCCGCGCATCGCTTTGCCAGATTCTTCGAACTGCTTGAGAACCTTGTACACCAAGGCGAAGCCACCAACGATATCTTCACCCATCGCACTACCACGAGTTACCACTCCATAGCGATCCAGTAGTGTTTCACCGAGCGTAAAGGCCCGCGACGTGGCATCCGTGGAGGCGGCTATCGTGCGCCCCCACCGTCCCACCATATCGGGAGGCGTGGTGTGAGTGGGGACTTGACTGCGCATTCCTCGAAAGCGCCCCCTGCTTCGGTTCGGGGTGCGCTTGGCCCTATGCGCGGTATTCTTTCCCCCTGCCAGGCGGGCGCGAATAGGGCGAAAACTATCGGGAGACACCAGCCCCAATTCAAAGAGACCCCATAGCGCCTCCCTCAGGTCCTTATCAAGGGCATCCGATCTGAGCTCCTGGTAGAGATGACTGCCAGAAGTGCCCAGTTGAGTTAATACACTTTCTTGTAAATCAGTCAACGAATAATCGCTGGGGTCGGTGATCAGAGAATCTGCGTAGGCAGCTGGAACCAAGGTCAGCCATGGATCTCCGGCCCCGGCCTTACCTTGGCCGATGATGAGTACCTCACCGTTATAGGTCAGTTCATCAAGGTCCGCCGGGTTGTAGTTTCGCACGCGGTTGGGGAAGATCCACTCCTCCCAGGCACTCGCCGGCAACCGGACGCCGGCGAGCTGCTCGATAACGCTGTACACCCCATCCACACCATAGAGTTCAGGCTCGCTGCCCACGGCAGCCACTTGATGCCACGACGAGAGAAACCGGGCAAAGGCAGAAGGTGACACGGGGGCGGTTTGGCTGCGCAATTTCGCCAGCGATTTACTCCGAATTATGCGGAGCACTTCACTGGCAATATACTCTTCCGCCTCAATTCCCTTACGGTAATGGCCAGCGATAATGGCCTTAGATTCCATGAGTTTTTCTAAGGAAGCAAAAGCGACGCTCGCAGCGAGTCCAAAAGCGTTTTGGAGATCTGAGAGCACAAATGGTCCGCGGGTGCGAGCCCACCTGGCTACTAATTGGTCAAGAGCATCAGTCACTGGCTCAATCTGTGCTCCCACCCCTCTCGGTACGGGGACGCCAAGACCATCGCGTAAAACAGCCGCGTCGGCTACCTGTGCCAGATGGTCGAGGCCGTTAATGCGTACCTGCATGATCCTGTTGGGGAATTGTTTGAGGAGTTCAGCCGTGCTGGTATCAAAGCTAATATGCTCATTCAGATCAGCAATAGGCCCTAAAATGCGCAAGGCATCTATAAATTCCTCGGGGTTGCGGGCCTGGCGATCCGTGCTAATACGACGCAGCTGGGCGTCTACTTCGGCGATAATCTCAGGTTCAAGGAGCTCCCGCAATTCCACTGTGCCCATGAGTTTGGCCAAGAGGGCTGGGTCGAGGGCCAAGGCGGCTGCTCGTTTTTCAGCTAAGGGGCTATCGCCCTCGTAGACAAAGGCACCGGTATAACTAAAAAGAATCGAGGCCGCGAATGGCGAGGGCTGCTCAGTTGTGATCTCAACAATGCGCGTTTTCTTGAGCTTGAGGTCTTCGAGAACGCCTACCAGACTCGGTAGATCATAAACATCCTGCAAGCATTCGCGTACTGCCTCCAAGATAATGGGGAAAGTCGGATATTTCCGAGCCACATCGAGTAACTGGGCGGCCCGCTGCCGCTGCTGCCATAGTGGTGCGCGCTTGCCCGGATGACGTCTCGGCAATAACAGCGCACGGGCGGCACATTCACGAAAACGCGAGGCAAAGAGCGCCGAATTGCCAACCTGCTCGGTCACAATATGCTCGATTGCATCGGGGTCAATGAGGAATAGTTCAGCCCCAGGTTCCACATCAGCATCAGGCAACCGCAGCACAATCCCATCGTCCGAGCTCACTGCTTGCGCATCTATTCCTGTGCGCTGCGCAATCTCCGAGCCCACAGCTAACGCCCACGCGGCATTAACCCCGCGACCGAACGGCGTATGTAAAACGACCCGCCAGTCTCCGAGGTCGTCGCGGAAACGTTCCAGAACAAAGGTGCGCTCATCGGGGATGACCCCTGTCGCTTCGTGCTGTTCCTGGAGAAAACGAACGATATTCTCGCGGGCATTATGGTCGAGGGTGGCAATCTCCTCGAGAGCATGTGGTGTAGAAAAGATCTCGCGTCGGAAAGCGCCGACCGCTTTTCCTAATTCCGCTGGGCGACCGAGCTGATCGCCCACCCAAAACGGCAGGCGCCCCGAATGCCCTGGTGCGGGACTAACCAATACCTGGTCGCGAGTGATCTCTTCAATTCTCCAGCTCGACGCTCCAAGAGTGAATACATCACCAACCCGAGATTCATATACCATCTCCTCATCGAGTTCACCCACACGGCGTGCGCCGACCTCGCCGCCTACGAGATAGACCCCGAATAAGCCCCGATCGGGAATCGTGCCGCCACTGGTCACCGCAACACGCTGGGCCCCAGGTCTGGCAGATAACGTGCCAGTGATGCGATCGTAGACTATGCGGGGTTTCAGTTCCGCAAAATCAGTGGAAGGGTACACTCCACTGGCTAAGTCGAGCACGGCATCGTAGACCTCACGCGGCAGCGTGCGGTAGGGAAAAGCGCGTATAACAGTCGCATACCATTCCTCGACATCGATATCCTCGACCGCCACCTGGGCGACAGTCTGTTGAACCAACACATCGAGGGGGTTGCGCGGGATATGCAGTGCCTCAATACGGCCGCCCCGCATCCTTTTAACAGTCACTGCTGTTTGCACGAGATCCGAGCGATGTTTGGGGTAGAAAGAGCCGTGTGAAACAGCTCCCACCACGTGCCCGGCGCGCCCTACTCGTTGCAGCCCTGATGCCACCGATGGCGGAGCTTCGACCTGAATGACTAAGTCCACTGCTCCCATATCAATGCCTAGTTCGAGTGAGCTGGTGGACACCACGGCGCGGAGTGCTCCTTCTTTGAGCATGGTTTCGGTGGTGGCGCGCTCGTCTTTGCTCACCGAGCCGTGGTGCGCTCGGGCGATCACCAACCCCGCATCTTTGATCGCATCCTTACTCGGCATCACCTGGGCCGGAATCGTACTTTGTGCTGGGGTCTCAAGCACCTCGGGCGAATGCTCTGTGACATAGAGTTCGTTGAGCCTCGCGGCGAGCTTTTCGGCGCTGCGTCTGGAATTGACAAAGATGATCGTGGATCGGTGGTCCATGACCTCGTCGTAGAGCATGGCTTCTATATGTGGCCAGATGGAGCCAGTGCGCTGATCCCCGCCGATCATCATAGTTTCGTCGGTATTGCTACTGAGCCCTAAAGAATCGTCGATCAGTTCATCATTAGCTGTGAGAGATTGATCGAGTGTGGGCAAATCCGACATATCCTCCACGGGCACGCGGACCACGAGATCAAAGCTCTTAGTTGCTGGGGGGTTAATAATCTGCACAGGACGATCGCCGCCTAGAAATTGGGCTACTGTCTCAATCGGCCGCACGGTTGCTGAAAGCCCGATGCGCTGGAGTCCGCTCCGGTTCGTGCCCTCGGCTGCAATCAGGCGCTCGAGGCGTTCTAAGCTGAGGGCCAAATGCACCCCGCGTTTGGAACCCGCTATGGCGTGAATCTCGTCAATAATCACGGTGCGCACTGTTGTGAGGATGCCTCGCGCCTTGGACGTCAGCATCAAGTAGGCAGACTCTGGGGTGGTAATAAGAATATCTGGTGGGTTACGTAATTGAGCTGCGCGTTCGGCGGCTGGGGTGTCGCCCGAGCGAACACCAACGGTAATAGTAGGGTGCGCGAGTCCGAGATTGGCTGCGGTGCGCGCGATTCCGATAAGAGGGGCGCGCAGGTTGCGCTCGACATCGACTCCGAGCGCTTTCAGTGGAGAGATATAGAGGACCTTAACGCCTACACCTGCGTCTTTATCTGATTCCGACGCTGGGTCGAAAGTGTTATTTGCCACAGCTAGTGTGGTTTGACCTGAGGTCGTAGAAAGCTCGTTAAGTGACCATAAGAAGGCTGCTAGCGTTTTACCTGAGCCGGTTGGAGCAACCACGAGGGCATTTTCACCAGCAGAAATGGCCTTCCATGAGGCATTCTGCACAGAGGTAGGTGAGGCGAATACATCGGTGAACCAGGTGCGCACAGCTGGTTGAAAACGCTCGAAAACTTTCTCAGAATCCACTGAGAGATCATTGTCAATAATGTTCAATTTTTCGCTGACCCTCTAGACTAGTTAACTATGACTGCTCAATTTGATGATGCTACGTTGACCTACCGAATCGCCAAAGGCACCGGCGATATCCTTAAAGGCGTGCGCACAGATGATGTTCTGCGGGATCGTGCCCTAGGCGATGCTGGCGACGATCTTGCCCAAAACTGGATCGCCCGCGTTCTCGCCCAGCACCGCCCACACGACGGATTCCTTTCTGAAGAAGCAGCCGATAACCCAGAGCGCTTAGGTAAAGAGCGCGTTTGGATCATCGATCCGCTCGATGGCACTAAAGAATATGCCACCGGACGTCAGGATTGGGCTGTGCATATCGCACTGGTTGAGAACGGGATTCCCACTCATGCCGCAGTTGGTCTCCCCGACCTTGGCGTGGTCTTCCATTCCGACGAAGCCCGTGCCGTTACCGGCCCGATGTCCAAGCGTATCGCAATTTCACACAACCGCCCACCCGCAGTAGCCCAGCATGTAACAAAGAGCCTCGGTTTCTCCTCGGTCTCCTTAGGTTCGGCTGGTGCCAAGGCTATGCACGTTCTGCTGGGTGATTATGATGCCTATATCCACGCCGGCGGCCAGTACGAGTGGGATTCCGCAGCCCCAGTTGGTGTGTGTAAAGCCGCAGGTCTGCATTGCTCGCGCCTCGATGGCAGTGAATTAACCTATAACAACAAAGATACCTATATGCCAGATATTCTCATCTGCCGCCCAGAGTTAGCGGAAGAGATCATTAAGCTGGCTACTGAGTTTCGAGATGAGCACGGATCTTATTAAGATGCACCTCTAGACTTTAGCCCGCTGCACCCCGAGACCTTTGATTCACTCGGTGTGTGGCGGGTTTAAAAACGTACGATGGTGCACTGAGCATAAATACAACTCGGAGATAAAGGAGCGTTCACCGTGTCTACTATTGCCACCCCCTATGAGGATCTCCTGCGGAAAATTCTCTCAGATGGATCTCATAAAGACGATCGCACAGGTACGGGAACGACGAGCTTATTTGGACAACAAATGCGCTTTGACTTAGCGCAATCGTTTCCGCTTATTACTACCAAGAAAGTGCACGTGCATTCAGTTGTTGGCGAATTACTGTGGTTCTTGCAGGGTTCATCAAATGTGCGATGGTTACAGGACAATAATATTCGCATCTGGAACGAATGGGCCGATGAGAATGGGGACCTAGGCCCCATCTATGGGGTGCAGTGGCGCAGTTGGCCGACCCCCAATGGGGCTCATATCGATCAGATCTCTCAAGCTCTCACCACATTGAAAAATAACCCCGATTCCCGCCGCAATATTGTCTCGGCGTGGAATGTTTCCGAGCTCGACAATATGGCTCTGCCCCCCTGTCATCTCTTATTCCAGCTGTACGTGGCAGATAACAAGCTTTCCTGCCAGCTTTACCAGCGTAGTGCCGATATGTTTCTCGGGGTTCCCTTTAATATCGCTTCCTATTCTCTACTTACTCACATATTTGCCCAGCAAGCTGGTCTTGACGTCGGGGAATTTATCTGGACCGGTGGCGACTGCCATATTTACGATAATCACCGTGAGCAGGTAGCCCTGCAATTATCCAGAGATCCCCGCCCTTATCCCCAGCTCAAATTACGCACGGCACCAGATATATTCTCCTACACCTTCGACGATATTGCTTTCGAAGGCTACGATCCGCACCCTGTAATTAAGGCTCAGGTGGCGGTGTAGAGATGCTAGGAGCTATTTGGGCGCAAAATCTCAACCGTATAATCGGCGATGGCCTTACCATGCCGTGGCATGTGCCAGAGGATATGCGGTTCTTTAAAGAACAGACACTTAACCACACTGTCATTATGGGGCGCAAGACGTGGGAATCGTTGAGCGTGCGTCCCCTACCTCATCGGGAAAATATTATTATTTCCTCTCGCGAACCCGGCGCGTGGTCGCAGGGTGCCAGGGTGATACACGATCTAGCTCAGCTACCCGATCGTGGCTGGATCATCGGGGGTGGGGAGATTTACCGGCAAACACTCCCCCAGGTGGGTCGCATTGTTCGGACACTTATCGACGCCGATATCGAAGTTGGTGAAAAAGCCGTTCTAGCCCCTGAGATCCCCCAAGATTTTAGACTCACCGATCACACCGATTGGACCATCTCCCGTTCAGGCCAGCGTTATTGTTTTCAAACCTGGGATAGAATAGCAACAGAAATCTTCAGCGACTAAGGATTTGATTCATGAGTTCAACCCCCATCACCATCTATGCCACCTCGTGGTGCCCGTTCTGTCAGCGCTTGCTGGCCGATTTGGACCACAAGAATATCCCCTACACCACGGTTGATGTCGATGCTGATGCCACAGCCGCAGCGTGGGTGGAATCCGTCAATAGCGGCAATCGGGTAGTGCCCACCGTGCTGTATTCTGACGGATCCCACGCCACCAATCCTCCGGCCGGTCAAGTGGCGCGCCGCTATAAGGAGCTCAGCGCCTTATAGCTCTCGCAAGAGATAGATATCCAAAATCCAGCCGTGGCGCTGACGGAGATCTTGCTTGAGATCGCGCACCTCGTGACCGATCTCTGAAACATACCCGTGGCGCAGTACCTCCTTATCGGTGCCCAGATAGGCGCCCCACCACATATAGGTCTGAGGGCTAAAATTCTCCAGCCAAGCTGCGTGGCCGTCCAGCATAACCACACAATTGCGGCGCTCTATCTCTCGGGTATCTTTGAGGTTGCGGCCGGTAGTGATATGAATAGCTTCACCAATACGATTGAGAAGCAGTCCATGGCGTGCGGTCAGCACTTGGATAGCAGTAATGCCAGGAATAACATCAACTGCCATCTCTAGCCCCTCGAGCTCCCGCATTTTCTCGATAATGCGCAAGGTGGAATCATAAAGAGAGGGATCCCCCCAGACAAGAAAGGCGATCGTATCGTCCTCGTCTGAATTGTCTCGAATACTTGAGGCCAACAGGTGCGCTCGAGCGCTGTGCCAGGAGCGTACCTCGGCATCATAATTCTTAGGGTTGCGATCTCGGGGAGGATCTTCCACGGAATAGATCGGTGTTTGTGGAGCATGGCGCTCGATGATACGACGCCGAAGCTCTAAGAGATCGGCCTTAGTATCGCCTTTATCGAGAGCAAAAACAGCTCGGGCGCGTTTAAGAGCTGCGCTAGCCTGTAGGGTGAGAAAATCTGGGTCGCCGGCACCGATGCCGATCACGAGAACTGTCCGCATTTATCTAATTCTCATCTTGTGGATCCACTGGATCCACTGGATCCACAAAGCTCTCACGTTCACTAGAGGTGAAGTGCCCTGATAGGACGGTAAAATCAGCCGATATCTGTTGACGTAAATAGTGCTCACATGCCATTGACATCTGTTTAGCGTCATACCGGTTGAGGGTGAGCAAACGAGAGAGCGGATGTCCCTCGTCGTCGATCAGATCAAGGGCGAGATACTGGTGGCCATCCTCCTCGATCATTGATGCCGATACGCTAATTCCTGTAACATCGCGAAAAATCGCCTCGCTGGACATATCTAAACCTTCCTCACACTTCGTCTGCACTAGTTAGTAGTGGTGATTCTATACGGTTCTATGGCTAAGCAAAAGCATAGGCCAGATAGCCACCGGCTGGAATGGCGAGATATTTTTGCTGCTAGGGGTACTAATTATGGCCACTTCCTAGCATTCGGGTACGCTACCTAGATGGTGGGCTTTGACCCTACCGCTGCCCTAGTAGCTCAGTGGATAGAGCACGGCTCTCCTAAAGCCGGTGTCGGAGGTTCGATTCCTCTCTGGGGCACTTTTTTATTCCTAAGAGCGATCCCTAGTGAGTGAACTCCAAACGATAGCCGGATTTTTAGTATCTATCTCATGGACCCCGCTTCCGTCATCTCCTTTATGCGTGAACAACAATCGCAACCTGTCTTATCCTGAGTCATTCCTTAACTATGAGGCTTTGACGCTTGGAGAATTCGATTCGTGTTAACCGCGTGGGCCCCTTGGTGTGGACTCGATGTGCAGAATGCACCCCTATCGTCGGCCCTCATATCTGCCGTGCTCATTCGGCTAGGATCACGGAGTCCTAAGGGCGTAGCCATAATCTTTGCCGTCATGTGACTTTGCTTAATTTCCTCCCCCCTTTATCGCAGCTTCCGAGAACGCAGGGGTACAGGTGGCAATGCGAAATTAACAATGGAAGAGATGACATCCAATACCGCTAGAAGCACGAAGCTCACATTGCCCTTGACTGGGTGCGCTGTCTGTAGCACCATCCAGCCTTAGGAATATTCACCCGTGCCTGAGAAATTGGCTTGATTCTTATTATGAGATTTCTCCGGTGATCACATTAAAATCAATGCAATGCAGAATTTTCTGGGTGATTCAGAACCCGTCCTCCTGGCCGCCGGCTCCGTGGAAACCAGCACGCTTGTCTCCTTCGCGTGGATCATGGCTGCGGCCTCCTTAGCCCCAATATTGTCTTGGCTAACTGGAAAGCGTATTCCAGCTGTGGTTTTGCTTATTGGTTTGGGAGCTCTCATTGGCCCTCATGCCCTTCACCTCGCTGATATTGAAGGTGGAGTTTCTTTACTTAAAGATCTGGGCCTAGGAATGCTCTTCCTACTGGCTGGATACGAGATCAAGGTGTCAACTGTGCGCAGCCGTGAAGGATTCACGGCCTCTGTTACATGGCTCGCATGTATCGCTCTATCTTATATAGGCGCTAATTATATTTTAGATTATGGCACATCGGCTACCGCAACGGTGCTCGCAATCGCAGTGACATCGACGGCCGTAGGCACGCTCTTGCCCATCATGAAACAACAGGACATGCTGGATACTAATGTAGGCAAGTCGCTGCTAGTGCATGGCGCTATCGGCGAGATCTTCCCTATTTTCGCTATGGCTCTGCTGCTTTCTACCCGCACCACCTGGCTAACCGCCACGGTACTGCTTTCATTCTTCGCGATTGCGGTGCTCATCGCCGCAATTCCAGCGACAGTAAGGAATCTAGTTCCATGGGTGGGCAGAGCTATGACTAGCTCAGCGAGCGCAACGAATCAGATGGTATTGCGCGTGGTAATTTGGATGCTCGCCATATTGATGGCGGTCGCAGCCGCTTTCCAACTCGACGTAGTTTTGGGCGCGTTTGCAGCTGGTTTCATCCTGCGTCAGTTGGTGCCGAAAAAATATCGCAACGCTCTTGAACAGCGTCTCGATGTCGTTGGGTACGGTCTATTAATTCCCGTTTTCTTCGTGTGCTCGGGTATGGCAATCGACACTGCCGCCGTCGTCGACAACCCCATGCGTCTAGCGATTCTCATTCCGGTCATCTATATCGCGCGCGGGCTACCAATTTTACTTCGCGAGATTTTCTCCAATACTGGCTCCGGGCTCGAGACAACTCGAGAGAAAATCCAGCTCAGCTTATATGGCGCGACCGCGCTACCCATTATTGTGGCCGTCACCGATGTGGCGACAACCTCTGAGATCATAAGCTCTGCCAACGCTTCAATTCTGGTGGCGGCAGGTAGCATCACAGTGCTACTTTTCCCTCTACTGGCTCACCTGTTGGATAAATCCAACTCGCAACAGGAACAAACAGGGTAGTTTTTTAAGCGTTGAAAGTGTTAAAGTCTTGAACCAGTGTGATCTATTAGCATCACTGATAAGGAGCAATATGTCTTTCTTTAACACCCGCCTCGTCAAGGCTCTCGCTCTCAGCGCCGCCATCAGCATAGGCTTTTCACCCCAAGCATTTGCTTTGGGACCCATCCAAGCAACCGTTCTCGACTATTCTGCTGGCGTTCCCTCGGCAGCTGCTGTAAAAGCCAGCGGTGCTGCGGGCGCTGTCCGCTATGTCTCCCGCCCACGCCCCGATGCACTCTGGATGCTAGGCAAACCCGTTGGCCTAAGAGAGACTCGTGATTTTGCAGCGAACGGTCTCAGCACCGCTTCCGTCTATCAATTTGGCAAAGGCCCCACAGCGGATTGGCGCCAGGGAGCATACGGCGCGGCAATCCACGCGCCGCAGGCTATCGCTTTGCACAAGGCTGCAGGGGGACCGACTGGTCGCCCCATCTACGTAGCCATCGACGATAACCCCACATGGGCAGAGTACGATCAGCTCATTCGCCCCTACCTTCGAGCTTTCCAAGAAGCTCTCTTATTAGGGGGCTACAGCATGGGCGTTTATGGCAATTACAACACTATTGAGTGGGCCAGTCGCGATGGACTCGGATCCTTCTACTGGCAGCACGACTGGGGCTCCCAGGGACGTATCCATCCCCTCACAACCATCCACCAAAAGGCCGGTCAACAACGTACTGTGGACGGAATTCTCGTTGATGTCAACAATGTTTATGCTCGCGACTGGGGTCAGTGGCGA
The DNA here is from genome assembly GCF_025660615.1 of Corynebacterium sp. ES2794-CONJ1. Classification (NCBI taxonomy): domain Bacteria; kingdom Bacillati; phylum Actinomycetota; class Actinomycetes; order Mycobacteriales; family Corynebacteriaceae; genus Corynebacterium; species Corynebacterium sp. ES2794-CONJ1. The sequence goes on along the minus strand of NZ_JAOTIM010000003.1, from coordinate 20,890 downwards.
CCGGGCGACCGCGGAATCCTTCTCCCCCAACCACCGGCGCCACCTCGCGCTGATCTGGGACACGCTCTTGCTGGTTTAAGCTCGCACATTCCAGGTGCAGATCGCTTCCCATTGCCACATGGGGATCAGATCAATCAGGCTCTTCAAATTGTGCGGCTGTCGAGCTAGTCGATGTCGCTAACGGAGCATCGATAAGCTGCATGCGGACGAGCTTGGTCAGCTTGTCCGCATCACCGTAACTGCTGGCCACGACCACAAAGTCAGTTCCAAAAGATGCGGAGGCGTGGATGTCTTTTTCATTAGACCACGCAAACTTAGTTCCTTCCACTCCCGGAAAAATAGCGGTACCAAAGTTTTGACTCGTTCCGTCCTTAGCGGTCGCTGCCGTGTCTCGCATCGCTCGCAGCACCGGCGCCTGCGGATTATTAATGAGCACCTGGGCAAGGAAGTAGGCAACGTCGAAAGTACTCGTCAGCGAATATCCCCACTGAGTATTCGCTTGGGTTGATTCGAGACCGTATTTTTTAATCACCCAATCGATGGATTGCGGATATTTTTCATACAGATCCGTGGCTAGATCGTCATCGGAAGTTCTAACCATTGACCTAGCCCGGGGGAAATCGCTTGTATCGCCACGCTCGAAAATATATTGAGCGATATAGAGCTTGATCAGACTGAGAGCGGGACGGGGTGCGCGCTCATTCACAGTCCCGATATGACCGCCTTCGGCGATATTGACATAGGTAATTTGAGCGCTGAAATTATCTTTTACTGGATCTCCCAGCTGAGGGACCTGAAACCCTTTGAGATCAAGCCATCGCCCTTCGTGTTGACGTCGGGTTAAGGAGGGTTGATCTGCAGGTTCGCGGGTGCAAGCCCCGAGGCATAGTCCGACTATGAGTAGCGGGCCTATGACCCGGTGTGGCCATATACCGAAGCCCTTCCTGCTAGCAGAGGTTAAGAGCATTTCTTCATTCTATTGACGGTATATGAGCACATACAAACGGCCGTGATTAAAGCCTTAACAGGGTTATTTTTGGAGCCTTAAGGCTCTACCGCGATACTAGTGATCGACCGCCGCTTCGACTCCGACGCCAGTTAGAGAGCGGACTTCCATCTCCGCCTGAAGGTGATCGAGGTTATCTGGTTTGCCCATAAAAGTTCCAATAATGCCGGCTAAGAAGGCCAAAGGAATCGATACTATACCTGGACTGTTGAGCGGGAAGTATGCAAAGTTGACGTTCTCCCCCAGCATGGAATTCGCCGATCCCGAGACTGCTGGTGAGAAGACTATAAGCAAGACGGCCAGAGCTAAACCTGTGTACATAGAGGCTACAGCACCTGTGGTATTGAATTTCTTCCAGTACAGCGAGAGCAATATGGTGGGTAGGTTTGCCGAGGCGGCAACTGCGAATGCAAGAGAGACTAGGAAAGCTACATTTTGCCCCATGGCAAGGATACCCAGAGCTATCGAAACCGCGCCAATGATGACAACTGTTATGCGCGATACCCGTACTTGCTCTTCTTCCGTGGCTTCTCCATTGCGAAGTACCCCATTGTAGATATCGTGGGCGATTGATGCCGAGGCGGTAATTGCGAGTCCCGCGACAACAGCTAGGACGGTTGCAAAGGCTACTGCCGAAATAATCGCCATGAAGAACGGGCCAGCGAGTGCCAAAGCAAGTAACGGAGCGGCTGAATTGGCTCCCCCAGGTGCGGCAAGGATCCGGTCCGGTCCCACCAGAGCGGCAGCACCGTATCCAAGAACCAACGTCATCAGGTAGAAGGCGCCGATGAGGATGATAGCCCACGTAACTGAGCGCCGTGCCTCCGTTGCGGTAGGAACGGTGTAAAAGCGCATGAGCACGTGCGGGAGACCGGCTGTACCCAGGACTAGAGATAGTCCGAGGGAAACAAAATCAAGACGTGAGGTCGCAGTCTGGCCGAATTTTAACCCTGGTTCCAGAATCTGTGACGCTTCGTAACCTTTTTGGGCGAGGGTGTCTGACACACGATGGGTTTCTACCGCCATGTCCATAACGGCGGAGAGACCACCCTTGATGGAGATAAAAACCAAAATCGACATGCTGCCCACGCCAATAATTAGAAGAACAGCTTTGATCATTTGCACGTAGGTGGTGCCCTTCATGCCTCCAATGAGCACGTACAAAATCATGACTACTCCCACCGCTGCGACTACTATCGCCTGTTTTCCAAAGTCGTGGACATCAAGCAAGACTGATACCAAGGATCCCGCTCCGGCCATTTGAGCGATCAGATAAAACAGGGAAACGAATAGGGTGCCAAATGCCGCTGCCACCCGTACTGGCTTCTGGCGGAGACGGAAGGAGAGCACATCGGCCATCGTGAAACGACCCACATTCCTTAAGGGTTCAGCCACCAGTAGAAGGGCGACCAACCATGCAACAAAGAAGCCGACAGAATAGAGGAATCCATCATATCCATTGAGCGCTATCGCACCGACGATACCTAAGAAGGAGGCAGCAGAAAGATAGTCACCCGCAATTGCGAGTCCATTTTGTCGTCCAGAGAAGGATCCACCACCGGTATAGAAGTCGGAGGCCTCCTTTGTAGACCGCCCAGCTTTTAACACCACCCCCATGGTTATAACAATGAAGATGATAAAGACGGAGATGTTGAGCACGGGGTTTCCGGTTGAAACGGTTTCAGCTACATATAATATCTTCATTTTTAACCCTCCATACGTGAACGGATTGCTGCAGCCTGGGGTTCAATATTCCTATTGGCATAACGGATATACACCCACGTGATTACGAAGGTGGTAATAAACTGAGCAAATCCGAAAATCACTCCGATATTCACATTCCCGTACACGGGGGTGGCCATAAAGCTCGGCGCATACGTAGCGGTTAGGACATAGGCGATGTACCACACAAAGAACGCAAGCGACATAGGGAAAGTAAAGGATCGATAGGTCGACTTGAGTTCCAGGAATTGGCGGTCTTTTTGCATCTCTACAAATTCTTGGGCGGTGGGCTCGCGCCGCCTAGGCATGGGCTGAGCATTCATGGTGCACTCTCTTTCGCATCACAGCTTCGCGTGCAAATACCGAGGTGGGTCTTTTGACTGCGGAGCTATATTATTTTCGGTCGATTGGGGCCTAAGGCTGAGCTTTTACTACGCGGAGCCGGAATATTTGAGAATTTCGCGTGTGCTAAAACTCTGGCGATGTGCGGCTTGACGTCTAGGTAAATTTTTAGAAATAAGCCACAACAGCAACACCATGTGTTGCCAGTCACATGTTTATATCTTCGCTTCCTAACCTACCCAAACTTCCCCCCAATAGCCGCAGATCCTGAATTATTTTCACTATTTTTTTTATCTACTACCCCCGACCTCCGCGCTTTATGCAAGATTTTAGCTACCCCCGCACCCTAAAAAAACCACTGTTCTGGAATCGACAATTTTGCTAAGCCACTCTTCCTTTGCGTACAAAAAACCCGCATCAGCTCTAGCGATGCGGGTTTGAAGAATTCGATTTAGCGGGCGTCTAGCAAATCAATCACAAAGACAAGGGTACGTCCCGCAAGTGGATGGCCGCCTCCAGCAGGGCCGTACGCAGCCTCTGGGGGAATAACGAGTTGGCGCCGACCTCCCACCTTCATTCCGGGTATTCCCTCTTGCCATCCAGCTATCAAGCCGCTTAAGGGGAATTCAATGGATTGTCCGCGGTCCCAGGAGGAATCGAACTCCTGGCCGGTTTCAAAATCTACGCCCACATAGTGCACTTCAACCATGCCACCAGGCTGGGCTTCTGCTCCATCACCTTCAAGAAGGTCAGTGATGACAAGATCTTCAGGGGCTGCACCTGCGGGGACTTCAATAACTGGTTTTTCCATGGAAGCTGTATCTCCTTCAAGCACGACTACTGTCGATGGGTTTTGGTTCTACGTCATATGAGGTCTTAGTTGATAAATTAAGGCCCCACTGGAACCTTTCCCGCTTATTCTAGCGGTAAAGTCCAGCGAGACCTTAATTATCCAGTAATTTCTCAGCGCTCGGAGATAGGTGGAAGCGTGCGATTCACCTCGCCAGTGTATATTTGGCGTGGTCGATTAATCTTTGTTGAGGTGGCCAATTGCTCCCGATACTGAGCAATCCAGCCAGGCAACCGGCCGATTGCAAAAAGAACCGTAAAGAAATCGGTATTAAATCCCATGGCTCGGTAGATTAGACCCGTATAGAAGTCAACATTCGGGTACAGCTTGCGCTGAATAAAATAATCATCCTTCAGTGCAATCTCTTCTAACTTCATTGCTAGATCGAGCAGGTGGTCACCGCCCAAATGCTCGAGAATCTCGTGGGCAGCATCCTTAACAATAGCGGCGCGTGGATCGTAGTTGCGGTAGACGCGGTGTCCGAACCCCATCAAGCGAACGCCTTGCTCCTTATTCTTCACCCGGTTCATGAAGTCTGTTGCGTCTCCACCTTGGGCGTCGATTTCTTCGAGCATCTCCAATACCGCCTGGTTAGCACCTCCATGAAGGGGGCCAGAAAGGGCATTAATGCCACCAGCAATGGCAACAAACATATTGGCTTGAGCAGATCCGATCATCCGAACCGTCGATGTGGAGCAGTTCTGCTCGTGATCGGCGTGCAGAATCAACAGCTTGTCCAGAGCACGAGCCATCACCGGATCAACCTCATAAGGCTCAGTTGGATAGCCAAACATCATCCGCAGGAAGTTTTCGCGGGTATTGAGGGAGTTGTCCGGGTACATAAACGGTGCGCCCTTGGATGCACGATACGCCTGGGCTGCCAGCATAGGCACTTTGGCCAGCAGCCTCACTGTGGCCATATCAAGTTGCCTCTCATCCAGTGGATCCAATTGATCCTGGTAGTACGTCGAGAGAATATTCACCGAGGATGCGAGCACCGACATGGGGTGCGCGTTGCGCGGGAAGATGGAGAACTGGTCTTTAAAGTCCTCGTCCAAGAGCGTGTGATGACGAATTTCATTTTCGAAAGCGTCGAGCTCCTCTTGATTCGGGAGCTTCCCTTTGATCAGTAGATAGGAAACTTCACTGAAATTGGCATTCTCAGCGAGGTCAGCAATATTGTAGCCGCGATAACGAAGAATTCCCTCTGCGCCGTCGATATAGGTAATCTTCGATTCCGTTGACCCAGTGGATACATAACCTGGATCGTAGGTAACAAAACCAGTGTCAGCGAGCAGGTTGCCCAGCGCGATGCCGTCATTACCCTCATGAGAGCGAATGATGTCAAGTTCATATTCTCCGCCTGGATATTGAAGAACGGCCTTATCTTTGTTGGTAGTCATAGCTTCCCTTTCATGAAAACTCGTTGTGGTTCCCGGCTCGTTAGCTCCACCCTCACACTTCGCGACCCTCGCAGAGACTTCGTGAGCAGCAGGAGGCTGGCCAAATAAGTCACACGAGTTCTTACAACGTGCCAATTCCACAAGAGATTAGATTGATTCTTTTGGTTGAAAAGGATCTTCACCTACATGCCTTGCAGAGCGGATTGCCGTTTCCCAATATTCTAGTTCAAATATAGCGAGCACTTCTTCTATGGAGCCACAACCTCAAACCACTCCACCCTCTAATCCTAGGCGCAGGCGGGTTTATCGAGCTGTGAGTGACGCCAAAATATTAAAAAGTGGCCTGGTGCACATTTTAGCAAAAATTGTGATATGAACTACCTTTACCCCCTTTATTTCACTAAAACTAGGCAAAAAGGGAAGATCAACGTCCTCTAACTACCCCCGTTAAGGTAACGGTTATGGCTGGAAGATTTTCCTCACTTATACCCCACTAGGGCACGAATATCGGTAATCTGGAATTTCTACTCCATGAGTATCCACCCGCGAGTATCTACCCGAAACCAGAAAGCAGAAATATGAGTGAGACACCTAGAATCCCCGCACACCTTCTTCCTCACGATGGGCGCTTCGGCTGTGGGCCGTCAAAGGTGCGGCCCGCGCAGGTTGATGCCGTGGCAGCTGGAGCCCGCACCGTTCTGGGTACTTCGCACCGCCAATCTGCGATCAAAGACATTGTCGGGAGTATCCGCACCGGCCTAAGCCAACTATTCAATCTCCCCGAAGGCCATGAAGTCATTCTTGGCTTAGGTGGAGCGACTGCCTTTTGGGATGCCGCCACCTTCGGTCTCATACGAAAAAAATCAGGACACTTGGTATGCGGTGAGTTCTCCTCTAAATTCGCGACCGCAGCCGCCCAAGCCCCGTGGCTTGATCAGCCCGCCATTATCTCTGCTGAGCCAGGCAAGATCCCCACACCGGGCTCTCATGACTTTGACGGATGCGATGTCATCGCATGGGCGCATAACGAGACCTCCACGGGCGCTATGATTCCCACCCATCGCCCCGCGGCCCCCGAAGATGCTCTGACTGTTATCGATGCCACCTCAGGTGCTGGCGGTCTACCAGCCGATTTGAACGCGGTTGATGTTTATTATTTCTCCCCTCAGAAGTGCTTCGCTGCGGATGGCGGGTTGTGGATAGCCATCATGAGTCCTCGCGCACTCGATCGCGTTGAGGAGATTGCCAAGTCGGGTCGCTATATCCCTGAGTTCCTCAATCTCAAGACTGCAGTGAACAATTCCCGCAAGAACCAGACGTATAATACCCCGGCGGTGGCCACCCTTATCATGCTCGCTGAACAGGTAAAATGGATGAATGAGCTGGGCGGACTCGATGCTATGGTGGAACGCACCCGCCGCAATTCAGATACGTTATACGCGTGGGCCGAGAACCACCCTCATGCCCAACCTTTCGTCAGTGAGCCTTCACACCGCTCCCTTGTGGTAGGCACGATTGACTTCGACGACAGCGTCGATGCTGCAGCGTTGGCGAAAATCCTGCGCGCACACGGCATTGTCGATGTGGAACCTTACCGGAAGCTAGGCCGCAACCAGCTTCGTGTGGGATTATTCCCAGCTATTGATGCGGCAGATATTCACCTTCTCACCCAAGCGATCGATCATATCTTGGATCATCGCTAATCTTTGTGGCACTCAGCTCCTGCGTGGAACTCCAATACAGGAGGTGGGATGCGATAAGATTGGGTGGATACGCACCTCAGTATGTTGAGTTGAGGAACGGGGACTTTCCCCCGATCCTCAACTCGGATACATCACCGATTGGAGAGCCGCAACTATGAAAGAACTCTTCTTCAATGAGTCGGAATCGACTCCCACCTCATTGGTATTTACCGATAAGGAAACGGACGAGCAGTTTTTTCTGGCGGTCACTGATTCCCTCCTCGCAACTGTGCAGCCCAGCGAGAAAATAAAAAAAGAGCTCCCTGACAACGATGACAAGGCTGAGAAGCCTTCCCGCGGGGTCGACCTACGGACATCTTCACCGCTAAAAATGCGCCCGAGAGAGATCCAAGATCGCATCCGCGCTGGCGCCACGATCGAAGAGGTTGCTGAGCTAAACGGCGTTTCTCCCTCTCGCATCGAGCCCTATGCACATCCCATCATTGGTGAGCGCAAACGCCTAGCCGACATGGCCAAGCAAGCCTACCCCGTCCGCGACGATGGCCCTGCCAAACTCACGCTGTGGGAAGTCCTTGCTACTGCTTTCGCCGCCCGCGATATGGATCTATCTCAGGCAACGTGGGATACTTATCGCGATGCTGCCGCCCAGTGGGTCGTCACGTTGACGTGGCAATCCGGCTTAGTCAGCAATATTGCTGAGTGGAGTTATCTGCGTCATTCCTCCTCTCCTGCCACCGCTGTTGCACGCAATGGGCTCGCAGCAGACCTCATCAATCCGAGTTTTTCTCAGCCAGTCCGCTCCTTGAGTCCCGTGAGTTCGTTGCGTCCGGCTGAGACTTCCCAAGAAGATCTGGAGAAAACTGATACCTTCGAGGAACTCAGTGGAGATGAATTGCTGCAGCATCCTGATGGGGAAAAGCCAGAGAAACGACGTCGGAAAGCAGTAACGCCGCACTGGGAAGATGTGCTGTTGGGAGTTCGCACGAATACCAAGCGCCCCCGCAAATGACCGTAAAAAGGCTTTCCCGCGACGTGGTACTGACCTTGTGGTACGTCACGAGCGCCAATCCAGAAAAGGTCATTAGCGCCTCACCGCGTGCTGATCGTGGGTTCGGAAGAAAACTGCTCGCCCAAATTTATCCCACACTACCTATAACCCCAATCGGATCTTTTAGCCTAAACCATTCAACGCATCCCTCTCGCGATGAGTTTTATATTGCGGCCTTCCCAGGATTGGGTCTTATGCAGACTCTCGTGGCTCATCTAGATCGATTGGAAAATGTAGACCCACGTTTGATCGCAGCAATACCTGCTGCGGATATATTTGTAATCGCCACCGATACCGCATCAGGTTATGCCGGTTTCGCACACTGGCATGGCACAACGCTCAAGCGGGCATTTAGTGCCGAGCCCGACCGCATTATTGAAGATAGCGGTCTCGTAGAGCCCTTCGAAAGTCCATATTGGGCGGGAGAATTCAGCTCCGGTCAGGGTGGGATCCTACTCCCCTTTGCTCCTCTCGATTTGGCATTAGCTGCGCAGAGAGCGTGGCTCGGGTTCGACCCAGTCTCCGCCCCCAATATCAACGTGGTGGGTTATGCCACCGATGGGCGCCCAGAACCTCCTCCGGCTCCACGAAAGCCAACAATCGGCGAAATCGCGCAACAGTCCACCGCAAAATTGGGGATCGGCGAGGTTTATCGAGATTACGATGATTACGAAGATCCCGACGAGGAAGCAGAGCTTGACGACGACCTAACGCTAAGACTCGGTCAAGCTGCTCGTGGCTCATTCAGCTGGGCGCAGAAATCGGCCGTGCGTGCTCATTTACTCTACGACGCGTTTGTGGAAAACCTCGGAGAGAAGCTGCGCTACTCCGATCGGCTCACGCCATCGATAAAGAATTTTTTCTCATCCTTAAAAGCTCAACAATCTGAAGAGCCCGACGAAAAGGCTTGAGAGCGGACTCTCTCGTAGAGTGCAATGGCGGCTGCAGTGGCCAGGTTAAGACTATCAGTACCCGGCGCCATGGGAATACGAGCTCGAATATCTGTTGCCCGCATGGCATGTTCCGTTAAGCCTGGGCCTTCAGCTCCCACTAAGAGTGCAATCTTTTCATAGGGCTGAGCATGTGAATCATAAAGCGCGGTGGCTATATGCGCAGCCTGCGGGTCTGGGGTCAGGGAGACGAGGTGAAAACCTTGTTCTCTCAACTGCTCTAGTCCCCATTGCCAGTTGGTATAGCGTCCCCCGAAGTGGGCGAACGGGGTACGCAGGACGTGTCCCATCGATACCCTCACCACGCGGCGGTATAGCGGGTCTGCGCATCCATTGCCAAAGAGCACCCCATCGACCCCCATCCCCGCCGCGTTGCGAAAAATTGATCCAATATTCTCGTGATCGCCGACGCCTTCCAAGATGACGAGTGTGCGCGCATGCTCAATAACGTCCGATACGGCAAGTGGGCTGGGTCGGTCGGCGGAGGCAAGGAGACCGCGGTGCATATCGTACCCCGCTAATTCAGCGAGATCATCGCGCTCGATTGCATAAATAGGAATATCTTTGACGAGTTCAGGGATATGATCTTGGGCGAGGAAATTGTCCACCTTCGATGGGAACCCTATTAGGCTCCGAACTGGAAATCGGGAGCGCAAGAGCCTTTCTATCACCAAGGGTCCCTCGGCTATGACGAGGCCCTTGGCCCCCGGAATATCGGGGCGTTTATCGGAATGTTTGAGATCTCGAAAATCGGCTACCCGCTCATCGACAGCAGAGTCAATAGGGATGATGTTCACATAAGTCATAGCCATTGAGGTTACTCTCTCGAAAAGATAAAAGCCGCCTACCACTTATGTGGTAGGCGGCTTTAATAAAGGGTTTTAGCCAACGATCTGCAACAGTGGTTCCGCTGCAAAGTAGATAAGGAACAGGGCCGAAACGAGCCACATGATCCAATGCACACTCTTTGCTTTTCCTGCTGCGGCTGCCATGATGACATACGCAATGAAGCCCACCCCGATTCCATTAGCGATGGAATAGGTAAAAGGCATGATGACAATAGTGAGGAAGGCCGGTAGCGCGATATGGAATTGGGAGAAATCGATATCGCGAACCTGTGCGATCATAAGCGCACCCACCACGACCAACACTGGGGCTGCCGCTTCGATAGGAACAATGGCGTAGAGCGGGGTGAGGAACATAGCCAAGAGAAAGAGAATGCCGGTGACTATATTTGCTAAACCAGTTCGGGCACCATCGGCAATGCCTGCTGCGGAATCGATATAAACCGTATTGGAGGAGGCTGAGGCTCCACCGCCAACGATGGCACCTGCGCCTTCCACGATCAGTGCCGCTCGTAGGTTAGGAAGATTTCCTTTTTCATCGGTAAGTTGAGCCTGCTTGCCTAGTGCTGTCATGGTCCCCATTGCGTCGAAAAAGTTGGCCAGCACAAGGGTAAAGAGAAGCAGTGTGGCCGCCAGCGCGCCGACTCGAGTAAAGGCTCCGAAGAGGGAAATATTGCCGATGATGGAAAGATCTGGAAGTCCACCGATAGTTTCGGGCAGAGTAGGGACTGCCAACGACCAGCCAGTTGCTACGGGTTGCCCGTCGACAAAGGATGGGCCGGCATGCGTGAGAGCTTCGACAACCATTGCGACAAGTGTGGTGGCAACGATTCCGATGAAGAGCCCGCCGCGAACCTGGCGTACCACCAGAATTCCACACAGAACGAGGCCGATCACGAAAACAAAGGTGGGCCACGAGGCAATCGATCCCCCGGAGCCGAGAGTGACGGGAACTGTCGTGCCTGCGGCATCTGGTATACGGCGAACGAAACCAGCGTCGACGAGTCCGATCATGGCGATGAACATACCAATACCTACACCCATAGCTGCCTTGATCGATGCCGGGATGGCGTTGAAAACTGCCATGCGGAAGCCAGATACGGCAAGCAGGACGATGATAATACCGTCCAGGACAACCAGCCCCATAGCCTCTGGCCAACTGAGGCCCTCTACGCTGACCATGGTTACCGCCACTAGGGTGTTAATGCCCAGACCGGTAGCGATGCCGAAAGGATACCGAGCGATCAAACCGAAGGCGATGGTCATAACGCCTGCGGCGAGAGCCGTAGCGGCTGCTACTTGGGGTACTCCAAGAGTAAGCCCCTCAGAATCGGCAATGGTACCGATAATGAGGGGGTTTAAGATGATGATATACGCCATCGCGAAGAAGGTGACGACGCCAGCGCGGATCTCTGTGCTGATTGAGGAACCCCGCTCCGTGATGTGAAAAAAGCGATCTAGTGGGGAGGCATTCTGCCCCACAGCGGTTTCGGCCATATTCTCTCCAGAATGGTTGGGCTAGGTAACTATCGATTGCACTCTCACTATGTGAAAAATCACTTTTGAGGAGTGCACGTCTTAAACAATCCCATTTAAGCTGCATTGTTAACAAATGATCAGGAGAGAATGTGAGATATATTACATAAGGGTTATGCCGGCTCCGGCCGGAGTGCTCTTTCACATCACCCCACCGCCTACGTGCGCACCTCCACCTCGACGAGGGATTCGTCGTCGAAAGCGGGTGTCTCTACCCGCTTTTGAGTTTGTGGGGTTTCCACTCCCGAGTGCGCACCGCATCCATAGTCTTTGGCCACCACCTGATCGTGCGCTGAGTATTCATTAGCGCATACCCCGAAATCAGGCCCTAATGGGTGAGCGAACGGCAGATAGAATGCGCAGCTCCTGCACGGGTGCGGGGCTTTTTGTGCATATTCAGTGTCCGGTCCCCACTCTCCTTTGTGCCAGCGTTGCTTCATGGTCTCCAGTTCTATCGCAGCAAGCTTTCGCTGTCCTGGCGCAATAGCCTGACCGGTTAAGAGAACCGATTCCGTATCCTTATCGCTTAAGCGGGGATCTGAGGGAGCTGGAGGCATGAGATCCCCAGGGCCAAGATCGCCGGGCTGCACTCGATCGTGGTAGGGAACCCATTCAGGGGCTTTAAGAGCCTCCCCTCCACTGACGAGACCAAGTTCGGAGATAGTTACCCAACGGCTACCAGGTGCGGCAGCAACCACCACATTCCATTCCCACCCAGGATACCCAGGGACGGCAGCTTCGAAACAATGCGTGGCACTATTATTGCCAAGAGCCGCAACCCCAATATGGCTTCCTACCTCGCCTTCGTCCAGTTCCTCAAGGGCGCGACGGGCGATCGATACTGCTCTAGCACTCAATAACAGCGGAGGGGTTCTTTTACGTGACACACCTCTATTATGGCCTATAGCCGAGCAAGTCTGCGCAAATCGAGCCGTGGTGGGGCATGATAATAGCTATGACGAGTAGTTCTTATTGGCGCGGTGCCTTCGCGAGTATAAGTGTCTTTGCAGCGCTAAGCTCGGGGGCCTGCGCCCCGTATTCTGCTGCCCCCATCGAGTATCAGCACGTTGAAATTCTTCATACCTATCCATTCGACTCCACCACCTACACCCAGGGGCTGGAGGTTGATGGTGATCGCCTCCTGGTTAGCGGCGGACAGTACAATCGATCCCGAATTTACTACTACACACTCGACGGCGTCAGTACTCATAATCAGCCGCTCGACCCAGAGCTTTTTGGCGAGGGCGCCACACGATTTGGCGATACGGTATGGCAACTCACGTGGCAAAGCGGAATTGCCTTTGCCCGCAACGCAGAAAGTCTCGACGTTACTCATACAGTGCGTTACCCCGGCCAGGGGTGGGGTTTGTGCTCCTACGAGGACTATATGGTGATGAGCGACGGAAGTGACACTCTCAGAATTCTCGACGGAGAGAGCTTCGCAGAGCGCGATCGTATTTCCATTACTCGCGATGGTGAGCCGGTAAGTATGCTCAACGAGCTCGCCTGCACAAAGGAGTCCGGAACTCGATATGTCTATGCAAACATCTATTTAAGTACTGATATTTATAAAATTGATCTCGACCATAAGCGAGTGGTCGCCATTATCGATGCCTCGACGGTTCCAAATCGCACCAGCGGCGATACCGATCATGTTCTCAATGGTATTGCTAATATCCCCGGCACTGATCGCTTTTATATCACGGGTAAGCAGTGGCCCGACCTTTATGAGGTCCGGTTTAGCAGTGAGCCAGCCTAGGAGGATTTAAAAAATATGCGCCCAAAGACGAAAAAAACCATTGTTCAGGTAGCGGGGCTTGGTGTGGCGGTTCTCGTGGTTCTCATCACCTCAATAGCCTTTCAAAATTGGTGGAATAACCGCCCCGGTACTGCGCCGGAGGACCTCAAAATACAGGCTCAACTGGGAAGCGAGCGCTTCGAAGTTCCCCCGTATAGCGTATGCGAACTTGGAGAGCCCTGCCGAGAAGACAGCCCCACTCTCAAAGATCTTAGCGCCGCTAACGAGCTGGTTGTTGACGTACCTCGAGATATATACGACCATGACTGGACAGTCTTGAGTATCTACGACGACCCAGCCCACAACAGTGAATTCTACTTCGGCCCCTACGAAAAGAAGCATATCGAAATCCCCACAACCAATAGTGATGCCGAGCTATTAGTAGTGGAGATTAAATCCGTACTCATCGGCCGCGACGCCGACGGAGCTGAAACTCCGCTGAGCGTGGTTTGGTCTGTTGGCGCAACGAAAAAGCCCGCCTCCTAAAGATCAGACGGGCTCTGTGAGATTAGATCTCAATGCTAGATATCGAGCTCAGCAGCGACAGCTCGCAGAATCTCAGCAATACGCTTGCCCTCTTTACGGTCAGGATAGTGACCCGCAGTTAATTGCGGCAACACCTTACCGTCAAGGAGATTCACGAGATCAGCGACCACGGATCCCAGCTCCTCGGCGGAGTGCTTACGCTCAACGCGCTGCGGCTTTGCGTGTACGCGAGGTGGATCAATAATAGCGACGCGGAGGGCTTGCGGGCCCTTTTTGCCAGATGCAAAATCGAATTCGATTCGCTGACCGCGGTGAAGTTCAGTGACGCCATCTGGAAGAACAGCTTGGCTAACGAAAACGTCTTCAGATCCCGGGTTGGATACAAAGCCAAAACCTCGTTCGGGGTCGTACCATTTGATCTTGCCAATAGGCATGACACTCATTCCTTCCTAAATTTTTTAAGCTCAGCCGCCTCCGCGGGACACTGGTTCTTCAGTCTAATCTGCGAGGGTCAAAATAGATAGACGAAAGATACTATTCTAGCGAAGGCTGAAGCCTGACGCTAACCCCCTAAAGGAGAGAGCTGTAGTGGCCCCAAGATAACGAATCAGCAACAAATATTGCGACTACCTAACTCTCGCCACGACTTACCCGAAAAGTGCTGCCTACAAGCCACGATAGTCCACCCGAGGCCACCTACGAGAAAAAGTAAACAGTAAAACGTGACAATTTCGTTATAAATACGCTAGGCTGATTGACCAGAACCTTTGCAGCTCTGGTTTTTCCAAACATAAGTACGATGTATACTCATCAATTCTTCGATGATCTCCACCACTCCCTTGGTCTTTGCTTGGATCATCGAAATGCCTTATGGAGAGAAATCTACGCTCAGAGGACCAAAAAGACAGCTGATCCTCATTGGGGATCATGACCACTTTAATGACATTGCAAGCACACCAAGGGAAGTACTGGCTCGAAAATCAACAGCCAGTATCAGGAGTAAGCTAACCGCTTTCTCCCCACAACCGGTGGCCACTGAGAGGATACCCAGAAACTCATGGCGAAACATGCCCGCAAGACCGCTACACCGCTGAAGAAACTAGCCGCTGGAGCCGCAGTAGTAGGAGCAACCACCGTCATCTTCGCTCCCGCAGCCAATGCTGCTCCTGACTCCGACTGGGATCGACTAGCCCAATGCGAAGCTGGAGGCAATTGGTCCATTAATACCGGCAACGGTTACCACGGGGGGCTGCAATTCTCCCCATCGACCTGGAGTGGTTATGGTGGCGGCGAGTTCGCCCCCTACGCCTACCAAGCAACCCGTGAGCAGCAAATCGCGGTCGCTGAGCGCGTGCTCGCCGGCCAAGGCTGGGGTGCGTGGCCCTCCTGCTCGTCTCGCCTAGGACTCAACGCAGCTCCTACCCCCCGCACTATCGTGGCGGATGCTCCAGCTGTAGTCCAAGAAGCTGTAGCCCAAGCAGAATTCGCGGCTGAGCGCGACGGCCAAAACGCGGAATCCTTACCAGTTGACGCACTCTATAACCTCATCGTGGCTCGCCTCGCAGAATTTGGTCTCACTGTTCCCCCGCAGATCGAAGCTCTCTACTACTCCTTCCGCGTAGACCTCAACGCCTTCTATAGCGCTAACCGTGAGCTCATTCACTCCATCTTCTAGGAGCTCGATGTAGCCACAAAAAAAGGGCACGACTGCTTATTGAGCGGTCGGGCCCTTTTCTGCTGGGAAATACTATTTGTTGATACGCGTATAAGGATGAACGTAGCCGGTCTGCTCGGCTGGAACAGGAAACTCAATATCGCCGAACGGACTGTTGGCACCAGCAAATTTCGCGATAATATCCGTTACATAGTGGCCGCCGCCTGGAACCTCGGTGGGCCAACCTGGATCAACATAACCTTTTTTCTCCATATTTGACATACTTCTCATTTTGGCAAATCTTCACCAAAACCGCACCTTTTCAACAGCTACAATTGGATTTCACCATGAATTCTGCCACCCCCACACCACCATCTCTTGAAGAGTATCTCACCTCCCTCGACGATGATGAGTTGAGTGTTCTTTTTTCCAACCGCCCCGATATTCTCTTTCCGACACCCCCACATATTCATTCTCTGGCTGGCCGTTTGAGACTTAAACAGAGTATTGTGCGCGCACTCTTCCAGCTCAACGCGCGCGAGATCGCAGTTCTCGAGGCTTTGGATACTTTAGGAGGCGATCTTCACGCGGTACCCGAAGAGGATATGAAAAACTTACTAAGCCCTTATATCGAAGGGTCTTGGTCTCTCTCTGAGCTCATTGATACCCTCAGCAGCTATCTTTTAGTAATCCCCACTGCTAACGGCATAGCCCTAGCGGAGTCCGTGGCTGACTATCTTCACCCTGTGGTTCGCGTTCTGGCAGAAAAAGATAGCGATGATTTCGCGACAACGGCTCTTAAAGTGTCGGCTCTTGATCACATATCGCTGAAGATCCTCACAGCCCTCGCGGCTCCGCAGGCTACGGGAACAACCCGCGATGCGCACCCTCATGCCGATCAATCCAAACCAATACCCCGCCTAATCGCCGACGGTCTATTGGTGCGGCGAGATGATACTACAGTGGCTTTGCCTACCTATGTGCGCCAGATTCTCGCAGGTCACCGGTTTATACCCCTAAGCTCCCCCAACAGTCACTCACAGCCTAAACTCGACTCTCAGCTAGCGGAACAGGCGGTTGCAACCGCTCTTGATATCGTACGATTATGTCGCCATACAGTGGAGTACCTAGACACCACACCCGTTGCGCTATTAAAAAATCGCGGATTAGGAGTACGCGGTGAACAACAACTGACTCACATCCTCCACACGAGTCAAGGCATTGTGCATACCGTCGTGGCTCTTCTTTTTGGGGCACGCCTTGTTGTCACCCACCACAACGAGGAGGGTGGTTTGGAATTGGCCAATACCGAGCGCTGCGCAGAATTCCTCGAATCGCCCTTGGCCACTCAGTGGGAGATGATCTGGCAGGGCTGGTGGCGGGCAGGGGCCTTGCAACACTGGATAGCAGGCACTAAAGATGATAAGGGACAATCAATCCGCCTCAATAGCGAAGAAACTTGGGATGAAAAGCTTCCCCCATTACGACGGCAATTTTTTAAGCTCTTTGGCGATACCGGATTAACTCGAGCACATATCTCAGCGGAATTAGCTTTTCGCCATCCTTATCAACAGCTTGCCTACGATGATCAGTTTATCGATGAGCTCATTAACGAAGGCCTTTCGATGGGGGCTCTCATCCACAGTGACGGATTCTACTTCGCTGCTCCTGCGCTTCGCAGCATTGACAAGAACTTCGCTGAGCTCCTTGTCGCGCTCACGCCTCAGGAAATCAGCTATCTCATTCCTAATAGCGATCTCACTTTGCTCGCCCCGGGTCCTCTCGAATCAACGGTGCACCGCTCTATTAACCTTTATGCTGACCTCGAATCCCCAGGGCTTGCTAGTGTATATAGAATCTCGGAATCCTCTCTGCGTCGAGGCTTCGACGCTGGGCGCAGCGCCGCTGATATCAGGAATTTCTTCACGACTCACCTTATCGGGGAGCTACCCTCAGTAATCGAATTTCTTATCGATGATATTTCCCGCACCCATGGGCAGATCCGTGGCGGGGTGGCCACCAGTTATCTCCGCATCGACGATGCTGTGCTTCTTACTCAGATTATTGCCAGCCCAAGTATCAAAAGGCTCAGCCTCAGTCAGATAGCACCCACAGTCGCGGTATCGTCAGCGCCGCTAGCCCACGTTATTGCAGCCTTACGGGCGGATGGCTACCACGCCGTAGCCGAGGATCACCACGGTTTAAGCGTCGATATCAGGCCTCAGCGTGAACGCCAGGAAACCCCTCCGGCTCCACGATCAACACCTAGTCTCAGTGAGGATTCCATCCTCAAAGCACTCCAGGCACTGAAGGCTTCTCCGCCCTCGCACTCTATCGGGTCCGGGGAGGCATCAATAAGCGTGGTTCACAAAGCGATTCGCCATAAATTAGACCTTATACTTAGCTATGTCGATGCTGCAGGTATCCAGCACTCTCAAGAAATGAGCCCCATTGCGATGACCGCGGGTCATATCTCAGCCATTGAGAAAGTTACCGGGGAGCTAATTCGTATCCCCGCTCATCGCCTCAGTGCAGCGCAGATCATACACAGCGAAGGAAAAACGGATGACTAACGGATCGGGCCCCCTTATTGTCCAGTCAGACAAAACAGTTCTACTCGAAATTGACCACCCTAACGCCGATGTTGCTCGGGCTGCCCTTGCCCCATTCGCCGAACTCGAGCGCGCCCCTGAACATATCCACACCTATCGCATAACGCCCCTTGCCCTGTGGAATGCCCGTGCCGCAGGATTCGACGCTGAGCAGCTTATCGACGTCCTCGATAGCTACTCGCGTTTTCCGATCCCTCAAGCACTCCTGATCGATATAGCTGAAACAATGGCTCGTTACGGGCGCGTGCGGATCCTCGATCATCCCGCTCACGGTCTCATACTTGAGTCTGAAGATCTTAGCGTGCTGACGGAGATCACGCGGCATAAGAATATCGCACCAATGCTGGGGAGCCGTATTGATTCAGAAACTATTGCCGTCCACCCTTCCGAGCGCGGGCGCTTGAAGCAAGAGCTCATTAAAATCGGGTGGCCGGCCGAAGATCTTGCCGGATATATAGACGGGGAAAGTCACCCCATCACGCTACAGACCGGCGATTGGAATATCCGCGATTATCAGAAGATGGCCGCAGCCGCCTTTTATAACGGGGGCTCAGGTGTCGTAGTGTTACCTTGTGGTTCGGGGAAAACCATCGTAGGTGCCGCGGCTATGGCTAAGGCGCAAGTGACCACCCTTATTTTGGTCACTAACACCCTTGCAGGGAGGCAATGGCGCGACGAGCTGCTGGCGAAGACCTCTCTTACTGAGGCGGAGATCGGTGAGTATTCCGGGGAAAAGAAAGAGATTCGACCCGTCACCATAGCCACGTACCAGGTGGTGACACGCAAATCCAAGGGCGAGTATCGGGCTCTCGAACTCTTCGATAGCCGAGACTGGGGCCTCATCATCTACGATGAGGTCCACCTGCTTCCTGCCCCGGTTTTCCGTATGACTTCCAATCTGCAATCACGGCGTCGCCTCGGCCTCACAGCAACACTAATTAGAGAAGACGGGCGCGAGAGCGATGTCTTTTCACTGATCGGACCCAAGCGCTATGATGCCCCTTGGAAAGACCTTGAAATGCAGGGGTTCATCGCGAGCGCAGAGTGCATTGAGGTCAGAAGTACCATGACGCACGATGAGAAGATGAGCTACGCTATCGCCGAAACTAGGGAGCGCTACCGCCTCGCAGCGTGCTCGGAGAGCAAAACCTCAGCGGTGCGAAAAATTCTTGATTTCCACGCTGGGGATCCAGCCTTAATTATCGGCGCTTTCGTCGAGCAGCTTGAGGAGCTCAGTGAGAAACTCGGAGCGCCGCTCATTGACGGGCGTACCCGCACGAGCCGACGAGAGGAACTATTCCAGCAATTTCGCGAAGGGAAAGTGCCAACACTTGTGGTGAGCAAAGTTGCGAATTTCTCTATCGACCTTCCTGCCGCCCAGGTGGCGATTCAGGTCTCGGGTACCTTCGGATCCCGTCAAGAAGAGGCGCAGCGTTTAGGGCGGTTGCTCAGACCTAAGGCAAACAAGCAATCGGTGCACTTCTATACAGTTGTCAGTCGTGACAGTATTGACGCCGAGTACGCGGCGAATCGGCAACGCTTCTTAGCAGAACAAGGCTACGCCTACCGGATAGTCGATCTTCAAGACCTCGATGAGCTCTTGCCTCAGATTGCACCACGGAAAGAAGGATAAAGATGCAAAAATTCTCGTTTAGCGTCGACGAACAGTATGCCCGCAAACATAACGAGCTGCTGCGCGATGGATCGCGATTAATCAAAGCGGCTCTATTAGCCGTCGTACTCCTGATAGGCCTAATATTCGTGGTTGACTATATAAATCTTGGTGGTTACGCAGTCGTGGCCAAGATCGTTTTAGGTGCTCTAGCGGCTATGAACGCAGTGCTCGTTTTCGTTCTACCTAGAGCTATTGGCAGCGCCGAGAAACTTTATAATAGCTACGAACTGTGCGCCGCTATGATCGCGGAGGTTAATCCACGTGACTGCGTCCTTTTAGCCCTCGTTAATTTAAGCGCACTCGATACCCAGCCACCACAATGGGCATTAGCTACGCGCACCGTTACTGGATTGGGGGACCACACCCGAAAGATCGGTGAGAAAGTTCCTGCGGTAGCGGTGAGTGGACGCAAAGATGTATACGCAAAGGATGCATGGGGCGAAGTCTCCCCTGTGCCTATTACATGGGGGACACCGGACCGGGAGGTAATTGCGCGCGCTAGAGCAGCAATCCCTGAGGAACAATGGAGAGTCTTGGAAGAAAATCTTCACCGTCTTGAAGACGTTCAAGCTACCCCGAGAAATTTGCTCGAGTTAGAGCTTTCATAGCCACCCTATTGGAGATATGGGTGCCCCCCGCTTAGGTATTAGTTGCAGGAAAGAATCGGGACCACTTGAACTAGGTACAGCATCAAGCCGCTAGATCTAGGTCTACCAAATTATCCGGATCCCAAGCCCCCCGAGCTGACGGCGCCATGCTGGAGAATACAGGAAGTTTTTGGACCATTTATTATAGCTGTCGATTAACTCCCTTGAGATCTAAAGCCGGCTGCACAGCTCTATATCCCGAGCCGGTAGAGAGTATACTCTCCACCGAGCAATTAGGCGTTTATTCCCTGGATCTATTACTCCTGGGCCCCTAGGAGTCGGCAAAATGGTGACTACAATAACCGCGAGTTAGTTACTCCGCATCCTGCCCGTATCGACACTAACCATCTGGAATCTTCTAGCCTATTTCAAGGACAAAATAGTCCTGCGCCAGAAATGGTAAGCAACCCGGAACCGATTACGGGTATATGAGACAAAAAAAGGGGGAGGGGTTGCGCACAAGCACACAGCCTGCACACAACCCCTCCCACCATCTTAAGTTTTAGGTCGGCGGTGACTTACTCTCCCACAAACTCCCGTTTGCAGTACCATCAGCGCTACCAGGCTTAGCTTCCGGGTTCGGAATGGGACCGGGCGTACCCCTGACGCAATA
>NZ_JAOTIM010000002.1:0-411084 GCF_025660615.1 Corynebacterium sp. ES2794-CONJ1 | reverse complement strand
GGTGCTTGGGGTGCGGTGTTAGCTGCAGTGCGAGACACCGTTGCCGTTTCAGTTTCCTTTGGTTCGTTTGGCCCAGAAGAATCTGGTGTGCACGCGCTAGCACTAAGGAGTGCTGTGGTGCTGAGGAAGGTGAGGAGTTTGTTCATCAATGCTCGGCGTTTCTGTGATCGTGAGTGCGATTGGGTATAGCTTGCTGTGGCGGTGGGGTTGAAGGTGATCATGGCCATGGGACTCCGCTGAGGTTGATCAGCTCGATGAGTTTGTCGTGTGAGTGTTGGCAGGTGCTAGCGGCATCGTTGAAGCGCGCATCAGGGATAAGTTCGTCGCTGAACGCTTCGGTGGTAAAGTTTATAGTGCCGTTAGTGGTGCTCGTTGCTGCAGTGCAACTGATGTAGAAGCCTGCTTTAGCATTGGTTAAGTTTGAGTAGAAGTAGATGCGGGGGTGACGCCCTTCGAAATCGAAGTTCAAGAGTTGGCCCAGATTGCGCTGCGTCTCGTATGACAGGAGGCCCGTCATGACTTGGTATTCGACGCTTCGGTATTCAGGGATGGGATCGAAGGAACAGACCGATTCTTTGAATTGAGAGTCTCTTTGGGTTTCTGAGCTGTCGTGGGCGCGTAGCCCGATGCCAGCGAGTTCTTCGGAGTTAAAGTGATCGCAGAAATCATGGACAACAAGGTCACGATCTGAGCGGTCGTATGCTTCTTGGTAGCCTTCGAATTTGGGGTCGTCGGGGTCCACATCGACCGGCTGCATGGTGGGGGCGGTAGTCTCGGGGGTTTGGGGTGCTTGGGGTGCTTGGGGTGCGGTGTTAGCTGCAGTGCGAGACACCGTTGCCGTTTCAGTTTCCTTTGGTTCGTTTGGCCCAGAAGAATCTGGTGTGCACGCGCTAGAACTAAGGAGTGCTGTGGTGCTGAGGAGGATGGGTAGTTTGTTCATCAGTGCTCGGCGTTTCTGTGATCGTGAGTGCGATTGGATTTAGCTTGCTGTGGTGGAGAGGCTATGGCCACTGTATTCCGCTGAGGTTGATCAGCTCGATGAGTTTGTCGTGTGAATATTTGCAGGTACTGGCGAGATCTCTTAGGGGTGTACTAGGGTCCAATAAATCTTTGTAGACAAGTGTCGAGAAGAATAACGTGCCGCTGGTAGTGCTTGTAGCAGCGCTACAATCAAAATTTTCGTCCGTCTCCCCATTGGGTAAATATGCAAAGAAGTAGATGCGGGGGTGACGCCCCTCGAACTCGAAGTCGAGAATAAGGCCAGCTGAGCGATTTTTTTTGTACGGTACTCCGTCGGTTGCGATGAGGTGAACGATATCTGGGTTTTCAGGGAAGGGCTTGAATTGGCAGACCGTGAGTTTCGTCTTCGGCGACTTGCTAGTTTCAAAAGTCTCATCTTTTTGTAGTCCGATACTGGCGAATTCTTCGGGAGTAAAGCGGTCGCAGAAATCATAAGGGACAAGATTGGGGTCTGAATAGTCGTATGCTTCCTGGTAGCCTTCAGACGCAGGATCGTTGGGGTCTATATTGACTGGCTGCATGACAGGTTGCGGCCACCTTATTCCGCTGAGGTTGATCAGCTCGATAAGTTTGTCGTGTGAATGTTTGCAGGTGGTGGCACTATCGTTGAAGTACGCATGTGGGTTAGTGGCGTTTTTGGAAACTTTCGTTGTGAGGTTTACTGTGCCTCCAGAGGTGCTCGTTGCAGCGGTGCAATTGAAGAGTTCACTCGACTCACCATTTTTTTGGGGTGATTGAAAGTAGATGCGGGGGTCCTGTCCTTCGAATTCGAAGAGCAAAAGACGGTTAAGTTGGTGGTATAAGTTGTGCTGTGTGAAGTTTGTCGCGACCGCATAGAGGACGTTGGGGTCTTGTGGATAGGGCTTATAGTCGCAGCTCGATAAAAACCCATCAGGGCTCCGCTCTGTCTCGGAGCTTTCGTCTTCTTGTAGTCCGATGCTGACCAGTTCCTCGGGGGTGAAGCGGTCGCAGAAATCATGGAGGACGAGGTTGGGATCAAAATGGCTGAAAGCTTCGTGGTAGTCTTCGCCCCTAGGGTCGGAGCGGTCTATGGTAATCGGTTGCGTGACGGGTGCAGTGGCGGGAGCTGTCGCCACGTTCAACTTGGACGGGTTGGTGGAATCGGCGTTGAGCTGTGGGGCATCGTTCGTACATGCGGTGAGAAGGGTAAGGCAGCCGCCTAGTATTCCAACTGGCAAGAATTTCATAGCTAGAGTCCTTCGGTCGTTGAATTTCGCGAGAGTAGCTGTATGTAAACCGTTGGACTGCGAATAAGCGCAATCGGTTCCCTGAATGTGGGAGAGACTTGGATATGTCGGTGTGAGGCGAACCTGATCACATACATGGGGAGATATATCCGGGTTAATCCAGATTTATGCAGTGAATCGCATTGTGAAGTCCGTGTGTGGATGCTAGCGCCCCTGTGGGAGGGGGACTTTAGTCACATCGTAGGCTTTACTCATGTTTTTATTAGGTTTTCATTAATATTATTCATATAATATGTGCGGCTTTTTGGCGATATCTAATTCATCGCAAGCTGACGTATTTTGCAATAAATGCGCCTCCTACAATCTAGTAAAGGAGCATTTCAGTGCTGACATGGCTACACACCCCGCCAGCTGCACCACAGTTGCCTCAAGCAGAAATCGACCGTAAATATCCCCGCCTCCGATTCCAAGTTTTCATGGGAATCTTCCTCGGGTATGCAGGCTTTTATCTTATCCGCAACAATATTTCGACTATCGCGCCGTTGCTTCTTGATGAAAATGGCGTCATCGATAAGCCCGCTGTCGGCATTATCGCCAACGCTGTATTGATCAGCTACGGGTTATCCAAATTCTTCAGCGCTATGGTTTCCGACCGCTCCAATGCGCGATACTTCCTTCCGTTGGGTCTGGGCCTGTCGGCCATTATGAACCTCATCGTCGCCTTTGTGCCGTGGGTTTCGGCCAGTGTGGGTATCTTTGCCACCGTTATGTTCATCAATGGATGGTTCCAGGGTATGGGCTATCCTCCGTGTGGGCGCGTTGTAGTTCAGTGGTTTAGTACTAACGAACGCGGCTGGAAAGGCTCATTGTGGAATACCTCCCATAATCTCGGCGCTGGCGCCCTGCCCTTCCTCGTCGCTTTTGGTTTGCACCTTACTGAGCAAAACTGGCGTGCAGCATTCTGGGTACCCGCTGTTGTGGCGCTTGTCGTCGCAGTTATCTCCTTTGTGCTCATCAGGGATAATCCTACCGCTGTGGGCTTGCCGCCAATTGATGAGTACCGCAATGACCCGCCTAAAGTCGCCGAAGACACCAATAATGGGTTGGGAATTTCCACCCGTGAACTGGTATTCAAGCATATCTTGACCAATAAGATCATCCTGCTGCTCGCCATCGGTAATGTCTTCGTTTATGCCTTGCGCTACGGCGTTCTTAACTGGGTGACTACCTATCTCTCCGAAGTGCACAATATGTCGATCACCAGCGGATTGATTAGCTTTGGGGCTTTCGAAATCGCCGGATTTATAGGCACGATTCTGTGTGGTTGGACGTCCGATAAAATTTTCAATGGTAATCGCAGTGCTTCGATCCTGCTCTTCACCACGGGTGCTGGCCTATCTATTGCGGGCTATTGGCTCATGCCCGTCGGCACCCCATTTTTGGTCATGGTGCTATTTGTCGCCCTCATCGGTGGATTCATCTATGGTCCCGTAGGCCTCATTGGTCTCCAGGCTCTAGATCTATCACCTGCTAATGTCGCCGGGACCGCCGCAGGTTTTACCGGTTTATTTGGTTATCTTCTCGGCGCTACCTTAGCGTCTACTGGTGTCGGCTACCTCGTGGAATACGCTGGCTGGGACGTGACCTTCATGGTCTTCCTCGGTTTCGCCGTTCTGATCTTCATCATCTTCCTTTTCATTCGAAGGGAAGAAAATGCTCTACTTGAACGTCGGAAGATGCTGATCTAGAGATTTTCACCGAAAGGGCGGGGTGCACGCACACTCCGCCCTTTTTATTACCCGAATAAATAGCCCTGAGCATATATGCCATACTGCTGAGTATGTTCTTTGATTCTTGGTTTTCTCTGATTCGTATTCTTGTTATTGGTGTGCTGACCTATTTCACCATCGTTGCCATATTGCGCATGAGTGGTAAGCGAACCCTCGCGCAGCTCAATGCTTTTGACTTTATTATTACAGTGGCTCTCGGCTCGACTGTTGCGAGCATTATTCTCAGTACGGATGTGACATATTCTGAAGGGCTGCTCGCCCTTGGCCTCTTGGCGTGCCTGCAGTTTGTAGTTGCACGAGCAAGCTCCAATAACTCTAGGATCCGGCGCATTATCACCTCTCCACCTGCACTTCTTGTCCGAGACGGTGAGCCGCTACTCGATGTTATCCATACTCACCGTTTGAGCGTTGCCGGAGTTGAACAGGCGATTCGCCAAGCGGGGTATGGTGGCTTCGACCAAATATTCGCCGTTATCTTGGAATCCAATGGTCAGCTCAGTGTTATCCCCCACAGTAATCGAGGCGATGGAAGCGCATTAACTAATCTCTACTGATCAATGAGCACATTGTGAGTGTCCGTAGAGCTCGATCCCGTCATGGGTAAACCGTTAAGTTCAGAATGAATAGGACTACAGTGCGGAGACTATCGATTGTGTGCAATGGTTATGGTGTGCCGCACGGAAATAATCGCCCGCTTCCTATCATTGGTTTTGCCGCATTCGGCAAAACCGAGAAAATTGTGCACCGTGCACTGCCCCGCCTCGCTCACAACTGGTGGTACCTCAGCGTGCCTCGGTAGTGATGCGGCAGGTCCATATATACCCGGTGACTTAGGTTTTCCCCCACATCCTAAGATTCAGCGCACACGCTAGGTGACTGGTGAGAATATGAGTTTCGCTAGCGTGCGGCTGTCGCGGGTCTGGCCTTGATTGCCTAATTAGGACATCAAAAAGGAGACTTTCCCCAAGGGAATGTCTCCTTTTCTACTTCTCACGCTCGCTGGTGCTCGTGGCGGGAGATTTTTTCAGAATATAAATGATCAGTCCTAAGGCTACCAGGAGCGCACACCCGAGAAGGACGAGGACATCCGAGATGGGACCAAGGTTGACAACAATCCATCCTTGAATCTCAGCTTGAGTATCAATGCTTATTGCGGACGGAAGATGCGTTGTGCCTTTGCTGAAGATGAAGAGCAGTCCAATGCCTATAAAGAGAAGCCCGGAAAGCATCGACATTGTATTCAGGCGAAGAGGACCACATATCAGCGTCCGGCCGCGCAACCACGATCGTGAACTCATATCAAAACGCTCCCATACTAGCGCTAAACATATGAGGGGAACGGTCATTCCAAGAGCATAGACGGCAAGGATGAGCGCTCCGTAGAGGGCGCTACCACCCACCACGGCTGTGGTGAGCACAGCACCTAGGAGAGGGCCGGCGCAGAACCCCGAGAAGCCGTAGATGGCTCCGAGGAAAAACGTCGCTGGATACCCACGTCCTGTGACTGCAGCTCGAGGACCTAGTCGAAATCCTCCTCCAAAGAAGCTAATTACTCCCATGATGCAAATGAGGACGCCCCCGTAGACAATGAGCTCGTGACGGTAGGTGTTCAGAAAGCTCCCGAGGGTTCCGGCCCCCGCTCCTAAGGGGACGAGAACTGCCAGCAATCCGAGGAAAAATACCCCTGTGCGGCTTAAAAGCTGTGCAGGCGCGCTAAATGCATAGGCGAAAAATGCTGGGAGTAAAAGTGCTGAACAGGGGCTGAGTAAGGCAAGGACGCCTCCGAGGAAGGCGCCCAGTAATCCAAAATCAATCACGATCGTTTAATTCTTAGCCTTTTCTAGCTCGGCGTCGATAACTTGTTTGAAAATTTCAAATGGTTGAGCGCCGTTGACGAACTGCCCACCAATAACAAATCCTGGGGTGCCCGTGATTCCCAAAGAAGCCCCATAGCTGCGGGCCTGGTCAACAGCCTCGTCGAAGGTGGCGTCCATCGCTTCTTGTTTGAATTTATCTAAATCGGGCACTCCTGCTTGACGTGCGAAATCCATAAAATTCTCTATGGTGTTGTGGGGGTGACCCGGGACAGATTGCGAGGCAGTGAACAGGGCGGCTAAGAATTCATGGAATTTACCCTGAGCCGCAGCAGCGCGAGCAGCTTTAGCGGCTGCGATCGAGTGATCACCATTAATAGGGAAGTCATTCCACTCAATACGCACCAATCCCTTATTCACATACTCCTGCATAATTTTAGGATGGGTCTCATTAGCGTGGCGCGCACAGAAGGGGCACTCAAGATCGGAGAATTCGCTGATGACTACGGGTGCGTCGAGGGCTCCAATAGCAAAGGGATCGGCTGGATTGCGGCGGTGGACATTCATGATATCCTCAGCGCGTTTCACTTCAGCCCCAGGTCCGTACATGGTGGCGTCGATAGTAGCACTATCCGTATTGGGGGCAATAGCCTGGCTACCAGGACTAACCTCAGCACCAGCAGGAGCAGCCTCAGTTGCGGGATTGGGGTCGACGCTCGTCGGGGCCGCAGCTGTGGTGCTGATCGTCTCAGCTGGAGCTATGGCAGGTTCGCTACTACCTTTGTTATAGCCTAAGGCATAGCCGGCGAGACCGGCGACGGCGATGAGGGTAATAACAAGCGCCCAGATCGCCGGAGATACGCTGGCGAAAGCCGATTGCTTCGCGGGCGGATGAATAGGTGTTGCCATGGATGAATCTTTCTCTGTTAGGGTTTGTCCAAGTTTATCAGCGTCTGTTATTTCAACGTATTAAGCAGGAGGGCGCCATAACCTGATTTCGCGTATCGACGCTGCGCTAGATGCTTTAATTCCTCGGCACTAATGAAGCCCTGATGGTAAGCAGTGGCTTCGGGGGATCCGATGACAATCCCTGTGCGTTTTTCCAAAACCTCAACATAGGAGCTAGCTTCGCTCATGGAATCGAAGGTGCCAGTATCGAGCCATACGTCACCTCGAGCCAATTTGACCACGTTAAGATGACCAGCCTGTAAATAGGCCTGGTTAATCGCGGTAATTTCTAATTCGCCGCGCTGCGAAGGGGTGATGGACTGCGCAATCTCCACCACCCGGTTGTCGTAATAGTAGAGACCTACCACTGCGAAATTCGACTGCGGCGCAGCGGGTTTCTCCTCAATGGAGGTGGCGCGCCCTTGATCATCAAAGGTCACCACTCCATAGCGCTGGGGATCTCTGACCTCATAGGCGAAGACTATTCCGCCATTAACTGAGCTGATGCTTGAGAGGCGCTCAGTCAGCTGGGAGCCGTGGAAAATATTATCACCGAGCACTAATGCAACATCATCGTTTCCGATAAAGTCAGCGCCAATGCGAAAAGCATCCGCGAGCCCCCGCGGTTGATCCTGGATAGCATAGCTAATGCTGATTCCGAGGTGGCTGCCGTCGCCTAAGAGGCGACGAAAGTGCTCGATATCGAGAGGAGTCGTAATAACGAGGATCTCTTTCATGCCCGAACTCATCAGTGTTGAGAGTGGGTAGTAGATCATAGGCTTGTTATAGATGGGCATCAATTGTTTCGAAATGCCTTGGGTAATGGGGTAGAGGCGGGTACCTGAGCCGCCGGCAAGAATGATGCCCTTCATTTAGATCATCTCCTCGAATGCGAGTTGCCAATCGCGTGGATAAAAGCCCGTGGCCTCAATCTTCGCTAGATCTAATACAGAATACTGTGGCCTCGGAGCCACCGCCTGATATTCAGCGCTGGTACAGCGGCTCACCCGTGAGGGATCGTGACCGGAGCGAGAAAATACTCGTTGAGCAATCTCGTACCAGCTCACCACCGGCCCGGAATTGCTGAGGTTATAGGTGCCATAGGGAGCCTGAGTATGAAGGAGGTGCACGATACCCGAAGCGATTTCATTGGCAAATGTTAAGCGCCCAAATTGGTCGCCCACAACCTGTGGATTAATCCCTGTGCGAGCAAGGGTGGCCATGGTGGTCATGAAATTTTTGCCGTCGCCAACTACCCAAGACGTGCGGATAATATAGTGCTTGGGGTTTCGGGCCGCAGCGATATCCCCAGCCGCTTTGCTGTGACCGTAGACATTAAGCGGCGACGGAATATCCATCTCGGTATAAGGATGCGCTGTGTCGCCGTCGAAGACATAATCAGAGGAAATATGAACCAGGCACAGGTCATAGTCACGGGTAATATCAGCCAGTGCCCCCACTGCCTGTGCGTTAGTAGACCACGCTTTTCTGCGGTCGGTTTCGCAAGCGTCAACGTTAGTATAGGCAGCCGTATTAATAATCGTGGAATATTTGGTGAAGTCGATGCCAGAAGCAGCCGGCCTCTCAATATCGAATTCTGCCCGCGTGAGGTAGTGCGCATCGGGGAGGATACGACGCAGGGCCGTGGCTACCTGGCCGTCAGCGCCAGTGACAAGAACCTTCTTATTCGGTACCGGTAGCGCCTCATCTAGCGGTGGGTGGTGGCGATCTTTTTCGGAGATTTCGGTAACAGGAAGGGGCCAAGAAATTTCGTCGAGGTTGGTAAAACTGTAGTGGGCCGTGGGAGACCAGTGGGTATCAACGAGGTAGCTATAGCTGGTTGCCGTGAGGGCCTGAAATCCATTGGCTACTCCGCGCGGTACGAAGACAGCTTCGCCGGGGCTTAGGCGGCAGTGGAATTGGGTTTTGAAGGTAGGGGAATCGGCGCGCAGGTCGATCCACGCCCCCTCGACCTCACCGGCGGCGAGGGAGATGAGCTTATTCCACGGTTCGGCGTGCATGCCGCGGGTCACTCCCGGGCGCTGGTTAAAGGAGATATTGTGTTGGACGGGTCGGAAATATTTTAAAGCCAGCGGTGCGAGATCGAGGTTCTGAAATTTTTCGCGCTGCCAATTCTCCTTGAACCAGCCACGGTTATCACCGTGGAGGTCGAGGTGGATGATGGCTAGATCTTTAATAGGCGTGAGGGTGATATTCATGAGTGTCCTTTGCGCGCATAGGTGGCCTCGACACGCTCTTTATCTCCTTCCCACCAACTGCGGTGGGTGGTGTACCAGTCAATAGTGTCCAACAGGCCTGCGCGCATGCCGGTGTCGGTATCGGTAAAGCGTGGTGCCCAGCCTAGTTCGGAGCGCAATTTGGTGGAATCAATCGCGTAGCGCATATCATGCCCCGGGCGGTCGGCGACATGCTCATAACTGCCCGTACCCATGAGTTCGCAGATCAGTTCAATGACCTGCTTATTATTCACGTGGTCGTTATCGGCGCCAATAACGTAGCTTTCTCCGATCGTGCCACGATCAATAATCATATTGACGGCGTCATTATGATCATCGACGTGGATCCAATCACGCACTTGAGTGCCTGAACCATAGAGTTTCGCAGGTTGGCCTATGAGAATATTGGTGATCTGGCGAGGGATGAATTTCTCTATGTGCTGATAGGGGCCGTAATTATTGGAGCAATTGGACAAGGTCGCGGCTATGCCGAAGCTGCGGATCCAGGCCTGCACCAGGTGATCGCTTGAGGCTTTACTCGCGGAATAAGGAGAGGATGGCCTATAAGCGGTGTGCTCGTGAAAACGCGCCGGGTCGTGCAGGTCTAGGTCGCCGAAGACTTCGTCGGTGGAGATATGGTGATAGCGGGTCTGGTGGCGGCGGACGGCTTCTAGGAGTGTATAGGTGCCAATAATATTGGTGTGAATAAAGGGCCACGGATCGGCTAAAGAGTTGTCATTGTGGGATTCGGCGGCAAAGTGAACCACGATATCGTGGGTTTTAACAAGCTCGTCGACAAGCTCAGTATTGGTGATATCTCCTATAACGGTGGTGATATCTAGGCCCTCAAGGTTAGCGGGGTTGCCTGCGTAGGTGAAGGAATCGAGACAGGTGATCTCGTAGTGGGGGTGAGTCGAGAGCGTGCGCCGGATATAGTTGCTTCCAATAAAACCGGCGCCGCCAGTGACGAGCATTTTCATAGTATTTATCGTACCGCGCGCAGCCTCTTCTTCATCCAGCTGTATACAAGTGCCTCCATAAAAGCCGATTGGGCATTATCGGCGGCACCTGCGTGACCACCTTCGGTGTTTTCGTAATAGGTAAGGTCCTGGCCAGCCTGAATGAGGGCGTGGCTGAAGAGACGAGCATGGGCGGGGTGGACGCGGTCGTCGCGGGTGGAGGTTGTTACCAGCGCCGGGGGATAGATCTGGTCGGATTTCGGAACCACGTTCTCTAGTGGTGAGTATGCCTGGAGATAGGGGCGTTCCTCAGGATTATCAGGATCGCCATATTCTGCCATCCAGGAGGCACCGGCAAGGAGGGTGTGATAGCGCAGCATATCGGTCAGTGGAACCTGTATGACCGCACCGCCGATTTTTTCGGGGTAGTGGGTAAGCGCGACCGCGCTTAATAGGCCTCCATTGCTACCGCCGCGCACGAATGTGGTCTCGGGTCGGCTATAACCGCGGTCAACGAGGTCATCGAGGATTGCCTGATGATCTTCGTAGACTTTGTAGCGGTTCTCCTTTGTTGCCTGGTTATGCCACCCAGGGCCAAATTCGCCGCCCCCGCGTAAATTGGGTTGCACGAAGTAATAGCCATCTTCCAGCCAGCCGATGCCCCG
This sequence comes from Corynebacterium sp. ES2794-CONJ1, assembly GCF_025660615.1. Lineage (NCBI taxonomy): Bacteria > Bacillati > Actinomycetota > Actinomycetes > Mycobacteriales > Corynebacteriaceae > Corynebacterium > Corynebacterium sp. ES2794-CONJ1. The sequence continues at coordinate 400,443 of NZ_JAOTIM010000002.1, read as the reverse complement.
TGCCCCGCTATAGGCTGGGGTAAGGGAGACTTCGAAGCCCCCATAGGCATAGACCAGAGTGGGCTTGGGTTGCGGTTGATCAAAGACGCCAACAATGAAGTAGGGGATCTGAGTACCATCAGCGCTTCGTGCCCAGTGTTGCCGGGTCTCGATTTTCGTGGCATCGAAGAAGGTGGGGGCTTGGGCAATTTTTTCTAAAAGGGAGGCACCTTGGCGGTATAAGGTGTCGGGTTGGCTAAAGCTGGAACAGCTCAGCCATACTTCATCGCCGTGTTCATCGGCTGAGATTATTCGTGCGGTTGTCAGCTGCGGAAGATCTAAGGTGCGCTGGGCAAAGCTGCGCAAATCAATCTCAATAATCGAGCTGCTGACATCTCGCATGATGGTGATATAGGCCTTGTAGCGGGAGAAATGGAGGCTCTGCAGACTCGTGTGCTCATCGGGGCTAAAAAGCACATGGAATTCTCGGTTACCCGCCATGAATTCTTCGAAGTCGATCACCCCGAGTCCGCCTGCGGGAATGGTGCAGAAATCGGTGCGGGGAACCACAAAGAGGAAATTTTCGCGCACATTCATGCTGGCATCGCCCGGCACCGGAACGGGCTCCAGCCCAGAGGGGGTGTGGACAAAGGTTGTGGAGGTATAAAAATCGATTTGGCGGCGAACAAAAACCCGCTCAAATCCTGGCGTTGGGTCGGCCCACCCCATCACCAGCAGGTCGGATTGTTCTCCAGAGTACAGTTCTTGGGCAGCGCTGATATCCTCTCCGCGGCGCCACACTCGAATCTGTCGAGGGTAGCCAGATATGGTCAGCGAGCCCGGTCCGAAATCAGTGCTGACCAGCAAGCTATCGCTGTCGATCCACGAGAGATAGGAGCGAGCCTCATCGAGGACAAAGCCATTTTTTACAAAACTCTGCGTGCAAAGATCAAATTCGCGCACGCAAGCAGCATCGGCGCCGCCACGAGAGAGGCTGACTAAAGCCACGTCTGCTTCACGGCGTATGACCACGCCCTTCCATACCCAGTTTTCCCCATCCTCGTGGGCCAGGGCATCGACGTCTATGAGTATTTCCCATTGAGTATGAGCGTCGCGGTAGCTCTCTAGCGTGGTGCGTCGCCAAATGCCGCGGGGATGGTGAGAATCGCGCCAGAAATTGTAGAGGAAGTCACCGCGGCGGGTGACATATGCGATGCGATCAGTATTGTCATAGGCTTCTAAGATGCGACGGGCGAGCTTTTTGTCAACCTCTTTCGCTGCCCGCCCATTCAGAGTTGCTACCCAGCTTAAAGCCTCGGGAGAGTCGATAGGTTCGAGCTCCTGGGTGCTTATATTCGGTAGTGGGTGAGCGGGAGAAACAGAATTCATAGGTGATATGGGCCTTCTGACGAGCGAGTAAAGAGCTAGTGTCAGGCTACCCAACGCGACGGAGGGCGGCAATCAAACGGATAGAAAAATTCGACCCCAGCCCCCTTCTCACTACAGGGGCTGGGGTCGAATGGTCGGTTCGAGCTTTTAAGAATTGAAGGCGCGCTCGAAGGTTACCCAAGAGTTGCGCAGGTCATCTTGCCAATAACCCCACGAGTGGGTGCCGGTGGGGCGGAAATTGAAGTCCGCGGGGATGTTCAAGCTGTCCATCTTAGATTTGAGATCGTGGGTGCAGGCATTGGTGGCTGCCTCGATCACGCCACCTTCGATAATGGTGGTAGCGGCACCGACGGACTGGATTAAGGGATCTTGGCCAATCAGACGTGGGCCAGTGGGCATATCCCAGGCGCCGGCGAGTCCGGATCCGTTGGAAACGTAAACCTCGGAATTGCGTAATCCTTCAGCATTAATCACGGCATCATTATAGATCCAGGTGGGGTTGCCCCATGGACCCCACATTTGCTCGATAGTGGCTTGGCCACGTTGGAGAGTCAGTGCAATAAATCCAGTGGGTGCAGGTTTCGAGGACGCGTAGCAGCCAGAGAAGGCGCCTACAGCGTCATAGAATCCCGGATTGTGTTCAGCTAAGAGAAGCGCAGATGTTGCAGACATCGACATTCCGGCAATAGCGCGTTTGCCATTTGCGCCTAAGAGGTTCTCGATAGGGCCAGGCAGCTCTTTGGTGAGGAAGGTTTCCCAGCGCTGCTTGCCACCGAGATGGGGAACGTCCTGTACCCAGTCGGAATAATAAGAGAAGCGTCCGGCCATGGGGATGACGACGTTGATATCTTTTTCTTTGTAGAAGTCGATAGCATCCGTTTGCATGAGCCAGTTGGCGCGTCCCTCTCCACCGTCGCCACCATTGAGTAGGTAGAGGGTGGGGCGTGCGGGCTGACTGGCTTTGATAACGACTACCGGGATCGAGCGATTATCCATAGCTGGAGAGGTTGCCCACATCTCAACCACGCGATCGCCGTCAACGACACTCCGCCAGCGCGGGTTCTCATTGGTATTCGTTCCCACCGTGATCTGCGAGGTTGCCGCGTTGGCGGCGAGCTGCGCTGGGGTTATGGTGCCGGCCACGGCAGGACTAGCGCCTAAGAGTCCGAGGGCGAAAAGTGTTGCGCTAAGGCGTCGGTACGTGTACTTCATAGTGATCCTTTGGGAGCGTATTTGTGCTTACTTCTCATATCATCGTTGTCAGCGCTTCAAACGTTAGCTGAGACGTGGCGAATAGACGATATTTCTGCGCTAATGGTTGCGCCATCAGTGCTCAACAGTATCACCAGTAATGTTACTAGAGTTGCTTATGATACTCGAGTGAATAACATGTGTAGATGAGCGATAGCAGGTATAGGTATAAGCGCTGATACCTTGATATAAGCATTTATAAGCACTTATAAGTGCTTATATAGGCGCGGGCAAAGCTGTTGATGTAACGCTGAAGGCCGCTTGAGCGCTGGTACTAGTTGAGAACTCTGAGCCCTTATCGGCTATTGTTTTTTAAATATATGATCCCTCGAGTAGGCAAGGAACACCATGCCCATTAATGTTATTGAGCAAATTATCGTCCAGATCAACGCCGCCCTCGGAGCCGTCCTTCACTTCGGTTCCTCCGCATCGAGTGAACTAGCGCTCATCTTGGGTCTCATCTAATCCCTAGTAGGCTTCAGGCGCCTCAAAGATCCAGTCTCGCTCGAAAGCCTTTACCCCCTTTAGGTGAGGAGGTCAAACATTTTCCCCGCATAAAAGGCGACATTCAGCGGAATTTTCCGTATCCTTGTGGGCGTGACTAAACATTATGACGTAGTAGTTCTCGGCGCTGGCCCTGGTGGCTATGTGGCCGCCATCCGCGCAGCTCAGCTCGGCAAGAAAGTCGCTGTGGTGGAGAAGCAGTATTGGGGCGGGGTCTGCCTCAATGTTGGCTGTATTCCATCCAAAGCGCTGCTAAAGAATGCTGAAGTGGCCCATATCTTCAATCATGAGAAGAAAACCTTTGGTATCGAAGGTGACGTTAGCTTTGATTTCCAAGTGGCTCACGCGCGCTCCCGCAAGGTTTCTGCAGGCATTGTCAAGGGCGTGCATTATCTCATGAAGAAGAACAAGATCGACGAGATCGACGGCTTGGGCTCTTTTGAAGATGCCACAACCATCCGTATTACTGAGGGTAAAGCAGCGGGCGAAACCCTCACATTCGATGACTGTATTATAGCCACGGGCTCCGTGGTCCGTTCCTTGCCTGGGGTGGAACTAGGCGGAAATATTGTCTCTTATGAAGAACAGATCTTAAGTGCCGATCAGCTCAAGTCCATTGTGATTGTGGGTGCCGGTGCTATCGGCATGGAATTCGCTTATGTACTGGCCAACTATGGTGTCGATGTCACCATCGTGGAATTTATGGACCGCGTTCTGCCTAATGAGGATCAGGACGTGTCTAAGGAGATTGCCAAGCAATATAAGAAGCTAGGTGTCAAGCTCCTTACCGGACATAAGACCACCGCGATCAAAGATCTCGGCGGGGACCATGGCGTAGAAGTGTCCGTGGAATCTAAAGATGGTTCTTCCTCCGATACCATTAAAGCCGATCGATGCATGGTCTCTATTGGTTTCGCCCCGCGCACCGAAGGCTTCGGTTTAGAGAAGACTGGCGTGAAATTAACCGATCGTGGTGCTATTGCCATTGACGAGCGCATGCGTACGAATATTAAGGGTATTTATGCCATTGGCGATGTGACCGCGAAATTACAATTGGCTCACGTTGCTGAAGCACAAGGTGTGGTGGCAGCTGAAACCATTGCAGGGGCTCCAACCCAAGAGCTGGGTGATTATATGATGATGCCACGGGCAACATTCTGCAACCCCCAGGTCGCCTCATTCGGTTATACCGAAGAGCAGGCGAAGGAGAAATTCTCTGACCGGGAGATCAAGGTAGCAACCTTCCCCTTTAGTGCCAATGGTAAGGCCCAAGGTCTGGCGGAATCGGCTGGTTTCGTTAAGGTCATCGCCGATGGTGAATTCGGTGAACTCCTTGGAGCGCATATGGTTGGCGCTAATGTCTCGGAGCTGTTGCCGGAGCTGACCTTAGCTCAGCGCTTCGACCTTACGGCGGAAGAAATCGGGCGCAATGTGCATACGCACCCCACCCTTTCGGAGGCGATGAAAGAAGCCTGTGAGGGAACTATGGGTCACATGATTAACCTTTAAAGGTTCTCTTAGATAAAGGGGCGCGATCTCACAGGATTGCGCCCCTTTATGTGTACTCGAACAGGGCTTTGGTGCCTGAGTGACGCAATGTCATTTTGACGCTTACAAAAAGATCCGTCCTTTGATTGAATCCAAACGGGTGGACATCTATCGGTCGAAGCAGTATGCACCGCTTTTCAATAAGAGCATTTTAAGGGTGTGGCTTTCTTATAAAGCCAGCTCGAGGGGCTCTACCCGAAGTGAGCGACAGGTCAGGCTATCCTAATTTGCAGGTGAGAGGCTATTTTTAGCTATGTGAGGTGAATCACCTCCACGCTGTGCGAGTGGTAAAACTGTGGTCACGCCTAATAAAGTGGAGGTGACACTGGAGGTGCCATGACTATTAATAATGTTGACCGTGATGCACTCGCGCACGGTAAAATTACCGAAAAGCCGCTGCGTGAGCGGCCAAAGTTCCCAACCTGGGCGCTAAAACTAACTATGGCCATTACCGGCCTTATTTTCGCAGGTTTCGTTGTTTTCCACATGGTGGGAAACCTTAAGATCTTCCTGCCCTTCTACGAAGACGGAAGCCACCCCATCGATGTTTACGGGCATTGGCTACAAAAAGAAATTCTCTATCCGCTGGTTCCTCACGGCTGGTTCGTGTGGATCTTCCGCGGTGTCTTGCTCCTCGCTCTGATTCTGCATGTCTACGGCGCTTTCGAACTCACCAGGCGCTCGAATCAGTCCCGCGGAAAATTCCGCCGCACCAACCTCATGGGCGGCATGAACTCCTTCACCACCCGCACCATGCTGGTGACCGGCATCGTGCTCTTGGCGTTCATTGTCTTCCATATCCTTGACCTCACCGCTGGTGTAGAACCTGCAAGTAGTGACGTATTCGTCCATGGTGAGATCTACGCCAATATGGTTGCAAGCTTCTCGCGCTGGCCAGTAACGATTTTCTACGTTATCGCTATGGTGACCCTATTCCTGCACCTAAGCCACGGCATTTGGCTGGCAATTTCCGATCTGGGTGTTACTGGCAAGCGCACTCGCGCTGTGGTCTTGGCCCTGTCGTATATCGTTCCCGCAGCTGTGATGGTGGGTAATATTTCCATTCCGCTATCCATTGCTTTGGGCCTCATCGGCGCGAACTAAGAAGGACGAAAAGGTAAATCATATGAGCATTAACTCTGAAACCGTAACTCGCCCGGAGTTCCGTCACCCCGAATCCATCGTGCCAGGCGTTCGCCCAGGTACCATCCTGGAATCTCACGAGCCTAAAGGGGTTTCCACCCGTGAGATGTGGCAGTACCACAAGGACCATATGGAGCTGGTCTCGCCACTGAACCGTCGTAAATTCCGTATCCTCGTCGTTGGTACCGGACTCTCTGGTGGTGCCGCAGCCGCAGCTCTCGGTGAGCTCGGCTACGAGGTGCAGGTCTTCACCTACCATGACGCCCCTCGCCGTGCGCACTCGATTGCTGCGCAGGGCGGTGTGAACTCCGCTCGCGGTAAGAAGGTCGATAACGACGGCGCTTACCGCCACGTTAAAGATACCGTCAAGGGTGGTGACTACCGGTGTCGTGAGTCCGACTGTTGGCGCCTAGCATATGAGTCCGTCCGCGTGATCGACCATATGAATGCTATTGGTGCCCCCTTCGCTCGCGAATACGGCGGCGCCCTCGCCACCCGCTCCTTCGGTGGTGTGCAGGTCTCCCGTACTTACTACACCCGTGGACAAACAGGTCAGCAGCTGCAGCTGTCCACCGCTTCTTCCTTGCAGCGCCAGATTCATCTCGGATCGGTGGAGATCTTCACTCACAACGAGATGGTCGATCTGATCGTTACTGAAAAAGACGGCCAGAAGCGCTGCGAAGGCTTGGTGATGCGCAATATCCTCACCGGCGATCTGGTTCCTTATACCGGTCACGCAGTTATTCTTGCCACTGGTGGCTACGGCAACGTTTACCATATGTCTACCCTGGCCATTAACTCGAATGCTGGTGCCATCATGCGCGCCTACGAGGCCGGTGCCTATCTCGCATCGCCATCGTTCATTCAGTTCCACCCCACTGGTTTGCCCGTTAACTCGGAATGGCAGTCCAAGACCATTCTGATGTCGGAGTCCTTGCGTAACGATGGCCGCGTGTGGTCACCTTTGGTAGAAAAAGATGATCGCGATCCTAATACCATCCCAGAGGACGAGCGAGATTACTTCCTCGAGCGTCGCTACCCTGCCTTCGGCAACCTGGTTCCCCGCGACGTGGCTTCCCGTGCTATTTCGCAGCAGATCAATAAGGGCCTGGGTGTTGGACCGCTGCATAACTCCGCCTACCTCGACTTCCGCGATGCGATTGAGCGTCTCGGGGCCGATACAGTGCGCGAGCGCTACTCCAACCTCTTCCAAATGTACGAAGAGACCATTGGTGAAGATCCCTTCACCTCACCTATGCGTATCGCTCCAACCTGCCACTTCACCATGGGCGGTTTGTGGACCGATTACAACGAAATGACCTCCATCGAGGGTCTCTTCGCCGCTGGCGAGTGCTCGTGGACCTATCACGGCGCTAACCGTTTGGGTGCAAACTCTCTACTCTCGGCTTCCGTTGACGGGTGGTTCACCCTTCCGTTTACTGTTCCGAATTTCCTCGCCCATCACCTCGGTGAAGAGCGACTTCCAGCAGATGCCCCAGAGGCTCAAGCTGCCGTTCAGCGAGCCGCTGACCGTATCCATCGCCTCATGAATATTAAGGGTAACGATCCTCACGGCCCTGAGTATTATCACCGCAAGCTCGGTGCTATTCTCTACCGCTATTGCGGTGTGGCACGTGAAATCGATGGTCTCAAGAAGGGCATCGAAGAAATCCGCGCACTGCGTCGCGAATTCTGGGCCAATATGCACGTCACCGGTCGCGCTGATGAACTCAACCAGGTGTTGGAATATGCAGCCCGCGTCGCCGACTATATCGATCTCGGTGAACTTATGTGCGTCGATGCTCTCGACCGCGATGAGTCCTGCGGTGCTCACTTCCGTGACGATCACCTCTCGCCTGAGGGTGAAGCTGAGCGCGACGATGAGAATTGGTGCTTCGTTTCGGCATGGGCTCCGGGTGAACACGAAGGTGAATTCATCCGCCACGCTGAACCACTCGAATTCGAAGCGATCCCTCTGATGACAAGGAATTACAAGTAATGAAACTGCATCTAGAAATCTGGCGCCAAGCCGGACCGACCGCGGAGGGGCACTTCGAGTCTGTCACTGTTGAAGACGCAGTTGCGCAGATGTCGATCCTGGAGCTGCTCGACCACGTGAACTCTGAGCGAATCGAACGCGGTGAAGAGCCCTTCATGTTCGCTTCCGACTGTCGCGAAGGTATCTGTGGTACCTGCGGCCTCCTGGTCAATGGTCGCCCTCATGGCTTGGAGCAAAATAAACCCGCATGCCAACAGCGTCTGATCAATGTCGCCGATGGCACCACCTTGAAGATTGAACCATTCCGCTCCGCTGCTTTCCCTGTGGTCAAGGATATGATCGTCGATCGCTCCGCCCTGGATCGCGTTATGCAAGAGGGTGGCTACGTCTCGGTAAACTCCGGTACGGCTCCTGACGCTGATACCCTCCACATGAACCATCAGACGGCAGAGCTCGCCCTCGACCATGCTGCCTGCATTGGTTGCGGTGCCTGCGTAGCAGCCTGCCCGAACGGTGCAGCGCACCTGTTCACCGGCGCCAAGCTGGTACACCTGGCCCTGATGCCGATGGGCAAGGAAGAGCGCGGTCGTCGTGCCCGCAAGATGGTCGATGAGCTAGAAACCAATTTTGGCCACTGCTCGCTCTATGGAGAATGCGCGGATGTCTGCCCAGCGGGAATCCCACTGACTGCCGTAGCCGCTATTAACAAAGAGCGCGCTCGCGCCTTCTTTAGTAATAAAGAAGCCTAAAGATCCCTACCCCCGCAGTAGTGGTCAACCTCCTCGCGTGCTTGCTAAGCTTGGAGAATAACACCCTGCTGTGGGGCGATCGAAGACGAACGTGAGAGAAAGGCAGATTATGTCCGCTGCGAATAACACCACTGAGTACCCTGTATTCAATGGCGAAGAATCTAGCCGCATGCATTATATCGAGGGTTACGAGCCAGTTAGTTATGCCGCACCCCACTCGGCATTGCTGCGTACCAGCACCTGGGTCGGTATGGGATTCGTCCTCGCCTCGGTGGCAGGTTTTGGAACCTTAATCTTCGGTTTTGCGACGAAGATCTACGGCACCCAGGACAATGCGTCTTTCTTTATGCTGATCGGTGCCATCTTGGCCGTTAGCATGATGGTTATCGGCTTCGGCTTGATCTACCACGGGCGTCGCTTCAATCGGCAGTATCGTCAAGAGACTGGGCGAGTAGCCTAGCACGCCTAGCAGTTATTGCTAGGGGCACCTCCACTACGGGAGCTCACCGGCGAACCACTTCGGTTTGTCAGTGGGCTCCCGTGGCATTTCAGCAAAGGACAACCACGATATGAATAAACCCATGATCATTATCGCTATCCTAGCGAGCCTGATAACCCTGCTGACTGTGATCAGTTTTCTCGACCTAGCCAGGCAGCTATTATAAGAAATCAATCACAGCTCTCAAGAAAATCAAAGGGATGATATGAGCTTCTCCGGGGTTCCGGCCTTCAGCATGGAAGCTGAGGCCACACGGCGCATCGACTTACGTCGCCATAAAGCTCTAGCCACAGGCTTACTCATTCTCGCGGGGCTGATCTACCTAGCCTGCCAATGGTATGACACCGCTATCAACCCAGGCACCGTCTGGGTTGGCTTCGTGCGCGCTGCCGCCGAGGCTGGAATGGTTGGCGGTTTAGCGGACTGGTTCGCTGTCACTGCCTTATTTCGTTATCCCTTGGGGCTCAAGATCCCGCACACCGCCATTATTCGTCGCAAGAAGGACCAGGTGGGGCGTTCCTTAAGTGAATTCATAGGCGATAATTTCCTCAACGCCGCGCTGATTACGGAGAAAGTCGCGGCTTTGCAGCTGCCCCTGCAACTGGCGCGTTGGCTGAGTGTGGAGAAAAATGCCCGCACTGTTTCAGTTAAAATCTCGGAATTTCTTGTCAAGGCAATCTCAGCGCTCGATCCAGGTGATGCCGAGTCGGTGATCAAGAACTCTCTCATCGACCGGCTCGCCGAACCGCAGTGGGCACCACCTCTGGGCCGGGTGCTCAGCCAACTGCATCACGAAGGGCGCAGTGAACCCCTGGTCGATCAATTGGTGGCTTGGCTGCATCGTAAGGCGTTAGGGAGCGAAGCTCTGATCGCGCGACTCCTAGACGAACGCGCCCCCTCATGGGCACCGCGATTTGTCAATGAGCTGGTGGGGGATCTCGTGGCCGAAAAGGTATACCGCGAGCTCATCACATGGACAGGGGCGGTCAATGCAGATAAAGATCATGAGGCTCGCCAAGGGATCCGCGATTTTATTGAGCGCTTCGCTAGCGATCTGCAATCAGATCCCACGTTGATTGCGAAAGTAGAAGAATTAAAGCAACAGTTCCTGTCCTCCACCCCGATTCACAATGCCCCGCAGCTGATGTGGCAGCATACCCGCGAAGGGATCATCACCGCGTGTTCTAATCCCGACTCCTTGCTGCGTCAGAAATTAGAAGAACTTGCACAGACATGGGGGCAACGCTTGGCTACGGATGAGGCCCTCCGCGACAGTGTGGAGCGCCGTTTTGAGTCTATTGCTGAATTCTTTGCCGATAATTATGCCACCGAGGTTACCGGTATCATCTCCGAAACGATTGAGCGCTGGGATGCTGACGAGGCGAGCGAAAAGATTGAATTGATGGTGGGTAAAGATCTGCAATATATCCGCCTCAATGGCACCTTAGTGGGTGCTCTTGCGGGCCTCGCCATCTATACAGTTTCTTATCTACTCTTCTAGGAGCTTGGTCTTTGGCCGTGGAATCCACTACGCTGGGGCTTGGATAGACTGTCTCTTTTGCCAAGAATGAGGGCGCTCGCGTGCTATATATTTCACTAATTCTTTCCTATGCCATTACGGGTGTGTACTGGGTTTTAGCGCTGTGCGCACTCATTGGTGCGGTCGAAGTGCTCTTTACGCGTGACGACGCTTTTACCGCCGCCGATCGCAAGCCCAAAATGATCTGGGCGGCTATCCTCGGTGGTTCCAGTTTTGCGGTGGCCCTGAGCCTGCCTTTCCTCTCGTGGATCGGTATTGTGATGACGGGCCTGTACTGGTTTGACGTACGTCCGCAGATAAAGAATATTATTTCCGGCAACTGGTAGATGAAGCGCTATACCACCTATCTTGATCCGCTTATAGTAGCTGCGGATATCCCCGCGAGCGGCGAGCCCATCTGCACCCCCGCTGGATTGATCGACAGTTCTTGGTCAGATAGTGCCGCGCTTATTGCCTATCCCAGCGGCAAGCACCATATGTTGGTCAAGGCAGCCGAAGCCCGACTGGCGGTAAGTCTTGGTGCACGTCTCGTTATAGTGGTAGCCGATCCGGGATTGGTTCATAAAAACCCCAATGCTTTCCTCACGGAAGCGATTATGATCCGCGAAGCAGCCTCCCACCCCACCACCATCGCGTATATGGTGGAAGCAGAACTACTTTATCCAGCGGATCTTAAAGCAATGGCACATCACGCCAAGCAAGCAGGAATTGATGCTTTGGTATCTGGAACCACCCAATCACACGCGCTCACCGATGAGCTCTTTAGCAAGTATCTGCCCACCATCAGTATGGGCCCTCAATCGCCAGAGCAAGCGATGATCTGGTTAGATACATCGTCTGCAGCCCCTTCTTAAGAAAGCCCCACAGTCGCGCAGGCCCAAGCGGGATGGCGAGGGCTCGCCCTCAACTAGGTTTAGTTCCATGCGCAGCAGTGACACCCGTGGATGTGACGGCAGTGGAACACTGTTGGGCACAAGAACTAAGTAGGAAAAAATCCCCTCGATTATAGCGAGGGGATGTCTGAGCTGGTGTCTTTAAGCTGGTACCTGCTCTTGTAAATCCTTCAAGGGAACGTCCGTACCGGCGAGGCGAAGGGACAATCCTTCGGGAGTAATCACAGCCTCGGTCACTTTCATCCGAGGACCAGCCACCTGAGCAATACCTTGATCAAGGGCCTCGGTAATGGCATTCGTGAGGTTTTCGGGGAGATCAAATCCCAATAATTGTGCATTTGTCGCCTCAAAGGTTAAATTACCTGCAACAACGACCGGTGTAAACGTCAGCACCGCAGCACCGCCTGTGAACTGCACATCAAAGGTGTTATCGGTGGCATTGGAGGAAAAACCCGTCACTGTGATGATCTGCTGCAGGAACTCCTGCGCTAGCGCCGCGATATCATCACTATCTGCCGGAGCTTCCAGCTGGTTCTCCGCCATACCCTTTTGAATCTGCGCTAAGACGAAATCATCGCTGAGAACCGTATGCATCTTAAGCGCCCCAATAGTGGCATCGGGATCTTGGCTCAGCGGCATATCGGTTATCTCAAGATTAATGCGGGGCTGTCCAGTAATGACCGGTGCTGCGCCTGAGATCCTACTAATACTGATGGTATCGGGGGCAGAGACTGCCAAATAGGGAATGCCGCCGCGCACCAAACCCAGGAGCAGAGGGGAGGAGCCTAGTTCCACGGTGGTCTCTTCCTTGGCGGTGCCGAAGGAAGACGTCAATTGATCTTTGATAAACCAACGCATCCCACCCTCAGCAACCACCAAGGTCACCACAATGAGTGCGAGGATTCCGACGACAATACTCGTGACGAGCTTTCCCTTATTCATAAGATACTAGTGTGGTCGAAAAGCCTAAGATTTTCCACCCCATCACTACTCAACCACATGCCACGGCACCGATAAGATATTATCCCGGCGCATCCGAGGCCGAGGCACCTGAAACTCTGGGTTCTCTGAGCGCAAAATCTTGGAAGCTTCAAACCAACGCACTCGAGGCCCGAAGGGGGCGAAACCACTCGCTAGATCCCACGCTCGATCCGCTGCGCTAAGCAGTGAATGGATCTTATTGCCAGGGGTATTGCGGTGGATTAAAACCTTAGGCAGGCGCTCAGCGATACCCGAGGGGGTATCTAAACTCCATGGGTTCCACGCTAGAGTCAACGATTGGGGCCCCTGTGGCGAGAGCAGCACCCATGTTGCCAATCTGCCTATCTCATCGCAGGTACCCTCGATAAAATAACCCTGAGGATCGATCCGACTGAGTACCGTATCCCAAGCTGCATGGACCTGATTCACATCATATTGCCGCAACACATTAAAAGCGCGCGCTAGCTGCGGGCGGTGCCCGGCTAATTCAAATCCGCCCTGTTCGAATTGCACGCCATCGCGTGGGGGTAATACACGCGCCGGGTCGATTTCTAGCCCAATGACTCGCATTGCGGGATTAACTGTGCGCAGCCAGCGGGCCCACTCGCAGGTGGTCGTATGGCTGGCCCCATACCCAATATCGATAGCTAAGGGGGAATCGGTCAGATGGCATGCAGCGCGAATAGCGGGCTGATGAAAAGCCCATCGGTCGGATTTGCGCAGCCGGTTGAATCCGGTGGTGCCGCGCGTAATAACGCCGATGGGCTTGGAAGTCGTGAAATCAGCGCGCTTATTATGCCCGTGATATGCCATGACTTACAAAGATTTTAAAGATGAGCTGAAATCCATTCCTCGGTCAGCTTAGCCTCGTTATTGAAAAGTTCCGCGAGTGCCTCAGCGACTTTAGGTTCAATAGCAGGTCCCATAAAAGGAATATTCACATCCACTTCATTGGCGTAGCTCAGCGTGGTGATCTCGCCCTCGCCACTGAGGTTAATGGTGCCGCGGAAGTCTACCGGCGTCCCCTTAACGTCGGCAGTGTAATCGAGGTGAGAGTTGGCGGCATTGAGGGCACCAACAGTGACCACACGCTTAACCTTGAGTGCCTGAGAAATCATCGCACGCACGGCCTCAGGGAGAATCTCTAGAGGTAGCACCTCGTAGAGGGTGATTTCGGCGCCAGACTCGGTGGCACGGAATTCGTGGACCTCGCCAGCTTCGGGGGAGAGGTGGGCTGCAATATGAGCCCAGTAATCGGCGTTGGTATAGGCTTTGTGAACCTTCTCGGCGCCGTGATTGATAGTTACAGTGTTTTCACTACGCGTTGTCATGGCAATAAGACTACCCTTTAAAGGGTGAGTATGCCTTCTGACACCCTCGAATCTCTATCCCGCATCGATGGCGTTGCGCTTGATCAGCGCAGCTTCGCGGATCTCACCACCTTGCATATAGGGGGTCGCCCCCGCGCTACTATCAGTTGCCAAACTTCTGACTCAGTGGTGGCCGTGGTATCGCTTCTCGACGCCCACCACATTCCCTTCCTCATCGTTGGCGGCGGTAGCAATCTGGTCGTCGCCGATGGAGAATTACCAATCGTGGCCGTGGTAGTAGAAAGTGATACGGTTCGGATCGATAAAGAGACCGGTCAGCTCTATGCTGAGGCCGGCGCCTGCTTCGATGACGTGGTGGCCAAGAGTATCGCCGCCGGCTTGGGTGGTCTGGAGTGTCTCTCCGGAATCCCTGGTTCTACCGGCGCCACTCCGGTGCAAAATGTGGGAGCCTACGGGGTAGAAATCGCCGATATCCTGAGCGGGGTAGAGCTCTATGACCGTATAACAGGCATTAGGGAGTGGGTGAGCGCAGAAAGCTTAGAGCTGAGCTATCGCTATTCTAATTTGAAGTTCACATCCCGAGCCGTTGTTTTAGCCATTACTGTGCAGCTGCGTACCGATGGTCTTTCCGCGCCGGTGCGCTTTGGGGAATTGGCTCGCCAATTGGGGATCGAGGAAAGCGAGGAGGAGCCGCGCCGCCCAGCTCACCTGGTGCGTTCTGCGGTGCTGACCTTGCGCGCGCGCAAAGGGATGGTTTACAACGAAAAGGATTTTGATACCTGGTCAGCGGGTTCTTTTTTCACCAACCCCATTGTCGACGAGCAGCAACTACGCGTAGTACGCCAGGTTTTAGGGGATGAAGCTCAGGCAATGCCGTGCTTTCCCCACGGGGACACACATTATAAACTTTCTGCGGCGTGGCTTATCGAGCGAGCGGGCTTTTCTAAAGGATATCCAGGTACAGGCCCGGCACGGTTATCGGATAAACATACCTTGGCCTTAACTAATCGCGGTGATGCGAAGGCCGCTGATATTGTGGCCCTCGCCCGCGATATTCAGGCTGGGGTCGAGGAGACCTTTGGGGTCATTCTCGAGCCCGAGCCGATTTGGGTGGGGATTTAGCTATTGCGCTCGAGGAGTGCATCGCGCACCTCGCGGCGCCTGATTTTGCCGAGCGGGTCGCGGGCAAGTTCCTCAAAGTGGTAGAAGGAGCGGGGCACCTTATAGCGGGTGAGGCGCTCGCGGCAGAAGGATTTCAACCCCTCCGGATCCAAGATGGCGCCGGGGGCGAGGGTGATGGCGGCAACAACTGATTCGGAGCCGTCGTCACGCGGTAGCCCCACAACGGCGCAATCCGTGACGTCGGGGTGCTCCGCCAAGGCCTCTTCAACCTCCGCGGGGTAGACATTAAAACCGCCCGTAATAATAACTTCCTTGATACGAGCCACCAGACGAATAAAGCCGTCTTCTTCCATAATTCCCACGTCACCGGTGCGATACCAATCTTTATGGAAGCTTTCAGCGGTGGCTTCTTCGTTATTTAAGTAGCCAGCGAAAACCTGAGGGCCGCGGGCCAGGACTTCACCTTCGGTACCATCGGGCATCGTTTCGTCGAGGTTATCGGGGTTCGCGATGCGAACTTCGGTATCCGGCATGGGAATCCCAACATAGCCAGGGCGACGATTCGGATTCATTGGGTTACCTACCAAAACAGGTGAGGTCTCGGTGAGACCGTACCCCTCAACGAGCAAACCACCAGTGAGCTTCTCCCACTGTTCCACGGTACTCACCGGCAGGGAGGATGCGCCCGAGAAGGAATTGCGCACTCCCGAAATGGAGATTCCCTCGGCCTCCGCCGCTTCGGCAATTTTCTGATACAAGGTCGGTACACCCGGAACCCACGTGGGCTTAACCTTCTTAATCATCTGCATCACCAGCGGTATTTGCGGTGCAGGTAAAAGGAGGAGCTCACCACCAACATAAACGGAGAGGTTCAAGATAACGGTGAGCCCATAAGCATGGAAGAAGGGCAGTGCAGCGAGGAGACGCTCTTCTTGATCGCCTAGGCCTGGTACCCATGCTTTACCTTGTAAAAGGTTGGCAAAGAGATTGCCGTGGGTCAGCTGCGCGCCCTTCGGGGCCCCGGTGGTGCCAGAGGTATAAAGGATCACAGCTACTGATTCCTTAGTAACCTCTACGTTATCGAAGACATCCTCGCCATTGCCGCCGAGCGCAGTGCCAGTGAGCACACTCCAAGGAATGGTATTAGGGGCATAGGCATGGAGTTGATCGCGCTTTTTAATGATCGCTGGAATGGGGAGTTTGAGAGCATAGCGCTGCAGCGTAGGCATCGCGTGGATCATATTGACAGAGACAATAGTCTCCAGCGGGGTCGTACGGCGCAACTTCTCCAGGGTTGAACACACCTTATCCCACACGATTGCGACTCGAGCGCCGTGGTTTTTAAAGGGCTGCTCTAGTTCGCGCGCAGTATACAACGGATTATGCTCAACGACCGTGGCGCCTAGTTTTAAAACCGCAAAATAGGCGGCTACGTGTTGCGGGCAGTTTGGTAGTGCGATAGCAACGCGGTCTCCGGCGCGCACGCCTAGGGCTCGCAGCCCGGCGGCAGCGGAGCGCACCTGTTTATCCAAATCGCCATAAGTTTCGCGGCGACCAAAAAAATTGGTCGCATTTTTATCAGCGTTAACAGCAATGCTGTTGTCATAGACATCGACGAGCGTCGAGTTTTCGTAGTCCAGAGTGTGGGGGGTCCAGTCTCCGTAATACTGCAGCCAGGCCTTGCTTTCGAGAGCAGACATAGAAAGTGTCCTCTTCTTTCGTGGGGCACGGGTGACCGTGTCGTGAAATAATTGCTTTCCCCACTCTACAATAAAACATGACGCTTTCCTCATATACGCGCCAGATTTTATTTCCCTTCCAAATCTTCATATAAAACCATAAGCCCAACGCGGTCAACAGATACTACACTTGACGGTCATGCGCGTCGCCATGATTTCTATGCACACCTCCCCCCTGCTACAACCAGGAATTGGAGATGCCGGGGGGATGAATGTTTATATCCTCAATACCGCGATGAATCTCGCTCAACGCGGGGTTGACGTGGATATATTCACCCGCGCCATAAGGCCTAGCGAAGGCGAGATCGTAACAGTGGCACCAGGCCTCCGGGTGATCAATATCGCAGCTGGCCCCTATGAAGGGCTGGCTAAAGAAGAAATGGCGACGCAATTAGCGGCCTTTAGTAGCGGCATCGTGCGTTTTATTCGCGAGCATCATTCCTATGACCTTATCCATTCCCACTACTGGCTGTCCGGACAAGTTGGATGGTTGCTGCGCGAGGTCTTTGGCATCCCCTTAGTCCACACCGCCCATACCCTAGCCGCGGTAAAGAACCACGATCGCGCCCTCACCGATACTCCTGAGTCAGAAGCGCGCCGGATCTGTGAGCAGCAATTGGTTGACCACGCAGATCTCCTGGTGGTCAATACTGCTGCAGAGACGAAGGATTTGGTGTACCACTACGACGCCGACGAGGCCAAGATCAGGGTGATGACCCCAGGCGTGGACACCACTCTTTTCACTCCGGGAGAGGATCGGAATACTGAGAAGGCGCGCCGGGAGTTAGGAATTCCGCTCTATGCCAAAGTGGTTGCATTTGTGGGTAGGCTTCAAGAATTCAAGGGGCCCCATGTACTCATTGAGGCGATTGCCAAACTTATTCATGCCGATCCGCACCGCGATCTCTATCTCGTGTTGTGCGGTGGGGCCTCGGGGGCCGCGGCAAGTATGACGCAGTATCACGCGATGGTTGCTGATCGTGGCATTGCCCACCGAGTGCGGTTTTTCAAGCCACGGCCGCCGCAAGAATTAGTGAGTATTTACCGTGCAGCCGATATCGTAGCGGTGCCGAGCTATAACGAATCCTTTGGCTTAGTTGCCATGGAGGCTCAGGCCTCGGGTACTCCAGTGGTGGCGTCCAAGGTGGGCGGCTTGCCCATTACGGTCAGCGACCGGGAAACGGGAATCCTCGTGGAGGGGCATAATCCGGCTGATTTTGCTACCGCGCTCGCCACGCTGTTAGATGATGATTCTTTGCGCATCACGATGGCTCGGCGCGCCCACATCCATGCTCAAAAATTCTCTTGGGATCAATCGGCCGAGGTATTGGCGGGAATTTATAGCGAGCTATGCTAGGAGATATGACACCTTTAGAAGTGAGAGATCCTCGTACTGGCGAATGCGTCGGTCAGGTCAGTGAATTAGACGCCCAGGCAGTCGACCGCGCATACGCCGTCGCCCAGCACGCACAAGTCAAGTGGGCTCAGGTTCCTGTGAAAGAGCGCGCAGCCATTATGATGCGCCTGCATGATTTGATTTTGCGCAATCACAATGAGTTATTGGATCTCATCCAACAGGAGACGGGAAAGAATCGACGCAGTGCCTTCGATGAAATTCTCGATGTTGCGGTGACCGCCCGTCACTATGCCAAAAGAGCCCCGTATCTGTTGCGGCGGCATGCGGCGCAAGGGGCTTTACCTATGGTGACCAAAACTCGCGTCGATCATGCACCCATTGGTGTCGTAGGTATTATCTCACCGTGGAATTACCCACTTACCCTCACGATCTCTGACGCCATCCCCGCCTTACTTGCTGGTAATGCGGTTATTTTAAAACCAGACTCCCAAACCCCGCTGACCGCTATCTACGCGGCTCGTCTCCTCGTTGACGCAGGCCTAGATCCAGATCTTTACCAGATCCTTCCTGGGCCTGGGCGTATTGTGGGCGATCGGATAGCTCGCGTCGCTGATTATCTTATGTTTACCGGTTCCACTCAGACCGGGCGTAGCCTCGGGGCGATCGCGGGGGAGCGCCTTATTGGTTTTTCGGCCGAATTAGGGGGCAAAAATCCCCTCATTATTAGTCCCGATGCCGATCTGTCGCGCGCGGTCCGCGGCACCATTGAGGCGGCCTTTTCTAATTCCGGTCAGTTGTGCATCAGTATCGAGCGGGTCTATGTCCACCAAGATATAGCTGATACTTTTATTCCCGCACTTGTGAAGAAAGTCAAAGAAATGCGCATTGGCGGTGGCGGCTGGGAAGAAGATATGGGTTCTTTGATATCTGCGGAGCATCGCACGCATGTGATGGAGTACTTAGATGACGCGCTCAGTCATGGTGCCACCTTATTGCACGGTGGTCCGCGCGATGACCTAGGGCCAGCATATCTAGATCCTATTGTGCTCACCGGAGTCACAGACAGTGCGCGGCTATATCGCGAAGAGGTCTTCGGCCCGGTTATCGCTATCGAGGTCGTAGCAGATGAAGAGACTGCCATTAAAAAAGCCAACGATACCCAGTACGGATTGAATTCGGCGGTCTTTGCTCGTAGTCGCACGGGATGGCGTATCGCCGGCCAATTAGAGTCTGGAACGGTCAATATTAATGAAGGTTTTGCTGCTGCCTTTGGTTCGGTGGATGCTCCCATGGGTGGATGGAAAGCGTCGGGAACAGGGCGTCGGCACGCTGATGACGGGCTATTGAAATATACCGAGGCTCGCACCATTGCTGAGCAGCGATTTTTCCCCATCTCTGGGCCTCAAGGGGTAGATCGAGAACGGTATGCAGGGTTCTTAATGAATGTCCTACGCTGGGGTAAGCATATCCTCTAAAGGCGTCTCCACCCGGCTCGGAGCACGATGAAGCCTACGGCAATGATCGGAAGAATTCCCTGGCCGCCAGTATTGGGGAGGCGGCCAGGGGATGACTTAGTCTGAGTTTCGGCTGTGCGCGCTGGAATTTCGATGGTGGATATTTCGCTCGGAATAGAAAAACCCCAATTGGTCTGATCAACGTCATACCCTGGGGGTTCCTGAGTCATGATCAGGCAGTAGGACTGGCCACTTACCAAGCTAGCGGAGGTGATCTCTGGGGCAAGAGGAGATGTGGTGAGCGGAAAGAGATGCAATGGTTGAGTACCGGGGATCAACTGGTAATCAGGGGAACAGCGGTAGAGATCGAAGAACGCGCCGCCAATCTCCTCGCCATTTTCATTGCGTACAATAATATCAATGGTGGGAGCAGCCGCTAAAGGTTCAGTATGTACCCGAATTGTTGCAGATTGACCTGCGGGAATGCTCAGTGGGAGTTGCGCGCTCTCAAAGCGCCCACTTAAAAAACCTACACCCGACGAGGAAACCTCCAGATAAGCCACGCTGAGCTCGGCAGGGGGGCGGAACTCAAAGGGGGAGAGACCGAAGCGGTTATCCACAAAGAAAATATGGTCTTCGCCTAAACCTGAGGCGACACCATCGAGATATATCTGCTCCCCCACACTGTAAGGCTCGGGGATATCCTGGCACGCAGTGGCGCTTAGCTCAACACCAAAACCAACTGTGAGGACCACGTGATTTTTAGCTCCGCACTCAAGCTGATTCACAGGCGAATCAAGCCGGCTAGTGAGGCGAATGCGGTAAGTGCGATTAGACAAGGGTGCAAGATCACCGCTATCGACTATATAACCCTCTTCTGTGGCGAGAAGATCAACTGCTGTGGGTTCTAGAAGCTGTACCCGCTCGAGCATGAGTCCTGGGCTTATAGCGGGAGTATCCACGAGGGTGAAGGGCTGTGTGAAGGGGGTGTTATTGCGAACAGATATCAGATAGTCGAAGGAGTAGGGGGCATCCTCTGCTTGTTCCAGGGCGATCTTCTCCACGCTGATGGGCACCACGCCGCTGAGATATTCGAAGGCCTCTAGGAATGCGCGATTTAAGGCCACAAGCGGAGATTCACCACGAGGTGAAGAACTAGTTAACTCAGGCTGGGCATAAGCGACCCCGGTATTGAGACTCAGCGCAAGCAACAGACCACCAAGAAGGGTGCGTCGCAAACGGGACATGGGGCATCCTCGGGGTCAAGAGTTGGTCAATGCTGCCTCATGGTAACACCGTCACTCGTGCAGGTGAGGGAGGCGCCACCGGGAAAGTCATCCACTCCTTTTCATTGTGTACGACCAATACACTAGGTGGGTTAAACTTGTTGATATGACGCATTCAACTCCCCTTGATCTCGCTGCCGATCGCTATGTTCACGATATGGCGGCCCTCATCCCTACCCTAGCTAGTGCCTGGGGACTTGATGGCTATGAGGACCAACTGCAGGACTACAGCCCCGACTACCACGAGCAGGTATATCAGCGCACCGCCCGCATGCTGGCCGAGCTGGATCACCTCGACGGCGATCCTATAGCCAAGGCCACCATGCGTGACCGACTAGGGGTAGAAGTGGCCATGTCTGAGCAGGGCGAGGACCTAAGAGATCTCAATAATATTGCTTCCCCCATCCAAGATATCCGCGATACCCTCGTGCAAATGGGCGAGACCGGCCGAGCCGATAGGCTGCGCAAAGTTCCCCAAGCGCTTGAAGGCTATCGCCAATCACTCGCTCTTGCTGCTGATCGCAAAATGGTTGCAGCCCAGCGTCAAATCCACAAGGTTATCGCTGAAATCGATACATTGATTAGCGCTGACACCTTCAACGGTTTTGGGCCGGAGAAGGATATCAACAAAGCCTATGAAGCTTTCGCATTTCTGCGGCAGTGGTTAAAGGACGATTTGTTGCCCCAAGCTCCGCATACAGATGCCTTCGGTAGGGAGCGCTATGAACTCTTAAGCCACCTCTTCGTCGGTGCTCGTGTTGATCTCGACGAAGCCTATGAATGGGGAAACGAGCAGCTCAAGGACATCATCGCCCAACAACACGCGTGTGCTGCGGAACTCTATGGGCCCGATATGGATATCGCCACCTGTTTTGAGCGCCTAGACCGTGAGGATCGCTATACTCTCCGCGGTGTTCCGGCCCTGCAGCAGTGGATGCAACGGGTAGCCGACGCTGCCGTGAATGATCTAGCTGGCATCCACTTCGAGATCCCGCAACTAATGCGTACTATCGAGGCCTGCATTGACCCAGCTGGCACGGGGGGTATCTTCTACACCCAGCCCTCCGCCGACTTCTCTCGCCCTGGTCGGATGTGGTGGTCGGTCCCTGAAGGCGAGGACACTTTCCATACATGGCAGGAATTAACCACTGTGTACCATGAGGGCGTTCCAGGGCACCACCTGCAGTTGGGAACGGCCCTTCTGGCTCAGGACCGCTTGAACCTGTGGCGCCGGATCGCCTGCTGGAATTCCGGACACGGTGAAGGATGGGCCCTGTATGCAGAGTCACTAATGGCAGAACTAGGATATTTCGACGATCCGGGTTACCGCATGGGCTATCTTGATGCCCAACGTCTGCGCGCAGCTCGCGTCGTCCTCGATATCGGGGTGCACCTTGAGAAAAAGAACCCCGACGGAGGCGTGTGGGATTATGATTATGCGCGCGCCTTCTTACGCCGTCATGTAGCGATGGCGGAATCAGCCCTCGATTTCGAGATACACCGCTACCTCGGCTGGGCAGGCCAAGCGCCCAGCTACGCACTGGGGCAGCGCCTATGGCAAGAGCTGCGAGCTGATGCCGCTACAGCGGGAATGAGCGCTCCGGAGTTTCACGCGAAGGCGCTATCCGAAGGCTCAATCCCTATGGATATTTTGCGCCAGGCAGTGTTAGGGTAGCCGAAAAAGTCCGCGCACAATCCCAAAAATCACTCCCAGTACCCCCAAGATTCCAGCAATGATGCCGGCGATCATACCAGGTGTGCTGGGGGCTTTCGGTTGCGGAGAGCTAGGGGGCTTGGGCTGCGTAGTTGGAGTATTGGGCTGAGTAGTCGGTTTTTTTGGTGGCGCCGTTGGGATCTCAGGGTGGGTGGTCGGAACCGTAGGGTGGGCAGACGGGGCCGTAGAGTGAGGTGCATAAGGATCCTCGGTCTGCGGGACACTATCAGGACCTTCGTGAGACTTTATTATGTCTTCCACCCACTTCAAGTGGGGATGAAGTTCCGCATAATCCGCGAAGCCGGCGCTCGCCTTAAAACTTGACGAGGTTACCCCAGCAACGGCGCCATCGATCACCAATGGACCCCCGGAATCGCCGCGGCGCGGCGAGGCATCATTTAAATACTGCACTTCGATGGTCGAACCACCAAAACCAGCAGGATCCATGCGTAGCCTCTTAACAGCGATATCAGCTTTTTTGAGCCGGTGGAGGGTACCGCCGCCCCAGCCATAGGTGATACCTAGATCGCGGAACTGGGCTTGTTTGGGATAAAGCCCAGGGTAGGTAGGTACCGCCATATTCTCACTAATGTGCAGAAGCGCAATATCGCCAAATTCTGGAACCGTAGCCGAATCCACGAGGTACTGCCTGGCCTGGGGGTCATCCTTGAATGGCCGGTTGAGCCCGTGATGAACCGTGCTGGAGTGAGCACAATGGCGCGCGGTGAGTACCCAATGCGGATGAATAATCGTGCCAGTACATACCCCAACCTGAACGACTGCCTGAGCAATGGGATCATCGGAACTGACTTCTACTCCACCCACCAGTGCATGAGCCACAGGCACGTGGCCGAGCAAAGAGGCGGCTAAGCCTAAGGCCACGATAGACTTCTTCACGTTCTAACCTTTCTCACCCGTTTGTGATTGCGGTTTTTGATCATAGAGCACTTATGCCATACGAGAAATATGTGGACACCAAGCTTCCTTCTTCCGCACCTACGAGACCTCTGCTGAGCTGCTCTCAGGACCCTCCTAGGGGATCGTGTAAAAGTGTTAAAAAGTCCACATTTGCCCGACATGTTGGTTTTTCGAGCTGACTTTGCGCCCATTTAATGGCACACTAAGAGCTATGGCTAATGGAAAACTAGTACTCCTCCGTCACGGACAGAGCGAGTGGAATGCGTCCAACCAATTCACGGGCTGGGTTGATGTCAACTTGACCCCTCAAGGCGAGGCCGAAGCAAAGCGCGGCGGCGAGCTCATGAAGGATCAGAATATCCTCCCCGACGTGCTGTATACCTCCTTGCAGCGTCGTGCTATTCGCACCGCACAAATTGCTCTCGACGCCAGCGACCGCCTGTGGATCCCCGTTGTGCGCGATTGGCGCCTCAACGAGCGCCACTACGGTGCACTGCAGGGCCTCAATAAGGCTGAGACCAAGGAAAAGTACGGCGAAGAGCAATTCATGGCGTGGCGTCGCTCCTATGACACCCCACCACCAGCACTCGATGATAATAGCGAGTTCTCCCAAGCACACGATCCTCGCTACGCACACCTGGATGAAGTGCCCCGTACCGAGTGCCTCAAGGACGTTGTTGCTCGCTTTGTTCCTTATTTCGAGGAAGAGATTTTGCCTCGCGTGAAGAAGGGTGAAACCGTTCTCATTGCTGCGCACGGTAACTCCCTGCGGGCCTTGGTCAAGCACCTCGACCATATCTCCGATGATGATATTGCTGGTCTCAATATTCCAACCGGTATCCCACTGGTCTACGAGCTTGATGCTGAAGGCACCGTGCTGAACCCAGGCGGCACCTACCTCGATCCTGAGGCAGCTGCGGCTGGTGCTGCTGCCGTTGCTGCTCAGGGCGGCAAATAATACTCCCTTGAAAGCACGAGGATAGTACGGCATGGAACTCCTCCTTGCTTTCGGCGCGGGCGTGGCCTTGATGGCCTTAGCCCGCGCTTTTTTCAATCCACCACCGCAGCGTGTGGTGGCCAATGATCACGATATCTTAGAGCGAGCCCCCATCGGTCTGCTCATTATCGATTCCGATGACCACCTCATCTTTGCCAATAACCTCGCGCGTCAGTTGGGGTTGGATACGCTGGGTATAGGACGACAGGGGAGTTCCACCATTCAGCTAGCTGAAAAGATTCTCCATATTGAGCGCTCTGACCTTGGGAACGCTACCGCGATATACGCCTACGATGATTCCAAACATCATCGACTCGAAGCAGCCCGCCGCGATGTGGTAGCCAATATTACCCACGAATTGAAAACCCCAGTAGGCAGTATTGCTTTATTAGCTGAGGCGCTACGCCATAGCCTTGACGAGCCGGAACAGGCAGAAAATTTCAGCCAACAGCTCTACGCAGAGGCACACCGACTCGGGGAGATGATCTCCGAACTCATTGCTCTCTCCCAGCTTCAAAGTGCACGTCCGGGAGACAATATGCAGCTTGAACCACTCGATGAGATTATCTCCTTAGCCCTCATGCGCAACCAATTGGCCGCCGATAATGCCCACATCTCTCTCAACAGCGAAACTGCACCAGGGCTGAAACTTTACTGTGACGCCAGCCTTCTGGCCACAGCGCTATCTAATCTCATCTCCAATGCTATCCACTATTCCCCTGCTGGCTCCACGGTATGGGTGAGTACCATCTCGAATAATGAGGGAATAGATATTGTGGTGCGCGATCAAGGTATTGGGATTGCGCAACGCTATCATGAGCGTGTTTTCGAACGATTCTTTCGCGTCGATGTGGCCCGTTCCAGGGCGACGGGTGGCACGGGACTGGGGCTGGCTATTGTTAAGCATATTGCCCATATCCATCACGCTCAGATACGTGTGGAGTCTGCAGAGAATAGGGGTTCAACCTTTATTTTGAGCTTTCCTCCAGGTGAAGGTAGAGGCGGTGAGCAATAATGACTACAGTTCTTTTGGTTGAGGACGAAATGGCCTTAGCAAGCCCCTTGATTTTTCTCCTGGAAAAGGAGGGGTATCAGGTCATCCACGCTGCCAATGGTCCAAGTGCGTTGGTGGAATGTGATACTCAAGCAATAGATATCGTGCTTCTCGATCTCATGCTGCCCGGGATGTCTGGGGTGGCAGTGTGTAAAGAATTGCGAGAAATGAGTTCCGTACCCGTCATAATGGTGACGGCAAAAGATTCCGAAGAGGATAAAATCCGCGGCTTCGAGGTGGGGGCAGATGATTATGTTACCAAACCTTTTTCTGCCAAAGAATTAGTAGCACGCATTAAAGCAGTGCTGCGTCGCGGTCCAGATCGCAGCGTAGATCGCAGCATAGATCGCAGCGAAGATCGTGGTGATCAGGTAGAGCGTGGCACGAGCAGGCTTATCCTCGATACTGATACCCGCTCTATTGTAGTGGACGGCTTGAGACAATCCTTAGCCCCCAAAGAATGCGAGCTTCTCGAATATTTTATGTGCAATCCAGGTAACGTTCTCACCAGGGGTTTGCTTATTGAGCGAGTGTGGGGCGCTGACTATGCGGGAGCGACTAAGACTCTCGACGTCCATATCAAGCGGCTTCGAAGCAAGATAGAAAAGGATCCCAGCAACCCAATTCACCTTATGACCGTGAGAGGCGTGGGTTATCGCTTCGAGCCCTAAGAGTAGCGGGATGGGTATAGAAAAGCCTTTCTACCAGCTCTGGTGACATGGTTTTCTCAGCCTCCAGGCGGGCATTTTCCCGCATGATGAGATGATTTTCGAGAATATCGAAGCAGGCAGTGCCAAGCAAAGCCAATAATTCTTCTCGGCAACTACGCCACAGCGGTTGGGCGTTCTCATGGCAACCAGGTGCGGTCGTGCAATACCAATCGAAATCCTCACCACCATTGCCCCATCCGCGCCTGGTGTACTCAGTAATGGTGGTGCGCAGAATTTCCTGCCCGTCACTCCGCTGCTCGTAAGCATCAATTCCGCGCAGGGGAAGTTGCCAACACACTTCTGGCTTCACCACAGTGAGATCTCGACCGGTTGCACTGGCCCACTGGTGCAAGGCGCATCCAGTCCCAGAGGCCCACCCAGGACGATTGGCAAATATGCATGCTCCATCAATAATCGCTGTTTTTAAAGCGGGCTCGTTCTCGCCCTCCTCATTTTCTAATTCATCCCACTCCAACCACGGCTCTATAAGCTCGGGGCGATGATGAACATCATCAATGACATCATCGGTGGTATCAGGGCGCAATTGCCAGTAGCGGGCAGGCATCTGAGAAACAGCGTCGAAAAGCGCTACGCGATCATCCTCATCCGCGAGGAAGGCACCGTGATTGCAGCAGCCCACGGATGGAGCATCGCTTAAGATTCCGTGACAGCGGGAGGTCCCGAAGGCACAGCGATAATGCGATTCGAGCCATGTGAGGTCAATGTCAAGAATATGGAGGGGATCCTCAGGGTCGGTAAATTGCCACCATAAACGGGGAAAATCCGGTGCTAATTCCGCCCCCGAGAGGATACTTCGCCCGGCTGGACTGGTTCGGGGGAAGCCCAGATTAATCCGCGTATGCTCGTTCACACCCGCATATCCTAGACGCATCGGGGGAAAATATGCGATACGGGTGGGCTATGGCTGATAAAATTCTTGTGAATATATAATCCTCTGAGAGTTTCTCAACTAGGGCTATACTTGCACAAGCTCATGATAACGCGTTGAATAACCTAGAGATGGCTATAGGATTATGCTACCCAGATACCTAGAGCCGAGAATACTTGGGAAGGTAATGAAAGATGAGTGAGAAACAGCTTACAGTTGCTGAGCTCCTAGCCAGGGCCGGCAAGGAAGAGGCTGCCGAGCCCACCCGCCGGCGCCGCCGCCGCAGCCTCGACGAAGGCGGCGTCTCTGTCGCCGAACTAACCGGCAGCATCCCTAAGGTGGAGGCAAAACCCGCCGAAGCAAAACACTCATCGGAACCCCTCGATCCTGATCCTGAAGACACCCCCGTCACGGTAGTCGCAGAGGACGTTACCCCAACTCCAACGTCGACGGAGCCAGAGGTTATTGTTGACAACGTTAATACCAGTGTCAACACCGAGGACGAGGCAGATAGCGCAGATGAAACGGTGGTCCTCTCGGTGGTACGCGAGGATGAACCCGTGCGCCTGACCACCTCTGGTTTTCCGGCACAGGAGAAGCAGGTGGCGGTTGCTGATCTCACTGAGAAAAAGCCTCCGGCTACTGGCTATGATGTCGAAGGCCAGCCCACCCCAGTCTTTGAAGAAGAGGAAGCGGCTCCCGTTGAGGAAGAGACCCGTTCTATCTCGGTGCTCTCTGTGATCCTCATGGTCGTTGTGGGAAGCATTATTGGCTTCAGCGTCTTTGCAGGTTTCGAATATCTGTGGGGTCATTTCAGCAAGAGCGTTGTCGGGGCACTTGCGCTCGGCGCAACCGCAGGTCTGGTAGTGGTGGTGAAGATACTGCGCACCTCACACGATATCTTCTCCATGGCGCTGGCAGCCGTGGTTGGCCTGGTCATTACCTTTGGGCCGTTATTAGTCGTTGGCTTCTAAGTTTCCATCCCCGCCTGAGATAAGAGGCGGGGTTTTTCTTAAGTGCATTTGCTTCAAATTTTTGGCATGGTAGAACCATGACATCTGTAGCAGTAGTTGGTGGCGGAAAAATAGGCGAAGCTCTTATTGCGGGGCTGATCGAGGGTGGCACGAACCCCAAGGATATTCACGTATCGAATAGGCGGGAGGAGCGGGGAACCTTTCTGCTTGAAACATACGGCATTGTCCCGTTTGACGAACCAGCCGCTGCCGTCGACGGGGTAGATGTCGCATTTTTGTGCGTCAAACCCAAAGTGCTCCTGAATATTGCCGACGAGATCTCTGATGTGATCTCCAATAATGACGCCACCACCGTGGTATCGATGGCGGCTGGGGTCAGCTGCGCGGCTATCGAGGAGGTTCTGTCCGCCGGAGCGCCGGTAGTCCGCGCAATGCCTAATACCCCGATGCTGGTTAACAAGGGCATGATTGCCTTGGCTCCGGGACGCTTTGTCGAGCAGGAGCAACTAAACGAGGTGGTAAAACTCATTTCTGCGACGGGTCGAGTGCGCTTAGTGCTTGAACAGGATATCGACGCTGTCACCGCCATGAGTGGATCCTCACCGGCCTATTTCTTTCTCATGATTGAATCCATGATCGACGCGGGAGTGGCCTTAGGTCTAAGCCGCGATGCTGCCCAAGAGTTGAGTATTACCGCCCTGGATGGTGCGGCGGCCATGTTGCGTGAGACGGGCGCAGATCCTGCACATCTGCGCGCTAATGTGTCCTCCCCAGGTGGTGCCACGACGGCCGCGATTCGCGAATTTGAAGAGTCTGGTTTCCGAGGCATGGTCTACCGGGCAACGGCCGCGTGTGCGAAGCGTTCGGGGGAGTTAGGGTAATAGATACCCCTGCACAGACAATCCAAGCTGGCTCGGCTGTCGGACTTTACCGTGCTCAGCGAGGTTGATATGAAAACGAGGGGTACTTTTTTTAACTTCTGTTCGCAACAGTCACACCGTTCACGCTAGAATCGTAGAAGCACGTGCGTGTTTTGTTCTGCAGGAGGGGAAGCCTGCAGCGCGCTCGCCGCTGAAGGGTATAGGTTAACTATGGCTAGAGAAGAAAACGGAACCTTTTTAACAGTCGCGGAAGTCGCAGAAATCATGCGAGTATCCAAAATGACTGTTTACCGGCTTGTTCACTCCGGTGAGCTGCCAGCGGTTCGCGTTGGACGCAGTTTCCGCGTTCACGAAAAAGCGGTCAATGAATATCTGAATGCCTCGTATTACGAAGCAGGTTAATATCAGATATCTCAGTGAACCCAGTGCCTGTGAAGGCGCCGACGGCGGTGTATAGGTCTGCGCATGCAGTCTGTATACCGCCATTTTCGTCGTCCTAGATAAGTGCCCGACCCTCGGCAGCAGCCAAGATATGACCTGAGGTTCGATTTATAGAGCGATCCCTTGTTTGAAGCGTGGCTCGATCTGTGGCTCCATCCCTTGTTTGATTCATGCTCCGATCTTTGGCGCGGTAGTGTGATAACCGAACAAGTACCCCAAGTGCCCAAGGCGGAAACTGCCCTCTTAATTTTTGTTCATGGCTGATGCTCGGTATGATTGACACCATTCGTGTCAGGCAAGGCTTTTGCACGAGAATTTCTCGCGGATGCGGCATCGTATCTCCATGGGTGGCCACGGTTACTCTTTATGGCTGGGATGCGGTATCTTGTTGAGATTTTCACACCGCAGGGCGAAAGTGCACTTCGGACTGCTGGGAAGCATTCAGTCCGTGCAATGAGCCAGCAAGACTGACGTCGGAAGTACGTACATCCATCTAGTAAGCGAGGGAAACCGATATGGGTTCTGTCATTAAGAAGCGCCGCAAGCGCATGTCCAAGAAGAAGCACCGCAAGTTGCTCCGTCGTACCCGAGTGCAGCGTAGAAAACTCGGTAAGTAAAACGTCTGTCAAGATCCCTGCCCCAAGGCATCACCTGAAACGATTGGTGAAATCTTATGGGCAGGGATTTTCTGTGTCACCGTACCAGCTAGGATCGACGACGAGCTTTCCAGGTTCGCCACGAAAACAGGGCTGTGATCAGAGCGGGAGCACCAAAGGTGCGCACCGCCTTGCGTACACTGCGATAATCATATATTTCCCACCCATGTGCTTTGGAAATCTTGCGAAGCTGGCGATCGGGATTAATAGCCACCGCCGTACCCACCATCGACAACATGGGAGTATCGTTAACCGAATCAGAATATGCGGTGCACTGTTTGAGATCGATCCCTTCTAAGGTGGCCAATGCCGCCACCGCATGGCGTTTGCCGGGGCCGTGAAGAATATCACCGACGAGTCGACCCGTAAACTTGCCATCCTCCACCTCGGCAACGGTGCCTAAGGCTCCAGTAAACCCTAGGCGTTCTGCGAGAATCTGTCCCAGCTGGACAGGTGTGGCCGAGACGAGCCACACTTGGTGGCCCGCAGCTAAATGTTCTTCGGCTAGCTGCTTAGTACCTGGCCACATTCGATCGCTCATATGGGAATCGACGATCTCACGGCAGAGCTCGACTAGATCAGCGGTCTCTCGTCCTGCAATAAACTCCAGTGCCTGTTCTCGGCCAATAGCGACGTCCTTCGCAGATTCTTGACCGGTTACACGGAATTTAATCTGCTTCCACACCATCGGAATGATATCCCCGACTGTAATAAAGCGCTTGCGGAAAAGACCGATGGCAAAGACAATCATCGAAGACCCTTGTATTAAGGTGTTGTCGATATCGAAGAAGGCAGCCGCTCGCTCTGTAGGCGGGTGAGTAGGGTCCGGTTGCTGTTTTCTGCCTCGCCCCGCGGCCTCAAATGCTCCAGATACGGACTTTAAACCAGAGTCGTAGTCACTGAGCTCTAGTCCAAAGAGCTCGCTAGCTGCTAGAGCGGCCGCTGCTTCACCAGCTGTTCGTTGGGCTTCATCGTCGATAGGGGGGAAGGCTTGCTCTTCGAAAAAACGCCGCATATTGCCGCGCGTGCTGCTCCAGCTCGCCAGAAAATCTTCGGGTCGCTGGTGCCACTGCGGGTTTCCGGAGTGTGAGGGTGAAGGGGCATCGCCTGAATGAGATGCAGGTTGAGGGGAATTCATTGCGGGTAGTCACTACCTTTTGGGGCTTGGTGAGGTGCTGATTAACGCTACTATCTATCATGCCAGACACACGTATATTCCGCCGTAGCCCTTGTACTAAGCCAGTTGATAGTTTGATTGATACCAGCCCGTGGGGTGTAGCGCATAGGAAGCACAAACCAGCTGCTCTTCCTCAGCCTAAAAGTATTAGGCTAGGAGGTATTTAAAGAAGATTCCGTGGGGTCATCAGCGCGGCATAAAAATGGGGAGGATCTATGGCATCGAAGGTCGAATTGATGGTGCGCAAGCAGTGTGGCTCGTGTGTGCGGGTGCGGGAGCAAATACGTCCGGTTGTACAGGCGGCTGGTTTGGAATTATTGGTCATTGACGTGGAAACCGATCGCGAGCTTTGTGCTGAGTTCTCGGATCGGGTGCCCGTTGTGGTCATCGACGATGAGGAATTTAGTTGCTGGGAGGTGGACAATAGCGACTTAGCCAAGGCTTTGTTGTAAAAAAGTGCGTGATATGACAAGGTTAAATAAACCTTAAATATGCAGGAATTATCCATCTAAAGTTGGATATCTATCGTGCTTTTGGCGGATGGCTACGCGATGCACACCAAAGCGAACGTGGAGAACAGAGAAGGGATAACAGGCGATGAGTGTCCTCGTTGTGGGATTATCCCACAAATCAGCGCCCGTCTCTTTGCTGGAAAAATTAAGTCTTGATCCCGAGCACCGCGATCGCATGGCTCACCAGCTTCTGGCTCGAGACTCAATATCCGAGGCCATGATCATTTCTACGTGTAACCGAGTTGAGGTCTACGTCGTTACTTCCTCCTTTCACGGTGGAATCTCGGATATTGTGAGTGTTCTCCAGCTCAATTCAGGGGTCGATTTCGACCAACTGCGTTCCTCTCTATACGTGCGTTACGATGACGCCGCAGCCGAGCATATGATGGTGGTGACCTCCGGCCTCGACTCCATGGTCTTGGGGGAACAGCAAATTATTGGTCAAGTCCGCTCCGCCTACCAAGCCTCAATTGCTGCTGAGAGCGTTGGCCCGAAATTGCACGGCCTAGTGCAGGCCTCGCTCCATACGGGTAAGCGCGTCCACTCCGAGACGGAAATTGATGCAGCTGGAGCCTCAATGGTGTCCTTTGCTTTTGAGCAATCTCTTGGGCATCTGCAGGCGGAGGATTTTCGAGGGAAAACCGCGCTCGTCTTAGGGGCGGGTGTCATGGCTTCCCTGGCCGCCACGCACCTTGGCAGACTGGGCATTAACAAGCTCATCATCTCCAACCGCACCCAATCGCGCGCGGAGCGATTAGCTGAGCATGCTCGCGAATCAGGGGTAGAGGCTGAGGTTATTGATTTCGGCCTGCGTACTCAAGCTTTGCGCAAAGTTGATATTGCTGTTTCAGCCACGGGCGCCCAAAACTTCACCATTACCGCTGCCGATATCCCTGCCATGGACCAGCGTCAATCAGAGCTGCTTCTTATCGATCTCTCCCTGCCTCGTGATATCGAGGATGCGGTGACCGAAAGAGGAGCCAGATTGGTCAATATCGAACGCCTTCACGCCATTCGATCCGACCGTGGATTTATTCCCTCCGACGCCCAAGCTCAAGCGATTGTTGCGGAGGAACTCAAAGCCTACTGCTCTGAGCAGCGGATCAAGGATGTCGTTCCCGCGGTGACGGCTCTCAGGCGCCACGGAGCGAAGCTTGTTGAATCCGAGATGGCCAGGCTGCGCTCGAAAGCAAGTGGGCTCGATGCCCAAGAGCTGCACGAAGTTGAGCGATCAATGCGGCGCGTCGTGGATAAATTGCTCCACCAACCCACAGTGGCCGTGAAACAACTAGCGGCTGAATCTCGGGCCGTCACCTACGAAAGTGCCCTCCAGGAGCTTTTTGGGGTCGCACCAGCCGGTCGATCCATTACGGTCGATCTCGACGCGATGCCGCTCAATGAGGAAATAGGAGCCTAGAAATGTTGACAATCGGTACCCGAGGATCGCTACTGGCCACCACGCAGTCTGGCCATATCCGAGATGCACTGCATCAACTGGGGTACCACGCAGATCTTCGCATTGTCACCACACAGGGGGACGTCAATATGGCCCCAGTGGAAAGAATCGGCGTGGGAGTATTCACCCAAGCCTTGCGTGATGCCCTCGCCCGAGGAGACTGCGATATCGCTGTTCATTCTTTTAAAGATCTCCCCACCGCGCCCGACCCCCGTTTTTATTGTGTGGTTCCTCAGCGCGCTGATGTCCGGGACTGTCTCATCGCTCGCGATGGCTTAGATTTCGCAGCCCTTCCCGAAGGCGCTGTGATCGGAACCGGCGCCCCGCGCCGTATATCCCAGTTGCGGGCGATGCGTCCAGATATTCAGACCCGCCCCTTACGAGGCAATATTGATACTCGCATAGCCAAGGTGCGCTCTGGGGAACTCGATGGCGTTGTTTTAGCATATGCGGGGCTGGCGCGCGTCAATAGGAATAACGAAGCTACCGATATTTTTAATCCTGAGCAGTTTATTCCCGCCCCTGCGCAAGGCGCATTGGCGGTCGAATGTCGCGCAGACGATCAGGCCGCTATTGCTGCTATTTCACAGCTAGCAGACCACCCCGCTACAGCGTGTGCTCTCGCTGAACGAGCGGTTTTAGCCCACCTCGAAGCCGGCTGCACGGCTCCGGTGGCCGCCTATGCTCGTCTAGAGGCAGATACTCTCACTCTTGTGGGAAGTGTTACCCGACTCGATGGCGGCCTCACGCTGCGAGCCCACGCAACCGGGGCTGTGGATCAGGCTGCGAACCTAGGCGAAGAGGTGGCGGCAAAGCTCTTTGCTCGTGGAGCCGCGTTGCTCCTCGATTAGGACTTAAGGCCATTATGATGCCCGCAATCGTGGTGCCTCGAGCGCTCGGACAGGCACAAAACATGGTTAACGCCATCGAGCACCACGGCATGCGCGCCCTCGTCGTACCCATGATTGCCATCAAACCTACCCGCGATCAACAGGTCTTATCTAAGGCATTACAAGGCGCATATGAGTGGGTCATTTTCACCTCCACCAATGCTGTTGATGCCTGCCGCGAGGCCTTACCTCTCCATGGAGTGAAAATAGCGGCCGTCGGCGTCAAAACCGCACGTGCGCTCGAAGAACTCGGCCAATCGGTTGATGTAGTTCCGCCCGCACAGCACTATAACGCCACTGGACTGCTCACTATTTTTCCTCCCTTTTGTGCACAGGGCACACACCAACCCCAAGGCGCAGGGAGAGTTCTGCTGCCTCGAGGCAACCTGGCGAGCCCAGAACTACCCGCAGGGTTGACCTCGCTGGGATATGAGGTGGACTGCGTCGAAGCCTATCGAACCGTGGAGGCACCACCGCCCCCACCAGAGGTGCTAGAGATCATGGCGGCAGGCGACTACGCGGCAATCTGTTTGAGTTCGGGATCGATGGCTCGACATTTTGTTAGTCGTTTCGGTCTTCCACCACAGCGGTGTGTTGTGGGCTGTATCGGTCCCCGCACCTTAGCCGTGGCCGAGGAGCTCGGACTACACTCCACAGTGATGCCCCCTGTTGCCACTGTCGACGCACTGGTTAGGGTCACCATCGACCAAGTACGATCAAGGTTGAAATTCGAATAATAATGAAGGCTTAATCATGACCTCCCACTATCCACAACGCCGTCCTAGGCGGCTGCGCGTTAATGCCACGATGCGAGATTTCGTTGCAGAAACAACGCTGCAACCCGCAGATCTCATTTACCCGCTCTTTATTGCCCACGGTCTATCTCAACCTCGTGAGATCAGTTCGATGCCTGGCCAATATCAACACACGTTGGACTCCTTGCGCGAAGTCGTCGGCCAAGCGATTGAGTGTGGTATCCGCTGCATTGATCTCTTTGGAGTCCCTGACGAAGGTAATAAAGACGCTCGTGGCACGGAAGCGAGCGACCCGGATGGCATCCTCAACCGAGCAATTTCAGTGCTCCGCCAGGAATACGGTGATGATATCCTCATTATGGCCGATACCTGCCTTGATGAATTCACCGATCACGGTCACTGTGGAGTGCTCACTGAGAATCAGTGGGGTGAGATGATCGTTGATAATGATGCTACTCTTCTTCGTTATAAAGATATGGCGGTATCGCAGGCGCGAGCCGGAGCGCATATTATCAGCCCATCGGGAATGATGGATGGACAAATCCGCGCGATCAGGGAGGGGCTTGACGAAGCGGGCTACCATGATGTGGCCATTATGGCCTACTCCGCTAAATATGCATCTGCATTCTTTGGGCCATTCCGAGAAGCCGTCGGCTCCAGCCTGGTGGGGGATCGGCGCGCTTATCAGCAAGACCCCGCGAATGCGCGCGAGTCGCTGCTTGAAGTCGATCTAGATATAGCCGAAGGTGCCGATTTCGTCATGGTAAAACCAGCTATGAGTTATCTCGATATCGTACGGCAGGTAGCAGATCGTTCACCTATCCCAGTTGCCGCCTACCAAGTCTCGGGTGAATATGCGATGCTACACGCGGCAGCCAGTAACGGGTGGCTCGACCTCGATGCCGTGATGATGGAATCCCTGCTCTCTATTAAACGTGCAGGCGCTGAGCAGATTTTGACTTATTTTGCGTTGGATGCGGCAAAAAAGCTCCGTAACTTTTAAACTGGAGAGACAAATTTATTGGCTTGCGGAGCCACGAGAGTAGATTTTGAGGAATTATGAGCGAACCGGGATCAAAACCTGAATTAGTGGCTTTTGCGATCAAACTGTTAAGCGGCATTTTTCTCATCGAGATTCTCCACCAAATTATCGCCACAGTGGGCGCTATCATCCACCGGGATACTCTTATCCGACAAATTCAACAGGCTTATGCGGATTCGGATGCCGGCCTCAAACCCGGCCCCGCGATGCTCGATCTCCTTGCAATAGTCAGTATTTGCTTCTCGGCCTTAGTTGCTATCGCTCTCGTCGGAGTCTTTGCGTGGTTTGTGACCACCTTGTCGCAGCGGGGCAAGCGATCTGCGATGGCCCGACGATTGCTTATTTATGTATGTATATATCTCAGTGTTCGGGGAATTTTTGTCTTTGCTGTCACTGAGGCAAGTGCTATGTCCTTAGTGCTGTTAGCAATCAACGGCAGCTTACAAATTCTTATCGGTGTGGGAGCAGCCTTAGCGGTTTATCTTTTAGGCCGAGAAGAGATGCGTCGCTGGGCTGAGGATGACACTAACTCCACGCCCGTATCGTCGATTCGGTCATAGAAAGGCGTATATAGCGGGTGGATGAGGCCGCCGCGGTGTTCCTTATTGTCCTTTCAGTACCCATCAGAGTCCCGCAGTTTCTCACGGTGTTCTCCAGTGCCGTGAGAAACTGCGGGGTTTTGCTATGACTATAAGATTTTTCTAAGTATTTAGTGAGCTCCCAGTCCTGATAAAAAGCATTTGAATATAAATACTCTTCAACCGTGAGTGGTATCACAAATATATTATGCTGTGAATAAGATCCCCAATATCTAGTAGCATATCAGCAAAAGCGCAGATCAGACCATAGGTGAGTGGAAGAAAGAGGTCCGTTTCTTCGGCCTTTTCTGGGGATGATATTACTAAGAGCCTTAGCCGGTGTGCATAGTTATTTCCTATTTGTTACCGTGGTCTTCACAGAAAACTTATTAACTACAGGAGCTCCTGAGGGTCGACTGATTGCTTGGCTCCACGAGCAACCAGCTCGACCAAGACGGGGTGCGGATATCGCCCTCATACAGGCGCTCCGAAAGAAAGGTTCACGATGACGCAAACCTATGGCCGTCGCAATGCGGGGAAAAACCTCAGTGCTGGCAAATTCCGCACAGGGCTTTCCGCAGCTGCAATTATCGCCTTAGCCGCAACAGGCTCCCTGAGCGTCCCAGTGATTGCTGAGGAGAACCCAGCAGCTGATGCGCAGGTTGAATCTCAAAATCAGGATGCACAGACTGATGCGCAGTCTCAGGACGCTCCAGCAGCAGACGCTCCAGCGTCGGATACTGAAGCGCAAGATACCCAGACGCCGGATGCTCAGACTCCACAGGGTGGCGAAAAAGCGCCAGCTTATGAATCTGCTCCAGTTACGGAAGATATCAACGATCTCCCCGAAGGCCTTCGCGACCTTATCGGTGGAGCAAATGACGAGACCGATACCGACAACGATGGTATCCCAGATGCTTATGAGGCCTTCTACGGAACCAAAGTGGGCAATCCTGATACCGACGGTGATGGCATCCTGGATGGCGACGAAGTTCTAGGAACGCACAATCAAACATTCCCTACCGGTTATTTTCCTGATACCCCCGGCTCAACCAACCCTGCCGATGCCGATACCGATAACGACGGCACGAGCGACGGTGTGGAGCTTAAGGTTAAGTACAACGAGGTCACCGGGGAGACCGAAACGCTCGACGGTGAAAAGACCGACCCCAACGACAGCACCTCCGGTGCTTTGACTCTAACTTTGCCCGACGGTGAGGATACCGACAACGACGGCCTCCCCGACGCCTTCGAGCTAGAAATTGGTACCAAGATCGACAACGTTGACTCCGACGGGGACGGGATTACCGATTACGATGAGGTCTTCGCAACCGTGTCGAACGATCTCTTCAAGAATCATTCCTTCAATCCGGAGTGGCCAGCAGGCAATACCGACCCCAACAACGCAGATACCGACGGAGATCTGATCCCCGACGGAAAAGAAATGCAGGTCAAGGTCCGAGGCAATAAAACCGTTGACGATGGCATTCCGGGCACCCTACCTACCGACCCAAACAAAGCTGACTCGGACGGCGATGGCCTCACCGATAAAGAGGAGCAGGACTACGATACTGATCCTTGGGAAGCAGATACCGATAATGACGGCATCGGTGACGCCGCTGAGGTGAAGGGTCTACTCTCGGATTTCGAGACCAAATTTGATCCCTCACGTCCAGCGGGCAATACCAACCCTAAGGATCGGGATACCGACAAAGACGGAGTGCTCGATGGTATTGAATTGGGTACCTACGTCGATGAGGCAACGGGCCAGACCTTTGTGAACCCTACCCTCGATCCTCGCTTCTTCACCGATCCAAACGTACAAACCGTCGATACCGACGGTGACGGCCTAGCGGATCCCGTAGAAGAGAACTTCGGAACCAACCCTCAGGCGAAGGACTCTGACGAGGACGGAATTGATGATTTCTCTGAAATTGCTGGTACCTTCAACCCCTTCAAGGATCAACACGCAGACGGCATCAATTTCCCAGGGAGCACCAACCCAACTAATAACGATACGGATGGCGACGGTATCCTAGACGGTGAAGAACTGAAGGTTCGCTTCGATGAGACCGAAGGCCGCAGTATCCAAGATGAATCTGCCTTCGGTGAGTACACCAACCCTAATCGCGATGATCGCGTGGTGGATACCGATGGTGACGGCATTCCCGACGACGAAGAGATCGCAATCGGAACTGACCCACAGCTGGCCGACACCGATAAGGAT
Source organism: Corynebacterium sp. ES2794-CONJ1 (assembly GCF_025660615.1). Classification (NCBI taxonomy): domain Bacteria; kingdom Bacillati; phylum Actinomycetota; class Actinomycetes; order Mycobacteriales; family Corynebacteriaceae; genus Corynebacterium; species Corynebacterium sp. ES2794-CONJ1. The sequence goes on along the minus strand of NZ_JAOTIM010000002.1, from coordinate 361,808 downwards.
GGCGTTAATGATCTGGACGAGCTAACCGGCAAATACGGTGAGCCAACCGATCCCCGCGATCCAGACTCCAAGCCCGCGACCGCTGTACCTGAAGAAGCTCCTAGTGTTGAGCTTCCTGAGGGCGAAGTGCCGGAGACCGCTGTACCTGAAGAGGCTCCTAGTGTTGAGCTTCCTGAGGGTGTAGTGCCAGAGGCTGCTGTTCCTGGCGAGGCTCCTAGTGTTGAGCTTCCTGAGGGTGTAGTGCCGGAGACCGCTGTACCTGAGGAGGCTCCTAGTGTTGAGCTTCCTGAGGGTGTAGTGCCAGAGGCTGCTGTTCCTGGCGAGGCTCCTAGTGTTGAGCTTCCTGAGGGTGTAGTGCCGGAGACCGCTGTTCCTGGCGAGGCTCCTAGTGTTGAGCTTCCTCAAGGCGAAGTGCCGGGGCAAGATAAGACCGGTAGCGCCGATCTTAAGGATCCGAAGTTCTGGACTAACCTTCTCGGTGGGGGCGCCATTGCCGCAGCAGTGACTTTCGCTATCGCAGCGCTGGTATCTCTGATTCCTGGTGGTCCTGTTGCCGGAACCTGGCCTCAAAACCGCCACGCACCTTTTGATTGGACCCGCCCATTCCCATGGCTGCGTCCTATCGTTGATTCCTTCATGAAGAACTTCACTAATCCACAACGCTAGGATCAGGAAGTCCTAATACAGAAGATTAGGCGATGACTTTGGCTCTGAGCTGCTGATGAAATAGCAGCCCAGAGCCTTTTCATTTCTCTTAGCCTGCTTCAGAAAGGCGGAGTTCCGAGGAAAGAACGCCCAAAGGAAGCTCACGAGGTCAATCTTCAACTCAGCCCCATGACCCTGTAGTGTGTGAGGAGTGCCTCTGGGAAAGCTGGGGCTTCGTCGGTCGGGTGCCGAGTGATGGGGAGCTTTTTTCTCCCGCTGAATAGGCTGTGAGACAGTAACGGGTTGGAAAATTATGGATCAAAACGATATTAAGGCCATCGATTCACGGGTTCTTGATGCTATCGCCTCGGCGAAGAAAGCAGCAAAGCGAGTAGGAATCTCGTCATTTACTCTTTCGGATATCAACGACCCCGAAGAGGCGGCGGCCGCTGCCATTAGTAGTGGACGCACCTCTTTTGCCTTCGAGCTCAAGGGATTAGAAAATGCTGCTTCCGTAGCACCGCTAGAAGAAGCCATCAACGACATTGAGGGCGTTGAGGCACGCATCGTTTACACCTCATCCATGGCATGGGTGAGTGCCATTCGCACGATCGATATCCAAGTTATTGAACAAGTCTTTGCCCGCCACGGGATTACTGCTCGTCTCACGGACTCCTCGATTCGACGGCGCATGGCGTGGTCGGATGTGGAGGAGGGGAGAATCTCCCGCTCGCAACTGCGACAGCGTCGTCGGCAGCAGCGGATGTCACGGGGGGCGCGCAAGCTCGCCGAAGAAGAGCAGAAGGATTTCGCTCTTGCCCGCAGAGAGGGTTTTCTGGAAGGGCCGGATCGGCATATCGAGCCCCAAGACCCCACAGATGTACTTTTCACAGCACGAAGCCTCATCACGAAAGCTCGGCTGATCGTCTCATTATTGCTCACCATCCCCGTGGTAGTGATCAGCTACGATTCGACCCTGCAATTCGATTACTGGCAGTGGGTGCTCGCTCTCATTGCATTTCCTGTTGTTACCTATGGCGCTTACCCCTTCCACCGGGCGATGCTCGGCGGTTTCCGACGCAGCATGTTCGCTCTCGATGCTGCGAGCTCCCTCGCTATTATCGCCGCATATGTTTATTCCGTCTTGCATATGCTGCTGAGTTCGGCAGGGAGCCCGAGCTATCGGGTGAGTTCAGAAATTCTCACCGCATCTCCCGCCGCTAATGATTCCGGGGTCTTCTTCTTCGATGTCGCGTGTACGATGACCCTCTTCCTGCTAGCGGGACGCCTACTGTCACGCAAAACCCGAAAGAACTTAGTTGATGAGCTCGCCGAGTATCTTCCCGCTGCCCGCCAGACGGCCCTGCGGGTAACCAAACAACGCACAACTGGGGCAGTCAAAGAAGAGGAAGTTGCAGTTCAGAAACTCAACGTGGGCGATGACCTCATCGTTGCGGCAGGAGATATTATTCCTGTTGATGGAATAGTTATCGGCGGATCCTCCACCATCGACGGTCGAGCCCTCGGGATCGGCCACTTCGATGTCAAAGTTAAAAGTACCGTGTACGCAGGGTGCATCAACGGAGAAAAGAACCTGAAAGTACGCGCCATCGCAACGGGTCACCGCACCTGGTTAGTAGCAATAGCGCGGTGGATTCGGCGTTCGGGTCTTCATCAAAATTATTCAGATGCTCTCGCTACCCGTTCGGCATCGCTACTCGTTCCAGCAGCAATTATGGGCGCGGTGACTGTCTTTTCCATCTGGGCACTGCTCACCAACAATTACTATCTCGCCACCGCAACGGCCCTCTCTATGATGGGGTGCGTGGCGCCGGTATCCCTAGCTGTATCCGCGTCGGTGGCTACCCGTCAGGGAATTGAAGCAGCAGCGCGCCGAGGCGTGCTGATTCGAGATTCTGCGACGGTGCGTCGCCTCGATATGGTGGACACGGTTATCTTCAACCGAGTGGGTGCCTTAAGTGAAGGCGAAATGTCAGTGGAAACGGTTACCGCGAATGCGGGAGAAAATGCTGACCTCGTGATTCGCGTTGCCGGAGCCCTGTGTATGGAGAGTGAACATCCCGTATCGCTGGCTTTGGTGCGAGCAGCCCGGGAATCTCGGGATACGTCCTCTGATGATTCTATCCCGAGTTTGATCGAGGTGAGCCACCAATATATTGATGAACAAGGTAGCTTCGGGGGTGTCGTAGAGATTCCTATGCGCACCGCTGATGGGGGCATGGAGATGCGTAGCGTAGAGGCGAAACTGTGGCGCCCGCGTAATCTCTCGGATGTCAAGGGTCGGTTGGCTGCCCCCGCTGTCTCTGGGGGCACACCGCTCGTCGTTCGGTGGAAGGGGCAAGATCGCGGCGTTATTACATTGCATGATGAGGTAAAACCCGATGCTAATGATTCCATTGAGGCCCTCGAGGATCAGGGCATCGACACCATGATGCTCAGCCGTGATACCTATCCGGTGGCGCGTCGCTACGGGGATATGGTTGGAGTATCGCATGTGTTGGCAGGTATCCAGCCGGGAAATAAACCCCAGACGGTGCGCAGTGTGCACAACCATGGCCGGGTAGTGGCCGTTGTCGGCGATGACTCGGCTAAGCGTTGCTTTAGAGCTGCCGATGTGGGCGTGATGGTGGGAGCGATGGCGAGTATGCCACTGCCTGCAGGGCTGGAAACGACCGACGCTAATGTTGTCCTCTTAAGGGGTCTTACCGAACCGATACCGTGGCTCTTTACCGGAGCCAAGCGCATGAATCGCCTCATTAATAACAATTTTCTTTTAGCCTGGACCTATAATATCGCTGCTATGACCGCTGCTGCTCTCGGGCTTTTGCATCCTATGGGTGCCACCATCTTGATGCTCGCAGCATCCTTGATTATCGAAGCGCGGTCGATGTGGATTAAAACTTTTTAGGCAAAACTTACTTTCCTAGGATTGTCGGCTGTGTCATACTTTCGTATATGATCTCCCCTCGCCGACGCAATATAGACAGTGCTCCCTTTATGCAGGCTGCTCGTGGCCTGAAGCCATCGCACCGCCCCGTCTGGTTTATGCGGCAGGCGGGGCGCTCACTTCCTGAGTATCGGAAACTGCGGGAGAATACTACGATGTTGGACTCCTGCTTTAACCCCAGTATGCTCGCTGAAATCACCATGCAGCCAGTACGCCGTCACGGGGTAGACGCTGCTATTCTCTTCTCCGATATTGTGGTTCCCTTAAGGGCGGCGGGAGTCGGCGTGGAAATTGTGCCAGGTAGAGGGCCCGTCATGGATCAAGCGATCCGTAGTGCTGATGATATAGCGGCGCTTCCTATCCTCGAGGGCTCCGTGCCGGAACTCACTGAGGGGATTGGTATCATCCTCAACGAGCTCGATCATACTCAAGCCCTCATTGGTTTTTCGGGTGCACCTTTTACCCTCGCGAGCTATCTTATCGAGGGCGGTCCTTCACGTAATCACGAGAAGACGAAGTCCATGATGCATCACCAGCCGGATATGTGGCATGCACTTATGCGGCGTCTGGTGCCCACCATCAATGCTTTTCTCGATACCCAAATAGCAGCAGGCGTCGATGCGGTGCAGCTGTTCGATTCCTGGGCCGGTTTCCTCAACGAGCGGGATTACCGCGAATTTGTTCTTCCCTACTCCCGTGAAGTTTTCGAGCATATCGCTGACGCCGGCATACCGCGTATCCATTTTGGCGTAGGCACAGGAGAAATCCTTGGCGCCATGAGTGAAGCGGGGAGCGAAGTGGTGGGAGTTGATTGGCGGGTACCGCTCGATCAAGCCGCCCGGAGAATGTGCACCCCAAAGGTGCTACAAGGCAACCTTGATCCGGCGCTCCTATTCGCCGGCGATACAGCGGTGGAGGCCGAGATCGAGCATATCATTGCCCTAGCAGATCACGCTATTGCCGCTGGTCATGCAACCGGCCATATCTTCAATCTCGGCCACGGGGTGCTCCCAGATACCCCACCAGAAGCGCTCAGTCGCGCGGTCGATATCATCCACGCCCATGCCTAATATTCACGTGCATGCGGTACACGGATACCGTACCGCTCAAGGTGCACACCCACAGTGAGCACTCATAGGTAGAATGGGGCCAAATTACAAGGATGCCAGATACTTATAAGAATTCGCGAGTCCACCCTTGATCCCAAGGCTCGCAGAGTGATTTCGGAAAACAAGAAAAACAAGGTAGTTCCATATAAAAACCCTCGAGCCGTCAAAGAGAGGCGCTCGTAGAAATACTTCAGCCCCACGTGATCGACGGCAGCACAGTGGTGGTTCTATACGCTAAGAGAAAGGCTTGAATATATCGTGCGTGTCGCTATTATCGGAGCAGGACTGGCTGGATTAACAACGGCGTGGCAGATACATCAAGAAGCCCCCGACACCGAGGTTGACATCTTCGAGGCCTCGGATCGCATAGGCGGCAAACTCTATACGGTTCCCTTCCACTCCGGACCGACAGATATGGGTGCGGAAGCCTATCTGAATTTCCGCGCGGACGCTACGGACTTCTTCAAGCAACTCGGTCTCGCGGACTCCTTGGTCTATCCCTCCGGGCTTCCCTCTTCGTTTTACGCCGCGGGCCAGCTACACGATATGGTCGACGATACGATCATGGGTATTCCAGCTGCGAGTACCTCCATTAAAGACCTTATCGATGCGGAAACAGCGGCCCGCATCGATGCAGAGGACCAGGGGCCCGGGATCGAGTGGGAAGTGGATGGACCTGATATTTCACTCGGAGATCTGATCAGTCAGCGCTACGGCGAACTCGTGAATTCTCGCTTGGTATCTGCTTTACAAGGAGGGGTTTACTCGGCCCGCTCAGAAGATCTTGGTATTAGAGCCACGTTGCCGCAGTTGGCGCGCACCTTCGATGAAATGGCGTTGGCCGGAGAAAAAATCAGTCTCAAGGCGGCCATTGAAAAGATCTTGTCCCAACGCCAGCGCAATAACCGCAATAACCACGAACGCGGATACCGCCCCCATGTATTCGCGACCTTTAAAGGTGGCTATGCGCAAGTCTACGAAACGCTTGCAGAGGCGTCACAGGCACGTATCTACGTTGATGCCTTTATCTCCGGCATCACCGATTCCGCACGGGGGTATGCACTGCGAGGAGGTGGCGAGGGCTATTATGACGCCGTCGTGGTGGCCACCCCAGCACCAACCACATCCTTATTATTAAAAACAATTGCCCCCGATATCAGCCCCCACTTCAGTACAATCCCCTTGGCTTCCTCGGTGGTCGTCGGGATGAAATTCGCCAGCGATCGGGGTCTCCCGGATAATTCCGGGATTCTGGTGGCAACCGATGAAGTAGATATTAAAGCCAAAGCCTTCACTTTCAGTTCCAAGAAGTGGCCTCACCTAGGTAGCCGCGGAGGCGCTCTAGTGCGAGCCTCTTTCGGGCGCTACAAGGATGATGAGATTTGCCGGGCAGATGAGGGTGTCCTTGTTGACCACGCTCTTGCGGATCTCAAGAAAATCACCGGCTTTGATGGCATTGCGGCAGGGCTCGACGAAATCTTTGTACAACGCTGGTTCGGAGGTTTGCCTGTGTACGGGCCGGGGCATCTAGAGACCGTCGCTGCGATCACTGAGGGCTTGGCGCACTACCCGGGTCTTTATGCAACCGGTGCGTGGGCTCAGGGTGTGGGGGTGCCGGCGGTTATTGCTCATGCGCGCGGCGTGGCGCACACCATCTGTGGCAACGCTGAACCCAACCCCGCTCTCGCTGAGTCTTAAACTAGCCTGAAACTGGTATTGAATCGCTAATACTGGCTTACACTGGCCTAAAAAGCTTGAAACAGAAAGAAAACACGATGACCCAGAAAACTACCCGCTCAGCTGAACTCATGAGTCGCGCCGAAAAACTCATCCCCGGCGGAGTTAATTCCCCAGTCAGAGCCTTCGGCTCAGTGGGAGGTCAAACCCGCTTCATTGAACGCGCCTATGGTTCCACCCTTGTAGATGTGGACGGTAACGAATACGTTGACCTTGTTAACTCCTGGGGGCCCATGCTCATGGGCAATGCCCACCCCGAGATCCTCGACGCTGTCAGCACCGCCATGGCCAAGGGCCTATCCTTCGGTGCCCCCACAGAGGCCGAGGTAGAACTTGCAGAGATGATCATTCAACGAACCAGCGTTGAAGAAGTACGCATGGTCAACTCCGGCACCGAAGCCACCATGTCTGCTGTACGCCTAGCGCGCGGCTTCACGGGTGCGGAAAAAGTCATCAAATTCGACGGCTGCTATCACGGACACGTGGACTCACTGCTAGCCGCCGCCGGTTCTGGAGTGGCTACGCTTTCTCTGCCCGATTCACCAGGGGTGACTGGTGCGAGCGCTAAAGATACTATCGTCGTCCCCTATAACGATATCGCGGCAGTGCGCACTGCCTTCGAAGAACACCCGCACCAAATCGCCTGCGTGATCACCGAGGCGGCCGCTGGCAATATGGGGGCGGTGGCGCCACAGAATAATTTCAATCAACAGCTCAAAGATCTCTGCCATGAATTTGGGGCTGTGCTGATTATCGACGAAGTTATGACTGGTTTCCGCACCTCTTATTCCGGCTGGTACGGGGTTGACCATGTAGCGGGCGATCTCACCACCTTCGGCAAGGTCATCTCAGGGGGCCTGCCCGCTGCAGCTTTCGGTGGACGCGCCGATATTATGCAGCACCTAGCACCCGTTGGACCCGTCTACCAAGCGGGCACACTCTCGGGTAATCCGGTCGCAATGGCGGCGGGCAAGAAGTCACTCGAGCTCGCCACCCCAGCAGTCTATGAGAAGGTAACCAAGCACGCGGATCTGCTGCATTCTCTTATTTCCCAGGCGCTTGATCGGGCCGGAGTTGAGCACCACATCCAGCGTGCCGCTACCATGCTAAGCGTTCGATTTGCTCGTGGTGAGGGCCACAATTTCGCAGATATGAAAGCCGCCGAAACCTTCCGTTTCGCTCCTTTCTTCCACGCTCTTTTAGAACATGGCGTTTATGCGCCACCGAGTGTCTTCGAAACGTGGTTCTGCTCTGCAGCTCTCAGCGCAGATGATTTTGAGCGCATCGAGAAGGCACTGATCCCAGCAGCTCAGGCGGCAGCAGCGGCGGATAAGGTAAATTCATAGCCTGCAGTGTATTAACGAGAAAGGGCCATAAGCTATGACAACAACCATCGTGCACCTCGTGCGTCATGGGGAAGTATTCAATCCGGAGCGAATCCTCTATGGGCGGCTGCCGGATTATCACCTCTCAGCTCGGGGGGAGTCGATGGCTCACGCGACGGCACACTCGTTGTCCGGCCACGATATTTCACTGATTCTTTCCTCTCCACTAGAGCGCGCCCAGGAAACAGCCGCCCCAATTTCCGCCATCAGCGGGGTTGAGGTGGGTATCGATGAGCGCCTTTTAGAAGCCGGTAACCAATTCGAAGGTCTGCGAGTAAAAAGCTGGCGCTCGGATCTGCTGCACCCTCGCTATTGGCCTTTAATGACTAATCCGCTTCAGCCCAGTTGGGGTGAGCCTTATCATGAGATTGCCGAGCGCATGATGGCGGCCGTTACCTCCGCTCGGGAACAGGCCCATGGTCATGAGGCGGTATTAGTGAGCCACCAATTGCCCATTGTGTGCGTGCAGCGCCACGTGAATCAGCAACCTCTGTGGCACAACCCTGCACTGCGTCGCTGTAATCTTGCGAGCGTCACTTCTCTCGTCTTTAGTGATGACGTCCTTATCGACTATCGCTATTCGGAACCCGCGTATGAGATCTAGAACAAGGCATGATCCTTTCGCACTGGTAGCTCTTGGTGGGGTACTAGCGCTGCTGCTTGGTGCCTGCGCCGATGATAGCCTTGCTGGAAAAGACGCCGTAGCGGTGGGCGGAACCTTCCAATTCCACTCACCCGGTGGGCAAAAAACCATCACCTATCCTGAATCTGAGCGCGCACAGATAGCAGATATCACTGGGCCATCAGTCATCGATGACACGGAGATAAGGCTTTCAGATTATGCTGGCCACATCGTCGTTATCAATGCTTGGGGCCAGTGGTGTGGGCCCTGCCGTACTGAAGTCGACGATCTTCAAACGGTGCACGAATACCTCACTAAAGAGGGGGGTACGGTGCTCGGCATCAATATCCGCGATAATAAGCAGTTGGCTAAGGATTTTATGCTCGATAATGGCCTTAGCTATCCGAGCATCTTTGATCCACCCTTTAAAACGGCGGGCTTATTAGGCGGGATTCCCGCCTCGGTGGTACCCACCACCATTATCCTTGATAAGCAGCACCGACCTGCCGTTGTATTCTTGCGTGCCATCACCGAAAAAGAATTAATGGAGGCCATTGCGCCCCTGGAATCAGAATAATGCAGCTCAATATTCTCTCCCAAGGCCTCGGGGAATCTTTCGCCACAACAATTAGTTCAGGTCCTTTAATCGCAGGTCTCATCGCCGCAATGATAGCGGGACTTGTCTCCTTTTTAAGCCCCTGCGTCTTGCCCCTGGTACCAGGGTATATCAGCTATCTGGCAGCGCTTGTCGGCGGCGATATCACTTTCGACGCCCACGGGCGCGCCGTTATAACCAAAGGCTCGCGGATGACAATCGCCTTCGCGGCGATCTTGTTCATTGCAGGTTTCACGATTATTTTCGTTCTAGCTACTGCCAGCGTCTTCGGTCTCATTGGAGTCTTGGCTTTAAATAATCAGTGGTTAAGCAGGATCGGCGGGCTTATCACCATAGTCATGGGGCTAGTTTTCCTCGGCAAGATACCATTCCTGCAAACAACGCGCAGTCTCTCAGCTGGGCACTGGTCTAGCATTATCGGCGCCCCAATCCTCGGGGCAGTATTTGCACTCGGCTGGACACCCTGCTTAGGCCCAAGTCTCGCGGCCATTATCTCCATCGCGGCTGGCACCGAAGGGGTGACAGCCTTACGGGGAGTAATCCTCATTATCGCGTACTGCTTAGGGCTAGGTATTCCTTTTCTCATTGTGGCACTCGGCTCGGTACGCGCCATGGCGGGCCTCGATTTCTTAAGCCGCCACGCTGTGATCATCCACCGACTGGGTGGTATAGCCCTTATTCTTACGGGGCTGGCGCTTCTGAGTGGATTTTGGTCCGTTTTCATTAGCTATATCCAAGTGCTGAGCTCCAATTACGCGCTGCTACTATAGAGAGCCGGAGAATGAATAAGAAAGGGTTGTCATGGTGAAAAAAGCGTGGCAGTGGCTGACAAGCATGCGCACAGCACTCGCATTATTATGCCTCCTCGCCATCGCCGCCATCCCTGGCGCCCTTTTGCCCCAGCGCTCGCTCAATGCCGCCAATGTTGACGAGTACCTCATCGAGCACGGACGCATTGCTGAGATTTATGACCGCCTACAACTATTTGACGTCTTTTCCTCCACCTGGTTTAAAGCCATAGCCGTCCTGCTCACCATTTCCCTGATCGGCTGTATCATCCCGCGCAGTATTGATCACTACCAGGCCATGCGCACCCCACCAACGAGGGCGCCGAAAAATTTGCACCGGCTACCTCTGCATGGGCAGGGAGTTTTTATAGGAACAGAAGCTCAAGCCCTCTCAACGGCACGTGCGGCACTTAAGGGCTGGAATATTGCTGAGTATTCACCCGCCGACGATCGCGCCCATATTCGCAGTATCGCGGCTGAAAAAGGATATATCCGGGAATTCTTCAACCTCATCTTCCATATCGCTCTTGTGGGTATGCTCGTCGCCATGGCCATTGGCCGCATGGTGTACTACGAAGGGCAAGTTATTATCATCGCCACCGATAAACCAGGTATCAATTCCCAGTTCTGTAATACTGCCACCGCCAACTTCGACTCCTTCCGCGCCGGACCGCTTTTCGATGGTACTGGGCTTCACCCCTTTTGTTTCACAGCCCATAATTTTGTGGCCGATTATCTACCCAATGGCCAGGCCGAAAATTTCCGCTCTGATCTTTCCTATGCCATCGGTGATGATATTTTCCGCGATGAATCCACGTGGGCATCGACCACCCTCGAGGTCAATCACCCCTTAAGAATCGCCGGCGACCGCATTTACCTCCAAGGCCATGGCTATGCCCCCACCATAAAGGTGATATGGCCAAATGGAGAAGAACGCACCCAAACCGTGCAGTTTAGGCCCGACGACCCCACTTTCTTCCTCTCCTCCGGCGTGATGCGCTTCGACCCACCGGTAGGAATGTATGACGATCTCTTTTCCCGCCGGCAGAATCAGCTGACCATTCAAGGGCTCTTCGCACCCACCGCGGCGTGGAGCGGGGAGAATAACGATATCTTGGCCTCCCGTTTCCCAGAAATGCGCGATCCGGCGGTGGCTATCGATATCTACCGCGGCGATAACGGGCTCGATTCCGGACAATCGCAAAGTATCTTCGCCATCGACCCCACCTTGATGAGCTCAGGGCAGTTACAAAAAATTGAACGCGTCAACCTCGCCCAAGGGGAAGACATTACCCTCGATGATGGCACCATCATTCGCTTTGAGGGTGCGGAGGAATTTGCCAATTATCAAATAGCCTACGATCCCACCCAGATCTGGGTTCTCCTTTTCACTCTAATATTCCTTTCGGCCCTGGTTGGATCGGTGACCATCAAGCGCCGCCGCATCTGGGTGCGCGTGCATCCTCAAGATAACGGCACGGTCCTTATCGAGACAGCCGGGTTGGCGCGCACTGATCGCGCCGGGTGGGGTGAGGAATATTATCGGATTCATCGTCGCATTCTTGGGCTCGCTGAGCCGGAGGATGAGGACAGCTAGGCTTTATCTTTGGGTAGGCTGGCGGCTATAGTTGCAGCAAGTTTAAGGACCAAGAAACGAGGTAAGCGGGATGAATATTAATTACACGCTCGCATCTTTTTCAGATTCCGCCTTTTTTAGTGCGGTGGGCATCTATATTCTCGCTCTCGTGCTGTCAGTTATTTACTATATGAAGGCGCAAACCGTTGTCGATTCCCAGCGGGAGGCGAAAACAGTAGCGGTGCGAAGCAAAAACTCCGCCGATACCTTCTCTGGTATGACCCAAGCGGTTGTATGGCTGGGCATTATTATCCATGCCACCTCGGTGATTTTGCGCGGGATATCCGCGGGCCGATTCCCTTTTGGAAATCTGTACGAATATGTCACCGAGATCACGCTGTTTACCATGATCATTGCGGCGATTTTCCTGCGCAAAAAAGAGATGCGGGCCCTATGGCCGTGGATTATTACTCCGGTGGTGGCGCTGCTTCTATTGGCCAGTTCCAAGCTCTATGCTGATACCGCTCCTGTGGTTCCGATCCTGCAATCCTACTGGCGGCCCATCCACGTGGGTACCATCTCTATTGGCGGGTCTATCGGTATGCTCTCCGGTGTGGTGTCGGTGCTCTATTTGCTCCGGATGGCGCAACCCAAGGGCCAGGAGCACGGTTTCCTGGGCTCCATAGCCCGGCCACTACCAACGGCACGAGTCCTTGATGCCGTAGCCTACCGCACGGCTATTATTACCGTTCCCCTTTTTGGTTTGGGAATCATTTTAGGAGCCATCTGGGCCGAGGCCAGCTGGGGACGGTTCTGGGGCTGGGACCCTAAGGAGACGGTCGCTTTTATCACCTGGATCCTCTATGCAGCGTATCTCCACGCGCGGGCAACAGCCGGCTGGCGAGATACCAAGGCGGCGTGGATTAATATTCTGGCGCTAGCCACCATGATTTTCAATCTATTCTTTATCAACCTAGTGGTATCCGGGCTGCATTCTTATGCCGGAATCAATTAGAAATAATCGCCGATAAAGGGCATGAGCCTGGCGGAGTGGGCGTTATGGGCGAGCTCATAATATGCCCACTTTCCTTTTTTCGTGCGCGTCACCAAAGACGCCGCCATCAGCTTTTTCATATGGTGGGTGATCGTGGGGGCGGAGACCCCTAAAACTCCCGTGAGGTGATGGGCACATATTTCTTGGCCCGCATTGCTGGCAACTATGAGCAAGATTTTAAGCCGGGTGGGGTCGCTTAATACCTTAAATATCTCGGCGGTGCTGTGCGTGAGCTCAGCGTTGGGTATACGCAACGGCGCGCGGCGCGCAGATTCAGGGCGAGACATACCTCCAATTATAAAGGGTAGCCTAAGTTAAGAAAAGCTTTTATATATCTTCGGGATTGTCGCCGTCCATCCGCCGCTGCTTCGCTCTTTTGATGCGTTCAGCCTCTTCTTGAGCCGCTAATTCCTCGGCGCGGCGCTGCTTAAAGCGTTTCTTTTCTAATTCCCACAGAAAAGCCTCATCGTCGTCGGGGCCTTTAATTTCTCGCGGTGGATTCGCCGTTGATACGGTGCGCTGCCATGAGCTGGGGCCGAAGGCCCGCCACACAATATAAATAGCCAGGATTAAGAGTAAGAAGAGAATAAAGCGGCCCACGGTTAGAAAAACTCACCTCGTTGATCTGGGGAATAATCACGGTCTGCCTGTATTTTACCTGCTTTATCACCCGAGGAGGGCATAAGGTAGTCTTAGAAGATATGTCACAGCAACCAGATGCAGCGATCCGCCGGTCCGCGGTGAAAAACCTCCTCTTATACGGCCTCGCTAGGCTTGCGCTTTTTATTCTGCTTACGGCACTCATTCAAATCATTGCCACCATGATCGGGGCCCTAGTGCCCATTTTTATCTCCGCCATGCTGGCCTTGTTGATCGCTATGCCGTTGAGTGTTTTTGTCTTCAAAGGGCTGCGGGTGAAGGCCACGACCGCGGTCGCCCAGTGGCACTATCAACGCAAAGCCTATAAAAAGTGGGTCCAGGACGAACTAGCCTCCCGCTAAGCGCGCTAACTACTACACTGCGGGAGGATAAGTCCGAGCGCCGTCAAGAAGCTAAAGAGGATCATCGCTTTGCCCGTGCCGGCAAGAACAGGGATGAGATCTTTGCCCATGGCGTGTGCGCGCACCGGCGCGCTCGCTGTCCACAGAAGTGGAACGATGCCCACACTCACAAGTGCCCACGGTTCAATAAAGGATAAGAGCAAAGCCCCGATGACCGGAGTGCTGGCGAGAATATAATAGAGAACCCGGGTGCGGCTATCTCCTAAACGCACTGCAAGGGTGATCTTTCCGGTTAACCTATCAGAGGGGATATCGCGAAGGTTATTGATCAGATTGACGCTCGCAGACATTGCCCCGATGCTGACCGCAAGAATAATTCCCACTATGGTGATGCGACCAGATTGGGTGAATTCGGTGCCCAAAACGGCCACCAGGCCGAAGAAGATAAAGACAGCTACTTCGCCTAAACCACGATATCCATAGGGGTGAGTGCCGCCGGTATAAAACCACGCCGCTAGAATACAGATCACCCCAATAAGGATGAGCCACCACGCGCTTAATAGCGATAGGGTGATACCGGCGATCCCGGCAATACCAAAAGCTATAAAAGCAGCCCGCTTAACTAGGTGGGGACTGGCGAGTGCGCTTCCAACCAGCCGCATAGGGCCGCTACGTTGATCATCGGTGCCTTTAATGCCATCAGAATAATCATTGGCGTAGTTCACTCCGACAATGAGAGCCCAGCTTACGATGACGGCCAAGAGAGCACGCCCGAGATTAAAACTGCCTGCCATTGCCGCGGCGGTAGACCCGGCAATGACGGGGGCGAAAGCATTAGCCCAGGTATTGGGGCGGGCGCCGCGGAACCACTGCTGCAATGTAGGAGAGGACATAGACTCTATTGTTGCCCGCGCCCGCACCGAAATTCAAACCCGTTAGCCCAGATCATGCATAAATTTCTCGCGTACCATAAGGCGATCGATCTTACCGGGGCCCTTCAGTGGTAGGGACTCTACCCGCGTGATCTGTTTCGGCAACTGCCAGCGCGGCATCTCATCGAAGGCCTCAATAATGGTCGCTGGTGAGGCAGTACCTGTATAGGCTGCCACAATGGCTTCCCCGAGACGTCGATCTGGTATCCCTAAGACGCACACGGCGCTGACACCCTCGATATTCGCGATCACCTGCTCGATGACCTCGGGGTGAATTTTTAACCCCCCGGAATCGATAATGGTATCGATCCTGCCGGTGACCGTTAATAGGCCATTGTCAATAAAACCGGTATCAGAGGTGAGGAACGAGCCGGGTGAAAAAAAGGCCGGAGAATCGCTCATATTTCGATAACCACGCGCAACCATCGGCCCGGAGATAGCAATGCGCTCGCCGCGTAGTTGAATAGTGACCCCAGGTAGTGGGCGCCCATCGTAGACGCAGCCGCCTGAGGTTTCCGAGGATCCGTAGGTGCGTACCACGGTGATCCCGAGACGGCCTGCAGCCTCGTAATCAGAGCGCCTCAGAGGAGCTCCGCCGACTAAGACGGCATGAAAAAGCCTTAAGGCCTCAATACCGGCGAGGGTATCCATGGCTTTGAGCAACTGCATGGGGGTGAGCGCGGTATAAATGCGACCCGGGAAGTGCGCCAAGCGCTCGGCCTTTAGGGCAAATTCCTGGATGGAAAAGCCGTGGCTGAGATCAAGAAACTCGGGTTCATATCCGGAGACAATGCTGCGCACCAAGACCTGCAACCCGGCGATATGATGTGCGGGCATGGCCAGCAACCACGCTCCCTCCCCACCAAGGTATTGATGGGTGGCATCGGCGGAAGAGATGAGGTTTGCGGGCGTAAGTTCCGCCCCCTTCGGGGTTCCCGTGGACCCTGAGGTAGACACCACCACGGCGACTTCGGGGTCAATGGGTGCGCCCACTCTACAGTGCCCACGCAAAATCTCGTTCTGGCTTAAGTCAGGGCCACAAGGAAGAATGCTCATTTGGCCGCTGAGCGCCTCTTCTAAGGAGCTCATCAAAGGCAGCGGATCAGCTGGATCAACTGTTATGGCGCGCAAGCGAGAACGAGACATAGGGATTCGCGATCTAGTAATAGTAGGGGAAGGAGGACCAATCGGGGTCGCGCTTTTCTAGAAAAGATTCCTTACCTTCTACTGCTTCATCGGTCATATAGGCCAGGCGGGTTGCTTCACCGGCAAAAACTTGCTGCCCCATGAGTCCGTCGTCAGTGAGGTTGAAGGCAAATTTCAACATCCTTTGCGCCGTCGGCGATTTGGAATTGATTTCCCGCCCCACCTGGATGGCCTCGTTTTCTAGGTCCTGGTGATCGGCCACAATATTGACCGCCCCCATGCGCTGCATGGTCTCCGCATCATAAGTGCGGCCCAGGAAGAAGATTTCGCGGGCATATTTCTGCCCCACCATTTTCGCTAAATAGGCCGAGCCGTAGCCGGCATCAAAGGATCCCACATCGGCGTCGGTTTGCTTAAAGCGTGCCTCTTGGCGTGAGGCAATGGTCATATCGCAGACTACGTGAAGGGAGTGACCACCGCCGGCAGCCCACCCGTTCACCACGGCAATAACGACTTTGGGCATGGTGCGGATAAGACGCTGCACTTCGAGGATATGCAGCCTGCCACCTTCGACCTTAGTTCGCGCCTCATCGACGGTATCTGCGGTTTCTCCCGAGGCATAGCGGTAGCCTGAGCGCCCTCGAATACGCTGGTCCCCGCCGGAGCAGAAAGCCCATCCACCGTCCTTGGTTGAGGGACCGTTTCCAGTGAGCAAAATAGTGCCAATATCGGGGCTGCGCCTGGCGTGGTCAAGAGCTTGGTACAGTTCATCGACAGTATGCGGGCGGAAAGCATTGCGCACCTCGGGGCGATTAAAGGCAATACGGACGATTCCGTATTCGCGACCGTCGCCGGTGTGGCGGTGATAGGTGATATCAGTAAAATCTTCGAAACCTGGGACGGTAGCCCATTGGGTTGGGTCGAATGGTTGGCTGGTGCTCGGTGCAGGGTTTTTCTCCATAATGCCTATGTAGTCTAGTTGCTGGCTTAATCCAAAGTCTATGAAGGGCGCCACCCCCTCATATAACCGGTGAGATCGACACCCGGACGAGCATAACAGACAGCAGAAACAGGGCTGGCAGGAAAGACAGCACGAGCGTGCCTGGACAACGCTGACTATATAAGTCACTACTGCCGACAAGGGGTGAGCTGATATGACTTGGCCTTGGGAGGAGTAGTCACAAATGACTACTCCTGACTACTCCGGGCTCGCGGCTCTCCTGCCCCAGATCATCCGAGTACTTCAGAGCTATTATGGATTCTATGTCTCCTCACGGCCCGACTCGAGGGGGCTCAGCTTAGCGACACTGCTTGACGACACTGCTTAACGGCACTGATGTTGTCCTTAGTATTGCCTCGCTATAGTAAGGGGCATGACCGTATCTTCTCCCAGTGATATCTCAGTCGACGAACTCATTGAGCGCGCCCATATTGTGAGCCTGCCCATGAGGGTAGCTTTTCGCGGTCTCAACCACCGTGAAGCAGTGCTGATCGAGGGCCCTGAGGGCTGGGGGGAATTTTCACCCTTTATCGAGTATGAACCTCATGAAGCCGTTCAGTGGTTGCGCTGCGGGATGGAGATGGCCTTCCAGGGACCACCACCTATCAACCGAGAACTCATCGCTGTCAATGCCACTATCCCCGCCGTTGCAGCCGCGGAGGTTGAGGGGGTGCTGGCCCAATTCCCGGGCTGTACCACTATTAAGGTGAAGGTAGCCGAAGCGGGGACCAGCCTGGATCAAGATTGCGAGCGCATTCAACGGGTGCGTGAGTTAGTTCCGCACGCCAAAATCAGGGTGGATGCTAATCGTGGCTGGAGCGTTGCGCAGGCGCTAGAGGCAGCGCACCGGCTGGGCCCGCTCGACTATATGGAGCAGCCGTGCCGCAGTGCCGCTGAGTTAAAAGAGCTGCGCGAATTGCTGCTGCGCAGTGGACTTATTGTTCGAGTGGCCGCCGATGAATCCATAAGGCGCGTGGAGGACCCGTACGATGTGGCTGAAACCCGGGCTGCCGATGTAGCTGTGGTTAAGGCCGCTCCCTTGGGGGGGCCTCGCGCGGTTCTAAAAATCGCTGAGTTCTACCGTGCCCGCGGCCTTGATATCACCGTCGCTAGTGCCCTCGACACCGGGGTGGGCATGAATGCTGGGATCGCTGCGGTCGCCGGTTTGCCCGTCTTTTATGACGACGATGGCTTCGAGGTTCCCCCGGCTGCCGCTGGATTGGCAACCCAGCGGCTTTTTGTCGCTGATATCACCGCTGAACGCCCGCTGATCGACGGCCATATGAGTACCGAATTACTCGAACCCGATATGGACCGAGTAGCGGAATTTAAAGCCTCAGCTGACCGTCGGGATTTCTGGATCACGCGTCTAACTGAGTGCTTTGAGCTTCTTTAAGCCGAGTGGGCCACCAGAATTTTTCACCGATAATTTCCACCACAGCGGGCAGCAAGATGGTGCGCACAATCAGGGTGTCAAGCAGCACTCCGATAAAGATGATGACGCCAATTTGTGCCAGCGCCACCAGGGGAAGTACTCCGAGAGCGGCGAATACGGCTGCAAGTAGGATACCAGCTGAGGTTATGACTCCACCGGTGGCACTCAGTGAGCGCATTACCCCGATACGAGTGCCATAGATCTGTGCCTCCTCTTTGGCGCGGCTAATGAGGAAGATCGAATAATCAATACCTAAGGCCACCAAAAAGACGAAAGCATAGAGCGGGGTCAAGCTATCAAATTTCTCAAAACCGAAGACGGCTGTGGAGATCCACCAGCCTATGCCAAGGGCTGCGAGATTAGTGAGCAACACCGAGAAGGTCATAACCGCTGGTGCAATAAGAGCGCGCAGCATGACAGCAAGCACGATGAAGATAAGCAGCAAAATGAGCGGGAAGATGATCATGCGATCGCGAGCGGCGGATTCTTCTGCGTCGATGAGTTGCGCATCAACCCCACCGACGAGTGCATCAGTTTCGCGCACTGCCTCGCGCACCTCGTTGACATCTGCCCCTGAGACATTGAAGACACTCCACTGCTCGGCGGGGCGATCAGGGCGCACCACATAGCCTTGATTCTGAAGTAATTCAGAGACTTTTTGCGGCTCTTGGGTGATAACGGTGAGGGGGGTGGCGTCTTGATCGGGGAATGCCCGAGCAAGATCTGCGGCGGCACTAATAGATTCTGGGGTTGTGACGAACTGATTGCGCTGATCCAGGCCGGTTTCTATCGCCCCTACTCCCAGGCTTGCGAGGGAGAGAAAGATCAGCGAGACCACTGTGACTTTAACCGGCTGGTGCCCCACATATTGTCCGATCCGATCCCAGAGGGAGGAGTGCTTGTCTTCGTTGAGGCCCGGGCTGCGCGGCCAGAATATCCACCGCCCGAAAAGTAGCAAGATACCAGGAAGGGCGAATACCGCGAAAATGAAGGCCACGATTATCCCCACCACCGTCGCCAAGCCGAGCCCGCGCGTGGTGGGAACAGCAGAAAGAAGCAGGCAGGCCACGCCGATAATCACGGTTGCCCCGGACGCCGCAATAGTTTTCACCGTCGGCGCCCACGCATGGGCCATAGCGGCGAAGCGGTCCTCGTGGCGGGTCAGTTCATCGCGGTAGCGCGAGATAATCAGCAGGGCATAGTTGGTGCCAGCACCGAATACCAGCACCGAGAGGATACCTGAAGTGGAATCATTCCACACCATTCCTAAAGCGCTTAAGACCCAGGTATAGGCGGTGGCAGCGACACGGTCGGCCACCCCGATCACGAGCAGGGGAATCAGCCACAGCCACGGGGAGCGGTAGGTCACAATGAGGAGGATGGCCACGATAATTCCCGTCACTGCGAGAAGGAGGAAATTAGCGCCAGAGAAAACATTAGCCAGATCTGCGCGGATTGCCGCAGGCCCGGTTACTTGGGCCTTGATGGAGGGGTCGAGAGACTGAGCTTGGGCGCGGAGGTCTTTAATGCGAGCGTTATTGTCCTCGGCTTTAGCAGCTGGCACGGTCATAGGGATGAATGCGGCTGTGCCATCTTTATTGGGAATAGGTGGGGCCCCGAGCTCGGCGGCGAAGGGGCCCACCACCTGGAGATCGATGGCTCCTTGAGTCGATTCGAGGAGAATGAGGGCGGGCAGGGTTTCTTCGCCGGGGCGGGAGTCAAGAACCTGCGCCACCGTGGTGGAGTCTTTGCCGTCGGGTAGGGCTTGTTGCGGGGCGGTGGGTTGTGCACTCGGTCCAAAGCTGATGATGGCAATTCCTAACAGGATGACCACCAGCGCTAACTGACGAAACCGAAGGAAAACGGATGAATTCATAGGATCAAGATTAATTGAAATCCGTTAAGATCATTCGCTAGGAACCTCAAGAGGCTGCTAGCTGAGCGGCATTATGAGCCGCTAATTGAGCTCTAACGTGCGCACAATGGGGCTCAATGTGACCAGCTGCGGGGAGGTTAGCGCCTTTATGCTTGCGGGCATTAGGATCGATCGCATGAATAATGCGGATCTTTCTAGCCCTGAACTCGCCCGCGAGATTGCGCGCGAGTTAGCGCGGCACCTCACCGATATTGTGATTTGCCCAGGCTCGCGTAATTCCTCCCTCTCTCTAGCGTTGATTGCGCGCGGCGATATCCGCATCCATTCGCGTATCGACGAACGCTCTGCCGCTTTCCTCGCTCTCGGCATGGCGCGCGCCACGGGCCGCCATGTGGGAGTGCTCATGACCTCAGGCTCTGCCGTAGCCAACTGCCACCCAGCGGTGATCGAATCGCTGCATTCCCATACCCCGCTGGCCATCATCTCAGCCGATCGGCCGCGATATCTGGTGGGAACAGGAGCTAATCAAACTATTGATCAGCACCAGATTTTTGGCCAACCCACGATCGACATTTCAACCCAGGCTGATATCGGCGCCCTCGATACGGCTTTCGAGCACACCTTTGTCCATATCAACTGTCATTTCGCCCAGCCCCTGGTGGATTCAATGCCTCCCGGGGAACCCCCGGTAGAAAAGGTGCAGGGAGGAATTAAACGAGTCGACCATGGGGAGGTTACTCTTGACCTCTCCAAGCGCACCCTCGTCATCGCGGGTGATGAAGCATGGCGCGTCCCTGGGCTCGAAGACGTGCCCACCATCGCTGAACCCTCCGCACCGGCACCCTATCACCCAGTGCACCCCCTAGCCGCCAGCCTGTTCCATAGCACCCACGTATCAGCAGATGGGTACGTGGTGGAAACTAAGCCAGAACAAGTCGTGGTGGTGGGTCATCCCACCTTGCACCGCGACGTAATGAATCTGCTTCACGATGAAAGAATTGAGCTCATTATCCTCTCGCGCACCGCGCAGCTGACCAACCCGGCGCGCCGGGAGGCCCAGTGCGGCAGCCGCATTAAAACGACCGGTGAGGTCAGTGCAGAGTGGATAAAAATCTGCCACGCCGCCAGCGAGCTCGCCATCGAGGCGGTGCGGGAGGCCATCGCCCACCCCGACTACGGCTTTACAGGGTTGCATGTGGCCGCAGCGGTAGCGGATTCCGTTGGGGTAGGCGATACCCTCTTTATCGGACCCTCCAATCCGGTTCGAGATATATCCTTTGTCGGTGCCCCCTTTGACGGGGTGGACCTGTATACCCCACGGGGTGCTGCGGGTATTGATGGCAATCTCTCGCAGGCAACCGGTATCGCTTTGGCCGTACAGGCGCGCGAACCCGATCTCATTAGGGCCCCGCATACTCTGGCTTTGGTGGGTGATATCACTTTCCTCCACGATTGTGGGGGGCTGCTTACTCCCGTCTATTCACCGGTAGCCGAGAATTTCACCATCGTGGTAGCTAATGATGATGGCGGGGGCATTTTTGAAACCATTGAGGTGGGCGATCAATCCTATGCCCCAGGTTTCGAGCTCGCCTTTGGTACAACCCACGGGGTGGATATCGAAGCGTTAAGTGCAGCCTATGGCTATGACTATGAGAGGGTCGATTCTTTAGCGGAGTTATTGCGTGCCCTCGATGATGCCGGTGAGCAGCCGGGAATAAAGATCATTGAGGCGAAGACGGTGCGCGATACGCGCCGGGTGATGCACCAAGAATTGCAGCAGAAGGTTCGTTTTAGCGCACGGGACTAGACTTAAGCGGTATGTCTGGTCGCTTGAGTGCTCGTCGCCCCGTTTATCATCCGGCTGTCGCGCGTCGAATGAGTAGGCGTGTGCTAGTTCTGATTTATCTCGCGGCTGTTATTGGGTGCGTGGCTATGCTCATCGGCCCCATGCTCAATGATTATGCGATTGGCAAGGATCCAGGCCGTGCACTGGCGCGAGTGACTTCGGTATCGGCGTTGGAAACGGCAATTGAATACCAGGATGAAGAAGGGGTTTATCATTCTCCGCGCACGGGTTTGCTTTATCCATCTGGTTTGGGTGTAGGGCAGCGGGTATGGATCACCTACGCCCGTTCTAATCCTGAGCTGGCTAAAGTGGAAGGCCGCACCTGGACGCTGGCCATTATTCCAGCATTCAGTGCGCTGGTAGTAGTGCACATTATTGCGGCTTTGCTTTTTGCTTTCCGACGTTTCATTTTGCGTCAATTAGCAGCCAGGCGCTAAGAGCTGCTGCGCAATCGTGATCCGCCCTTGTTAGACTTTAAGGCGTGGCTAAGGCAAATATGAATAAAAAACCCCTCGATGTAGCGCGCATGTTCGATCAAGTGGGGGAGAAATATGATCTCACCAATACGGTTTTAAGTTTCGGCCAGGACCGCCGCTGGCGTCGCCGCACGAGGCAGGCCTTAGGTATTGGCCCAGGCGATAGGGTTCTAGATCTCGCCGCGGGGACCGCTGTGTCCACCGAGGAGCTGGCCAGCTCCGGGGCGTGGGTTATAGCCTGTGATTTTTCCCAAGGAATGTTAGCTGCCGGAGAGAAGAGGGCCGTGCCTAAGGTCTGCGGCGATGGTATGGCACTCCCGTTCCCCGATGCCACCTTTGATGCGGTGACTATCTCCTACGGGCTGCGCAATATCTACGATTACCAAGCCGGTTTGCGGGAGATGGCACGCGTGACCAAACCAGGGGGCGCTTGGTGGTCGCGGAGTTTTCTACTCCGACGCTTCCAATTTTCCGCACCTTCTATATTGAGTATCTCATGCGGCTATTACCGGCGATAGCTAAGGTTGTGTCCTCGAACCCTGACAGTTATGAATACCTTGCTGAGACCATCAGGGCGTGGCCCAAGCAGGAGGAATTAGCCAGCGCTATCGATGCCAACGGGTGGAGTGACTGTACTTGGACTAACCTCACCTTTGGCATTGTGGCTTTGCATTGCGCCTATAAGCCAGCGGAGGCCAGCTAATATCACCCAAGGCCCACCCAAGGCCCACCCAAGGCCCACCCAGGGCCTACCTGGGGCTACCTGGCCTACTCAGGGCCACCCAGTCCTACCTAGATCTACTCAGGGCCTAGCGTGTGGGCACAGTCGACGACCACAGGGTAGGGGCGGCGGAATAACGTTTGATGGCAGCGCCTGCGCTACGCCAGAGCCTGGCAATAAGGTCTTGATCCTCAGGGGTGACAAGGTTACCCATAAGACGCGCCGCCGCGGGCATGAGCATCGGGCCCAGTGGCCGCCTAAGGCCAATTGGGCCAAGATAATCAAGCAAGCGGGGATAGGTTAGTAATTTCGCAGCAGTTCGCGCAAGGAGGAAAGCTTCACCGTAGTGCTGATCGAGGAGATCTGGCCACATCAGCGTAAAATCCTTGGCCTCATCGAGGATTCCAATGGCATACTCCGCTGATTCCATCCCGTAGTCAATGCCCTCTCCATTGAGCGGATTAACCAAAGCGGCGGCATCGCCGATGAGCATCCAGTTCGCTCCAGCCACATTAGACACCGATCCACCCATGGGTAGAAGGGCGGAGGCGATATTCTCCGGATCTCCGAAACCCCATTCTTTTTCGCAGGAAGAAATATAGTGGGAGAGCAATTTCTTGGTATTGATCTGCGCCGGCCTAGACTCTGTTGATAGTGCGCCACATCCCACATTGGCATATCCGTTACCAAGGGGGAAGATCCACCCGTAGCCAGGTTGGGTGACGCCATCGGGGCTGGTGAGTTCTAAGTGGGAGTGAATCCACTGTTCATGAGAATATTCGGTTGTGCAGTAGGAACGCGCTGCGATCCCGTACACATTATCTTTATGCCACGTCCTGCCCAGCAATTTTCCGAAAGTAGAGCGCACGCCATCGGCGACGATGACGAAGCGCGGGCTAATAATAGTTCCGTTTGAGAGTTCCACTTGGCTAATCCGCGAGGAGGAGAACTCCACTTTTTTAGCCGCAGCCCCGGTAATGGTGCTAACCGCTTCCTCTGTCTGAGCTTTGGTGAAAAGAAGGTGATCGAATTCGCGCCGGGGCATCGCTGAGCCTTGATCCCCGAAGCTGCCATCCGGCCACGGGGCTGTGATATCGCCGCCGAAGCCGTGTAATTTCAATCCCTTGGAGTGGTAGCGGTCTAAGATCTCCTCGGCCAGTCCGAGGGTTTTTAGTTGCGTAATAGCCCGCGGTGTGAGACCGTCTCCGCAGGTTTTATCGCGCGGGAAGTCTAAGGCGTCCACGAGGATGGTGGAATAGCCTGCGCGCGCGGCATAGAGGGCGGCGCTTGATCCGGCGGGTCCAGCGCCAATGATGAGAATATCTGTTGCTAACCTTTTTTCTTGCACGTTCCCATTCTTGCAAGGGTTCTAGCCCTTTAGCCACCCCACGGATATGTAAAGGGCCGAGTTTCGGCTACGGTTGAGGGGTTAGTTGGATAAAGTGGTGTGGTGATATGAGAATTTCTTTAACTTTCCTGTCCTCACCACTCTTCGCACCGGCTGTGACAAAAAGAAGGTAGATAAAGCATGAGCAACCGTGCCGAACTTCGCCAACATACTGGTGATTCTGCTATCGGTACACGCCTCGATCTGGGAGATAATGCTCTCAACGAGCAAATCGCCGAAGGAATGGTTCGAGTCGAGGCCACGCTGCGGGCAGAACTCAATAAAGGCGAAGATTTTGTCACCGACAAAGTCATGCATTTAACTAAAGCGGGCGGCAAACGCTTTCGCCCCATGTTTTCGTTACTAGCCTCCAATTACGGGCCCAACCCCATGAACGATGATGTCGTCAAAGCCGCCATCGTTATTGAAATGACGCACTTGGCTACCCTTTACCACGACGATGTGATGGATGAGGCAACTCAACGCCGTGGGGTGGAATCGGCCAATGCACGGTGGACTAATTCGATTGCCATCCTCGCCGGCGATATCCTGCTTGCTCACGCTTCGCGGCTAATGGCGGAATTAGGGGCCGATACTGTAGCCCACTTCGCCAAAACCTTTGGTGGTCTCGTGACCGGGCAGATGCGAGAAACTCTCGGTGCTGGTAAGAGTAATGCGGTTGATCATTATATGAAGGTCATCGACGAGAAAACGGGCGTTCTCATAGCAGCGGCGGGCTATTTGGGGGCCCTGCACTCCGGTGCCGATGAGAGGACCCTAAAAGCTGTAGAAGCCATCGGTTCCGCGATTGGTATGATCTTCCAGATCGTTGACGATATTATCGATATTTTCTCTGATTCTTCCCAATCCGGTAAGACGCCGGGGACGGATCTGCGTGAGGGAGTATTCACCTTGCCGGTGCTCTACGCCCTCGAGGAAGATTCTGTAATCGGGGAGGAATTACGCCTCCTTCTTACTGGCCCTTTGCGTAGCGATGAGGAGATCGCCCGCGCCTTGACACTACTGGGAAAGTCGAAAGGGCGTGACAAAGCGCTTGCGGATGTTCATCGCTTTATGGCGGTGGCCGAAAAGAATCTAGATTTATTGCCCCAAAATTCCACCACCGAGGCGTTGCGCACGCTAGCGCGCCTTACAGTGGCGCGCGTTGGCTAAGGTTGGCTGTTCTCCCCAGAGAACTTGAGAATAGGGTTGTTAAGGTGGCGATTTGTAGTTTGCTAGCGGGTATATAGTAAGGTACTTAAGCGCACCACGAAAGTGTTGCACGCCAGGTTGCCCGAGCGGCCAAAGGGAGCGGACTGTAAATCCGTCGGCATTGCCTACAGAAGTTCGAATCTTCTACCTGGCACAGATTCAAACCCCACCGTTTGTTCACTAACGCGGTGGGGTTTTTCTTATTATCTTCATTTTTGATCCGATGAGCAGGCGATTTGTTTTCTAGCTTGGGATCGGGTTAGAGTATTCGCAGTTCCCGAGACGATCGATATGGTATTACCTTTTTATCGATCCTATTCTTGAGATCTGCCCCCTTAGCTCAGTCGGCAGAGCGTTTCCATGGTAAGGAAAAGGTCGACAGTTCGATTCTGTCAGGGGGCTCTGTTTCTTTGTTTGAACCCAAAGAATCAGGTATGGCGGTGTAGCTCAGTGGTAGAGCAAGCGACTCATAATCGCTGTGTCGCGAGTTCAATTCTCGCCATCGCTACGGTGACGAAGAAAAAACACTTTATCGTGTACTATTTTCAACATCACTAAAGATAAATAGGGGCGTAGTTCAATTGGTAGAGCAACGGTCTCCAAAACCGTAGGTTGCAGGTTCAAGTCCTGTCGCCCCTGCAAGATGAAAAAGCACCATCCTCCCTCAAAGAGGTTGGTGCTTTTTTGCTCCCGTAACCCTCTCTGAACTGGGAGGATGGGGATAATTTGTAAAAAATTTAATATATCTGTAATCTGATCCACGCTGCGACTAAGAGCACAGATACATGATCTGTTTGTTTCATCGAAGCAGTGCCCCCTTAGCTCAGTCGGCAGAGCGTTTCCATGGTAAGGAAAAGGTCGACAGTTCGATTCTGTCAGGGGGCTCTTTTTTATTGCCCCCACCCCTTGTTAAGCATGGCCTCTATTTATGCCACCGGTAGAGCCCTGATGGGCGCTCGACCTCCCCGTAAGGGTGAGAGTAATGGGATAGCAGTGGATCTTTGATATAGTTAAGCTCTTGCGGGTGGATGAATATCCACGCGACGTAGAATTCTATATATTTCCAACTAATAAAATTTTTTTGAGGAGAGTCGCGTGAGCGAAGATAAGCCAACGCCAGGCGGTGCCGCACGCCCTACGGGTAAGCGTCAGCTGACCGGTGTCAGCACAACCTCCACTGCTGATTATGAGAAAAAGCAACCGCGGCCAGTTGCCGAGGCCGCAGAGCCGACCTCCTCGAAAGCTAATGCCGTTGTTTCCTTCCTGCCTGAAGTAGGCTCGGAAATGAAGAAGGTGATCTGGCCAACCTCACGTCAGATGGTTAACTACACCCTCATTGTTTTCGCTTTCCTTATCGCCTTAACCGCTCTTGTCGCTGGTGTGGACTTCCTTGCAGGCTTGGGAGTTGAGAAGGTTCTCACGCACCGCTAGGATCGTTTTTAGTAGTACATAACCTAATATTTCTCCCGCCGTAACCTCTAAAAAATAGAAGCGAAAAAATAGCTTCCAATTCGAGGTGAGGGCGGGATAATTTTTCCCATACCGTCCCACACCGCCCCATACTGGGGACGTGGGACACGCCGCCACGATAATCAAGCTGCGGCGTAGGCTCCCACGATTACTCTTTATAGCAACTCATATAAAAGCCCAATTGAAAGCGAGAAGATGACCATGAGCGATGAAACTCCAGATACCTTCGGCGATGTATTTGCCGAAGCAGAGGTTGAACTGCCCGAGACCACCCCGGAACTGGTAGAGCCTGCCTCGCAGTCCCTCGACGAATTAAGTGAAACCCCCGTATCAGAAGGCGCGGACGTCCCCGGTCATGAAGAGGGCGATTATAAGGCTCGTCTGCGTGCTTTTACCCGCGAACTGAAAAAGCAACCCGGCCGTTGGTATATCATCCAGTGCTATTCTGGCTACGAAAACA
The DNA here is from genome assembly GCF_025660615.1 of Corynebacterium sp. ES2794-CONJ1. Classification (NCBI taxonomy): domain Bacteria; kingdom Bacillati; phylum Actinomycetota; class Actinomycetes; order Mycobacteriales; family Corynebacteriaceae; genus Corynebacterium; species Corynebacterium sp. ES2794-CONJ1. The sequence goes on along the minus strand of NZ_JAOTIM010000002.1, from coordinate 334,346 downwards.
AGGTGAAAACCAACCTTGATATGCGCTCTCAGACCCTCGAGGTAGAAGATTCGATCTACGAGATTGTGGTTCCGGTGGAACAAGCGGTGGAGATCAAAGATGGTAAGCGCAAGGTAGTTAAGCGGAAATTGCTACCAGGCTACGTTCTCGTGCGCATGGATATCAACGATCGTGCCTGGTCCGTGGTGCGCGAAACCCCGGGTGTGACTTCCTTCGTGGGCAATGAGGGCAATGCCACTCCGGTCAAGCACCGCGATGTTGCTAAATTCCTCATGCCACAAGAGTCTGCTCATGCTGCGACCGCCGCCGAAGCTGAGGCCGAGGGAGAGATGGTGGTGGAGATGCCACTAGACACCTCCAAGCCCGCGGTGACCGTGGACTTTGAAGAAGGCGAGGCTGTCACCATCCTCACCGGTGCGCTCGCGGGTGTATCTGCCACTATTTCTTCCATCGATGCAGATAATGCAAAGCTGCAGGTTCTCGTTTCCATCTTTGGCCGCGAAACCCCAGTGGAAGTCAATGTGGACCAGGTGGAAAAGATTAGCTAACTCGCTCTGGCTCACTCAGTTAACTCCGTTAACTTGGTCAACTTGGTCAACTTGGTTAACTTGGTCAACCCCGCACCGCCACGAACGTATAGTGATCTAGGGAAAAGATCAACGCTTTGGCCCCGCCTCTATGGTGGGGCCAAAGCATATATGTGCTGGGCTTTGATAAATATTTCACTGACCTGTAGAGTGGTATCCCGCGTGTCTTTTGATGCGCATACACCATAAATTTTAACCGGTGGCTTTGAGCGTTGAATAATCCGTCAAAGGCAATTCTTCGCGGGGCATCCGGGCGCAAGTGGGTATTACCATCACCATCTTGGGTAATACATCCCCCACACGTAGGTTCTGCGGATTCCTCAAAGACCAGGGGTGCTTAGCGTTAACATAGGAAGTAGGTAGTAAAGATGGCTCCAAAGAAAAAGAAAAAGGTCACCGGCCTGATCAAGCTACAGATCGAGGCTGGCGCTGCTAACCCAGCTCCTCCAGTTGGCCCAGCACTTGGTGCTCACGGCGTCAACATCATGGAGTTCTGTAAGGCTTATAACGCTGCCACTGAATCTCAACGCGGCAACGTTGTTCCTGTGGAGATCACCGTCTACGAAGACCGTTCCTTCGACTTCAAGCTCAAGACCCCACCAGCAGCCAAATTGCTGCTCAAGGCTGCGGGTGTGAAGAAGGGCTCCGGTGTTCCTCACACCGATAAGGTCGCTTCCGTCACCATGGATCAGGTGCGCGAGATCGCCCAGACCAAGATGGAAGACCTCAACGCCAACGATATCGAGGCTGCAGCCAAGATTATCGCCGGCACCGCCCGCTCCATGGGCATCGAGGTTAAGTAATACTTTCCCTCTTTAAAGGTGGTAGGAATAAGCCCTAGAAATTTTCTTACCACCCTTCACCTGGAGTCCTCCTCTAAGGGCTGAGGTGATAAATATTTGTATATACAGTGGAAGGGCTCGCTTCGGCCCACTCACCACACCATCCTCATATCTATCGAGAGAAGGATCTATCATGAGCAAGTCATCCAAAGCTTATAAGGCCGCCGCGGAAAAGATCGTCAAAGATCGTCTGTACGAGCCACTGAAGGCCCTCGAGGTTGTTAAAGAGACCTCGTCAAAAAACTTCGACGCTACCGTTGACGTGGCTATCCGTCTGGGAGTTGATCCCCGCAAGGCTGATCAGCTTGTTCGCGGTACTGTTTCCTTGCCACACGGCACTGGTAAGACCGTGCGCGTCGCCGTCTTCGCCGCAGGCGAAAAGGCTACCGAGGCAGAGGCTGCCGGCGCTGATTTCGTGGGCACCGACGAGCTGATCCAGAAGATCACCGACGGCTGGACCGATTTCGACGTTGCCATCGCAACCCCCGATCAAATGGCTAAGGTCGGACGCGTGGCTCGCGTACTCGGCCCTCGTGGTTTGATGCCAAACCCTAAGACCGGCACCGTGACCACCGACGTAGCCAAGGCCATCTCGGAGGTTAAGGGCGGCAAGATTTCTTTCCGCGTGGACAAGGCTGCAAACCTTCATGCTATCTTGGGCAAGGCCTCTTTCGATGCAGAGAAGCTCGCCGAGAACTACGGCGCTTTGATTGATGAGATCAACCGCTTGAAGCCTTCCTCTGCTAAGGGCATTTATATCAAGAGGGTCACCGTGTCCTCTACCTCTGGCCCTGGTGTTCCAGTGGATCCCTCCATTCAGAAGAATTACCTCGGCTAAGAACTAAAGTTCTATAGCTCGGTTTTAAAGCCCTCTCCCTGATCGGGGAGAGGGCTTTAATGGTGAATCCATTAAGACCATAAGGGGGTTGTATGTGAAGTGGGGGGCGCCCTTGTGATCTCTAGTCAACATTGCCCCCGGTTACTCTGATGTATTAAGAGAACGTTGAGCGTTATCTGCCCGGGAGTTTTGCTCATTTCGTTGAGCTTGCTACGACCATCGAGCGCAGTGTGGGCGAGTCGATGCTACCGACAAAAGGCCGCTATGCGGGTTCTGGTCCCCGCCCTCAGGAGTACCTCGAGTATGTGGCTTTGTATAAATGTGAGTGGACCTAGGGATAGATGCGCTACTGCGATCAGCCACCTCTGGTTGCACTGGTTCAGGCTGGGCTATTGCTAGTACTGAGAAGCCTGGGAAAAAAAATCAGCTCATAGTGCGGTGTGCCTGCCCGCACGTCGAGTGCCTTTCATAAGCCACGCTAAGAGTGTCAGTATGATAATGATTGCGGCAGCTATGAGGGCCCACATCCACCACTGCCACACTATTTGAGAGGCTTCGAATACTTTAGACTCGTCCTTATCCATGGGTACCCGGTGTCCCCGAACTAGCAGGCGGTGACTATTAATTCCGTAGGGTGTACACGTAACAAGAGTGACAAAATCACGACCGTTTTCGCGGCCGAGATCATCCAAATGATCAGGCTCTACAATTTTGATCATATCTACTTGATATTTCAGTTTGTGGCCGGATACCGCGACATAGAAGACCTCACCCTTTTTGACGTTGATTAAGTTATCCCATAAGGTCGCGGTTTGAATCCCAGTGTGTGCGGATAATACGGAGTGGCGATTGTCGCCCCCGATCGGTAGATCTGTTCCAAATAGGTGCCCAACACCGCGGTCAAGGGCATGTGGTCCAGTGCCGTGATAGATGGGTAATTTTGACTTGATCGACGGAATCATGATCTGGCCCATGGCATCAGTATCCGACAATTGCGATAGATACTGCAGATATTGCTGGTATGCCGGGGAGGTTTCGTCCGCTATAGCCCGCCACGCGTCTGTGAAGCCAGAATTGCCTGTGCGCTCCAGGTTGTAGCGGAGTGCATCCTCCCATGCGGTATCGAGCACCTCAGGAGGGGCCGCCTTTTCCAACTTGGCATATTCATCAGCTGCTTGCTGCTGCTGCCAGTTATTCCACTGAGTAGCCACGACGGGATAAACCAGAACGCCTACTCCGATAAGAATTAATATAACCGCGAGAAACATTTTGACATTGCTTCTTTTTGGTGGTGAAGCATTACGTGAGCGGGCCTTCGGATCATTGTGCGCAGCTATTTGAGCCATATATGAAGAATTTACCCAATAAAGGGACAAAAATATAGGGCTTCACACTAGATATTTTTCTCTGTCCACTAAATGCCCGCTCGTGGGGTAGTAGATCTGCGGTCAGGTGGTGGAGTTTTAAAAAGGACAATGAGCTGCGCCGAGAGCTAAAAAGATACCGGCGTGCAGTGACAAGGTGCGCGATGGTGAAAAATCAGGTGGATTGCTCTGACATGGTGCAAATCTACAAGGGGTGGGTTCCAGCAATCACTCATGGCTGCACGCATCTCCTGACGTGCTGTGACCTGGCTGTACTCGTCGTAGGGTTCATTGGATTTATATGCCATACTCTTCGGCGACTTGAGGGGGAGCCGATATCAGGTGAGCTTTGGCGTCGATGCGGTAAGGCCATCTGTACTCGGTTCACATCGATGTGCGCGGCCAATTACGGGTACATCAAGACCATCGTGGTAACCAGTGACGCGTTGAGTGCGTTGGTATCTAGCTCGTATGAACAAGGCTAGTGCTCTAGCTATTCCCTGTGCGTCTTTGAACAGTGGTGGTTGGAAATATGTGCATACGTTGCTGGACTCTCTGAGATCAGGGGCGGGGGTGTGCCCTGGAGGCATATACATAGCAGGGGAAGGTGGACAGTCTTGGCCTGTTTGTGTGCACTCTCCTCAATGGGGGGCTGCCATAGCGGCCAGGTTAGGGGGGCGGTGTGGTGAAATCCTAAAACCTCATGCTGTCAGGGGATTTGGCTGGTGAGGAGGCGGGTTAACACCCCCGAAATATAAGTGATTCTCATCACAAAGTAGCACATTACGCTACGTGTAGCCAATATGCTACCTGAGTGTAGTTAATATGCTACCCACGGCCTTGCCCTTCCACCGCAGCTCATATCGATCTCACTATGCAGATCAGGTTTGACGTTGGGGAGGAGGGGCAGACACAAGTTCCTCTCGTTGGGTGATCACATTTGCACTCAATCCACTGATCTAAGGACAGTTCACATGCACAAATATTCCCGTACGGCCCGCTCCGTAACTTTCGCGGCCATCGTCGGCCTCTCGCTCGGTATATCAGCTCCGGGTGCCCTAGCCCAATCCAATACTGGCGGCTCAAATTCTGGAGCCTCGACCTCTGCGAGCGCAGCCCTCATTGACCCCACTCAAACCGGCTCACTGACCCTGCACAAGAAAAAAGATCCAGAATCGCTTGGAACCCCAACGGGTAACGCTGATGATCAAGTCAAGGGCGAAGCCCTCGATGGTGCGGGCTTTACAATCTACAAGATCAAAGGTGTTGACCTCACAACCAATGAGGGACTTAAAAACGCTGCAGGCCTAAACGTCGCAGATTACCTCAGCGGTGAGGAAGCCGATCTTAGCAAGGTAGACAAGGTTGGCGATGAGGTCATTACTGGCGCAGCCGGCGTTGCCGGTCAGGCTCTGTTCGAGAATCTGGAACTCGGCGCTTACCTCGTGGTGGAAACCACCACTCCAACGCTGGCTGGAGTTACCTTCCGCAAGGCTCAACCTTTTATCGCATTCATTCCAATGACACAGGATAATGCCGGTCAAGGTGGAACCAGCTGGAACTACAATCCTATTGCATACCCTAAGAACTACTCGTCGAAGAAACCCATTAAGGAAGTCGTCGACTCCGGAATGAATGCAGGCGATACGATTGTTTATACAATCAAAGCCTATGCTCAAGCAGTGGGTGCCAAGCAGGATCGAACCAAATTTGTCATCACCGATGAGCTCGATGCGAAATTAACCCCACCCGCTGCGGATGCAGTCTTGGTTGCAGGTTTTACCGCTGGTACTGATTACACCGTGACGGTAACCGGAAATCTCGTGACTATTACCTTCACACCTGCTGGCCTAGACAAGCTAGCGAATAATCAAGAAGTTGTGGCAACGATTCCTGCGACGGTCAAAGACGATACAAACGGAGTTGTTGAAAACACCGCGGATGTTATCGAAAATAAGCCAGGGACGAATCAGGATAAAGAGCCTCAGACAACCGATAAGGTGAAGACCTACTACGCGGGTATCACTTTCGAAAAGGTTGAAGCTGGCAACACAGACAACAAGCTCGCTGGCGCAGAATTCCGAGTCTATGGTGTTAAGAACGGTCAAGAGTGCTCGAAGAGCGCGCTGGATGCTGACCTGCTCGATATCGCACAGATCAATAAGGCGGACGCTATTGCAACCTCGGACAGCAATGGTGTGGTGACTTTCAACGGTCTACACGTCAACGATTGGACAGATAACTCGGGACAACCCAACAAATATGAGTCATATTGCTTGGTTGAGACAAAGTCCCCAGCTGATTTTGAACTGCTCGCTGAGCCTATTGAGTTCACACTGACCAAGGCTCAGTCAATCCAAGGCGATCTGGTTCCAATCAACGGCGGCAAGATTGAGAACTTAAAAGATACGACCCCAGAACTACCGATGACCGGTGGTTTCGGCGTAGGTATCCTCGCTGCCTTTGGTGCTGCGATTATCGCAGCTGGTGCTTGGTTAGCTCGACGCACCTCACCCAAGGCCTAAAACAGGTCAAAGGTTGAGGCCATAGGCGTCAACCACACGCACTGAAGGTGAGAAGGGAGCTCGCCACCACCGAGCTCCCTTCTCACCCGGTGCACCAGCAATTGTCTCATTCAGAAAAATAGCAGCGTATCCACACCATTTATATCGGTGGGTCTGCGCCATATGGGGAACCACATTGACTCAGCTTTCGCTTCCAGATCGTAGTAATTCCTACGGTTTCCTTTCAGGTTTTAGGCATATCCTACTGCCAGCACTTCTCGTGCTCTCGGGGCTGCTTATCATCATTTACCCAGTTGTTTCCACAGAATGGAATAACTGGCAACAAAGTCGCGCAGCTGCTCAGTATGCAGAAATACACAAAGATATCCCAGCACCAGTTATAGACCGCGAATGGGAAGACGCTCACCGCTACAACGAAGAGCGTGCAATCGGCCCCATCCTAGACCCATGGATCGAAAGATTCATCTCAAATAACCCAGCATATGAGGATTATCTTGAGCAGCTTCACTCAGTAGACGTAATGGCACGCCTGACCATTCCCAGTATTCGATCAGACCTCCCGATTTACCACGGAACCCAAAAAGATACCCTGTTGCAGGGTATAGGCCATCTATTCGGGTCGGATCTCCCAGTTGGTGGTGCGGGATCACATTCGATCTTGACCGGACATACCGGACTCCCAAATGCCACACTGTTTGACAATTTGAAAAACGTTAAAGAAGGCGATTCCTTCTTCATTCAGGTGGCTGGGCATCAGCTCAAATATCAAGTTGACCAGATCCGAACGGTGCTACCGAACGAAGTCGAATCTTTAAGAGCCGAGGATAACAAGGACATGGTCACCCTAGTGACCTGTACGCCCTACGGGATCAACACCCACCGTCTGCTCGTACGCGGACAACGAATGCCCCTCCTTGAGGAAGATCGAACCCTGTTGAACTCCCCCCAATCGGGCGCACGCCAATGGTGGGTGTATGCGCTCAGCGCGATCTTCATCTTCGGACTACTCATCCTTGTGTGGTGGTTGATTCATGAAAAACGTCGCTTGAAATTCCAACAACTAAATCACAACAACAATATTGACTATGAAGGCGAACTGTAATGGACGAGTATCTTATTAAACCTGCACGTATTGTGCGGATAGGCGTACCCCTTGCTACGGCGTGTGCGTTATCTGTCGCAGCAACTATAGGTTTCGGTGAACCTGGGTGGGTGAGTTCGCCGCAGGCTCATGCAGCGGTGACTGGTTTCGCTAATCCTGCTCCTGCTGCAGATACCATTGACCTTGATCGTGATATCACCGTTGAAATAAGGATTCCGTCTAATTCGGGTCTGTCTGGGGAGGGGTCTGCGGGGTATACGGTTACGCTCACCAAACTCGATACTGATCCGATTAATACGACTCAGGGGTATACCAAAGCCGCTCGGTTGAGTGTTACTCAGGCTAAGAGGCTTGGTCAAGGTGATAGTTATAGCGAGGTCACAAATGCTCAGGGGACAGTGGTATTTAGTGGTTTGAAACCTGGCGTATATCTTTTTAAAGCTACGCCTCCTGCTGGTGGTGGCCGCAAGACACAAGAAGATGTCATCGTTATTCCCATTATTGATAAGCAAGGGGAGTGGAGTTATAACCTCGCTCTTGCAGCGAAATTTGAAGTACCACCGACTCCGACGCCAACACCTCCACCGTCACCTCCTGTAACAATTACTCCTCCACCACCTGTAACGAATACACCGCCTCCCCCTAGTACCACGACACCTCCGGCGCCACCGGTGAAGGGTATGAAGTCTCTGCCGATGACGGGTGCTGGGGTCATTGGTCTTGTTGGGTTGGCTGGTCTGTTGATTCTTGCGGGCTTTTGGGTGCTCGCGGTGAATCGGAGAAGAAATTCACAACAATAAAACGTCGTGGGCACGAGGTGGGCTTGGAATGCTCTACCTGTTAGTGCCTTGGTGTGGTTATAAAACTCAATTCATGGCACGAGCGGATGGTTATCGTGATCCGTTCATATTAAAAGGGATACAGAATGAAGAATGGTTTAGCGGTTAAGGTAGCGGTGTTGGTTGCTGCGGGTAGTTTGATAGGGGTGACCAGCCCGGTTTTAGGTCAACAGGTCACCGAGAGTGTGGGGGGTGAGGCAGTGCTTGATGAGGTTGTGGTGTCTACGAGCGAACCAACCCCAACCAGCGACTCCAACGCGCCCGAACTTACAACGACTGAAGAAATCACCGACGAAGGTGAGACTCCGCCTGAAGAGGGTGAGTTCGTAGAGCCCCAAGACGTCGATATTAACGAAGATAGCGATGAGCAAGTACCCTCTTCTGATGACGATACGCAGTTAGAAGGCGCGAGGACCGTTGCGGGAAGAGTCCTCCCAGATAGTGAAGTAGCCATCGTTAGAGTACGTGCCGGTTCCGACCGATTATGGGACGGCCAAACAGCATCTAATGCAGGAGCCAGTCGTTTCTCGAAGTATTTTAGTCCACTAGCTGGCGTTACTTTGCAGGTTTACCGCGGTAACCCACGATCTCAGGTTTCCTCTATGACGAAGGCGCTAAGCTACGGAGAACCCCTGCGTAGAGTAAATGAAGATTGGGCTAGCTGTACGACGGACTTCACTGGCTTCTGCGATATTAGGATCCCGGTGGGCAGAGAAAGGGGAAGGATCCCCACAAACGAAAGAGTGTGGATTAAACCAGTGGCCGTGCCCATAGGTTATAACCTCATTGACAAGGTCCGCACGGGCCCTTCCGATAGTGGTGATCGTCTCTCCCGCCTGCAGAGCTATGCGCAGCTCACGCCTAAGCTGAAAGCCGGAGTGGTGATAGAAGCTGGTGATGGTTCTGACAAATCAGAAACATTCATGCGCGCTTATGAGTCGAATTGGGTGAGGAATTATAGCATAACGGACAGTCATCGCTCATCGAGCGGAAGTTTCATTATCCCCAAGGAGAACCCACGCTTAGGGAAAAAGTGCGGCCTGAATTTCGCCATCGTTGGCGACCTCTCTGGTTCCGTTAAGAGAGCTGGGAAAACTGATGACCTATCCCGAGCGATGATAAAACTCGTCAATACCATGGAAGGATCCGGAGGTAACGTTTCCATCTTTTCGCTAGGTTCTGATTCACCGGCTAAACCACCGTATAGGCTGTTTGGTAGGCCCGATATTGACAACCTGCCGGAACTCTACGATCTCAACGACCCAAGTCAAACGCAAAAAATTAAAGATCAGATCCGTGAATGGGGCAAGTACACCGATAGTAACGAGGGTACGAACTGGGATGCTGGCTTGATGGAAGTATCCAAGGCTCAAGAGGGCCGTACAGGCGGCCCGATTTATGATGCAGTTCTCTTCGTGACAGACGGAAACCCCACGACGAATAGGCTCCCGCAATATTCGGAGGAAAATAATCAGGGTGGATCCATGACCGATTTCATTCGCGTGGAAGCCGCAATTGCTTCTGCGAACCGCCTCAAAGAACAGGGTACCAAGATAATCGGCATCGGTGTGGGAAGAGGAACCACGGGTTTAGATGGTGACTCTGAGTACAACCTGCAGTCGATATCAGGCTTCACTCGATACAGCGATACGGCGAATAACGCAGATAGGTCCGATTATTTTTTGCTCAGCGATTATGATGAGATCCCAGATACGCTCCGATCGATCGTCTCCTGTAGTGCCAGTGTGACCGTGGAAAAGCACATTCTGGATGAAAATGGTCAGAACCCAGAAGCTGGTGTTGGCTGGGACATTGTGGGTGACGCAACGGGTCCGGGTGTGCAGTTGAACTCTCCGCGTGCCCAAAAGACCGACGCAGACGGTTTAGTTTTCTACCGTATCGGCCTAGAGGACACTACAAGCCGTGCGGAAGTCAGTGTGGCGGAGGTGCAGCAAAGTGAATGGGAGCTGGTCAAACAGTCTGATTCGGCTGCCCAGGTGAGAAATGCCTTATGCTACGACAGCAATGATCCGCAGCTACAAGAATTACCTGCATCGCGATATTCAGATGACGGTGAATTTGGATTGCGGATTCGTGGTATTGAAAACGGCGAGCATATTCGGTGTGTGTATCAGAATAAACGGACACCGTCTCCTGCGATCGTGGAGATCGAAAAGCAGGATGCTCAGATGCAAGGTCTTGCGGGTGCTGTATTTATGGTCGCAACCGATAGTGCAGGAAATAGCCCCGTTGCTGGGCTGGAGACTATTACGGAGGATCCTGCTGGATCTGGCCGCTACTCCTTTGAGTTAAAACTCGGTCAGTACTACCTGATCGAGACGGTCTCACCGTCTGGATATAGTCTCTTCCCGGAGTCTGTCGGTTTTGAAGTTTACAAAGATCCTAATGATCAAACGAAGAAGGTCCGTCTTCTCGACGAGGCGAAAGACGGCACTGTGGTGACGGTGGATCAAAATAATACTCTGAAATTGGTAGTGATGAATGTTCAGTCAGGAACCTTGCCAGAAACTGGTGGACAGGGCCTGTGGTCGTGGCTCCTCACATCCCTACTACTGATTCTCGGTGGAATATTCTTAGCGAAGCGACGCGCTTAACGCACAGATAATTGGCAGAGCATATGAAGAATACCCCTCTTCATATGCTCTTTCTTTTGCTATAAATCCTCCCGGTTCTCCTCACCCAGAGATACTCCGGGGGTCTGTTGAAGGGTTTTATACGGTTGCGTACAATCCATATCAAACTAGTTGCACTGACCGCCGCCGTTAGAATTCCTGCAATAGAATCCGGCCAGTCAGTCGAGATAAACCACGGGTGGTCAAATAAGCGCTTTTTATATATTGCGTGCAATCTTTTTATAGTGGGCTACAGGACGGGGGTCTGCAATCGCTTCTGCCCGAGCACTTCGGTCAAGCTGGCTAGTATTCGATCCTAGCCACCGGCCGTGAGTTTCCAGTGTCAGCGCAGCGACGGCGGTGGGTAATCGGGGGCTGCTATCTGTTTGCTTCGTATGGATCTGGAGGTGTACAAGACATATGCAAATCGCACCGGTAGTTTGGTATCTACCCGGTCGTACGGTATAGTGCCAGATGAAGTTTGAAAGCAGGTGAGTATAACCTCGCTTGTCGCTCAAGTTTCACCGTAGACCGTCGGTCAGCGTTCGCGCTTGAAAGTATCGAAAAGCTTTATCGCTTGAGATCGGCCCACGCAGGAGTCACTTTAGAGCTCATTTCTTTCCCATTTGTGGGAATTAAGTGTTGCGCCCTGTGCTCTTGTACGGGGCTTTTGTCTTGTTCTAAAGAAAAAGCTCCGGCGGATAAACCTTTGAATCAATAAAGAGGAAAGGAGGCGTAGTAATGGCTAACCCGAAGAATGATGCTGCCCTGAAAGCTCTCAAGCAGAGCTTCGCAGAGCACGACGCATTTGTGCTTACGGAGTACCGTGGCCTGAGTGTTGCTCAGACCACCGAATTGCGTAAAGCTCTCGGTGCTGATGTCCAGTACAACGTCGCCAAGAACACCCTCCTCAAGCTGGCAGCTCAAGAAGCTGGCATTGAGGGCCTCGATGACCTTTTCACCGGCCCAACCGCTATTGCCTTCATTAAGGGCGAAGCTGTTGACGCTGCCAAGGTGATGAAGAAGTTCGCTTCTGACAACAAGGCATTCGTTGTTAAGGGTGGCTACATGGACGGCAACGCCCTGAGCTCCGCTCAGGTTGATGCCATCGCTGAGCTGGATAACCGCGAGACCACTCTCGCAAAGCTGGCTGGTGCCATGAAGGGCAACTTGGCAAAGGCTGCAGGCCTATTCAACGCTCCCGCTTCCCAGGTTGCACGCCTCGCGGCTGCACTCCAGGAGAAGAAGGACGCTTAAGAGGCATAGCGTGTAAAAGCGCTGCTTCTTGAAATAAATAAACACTTTTTAGGGATATCGGTTTATTGGATGTCCCACCCACACCGAAAGGAATACCACCATGGCTAAGCTCACCAAGGACGAGCTCATCGAGGCTTTCAAAGAGATGACCCTTATCGAACTCTCTGAGTTCGTTAAAGAATTCGAAGAGGTCTTCGAGGTAACCGCTGCTGCTCCTGTTGCAGTTGCTGCTGCTGGCGCTGCTGCTCCTGGCGCTGCTGCTGAAGAAGAGAAGGACGAATTTGACGTTGTTCTCGAGGATGCTGGCGCTAAGAAGATCGGCGTTATCAAGGCTGTTCGCGAGCTCGTCTCCGGCCTGGGCCTGAAGGAAGCTAAGGAACTCGTTGAGGGTGCTCCTAAGGCTATCCTCGAGGGCGCTTCCAAGGACGACGCTGAGGCTGCTAAGGCTAAGCTCGAAGAGGCTGGCGCAAAGGTTACCCTTAAGTAATCTTCCAGCTTTACTTATTCCCCACACAGGTGAGACATTTCACTTGGGTGGGGATTTTTCGTTTTGTTAACATTTAGCGATCATAAGTAGAGCCGAGAATCTTTATTGCCGGTACTTATAATACCTGTTTATATACCATAAATGACAGGGTAGATTTTCGTGAATAAAAGCCCTTCTAGCAGTGTATTCGTATTTCCTAATAGTTAATGACTTTCACTGTTTTTCTCTGGTTGGAGACAGTTAAAGCGAGCTTTACATGGCGCGCCCGATTGTATTAACATTCCCCGCAGACGCCAACCGCCGAGACTTATCCCATCGTTATCGAGAGCGGTTTGGCTCTATAATTTCAACCGCACGGGAGCTCGTTTCTATCTGGAATTTTAGGACTTTTAGGAGTCGGAGCTCCTCTCGTAGAAAGATATCTATATGAAAATGCTTAAGAACGCCTTGGCGATTTCTTTGGCTGCAGGCCTGATGACCGGCCTGCCCGTGACAGCTGTAGCACAGTCGGGTTACCCTATTCCGCCCAAGGATGGCCTCAGCCTGGTCATTCACAAGTATTCCAATAACACTCCAGGTAAAGCGGGTAACGGCACCGAGATCGACACCGCAAATCTGGGCGAAGCCCTAGAGGGTGCGAGGTTCAAGATTGAAAAGGTCAAAAAAGACTCGATCGACCTGACAACAAATGATGGTTGGAAGAAAGCCGAGAAAGTTTCCAAGGGCGACGAAGATCTGCAAGATATTGACTTTGAGACTCTCCCTAACAAAACTGAGCAGACAACCGATGGAAAAGGCGTTGCTAAATGGGAGAATCTTCCAATCGGTCTCTACCGAGTAACGGAGACCGAGGCTCCAGCGGGGCACCAGATCTCTCAAAAGCCGTTCTATGTTGCTCTCCCAACAACCAATCCAACTAACCGCAATAAATGGTTGGAGACAGTTCACGTTTACCCCAAGAATACCAAGCGGGACGATGCTTCTAAGACCGTGCAGGATGAGGCAGCCAAGATCAACGGTGAGAAGTTGACCTACGAGATCACCTCGCAACTGTCGGCTGGCGAAAACTACACCAAGTACGTGGTATCTGACTTCTACCCCACTGATCGCCTGGAATACGCCAGTGATAATCCTCTGACAGTTAAGCTTGCTGGTGCCCAACTGGATGGTAGCAAGTATGAGGTAACCAAGGGTGAGGTTGCTGGTGTTGATAACAAGTCCTACCTGGTCATAACCTTCACAGAAGCCGGCCTTAATGACCTGAATAATAACAAGACCGCTCAACTGGTTATCACGCCAACCTTCACAGTGAAGCAGAATACCGATCTTGATAATGTAGCTCCTATCATCAACGAGTTCAAGGTTATTCAAATGCGTGATGGCCAACCAGAGCCTCCGACCCCAGAGGATCCGAATGTTCCTCCTGTAACACCTCCAGACTCTGAATATCCTAAGTCCTTCTACGGCAATGTAGACATTGTGAAGAAGAACGCTGATGATCAACCCCTTGACGGTGCTGAATTCTCTCTGTACGTCTGCACCAAAGATGGCGATATCGATGACAGCGCAACGCCACTTCGCCAAGGAATCAGAGCGACGAATGACGTTGAGATTAAGGGTCTCCTTGCTAATGACTACCGCAACGGCCGAGCCGTTGATGAGAATGCTCGTGATGCTTATTGCTTGGTAGAGACCAAAGCACCTGAGGGTTATGAACTTTCAGCCCAACCGATCCGGTTCCAAATCTTAACCAAACAGGGGGCCGATGCTGAGGTCGCTCTTGTATCCCAAGATGTTGTGGACACTAAGAAGAATGGCGGCTTCAACCTGCCACTAACAGGTGGTGCTGGTGTCATGTACCTGCTGCTCGCCGGTGGTGCATTCTTGCTGGTTGGACGCGGTTATTCCGCCTATAGCAATCGTCATAACGCCTAAGTCTCAAGACTTAAACGTTGCTATTTGCTAGCTGAAGGCTAAAAGGGGCTAAGCCCAAGCGCTTAGCCCCTTACCTTCACTTTTCACGATCTTATATAAAATAACTTAAACAAACCGAAGGCGTCACCTATGACTGTAACTGCCCGCCATAGGGCCCCTCACGCTCCTGCCCCGCGCAAGCGCGTCTCCCCAGTCTCGGTAATCTTCAGCGTGATTGGTCTCATCCTCCTGCTGTACCCAGTGGTGGGGACCATCTATGAAAATTCGCAGCAAAGCCACCAAGTCCAGGCATATACCTCACAGGTAGGTGCCATAGACGAACAAGAGCTTGCCGCGGAGATCGAGCGAGCCCGGGAATGGAACGCTGAGAAGCAAGGTGGTCCTATTTTGGACCCCTGGTTACAGCGAGTAACGCAAGATAACGTCGAATACCAAGAGTATCTCGAACAGCTCAATCTGACCTCTGTGATGGGACGTATATATATCCCATCCATAAAATCTGATTTGCCGATCTACCACGGCACCACCGAGACGGTTCTATCCAAAGGGATAGGCCACCTATTCGGCAGTGGATTGCCAGTGGGCGGAGTGGGTAACCATACGGTTCTGACAGGTCACACGGGTTTATCGGTGGCTACCCTCTGGGATAATCTGATCAAGGTCAATGTCGGCGATGTTATTTACCTCGACGTTTCCGGTGAGAAAATGAAGTATCAGGTACGCCAAACCGAAATAGTTTTGCCTACGGAGACGGACAACCTTCGCCCCGTTCCAGGGCAAGACCTCATAACACTTATTACGTGTACCCCCTACGGCATCAACAGCCACCGCTTCCTCGTTCACGCGGAGCGGGTGCCCATGGAGCCCGTAGATGAAGAAGAATTTCAAACGATTGACACGATTCGTCAACCATTGCAGTGGTGGATGTATGTTGCGCTAGCAGTAGCACTCATCTTCATGATTTTGATGATTCGGGAGTTTGTAAAAGCGCGCCGCGACAGCAAAAAAGCGGAAACCACTACCGGCCTGAGCGAAAGCGCAGAAGGCTAAGGATAACGAATGCTACAGAAAACGAAACGCCACCAAGGCCGCCGACTCTTTGCCGCCTTGGCCACGGTGGCTTGTATGACGGTCACCACCCCGCTAGCAGTTGCCGCAGACGGCGGGCCATCGCCTTCGCTTATCGACGCCTCGCAAAAAGCCTCCCTCAGTATTCATAAAAGCGAGGGCGACCCTATCATGCAATACGGGGATCCGTCGAATCCCAACGCACCTAAAAAATTGGATCCACTGGAAGGGATCAAATTCTCAGTGCAGAAGATCAACGGCGTTGATCTCACCACCAACGACGGCTGGCGCCTGGCAGAATCGTTTAAGATAGCGGACTTTTACCAGAGGGGAAAAGAGTTCTCTCGCCTGACACCTAAAGTAAGTGAAGCCACCGGTGCAGACGGCATAGCCCGATTTAATAATCTCGACCTGGGCCTTTACTACGTCACCGAGGATGTGGATTCTGCAGCTCGCGGGAATTTTACGGTTGTTTCTCCCTTTATGGTGGCGGTGCCTACCACCAATCAAGATCGCAGCGGTTGGGAGTATAGCGTGAGAGTGGAGGCCAAAGACCAGAAAATTACTGGTCAGCTATCAAATAACCTCAGCTGTGTGAACCCAGGCGACGATCTCGAATACGGGCTGTCGACTACATTGCCAGCCCCCGGACGCGACGGGCGAATTTCCACATTCAAGATTTCCGTACCGCTCGAGCAATCGCAAACGTATATTCCCGATAGCGAAGATGTATATTATGGCACCTACCATAATGACAAGAATCCAGTACGCCTTGACGGTGGGGACTATATCATCGACGTGGATTCAGACAACGTCGTGCGCGTAACGCTCACCGAAAGCGGCTTGATCAAGGTCAGTGAAGTTCGACGGGGTAACCCAGACGCACATCTTAGTTTGCGCTTCAAAGCCCAGACCTCGCGCGATGCCTCTAAGAACAAGAATCGCATCACCTTCCGCGGCTATATCACCCCTCCTGGTTATCCGGATTTCGATCTGATTGGCCGGTATGGTGTGGCAACCGATGAGGCGTCTGTGAAGGTGCCGTGTAGTAGTCCGAATATTCCAATAGTGCCGATTCCTATTCCTATTCCTCCAATTGACCCACCAGGTAACCCTCCAATTCCCAAAGATCCTCCGTCGCCAGACGAACCCCCGAGGCCGAATGATCCCAAAAAGGGGATACCCAAGATTCCGGGAAATCTAGCCTACACAGGGGCCAATAGCCTACCCATAGCCATCTTTGGACTGGTGCTCTTGCTCGTGGGCATTGCAGTACTTCGTCGTAGTTACAAAAGGAACTAGTTTATGAAAAACTCTCTATCTCGTTACGGCAAGGCCCTTTTTGCCTCAATGCTAGCGACTGGGTTGCTTGTGACCGTAGCTCCTTTTGCTCAATCGGCAGAGGAGATGGCTGGCACTTCCGAGATTGCTCAGCTATCAGACGCCTCAATCGAAGGGGAGCCGACTCTTGTCGAACAAGAGTCTCTCGCAGAGAATTCTGAGAACAGCGAAGGCAACTTATCCGCTGATTTCACGAGTCGAACCATCTCAGCAGATGAAGAATCTGGACTCGTTGTTCGTACGCTCGAAGGCGTGATTACAAACGTGCCGGAGCTGCAAAGTTCCCCCGATTTTCTCCTGATTCAAAAACTGGGAAATAACGATCCAGTAAAGGAAATTATCTCTGCTTCATTCGGCGACACGGAGGCAAGCGGTGATATCTTCGAGCTTGCCTCCGACGAACTGGAAAATTCGTTCGGACAATCTCAAGAGGATGCAAAGTTTGGGCAGGTTCTTCGTCTTTATCTAGATTCCACCAATGCGGATACGCCCACTGAAATCCAGCGCGGCGACAAGTTCTCTATTACGTATACGGTGATGGGAGTCGAAGAAGATGCCCATTGGAAGCTACTGACAAGTGAATTCTTGGATAGCGTACTCGGCGACTCGCCCCTCAAGCTATCATCAGTCTCGGCTGGCCCCAAGATTGAGTACACAGTCACTGATCTAAAAACTGGTGAATATAAAGGACGTAAGTATACCGAGCGCAGGGTATCCGGGCGGATTGTAGACGACTCGGGGATCCGCCCCAGTTTTCCGCGTGTATTCTTTGAGTTCCAAGGGGTTCCAACGGACTTTTGGGAAGCCCAGTCTCGAGACAGGGGGGCCCAGGAAAAACCTAGCG
The DNA here is from genome assembly GCF_025660615.1 of Corynebacterium sp. ES2794-CONJ1. Classification (NCBI taxonomy): domain Bacteria; kingdom Bacillati; phylum Actinomycetota; class Actinomycetes; order Mycobacteriales; family Corynebacteriaceae; genus Corynebacterium; species Corynebacterium sp. ES2794-CONJ1. Next base: position 316,684 of record NZ_JAOTIM010000002.1, on the reverse strand, counting down.
ATCCCAAAATAGGAGGCATAAGAGTTCATATCTATGAAGAAGCAACCGGAAACGTAGTTGATTCTCGAAACCACTACATTTATACCCCTATGCAGTACGAGCGCAGCTTTGATCTAAATGCTGCCGATAGAGACCATGTGATCGTGCAGCTCGTAGATGACCAGCGTAGAGCCACAAATGGACGATTGAGCGGTAAAAATTTCGAATTTGTTTACCGGGATTTTGGGCCAAAAGTGCGCTCAACTTGGAAGATTTTGCCTACAGATTCTGGCTATACAGAAGCTGCTGCAGCACCAAAACCCGGCGGTTTTGACCGGGTCTCGGCGGGCCGAGATGCATATCAGCAGTTCATCGAGAGAGATCACCTCCCTTCCGAGCTCCTCGGTGCTAGGGACGAAGACGGGGAGGTAGAGGATTACCGGTACCCAGTTAAAGAAGTCGCACCTCGTTCCGATAATCCCAGTTTCCCAGGCCCTAATACGGGCAGCGATAACGTAACGACAGATGGTGGCATATCTAGAAAGATAATAAACAACCCAGGGTGGTGTTCTCCTTTCCATCGAAAACCCGATCACACGACTATAAATTTTTCGCAGGAGCGGCAAAGCAATTCAAGGGGGGGAGAGTGCCAAGTTCTGAACTATGGTGAGCAAGGTCGTTTCTATAGCCGGGAAAATGTTCAAACAGCGACCTACAATCGAAACACTCGCCTATCCTACCGTTCGCAGGAGTTTACGATTGGCGGTACAAAGGGCGGAGTGCTTTACGGAGTAAATTTCGGTGTCTTCGAACCCTTGCGATATGCAAGGATGGGCCCCCCCGACTTAGGAATAGTCAGGGGAGACGCCCGTAAAGCCTTGAATTTTCAAATCCTCGATATTTTAGACACGACTGACTGGGTGGTCACCACGGACCTGAGCGATAACTATCACGGCAGTTATATCCTAACTCCTCACCCAGTTAAATCTCGCGGTAAGTATATTGATGATCCGCGAAATAAAATGGGCATTCGAGTATCGACTTCCCAACGGGGGAAGTCCAAGGTTGAATTCCTGTCACCCGAGGGTATTAAATTTTTTATTGATAGCGGCAGAGGAAGTAGCGCAGTAGACGTTACTCGTTTGGGGTTGAAAATCCCCCCAAACACCCCAATGAAAATCAGCTATGGGACTAACGAGCGAGAAAGTGTGCTAAGGAATGACTTAAAGTTTGCGCGGAATGGATTTTTGGTGCCCTATTGGGGGAATGTCTCTCAACCAGATCCAACTGAGTTAGAGGTATCGAAAGACCCAATCGCATCGGAGTCGAATGGGGTAGACATTTTCACCTACGACCTGACGGTGCGAAATGATAAAGCTGAAGCGGGTAAGCGGAATATTAGCCGCGAATATCTGCTCTACGACACCCCAGATTTCGCCAAGGCTGAGAAGATTATCAAAGTGGTTCAGGTTAAGTCTGGAGGCGAAACACCCCTAGTAAAGTCCGGAGATGGCAAAGGATATGTGATCCCAGGCGAAAATGGTAACACCCATGTCATCGAAGCTGGAGCTACTCAGACTTTCCGGATCAAAGTCTATACCGAATTAGACGCCGCAGCGCTAAATCCGTCTAGATTGGCATGCCAACCAAAACCCACACCTGGAGATGGTGCATACAACAAAGCCCGTATCGAATACGGCCAGTCGGAGGTGGCTGAGGCGGAAGCGTGCATTGACATTGTCAACCTCAAGATCGCTCCGCCGCGGGTGTCTAAGGAAGTTTATGGCAACAGAATTACGTGGCGTCCGAACGGGAATGGGGAACCATTCTACCAGGCCACTTACACGGTAACGGTGGATAATAAGGCTGAGGAAAATCAAACTAATGGCCCAGTTGTATCCACAGATCGGGAGATCTACGTTGATCGTGAACTTACAGTCGTAGATTACCTCGGTTTTAGCGAAGACGTTGATGTTTTTAAAGTGGTGCTGATCGATCTGGACACCAACAAAAATACGGTGATAAGTCCAGTCAACGGACCGCTAGTACTGCAGCACGGTGACGTGCCGGGCAAGGTAAAAGTCCGAGCTGGTGAGACATTGGAGTTCCGGGTGCTTGTCCAATTTCGATTCCAGCCGAAGCTCATCTCTGGGGTATCTCCGAATTCCCTTAAATGCGCGGCGGGGGGACGTGGAAATGGCGGCTTCAATAAAGTTACTGTAGCGAAGGAAGGTGCCGGCACAACCGAGGATCTCACAGCTGAAGCTTGCATTGATCTCCCTCTACCTCCGCTGGTGGTGAAGGAGGTTTTTCGAGGACCACGGGAGAATGCGTCGGGCAAGCTCGAAATCGAGTATCGCGTTAAGGTTACTAATCCCAACGACAGTACGAAGATCGGGAAATTGAAACTAGTGGATCAACCTCGTTTCTCTCCTAGCGCTAGGAATATTTCCGTCGGAATCAGAGAAGACTCGGCTTCTCCATATCAGATGAGGCCGGCAGATAATCACAAACTGCCAAGTGATGTGTTCGATCTGGACTCTGATGCGTCGAAAACCTTTTTCGTGATCGCAGAATTTGATAAGCCTCAGCTGCAGGATAAGGCAAGCACTACCTTAATCTGTGACCCCCAAAACGGTGGCGGCCACGGACTTTTCAACGAGGCCACGGTGTCAATCGGCAGTCGGTTGATTGCTCGTGACGATGCCTGTGCCGATATTCCGGCTCCAGAGGATCCGTTGACCAGCCTAGTGCTTCAAAAGGTGGATACCTCTACAGCGATTATTCCGTTGGAAAAGGATTGGCAGTTTAGCGTTTATCGGGCAAATGATTCATGGGAAATTCAGGGGGATGCGATCAACTTCACCCAGACCAATGCGGGGGATAATACGCGCCAGACCGAGAACATTATCGGTCTGGGTAAATACATCCTGATCGAAACCAAGGCTCCGCAGGGCTACCAACTTCTCGCGCAACCGGTTGAACTCGAGGTTTTCCTTGACGGGAATCAGCTCAAGGTGCGTCAACCTCAGGGGCGAGTGAACCCCGCCGCGGAAGTTACAGAACCGAATATCATCAAGGTAGCTGACGTTACTACCGGTGAGTTACCGCGCTCGGGTGGCTTCGGGGTGTTCTGGCTCCTTATCGCTGGCGCTGGTCTTTTAGGTGGCGCCTGGTGGTTTAATCGCCGTAAAAACTAGACCAGGAATTTCAATATAATGCTCCCCTTCCACTGGTAGGGGAGCATTATTGTATGACCGCATATAAGCGCTCCCAAGGGATTATTCGAAGGTGTTATAGGATGGTGCACATGCTTCCAAAGTCACGAATCTTTAGTGTTCTGCTGCTCGGCTTAGGCTGTGCGCTGCTTGTCGGCGGATTACTCCAAGCCCAACTAGGACGCTTTGACGCCAGGCTGCCCCTTGATCCCACCCGCTATACCTGGACCCTGGTGGATCCTGAGGCAACCATTTCTGATCTCACCCTGGAAGCAACCGAGAAAGCGTCCGTGACAAAACAGGTAGAAGCAAGTCTGATTCGTCCCAGCGACGAAGATACGGCCACCATTAGGCTCGCCACCTCAGTGCGGCGCACTGGGCTGGACGATCTAGAGGGCCTGCATACCGCAGCAGTCTCCACCTATACCTTCGACCGTATAACGGGTGAGATTCTGAGCCCTATCCGTGTGATTGATCAATTAGCGGGAATCCCTCGAGATACCGATACTGACGGTGTGTGGTGGAAATTCCCTACAGCAGCTGAGAAAACAAGCTATATGGTCTTTGATGAGACTCTGGCTACTAGCTACCCTGCCGTCTATGAGTCTGAGGTAGAGGAGGATGGGCGCACCATGATGGCCTACCGCCAGATCATTGACCCGGAGAAGGTCAATGCGGAGCGCTCTGGTTTGCTCACCACCTTAGAGATTGATGGTCAGCCGGCTTATCTCGAGCACGCAGCCGAGCGGGTATTCTATGTTGATCGCGAGAGCGGGGTTGTGGTTGATCTCGAGGAGCAGATCACCGATATATACCGCTACGCAGATGGTGAGCAAGCAGGGATTCTTCTTGATTTTAATGGGCGCATGACTGAGCAGAATCGAGAGGACCTTCGCGCGGCTGCGTCGGAGATTTCCCGCCGCGATTTTTGGAGGACTTTTAGCTATATTCTTGCAGCTCTCGGTGCCCTCTCGATTATTGCCGGTGGTATTGGGTCTTTCCGCCGCGGGCGCGGCTAAGTTGCTTTTAGCGCTAGGAATTCTCTACAGTGTGGTTTTGTTGCCCATAAACTCTGTTCATGGGCTTTACATGGTGTCCTCGGTGCTCTATACTTGACCTTTGCCCTAGGACACTTGTTCCTTTTTTACAGACCTTAGCTGGTCGGCTTTTTGAAAAAGCTGGATAGTTGAGGTCTTTCGGTGTTAGCACCAGCAGGTTTCTTATGGCATTACCGAAATTGCTCAAATACTAGCGGTTTGTGGTGGCCAATATTGCGGGGCCGCCATCCGCGTGAGGTGCTGGAAGGACCCATCTTGGCAAGCCCCCGCCCACTCAACTCAACTATACCAGGGGCTCCCGAACGTAAATCGTTCGCGAAAATTAATGAACCTATTGAAGTCCCTGGTCTTCTTGATATCCAACTGGAATCGTTCTCTTGGCTGATCGGCGCGTCTGATTGGCGCGAACGACGTCAAGCTGAATTAGGCGAAGGGGTCCCAGTGACCTCTGGCCTGGAGGATATCCTCGCAGAGCTGAGCCCGATTCAAGATTATTCCGGCAATATGTCTCTCTCCCTCTCTTCACCACGCTTTGAAGAGATGAAGAATACTATTGACGAATCCAAAGATAAAGATATTAACTACTCGGCGCCGCTCTATGTCACCGCCGAGTTTATTAACAACGAAACCGGCGAGATTAAATCCCAGACCGTCTTCATCTGTGACTTCCCGATGATGACCGAAAAAGGTACCTTCATCGTCAACGGCACTGAGCGTGTCGTGGTCTCACAGTTGGTGCGTTCCCCTGGTGTTTATTTCGATCAAACCATCGATAAATCCACCGAGCGTTCGCTGCACTCAGTGAAGGTGATCCCTTCTCGCGGTGCATGGCTAGAATTCGATGTGGATAAGCGCGACACGGTCGGTGTGCGTATTGATCGCAAGCGTCGTCAGCCCGTCACCGTCCTTCTGAAGGCACTAGGCTGGACCACCGAGCAGATCCAAGAGCGCTTTGGCTTCTCTGAAGTGATGATGTCCACGCTGGAATCTGATGGTGTCTCCAATACTGATGAGGCATTGCTGGAGATTTACCGCAAGCAGCGCCCCGGTGAGCAGCCTACGCGTGATCTCGCGCAGTCGCTGCTTGATAATTCGTTCTTCCGCGCCAAGCGCTATGACCTCGCAAAGGTGGGCCGCTATAAGGTCAACCGCAAGCTGGGCTTAGGCGGCGACAACGAGGGTTTGATGACCCTCACCGAGCAGGATATCGCGACCGCAATTGAGTACCTCGTGCGCCTGCATGCCGGTGAAACCTCGATGACCAGCCCCACGGGTGAGGTCATCCCGGTAGAAACCGATGATATTGACCATTTCGGTAACCGTCGCCTGCGTACCGTCGGTGAGCTCATTCAAAACCAGGTGCGTGTGGGTCTGTCCCGCATGGAGCGCGTGGTTCGTGAGCGCATGACCACCCAGGATGCGGAGTCAATCACCCCGACCTCCCTGATTAACGTGCGCCCGGTATCTGCCGCGATCCGCGAATTCTTCGGAACCTCGCAGCTCTCGCAGTTTATGGATCTGAATAACTCTCTCTCAGGGCTCACCCACAAGCGCCGTCTCTCGGCGCTGGGACCAGGTGGTCTTTCGCGTGAGCGCGCCGGCATTGAAGTCCGTGACGTCCACGCCTCTCACTATGGCCGTATGTGCCCCATCGAGACCCCCGAAGGCCCGAATATTGGTCTGATCGGCTCCTTGGCTTCCTACGCCCGCGTGAATGCCTTCGGCTTCATCGAGACTCCATATCGTAAGGTCGTTGACGGAGTTGTCACCGATCACGTGGATTATCTCACTGCGGATGAAGAAGATCGCTACGTGGTGGCTCAGGCTAATACCGAATATGACGAGAATGGTGTCATTACCGAAGAGCGCGTGACGGTTCGCCTGAAGAAGGGCGATATCCAGGTGGTATCCGGCAAGGATATTGACTATATGGACGTCTCCCCACGCCAGATGGTCTCAGTGGCTACCGCCATGATTCCATTCCTTGAGCACGACGATGCTAACCGTGCTCTGATGGGCGCGAATATGCAGCGCCAGGCTGTGCCACTCGTGCGCTCTGAGGCGCCGTATGTTGGTACCGGTATGGAGCTGCGCGCCGCCTATGATGCCGGCGATCTGGTGATCAATAAGGCCACCGGCTATGTGGAGAATATGAGCGCTGACTTCATCACCGTGATGTCAGATGATGGCACGCGCGAGACCTACCTGCTGCGCAAATTCGAGCGCACCAACCAGGGAACGTCCTATAACCAGAAGCCGCTCGTTGATATCGGAGACCGTGTAGAAAAGGGCCAGGTTCTCGCTGATGGTCCTGGTACCCATAACGGTGAGATGGCCTTGGGTCGGAACTTGCTGGTGGCATTTATGCCATGGGAAGGCCACAACTACGAGGACGCTATTATTCTCAACCAGCGCTTAGTGGAGGAGGATATTCTTACCTCTATCCATATCGAGGAGCACGAGATCGATGCTCGCGATACCAAGCTTGGGCCTGAGGAAATCACCCGCGAGATCCCGAATGTCTCCGAGGACGTGCTCAAGGATCTCGACGAGCGCGGCATTGTGCGCATCGGTGCCGATGTTCGCGACGGCGATATCTTAGTGGGTAAGGTCACCCCGAAGGGTGAGACCGAGCTGACTCCGGAAGAGCGCCTGTTGCGTGCCATCTTCGGCGAGAAGGCCCGTGAGGTTCGTGATACCTCCATGAAGGTGCCACACGGTGAGACCGGTAAGGTTATCGGCGTGCGTCGCTTCTCCCGCGAGGATGATGACGATCTCTCGCCAGGCGTCAACGAGATGATTCGCGTTTATGTTGCCCAAAAGCGCAAGATTCAAGACGGTGATAAGCTCGCCGGCCGCCACGGCAATAAGGGCGTGGTGGGTAAGATCCTGCCGCAGGAGGATATGCCTTTCCTCCCTGATGGAACCCCAGTGGATATTATCCTCAATACCCACGGTGTGCCGCGTCGTATGAATATTGGCCAGGTGCTCGAAGTTCACCTCGGCTGGCTGGCTGCTGCTGGTTGGTCGATTGATCCGGAGGTGTTGGAAAACGCCCAGCTTATGGAGAGCCTGCCGGAAGATCTCTACGATGTAGAGCCCGGTACGCTGACGGCAACACCAGTATTCGACGGTGCCACCAATGAGGAAATCGCTGGTCTGCTGCGCAATTCTCGCCCCAACCGCGACGGCGATGTCATGGTTAATGGCGAGGGCAAGGCCACCCTCTTTGATGGTCGTTCTGGTGAACCATTCCCGTACCCCGTGGCCGTGGGCTATATGTATATCCTCAAGCTCCACCACCTGGTGGACGAGAAGATCCACGCTCGCTCTACTGGTCCTTACTCCATGATTACGCAGCAGCCACTGGGCGGTAAGGCTCAGTTCGGTGGCCAGCGCTTTGGTGAGATGGAAGTGTGGGCGATGCAGGCCTATGGCGCCGCCTATACCCTGCAAGAGCTCTTGACCATCAAGTCTGATGACGTGGTGGGTCGTGTGAAGGTCTACGAAGCCATTGTGAAGGGCGAGAATATCCCAGATCCGGGTATCCCCGAATCCTTCAAGGTGCTGCTCAAGGAATTGCAGTCACTCTGCCTCAACGTTGAAGTCCTCTCCGCCGACGGCACTCCGATGGAACTGTCCGGCTCCGATGAGGATGACTTCGATCAGGCGGGTGCCTCGATGGGCATTAACCTCTCTCGCGATGAGCGTTCCGACGCCGATAGCGCCTAAGAATGCTAGGTCTGCCACCACTAAGATGCACCAAAAAAGGTGTGCATGTGTAGGGGTGGCGGGCGGACCGAATCACCACCACAAGAAAAAAACTTTTTAAGAAAGGGAGTTACGTGTACGACGTCAACTTCTTCGAGGAGCTCCGCATCGGCCTAGCCACCGCCGACGATATTCGTCGCTGGTCAAAAGGTGAGGTCAAGAAGCCCGAAACCATCAACTACCGTACCCTCAAGCCCGAGAAGGACGGCCTGTTCTGCGAGCGCATCTTCGGCCCCACCAGGGACTGGGAATGTGCCTGCGGTAAATATAAGCGAGTGCGCTACAAGGGCATTATCTGTGAACGCTGCGGCGTTGAAGTGACCAAATCCAAGGTACGCCGTGAGCGCATGGGCCATATTGAGCTCGCTGCTCCCGTCACCCACATTTGGTATTTCAAGGGTGTGCCCTCTAGGTTGGGTTACCTGCTAGATCTTGCACCTAAGGATCTCGAGCGCATTATCTACTTCGCCGCCAATATCATCACCAGCGTTGATGATGAGGCTCGCCATTCGGATCAGTCCACTCTGGAAGCTGAAATGCTGCTGGAGAAGAAAGACCGTGAGGCAGAAGCCGAGTCGGAGATCTCCGAGCGCGCCCAGAAGCTCGAGGAGGACCTCGCAGAACTAGAGGCCGCTGGCGCTAAGGCAGATGCGCGTCGGAAAGTGCAAAACGCGGCGGAAAAGGAAATGCAGCATATCCGCGAGCGAGCACAGCGCGATATCGATTTCCTGGACGAGATCTGGCAAACCTTTGTCAAGCTCGCCCCGAAGCAAATGATTATCGATGACAAGATCTACGAAGAGCTTGTTGATCGCTACGAGGATTATTTCACCGGCGGTATGGGTGCAGAGGCAATCCAAACCCTGATCCGCAATTTCGACCTCGATGCCGAGGCCGAGAAGCTGCGCGAAATTATCAATAATGGCAAGGGCCAAAAGAAGATGCGCGCGCTCAAGCGTTTGAAGGTCGTGGCGGCTTTCCAGCGCTCCGGCAATGATCCTGCGGGCATGGTGCTCGACTGCATTCCGGTGATCCCCCCAGAGTTGCGCCCCATGGTGCAGCTCGACGGTGGTCGCTTTGCTACCAGCGATCTCAATGATCTCTACCGCCGCGTGATCAACCGCAATAATCGCCTCAAGCGCATGATCGATCTGGGTGCGCCTGAGATCATCGTGAATAACGAGAAGCGTATGTTGCAGGAGTCCGTGGATGCGCTCTTTGACAATGGTCGTCGCGGTCGCCCAGTGACTGGTCCTGGTACCCGTCCGCTGAAATCGCTTTCTGATCTGCTCAAGGGTAAGCAAGGTCGCTTCCGCCAGAACTTGCTGGGTAAGCGCGTGGATTACTCCGGTCGTTCCGTGATTATTGTTGGTCCGCAGTTGAAGCTGCACGAGTGTGGTCTGCCGAAGCTGATGGCTCTCGAGCTCTTCAAGCCTTTTGTGATGAAGCGCCTGGTGGAGCACGATTATGCGCAGAATATTAAATCAGCCAAGCGCATGGTGGAACGCCAGCGTCCAGAGGTGTGGGATGTGCTGGAAGAAGCCATTGCGCAGCACCCTGTGATGCTCAACCGCGCACCGACGCTGCACCGATTGGGTATTCAGGCTTTCGAGCCCAAGCTCATTGAGGGTAAAGCTATTCAGCTCCACCCTCTTGCCTGTGAAGCTTTTAACGCTGACTTCGATGGTGACCAGATGGCTGTGCACCTGCCGCTATCGGCAGAGGCACAGGCTGAAGCCCGCGTGCTTATGCTCGCCTCTAATAATATTTTGTCCCCAGCATCCGGTAAGCCTCTGGCTATGCCACGTCTGGATATGGTCACAGGTCTCTACTACCTCACCATGGACAAGACGGAGGAAGAATTCGGTGGCCAAGGCGCTTATAAGCCGGCAACCGCCGAAGGTCCAGCAACGGGCGTGTACTCGAGCGTGGCCGAGGCCATTATGGCCTATGACCGCAAGGAATTAGGTATGCAGGCCAAGATTAAGGTCCGCATCTCTCACCTGCGTCCGCCAGCAGATATTGAAGAGGAGCACTTCGCCGACGGGTGGGAGAAGGGCCAAACCTGGCTCGCCGATACCACCTTGGGCCGTATCTACTTCAATGAGCTTTTGCCCTGGAACTACCCCTACCTTGAGGGTGTGATGGTTCGTAAGGGTGGCGGCACCGACAAGATCATGCTCGGTGATGTGATTAATGATCTCGCCGCCAAGTACCCCATGATCACCGTGGCTCAAACCATGGACAAGATGAAGGATGCTGGCTTCTACTGGGCTACCCGTTCCGGTGTCACCATCTCCATGGCTGACGTGCTCGTGCTCGACGATAAGGATGAGCGTCTCGATAAATACGAGGCCGAAGCCCATAAGATCGAGCGCAAGTACTGGGAGCAAGGTGCTCTGACGGAGCGCGAACGCTATGACCGGTTGGTGGAGCTGTGGAAGAATGCCACCGATGAGATTGGTAAGGCTGTCGAGGATCTCTATCCTGATGACAACCCGATTCCGATGATCGTGAAGTCGGGTGCTGCTGGTAATATGCGTCAGATTTGGACGCTGGCTGGCATGAAGGGCATGGTTGTGAACTCGCGCGGTGAATATATCACCCGCCCGATTAAGACCTCCTTCCGTGAAGGCCTGTCCGTGCTGGAGTACTTCAACAACTCCCACGGTTCCCGTAAGGGTCTTGCCGATACCGCTTTGCGTACCGCTGACTCCGGCTACCTCACCCGTCGTCTGGTCGACGTTGCACAGGATGTTATTGTGCGCGAGGACGACTGCGAGACCCGCCTGGGTATCAAGGTTCCTGTTGCCGTGGCTCAAAAGGACGCCGAGGGCACCGTTATTGGTTATGGCGCCCACAGCTTGGTAGAGACCTCCGTCCTGGGCCGCGCTTTAGCAACTGCGGTGAAGAAGGACGATGAAATTCTCGCTGAGGCTGGCGAGTACTTAAGCGATGCGCTGGTATCCAAGCTGGTGCTCGCTGGTGTCGAAGAGATTAAGGTACGCTCCGTGCTCACCTGCCAGACGGCAACAGGTGTATGCGCTAAGTGCTACGGCATCTCCATGGCATCTGGCAAGCAGGTGGATATCGGCGAGGCCGTTGGTATTGTGGCTGCCCAGTCCATTGGTGAGCCTGGTACCCAGCTGACCATGCGTACCTTCCACCAAGGTGGCGTTGGTGGCGATATTACCGGTGGTCTGCCTCGTGTACAGGAGCTCTTTGAGGCTCGTGTGCCAAAGAACCGGGCACCGATTGCCGCTGCTGCTGGCACCATTCATCTCGAGGATGAGGGTAATTTCTATACGCTTACCATCACTCCTGATGATGGCTCCGATGACATCGTCTACGAGAAGCTCTCGAAGCGTCAGGGTCTTGCTAATACCAAGGCTCCTATGAGCTCCAACCCAGGTGCATTCCTCGAGCGCACGCTTGTCGACGGCGACCACGTTGAGGTGGGCGACCGCCTGCTGCGCGGCCCCGCTGATCCGCACGATGTGCTCGAGATCCTCGGCCGCCGCGGAGTGGAACAGCACCTCGTCGACGAGGTCCAGGCCGTTTACCGCGCTCAGGGTGTGGCGATCCACGATAAGCATATCGAGATCATTATCCGCCAGATGCTGCGTCGCGGTACCGTCATTGAATCCGGTTCCACCGAATTCCTGCCAGGTACCTTGGTTGATTTGGCTGAGGCTAAGGCCGCAAATGCTGAGGCATTGGCCGTTGGTGGCCAACCAGCTGAGCTGCGCAGCGAGATCATGGGTATTACCAAGGCTTCCTTGGCTACCGAGTCGTGGCTATCGGCTGCGTCCTTCCAGGAGACCACCCGTGTGCTCACGGACGCCGCTATTAATAAGCGTTCCGATAAGCTCATTGGTCTCAAGGAGAACGTGATCATCGGTAAGCTGATCCCTGCTGGTACGGGTATTTCGCGCTACCGCAATATTGCGGTCAAGCCCACTGAGGCTGCCCGCAATGCGGCGTACTCGATTCCTACCTATGGTGATTCGATCTACGGTGACGACTCCTACGGTGATTTCACCGGAGCATCGGTGCCCCTCGATGAAGCCTTCGATATGTAGGTAATTTACCGCTAAAAAAGCACTGCTTTCTCTGTAAGGAGGGAGCAGTGCTTTTTTGCGCTGTAGGCGAAAGATTCTTAGTGAAGAACAAACGGTGAGCCGTCGGCGGCGCGAGCATGCTGGATCACCAACTCGTGGCCATAACCCTCGACCTTTTCTGCGAGGGTACTAAGGTGGTGCTCGAGTGGGCTATCGGCGAAGATGGTGGTGCGTACCTGCATATCCACGCCGGCCTCGTCGAATAAGTGCATACTCTCCCAGCATCGATTGCCAATATGGGCGGGGCGTTGGATGACATATTCCATATCATCGGGCAGCGCTTTAATATCCAATCCCACCCAATCTGGAGTGGAATCCGGGGATTGCAGAAGGCGCCTAATAGCGGCGGGGGAGTAGCCACAGGTATGCAGCCCCACGGCAAAACCCTCCTGGTGGGCTTTCGCGATGGCTGGGCCCAGGCCTGAGGATAAGGTGGGCTCTCCGCCGGAAATCACGATACCGTCGAGTAAGGCGCGGCGAGTGGCTGCCTGGTCGAGGGCGGTATCGAAACTTAGTGCGCCACGTGTCAGCGGCTGCAGATTAGGGTTATGGCAGTAGACGCAGCGTAGTGGACACCCTTGGGTGAACACGGTGAGCGTGATATTTCCGGGCCAATCGGTGGCGGAAAACGGGATAATTCCCGCCACCGGAAGGCTTTTAGACGAGGGCTTCGTTAAAGTACTGGCGCTCATGGAACTCGCCCTTCTTACCAATATTGAAGCTGGCCATGGGGCGGAAATAACCCATAACGCGCGTCCACATCTCGGTGTCCTTCTCACACCGCGGGCAGTGTGGGTGCTCGCCCGAGATATAGCCGTGATCCGGGCAGATACTAAAGGTTGGGGTGACCGTGATATAGGGGAGTCGGTAGTTCTCCAGTGCGCGCCTGACCATCTTGGCGCAGGCCTCGCCGTCGCTCATCGCGGCCCCCATATACAGGTGCAAAACTGTACCACCGGTATACCGCGTTTGGAGCTCATCTTGGTGCTCGAGGGCGATGAAGGGGTCAGGAGTATGTGCCACTGGTAGCTGCGAGGAATTGGTGTAATAAGGCTCCTCGGCGCTGCCGGCGTGGAGGATATCGGGATAGCGCTTGATATCTTCCTTGGCTAGTCGGTAGGTGGCACCCTCAGCAGGGGTGGCCTCGAGATTATAGAGGTGGCCAGTGTCTTCCTGGGCTTGGGTAAGCCGGCCGTTGATATGGTCTAAGATCTCGATGACGAACTGCTTGCCCTCAGGGTCGGTGATATCGAGGATATCGTCACTATAATTGCGCACCAGCTCATTGAGCCCGTTCACGCCAATGGTGGTGAAGTGATTATCCAAGCTGGGCAGCCAGCGCTTGGTATAGGGGTAAAGCCCAGCATCTAGCATCTTGGCGACAAATGCGCGACGCTTTTCCAGGGTGTCTACGCTGAGATCAATGAGGGCATCGAGGGCATCAAAGAGCTCGTGGCGCTGTCCTTTAAAGAGATATCCCAAGCGGGCGCAGTTGAGGGTAACCACGCCGATGGAGCCGGTGAGTTCGGCGGAACCGAAGAGACCGTTGCCGCGTTTGAGAAGCTCGCGCAGATCCAGTTGGAGGCGGCAGCACATGGAGCGAATATCGCCGGGGTTGAGATCGGAATTGATGAAATTTTGGAAATAGGGCAGCCCATACCGGGCCGTCATGGTGAATAATTCCTTGGTCAGCGGTGCTTCCCAGTCGAAATCTTCCGCAATATTATAGGTGGGTATGGGGAAGGTAAAAGGCCGCCCGTCAGCGTCGCCTTCGGTCATCACCGCAATAAAAGCACGGTTGATCATATCGCGCTCGGCGTCGAGATCACCATAGGTGAACTCACACGGCTCGCCGCCGATAAAGGGCACCTGATCCTTGAGGTCATGAGGGCAGGTGAGGTCGAAGGTGAGATTAGTAAATGGAGTTTGGGTGCCCCAGCGGGAGGGGACGTTGAGGTTGAAGATGAATTCCTGCATGAGCTGTTCAACCTGGTCATAGCTGAGGTTATCGCGGCGGATATACGGAGCCATATAGGTATCAAAAGATGAGAAGGCTTGGGCGCCAGCCCATTCATTTTGCAAGGTACCAAGGAAATTCACCACTTGGCCGAGCGCTGCGGATAGGTGCTTAGGAGGGCGCGAAGCAATAGCACCGGTAACCCCACCAAAACCCTCAGCTAGCAGGTTGCGCAGTGACCATCCAGCGCAGTAACCAGAGAGCATATCGAGATCGTGGATATGAATGGCGCCTTCGCGGTGCGCGGTGGCAGCGGCGGGGGAGAAGATATCGTCGAGCCAATAATTGGCTACAGTTTTGCCGGCGGTATTGAGGATCATGCCGCCGAGGGAGTAGTCCTGGTTGGCGTTGGCGTTGACGCGCCAGTCGGTGCGGTTGAGGTATTCAGTGAGCATGGTTTCAGAATGTAGCCCACTGCCGACCCGCTACGCCACCATATATGGGAGCGTGTCGCTTTGCAATCCCTACATATTGTGGTTTGACCCCTTGGCTTTCGGGGTTTCACGAGGAGTGTGCCCCCTAGATATAGGATTAGTGGGATTAATTACATTTATGTAATTATCTTAATAATGGGCGAATCTCGCGCCTCCATCATCGTAAGCGGATTCTCCGTGGACCGTATCCGCGCCACTGTGTTCGGTCTCCGGGTCCAGGCGTAAGCCAATGGTGTGCTTGATGCCCAAACCAATAATGAGTGTCCATACGCCTGCGTAAACCATGGCGAAAAGTGCCACAAGAATCTGAATAATCACCAGCTCAATGGAGCGATCGGCGCTTAAGAATCCCACGGCTATCGTGCCCCAGAGGCCAGCAACGAGGTGGACTGCGACAACATCGAGGGAATCGTCGATACGCAAACGGTATTTCATGCGGATCACGCTCGAGGACAACACTCCCGCGCTCAGACCTAAGAAGATTGAGGTCAGAGGGGTTAAGGCGCCTGCCGCGGGAGTAATGGCGACGAGTCCCGCAACAAGGCCCGATGCCATGCCTAAGGTGGTGGCATAACCGTCGCGGAAGCGCTCGATCGCAAGCCAGCCGAGGCCTCCAGCGGCTGCGGCCACGGTGGTATTAAGCCATGCGAGGGCGGCCAGTCCTGAGGCAGATAGCGCGGAGCCGGCATTAAATCCACACCACCCGAACCACAAAAGACCGGTACCTAACATGACCATGGGGAGGTTATGGGGGCGGTGAGTGAGCTTGGTGAAGCTGCGTCTCGGGCCAATGAGTAAGGCCAAGACGAGCGCTGCGGTGCCAGCGGAGATATGGACGACCGTGCCTCCAGCGAAGTCGATGGGCTGGATGATCGCCTCACCGTTGTGGGTGCCAAAAAGGAATGCGGAGAGACTGTGGGTGGAGTGGCTCAAAAATCCGTGACCCCAGACCATATGGGCGAGAGGATAGTAGACCGCTGTGACCCAGAGGGGGATGAAGGCAAGCCAGGCGGGAAAACGGGTGCGCTCGGCGATAGAGCCGGCGATAATTGCGCAGGCAATGACGGCGAAGGTGAGCTGGAAGATGACATCAAAAATGATGGGGTAGCCCTCGGCTGTGGGGGTATGAACGCTGCTGAGATAATCCACGGGGTGGAAGGGATTGGCCACAAACCCGAGGATGGAGATTTCGCCGTAGGCCATGCTGAAGCCGTAGAGGACGTGAATGATGGGCACGATGGCAAGAGCTGCGAAGCACATCATCAGCATATTAAGGACCGCTTTGCCGCGGGACATGCCGCCGTAGAAGAGGGCGAGGGCGGGGGTCATAAGGAGGACGAGGGAGGCGGAGACCAAAAGCCATGCCCCTGTTGCTGTTGAATCCATAAGGGGTCCTTGATCAGCTAGTGGAGAAATTCTATAGATCAATAGAATTTTATCTATAGAACTATAGAAAACTGGCGGGGATAAGTCAAAACCCACACAGGCATCAGCAGATCTGCAGGAGACGAAGATAACTCTCCCAATATTTGAGTGGCGTGGGTTAAATGGATAGATTGGACTATAGCGCGCCGGCCTGCTAAGCAGGCATGAGCGGCGTAGCTGGAAGCTTTTTTCACTCGGATCGTTCGGCACGTACCTGCCGATGAAAGGACGCCACCCATGGCATCAGTAACCTTCGATAAGGCCACCCTGGTCTATCCAGGCGCGAAAGCGCCAACCGTTAATAAATTCGACCTCGAAATCGCCGACGGCGAATTCCTCGTCCTCGTCGGCCCCTCCGGTTGCGGTAAATCCACCACCCTGCGCATGCTTGCCGGCCTCGAAGATGTCACCGACGGCCGCATCCTCATTGGCGACCGCGACGTGACCACCGCCGCCCCCAAAGAGCGCGATATCGCCATGGTCTTCCAGAACTACGCCCTCTACCCACATATGACCGTGCGTGAAAATATGGGCTTCGCCCTCAAGATCGCGGGCATGGACAAAGCCGAAATTGATCAGCGCGTCAACGAAGCCGCCGCCACCCTCGACCTCACCGAATACCTCGACCGCAAGCCAAAGGCCCTCTCCGGTGGTCAGCGTCAGCGTGTGGCCATGGGACGCGCCATTGTGCGTAAGCCCCAGGTCTTCCTCATGGACGAGCCACTGTCGAACCTCGACGCCAAACTGCGTGTGCAAACCCGTACCCAGATTGCCTCCCTGCAGCGCAAACTTGGTGTGACCACGCTATACGTCACCCACGACCAGACCGAGGCCCTCACCATGGGTGACCGCATTGCCGTTCTCAACGGCGGCTTCCTCCAGCAGGTCGGCAGCCCCCGCGAACTCTACGACACCCCAGCAAATGTCTTCGTCGCCGGCTTCATTGGATCCCCAGCGATGAATATTCTCGATTGCTCCCTCGAGGGCAACGTGGCCACCATCGGCAATGCACGTATCCCAATTACCGATATCACCCGCGCCGCCATCACCCCTGAGGACCAGGGTCGTATCACCATTGGCTTCCGCCCCGAGGCCCTCGAGCTTGTCGACGCCTCCGGCGACACCATCCCAGTCACCCTCGACTTCGTTGAGGAACTAGGATCCGATTCCTTCCTTTACGGTCATATCGAGGGCACCGACAATAAGCAGCTCGTTATCCGCGCAGCTCCTAATATCGCACCTCCACGCGGCACCACCATTCACGTGCGCGTGACCCCTGAGGGACAGCACAATTTCTCCGCGTCGACAGGCACTCGCCTGCCCGCGTAACCTAGACAGACCCTCACCTTTAGCCCGTACTCCCCACGCCTGGTGGGGGGTGCGGGCGCTATCACTGTTATACACAGGAAGAATCCGGATATGACCAGCCATATGCACATCGACGGCTCCGCCTACTCCGCGAGCCTCTTGCCCCTGCCCTGGAGCACCCCGCTCGAAGAATGGGGCGACGACGTTGTCGTGACCCTACCCCGCGGCATTTCCCGCCACGTGGTACGCTTCGTTCACCTCGGCGACGCCACTGGAACCGATTACGCCACCCAAGCCCTCTCAGGGGGTATCATCGCCGCCATTAAAGAAATCGGACGCCGCACCGCGCACCACGAATACGCCATGCTGCGCGAATTGCGCCGCGTCAAAGCGCCCGCAGTCACCCCCATCGCCGTCATCACAGGGCGACGTGATGAAAACGGCGAGAAACTCACCGCAGCCTTGGTCACAGAACACCTCCGCTTTTCTCTCCCGTACCGCGAAATCTTCTCCCAAACCCTCGAGCCCGCGGTGGCCGATAAGCTCATCCGCGCCCTCGCAATCCTTTTGGTACGCCTACACCTGTTGAATTTCTACTGGGGCGATGTGTCTTTGTCGAATACCCTATTTAGGCGCGATGCAGAGACCTTCTCCGCCTACCTGGTCGACGCCGAAACGGGAGAATTCCAGCCCAAACTGTCAACCAACCGCCGCCTGCATGATCTCGAGGTGGCCCGGGTGAATGTGATCGGCGAACTCATGGACCTCGCCTCAGGGGGTACGCTCGACGAGCAAATCGACCCCATCGCCCTGGGTAATTCCATCGAAACCTATTACCTCGATCTCTGGTCCCAACTCACCGAGGAAATCGAAGTACCCGCCAGCGAGTACTGGCGCGTAAAAGAACGTGTAGAAAAACTCGCCGAAATGGGCTTCGATATCGAAGAATTTCAAATCTCCGGGTCGAGTGGCACGATCACAGCACGGCCGAAAAGCGTGGACGCCGGCCACCACTCCAACCAACTCATCAGCCTTTTGGGTCTTGAGGTTGAAGAGCAGCAGGCTCGCCGATTGCTCTCTGAGATTCGTCGTTACGCGCCCGGGCAACCCATCGAACAAGCGGCGCGCTCATGGTACAGCGAAGAATATTTGCCCACCATTCACGCTATGCCCCCTGAGCTCACCGATAAGCTCGAGCCGGCACAGATTTTCCATGAAATCCTCGATCACCGCTACTTCTTAAGCCAGGAACAAGCGCGCTTTATCCCCATGGACGAGGCCGCTCACTCCTACTACGACAAGGTGCTACCAGGCCACCGTGATGAGAAGATGCTGATCGATTTACCGCAGAAAGCCAGTATGGATATCACTCACCTCGACTCCGATAGCTAGCCACGAAGCAAATTGTTATAGTGATCCAGGAACAATACAAGGAGAAATTGGTGAGACAGTACCCCCACTACGACGGACAACTTGGCGCCCTGTATACCCCTTCAGCCACCACCTTTAGGCTCTGGGCACCAACTGCCGCTACGGTTACCCTCTATCTTCGCTCCGAGGCCTACCCCATGACCCAAGGGGATCACGGGGAGTGGGAAACTATATGTCACGGTGACTTCCACGGAGCCGAGTACCATTTCGGCCTCAGCTTTCCAAATGGCACAACTACGACGAGCGTGGACCCCTATGCCCGCAGCGTGACCATCAACGGTAAGCGGGGCGTTGTTGTGGACGTCGACACGCTACTCGGACCAGCTCAACGACTCGACAGCTTCACAGATCCGCGCACCGCGATCATCTACGAGGCTCATATCCGCGACCTCACCATCGGGCCGAACAATGGAATCACCCATAAAGGCGCATTCCTAGGCCTCAGCGAAGCTGGCACCCGCACCACACGGGGCAACCTCTCAGGGCTCGACTACCTCAGCTCCCTCGGAGTCACCCATATCCAACTACTGCCCATCTTCGACTTCGGCAGCGTCGACGAAGCCGGCGATCTCAGCTACAACGCCCAGTACAACTGGGGATATGATCCAGAGAACTACAATGCCCCGGAAGGCTCCTACGCCACCATCCCCGGCGACCCACTGCTGAGGCTGACCGAGCTGAAAAAACTCATCGACGCCCTGCACGCGCGCGGGCTGCGGGTAATCATGGATGTGGTCTACAACCACGTTTACGAGGCCGAAAGGCACCCCTTCGAACTCACCGTTCCAGGCTATTATTTCCGCACCACCAGTGAAGGCGCATTCTGCAATGCCACCGGCTGTGGCAATGAAACAGCATCCGAGCGGTCGATGATGCGTAAATATATCGTCGATTCTGTTCTCTACTGGGCCCGCACCTTTGGCCTCGACGGATTCCGCTTTGATTTGATGGGCATTCACGACGTAGACACCATGAACGCCGTGCGCCGGGCGCTCGATACGGTGGATGAAGGCATCATTATCATCGGAGAAGGCTGGGAGATGGGCAACCACTCTCAGGGGGTACGTGGCGCTCATCAGGGCAATGCTGCCCTCATGCCAGGTGTGGGTATGTTCAATGATTTCTATCGCGATGTGGTGAAGGGGAGTAACTTCATCCGCACTGGCAGTGGCTTCATCTCAGGGGCTAGCGGGGATGATGCCCGCAAGTTATTTGACGCCCTCAATCCCTTGGATCCCAGTCACTCAGTGGTCTACAACGAGGCCCATGATAATTGGACAATGTACGACAAACTACGTGGTACCACCGGTTTGGAACAGGCCCCTGAGGAGGAGATCGCTCAACGCCACACTCTAGCCACCCTCACCCAATACCTAGCGCGTGGCATGGTCTTCCTTCACGCAGGTCAGGAATTTCTACGTACCAAGGGTGGAGATGAAAATTCCTATAAGAGCCCTGATTCCGTCAACGAATTTGACTACGACCGTGCCCAGCTTTTCGCCAAGGAAGCGGGTTTTGTTCGCCACCTAAATACTTTTCGTAAAAAGTACTCGTGGACCTACGATCCGCAGTATCTCATGGAGCTCATGAGCGCTGAGGGGCGGCGCCTAAGCTATCGGGTTAACGATGCCTTCGGCCCTGGCCGGCACGCGATTGTTATGCTAAATGGGGAAAATAGGCACTGGCTACACCCTGTTACCTCAGGAGCTTACCGAGTGCATATCAACCAAGGTGTGGTATTCCACAACCCCGCTCCTATAAACCTAAGCCATGAATATGTGGTGGGCCCCCTGAGTGGAACGGTTTTGGAGTGTGTCGAGTAGGCCACTAAGCGATATGCGTAGCGGCCTTTCTAGGATTGCTTTCCGTAGTACTCGAGTGCCCACTGGGAGACGCTTTTGGGGTGCGTCCGAAATTCGAGCTTTCCGCGTTTAGAACGGCGCAGCCCGGGAACCCCAGTTTTGGGATCTTTCTCGATTCGCCCGTGCCTCGAACTGATCCCTGGCACGTCGCAATTAAGACGATTATGCACCCGACACAGGGGCGCTAAATTGTCGTAGGTGGTCGGTCCCCCGCGGCAATGGGCCTCGATATGGTGTCCATCGCAGCTGATCGCTGCGATATCGCAACGCGGATGCACGCAGCTTAGATGCTCAATCGCGGCAATATATTTTTGATAAGGATTAAAGTAGCGGCCCTGTATGGTGCGCTGAATTCGAGCAGAGCTGACAGGTGCTGGGCGACCTTCGGCATCCAGCCCCCAGCAGATAACGTAGCCGAATGTGCCGATCTTCTCGTTGATGAACTGGCTGAGGTTAATTGTCGCGCCATCACTGGTAGCGATGCGCCCATCGGAAAAATACCTGGTTCCAGCCTCGAGCGGAAGAATAAAACAGGGCTCGTGGATGGGCTTTTTCTCCGGTGATCCCGTGATAAGGCGGTTGATGGCGGCTTGGCCGATGGCGTCGAGAAGCGTCAGTGATTCGTGTGCGGCGCGTAGGGCGCGGGCATCGGCGGCGAGCCTGACCCGCAGCATGTGAGCGCGATCTTCACTTAACCACCCAGAGAAGTGGATTCGCCCGTGGGCGTCGGGGACGGTACCCATGGAAAAGCGTGCCTGCGGCATCGGTTTCTCCATCCCGGCGTTTTCTTCGCGCACCCGCCGGGTCATGAAAGTTCGCAAATCGCGAAGCAGCATGGAGGGTGCTCGGCGGATGAATTCCTCGCGTAAAACGTGAGTATCGATAGATGCTGAGATCTTCTTTATATATTTATTGATCACATCAACCTGATCGACGCTCAGCTCCAAGCGAGCGGCGAGCGCTAAGTGCTTACGATCGAATTGCCGTGCCAACCAATGGAGGTGTTTTGCGCGGCTTAAATCGATCCCCGCACCCGCTTCAAGCTCCTCGGGTGTGATGGAGTGCGTGCGCACATGGTTCAACATCGCGGCGCCGGAGCGCTGTGCGGTGATCCATGTGCGGTAGCTCATGCCCTCAGCCTAACCTGAGCCGGCTGTTATCGCGCGGCGAGCTTTAGACCCCTGTGGATAACCTTTTCCCGCCCCACTACGCTGTGTTTTTACTGGCCGACGATCACCGCACTCGCAGGTGGCAACCACTTACCCGAATTTAGGTCAGCGTTGAGAGCAAAGAGAATCTCGCCTTCATCGCGGATCTCTATTGGCTCAGTAGACATATTGATGGTGACCACTACCGATGAGCGGCGATAGCGTAGCACCCGATCGGAGGAGATATCGGAGAGGAATTCTAAACCCCCTGAGGCGTGGAGGTCCGGGGTATCGCGGCGCAATTTAATCAGGGTGCGCACCACGTGCAGCAGCGATTGGGGATTCTGCTCGTGTCGCTCCACCGTCTTCTCAGGGCCCTGATTAGCGAAAGTGGGCAGGTAAGTATTTGGGTTCGTGCTAAATCCCGCTTGTGGCTTCGTTGACCACTGCATAGGGGTGCGCGCGCCGGTGCGGGTATAGCCGCCCTCATGGGTAGGAAGATCTTGATAGTCCATGGCGATTTCATCGCCGTAGTAGATAAACGGAATACCTGGCATGGTGAGCAGGAAAGTGAAATAGAGCCGCAACTCAGCGTCGGTGAGGTAGTGGGAGATACGTGGATTGTCATGGTTGCCCGTAATCAGGCTGAAATGGCCCGCGCCGACGCTGGCACGGTAGTGCGGGAGGTACTGGTCGATGAAGTCGCTGGCTGCTCTCGAGCTCACGGCCGAGAAGAAAGCGTTATCGGCACGAACCAGTAGGTTATAGCCGTTCCCCGGCCAATCGAGGTAGAAATCCATATCGAACCCGGCTTCCAGGGACTGGCTGGGGTTTCCCCACTCGGCAACAAAGATCGCATCGGGGTGCGTTTTCTTGACGTTTGTGAAGATCTCCTGCCACGCCCTTATGGTTGCGCTCTTATCTGGATCGTGTTTGACCAAGGAATCAGCCATATCGACACGGAATCCATCAACACCCTTATCGAGCCAGAATGTGATTACTTTCGCCATCTCTTCGCGGTTGCGCTGCGCCCCCTGAGAGGATGTAGGCTGCTGCCACGGGGTCTTCGGTGTGGCGAAGCCGTAGTTCAGAGCCGGTTGGGAGTGGAAGAAGTTGAGCACATAGCAACCGTTGCGCGGAGCTACTCCGGCGACGAAAGGCAAAGAATCGGCGTCGCCAAACCATGAGTTCGTCCAGATATAGCGGTCATCCTCAGGGGTCTTATCAGGGGAGGAGGATTGGATAAACCAGGGGTGTTCATCGCTGGTGTGGCCGGGTACAAGATCGAGCAGGAGGCGGATACCTGCGGCGTGGAGAGCGTCGATAAGCGCGCTGAGATCGTTGGTGGTGCCGTAGCGAGGCGCTATCTGGTAGTAATCGCGCACATCGTAGCCGGCATCCTTGAAGGGGGAGTCGAAGATGGGGTTGAGCCAAATGGCGGAGATGCCAAGCTGTTGTAAATAGGGGATCCTGTCGATGATGCCGCGCAGGTCTCCGATGCCGTCACCATTGGAGTCTGCAAAGGATTGGGGATAGATTTGATAAAATGTGGCTTTTTCCAGCCAGCTTTTTCCGCTGTGCGTTTCCATAAATACCATGTTAGTAGTGACTAGGATGTGATTCATGAGGCGTTTTCGACGGTCGCCGGCCCGCTTGGTGGCAGAGTCTTTTCTGGGCCTCATTGTGCTGGGTACGGTGCTTCTAAGCATGCCGTTCTCGCATGCCACCGAGGAGTCGAGCATCCTAGTTTCTTTGTTTACCGCCACCTCCGCGGTCTGTCTCACCGGTCTCGTGGTGGTTGATACTGCCACTTATTGGACGCATCTGGGTCAACTTATCATTATCGGCCTCGTGCAGCTCGGCGGACTGGGAATTATGACCTTGGCAACCCTAGCCTCGTGGGCAATAGCCGGCAGAATGGGGGTTCGCTCCAGACTTAATGCATCCGCAGAGGGCCGGGGATTGCATCTTGGTGAAGTCAAGGGACTCCTCGCAGCCACGATAGGATTTACGCTCGTCGTAGAAATAGTGGTGGCAATGAGTCTCAGCTTGCGTTTTTATCACCACTATGGCCTCGGTGTTCCGGCCGCTATCTGGGAGGGGAGCTTCCACGCCATTTCTGCCTTTAATAACGCTGGTTTCGGGCTCGCCTCCGATAACCTCGTGCCGTATGTCCGCGACGAAGTCATGCTCTGGCCAATCGCGCTAGCCATAATTTTAGGCGGTCTGGGTTTTCCGACGCTCCTAGAGTTAGCCAAGCGGGTGCGTACGCGCGGACACCTGAGCTTGACGACGATTTTCACCCTCTATGGCACGGCCATCCTATTGTCCGCTGGCATGATTGTGACGGCTTTCTTTGAGTGGAATGGGGCGCTCGCGCACCTATCCCCAGGGGATAAGCTCTTCTCCGCTTTCTTTCACTCGGTGAGCTCGCGTACGGCAGGGTTTAACTCCATCGACCTATCGATGTTTCACCCCAATGAACTCATGGCTACCAATATTTTGATGCTCATTGGAGGCGGATCTGGGGGGACCGCCGGTGGGGTGAAAATAACCACAGTTGGAGTCTTAGTTGCTGTGTTGATCGCAGAGATCAAAGGCGACGATGAGGTGGCTATTTATGGTCGCAAATTGCCTGACCGTACCTTACGGCAGGCGTTGGCCGTGGTAACCATAGCGGCATTTCTGGTCTTTTCCTCCATTATGATCGTAATAGTCTTGGCACCAGACTTCGCCACTGATCAATTGGTCTTTGAGGTCATTAGTGCCTTTTCTACGGTAGGACTGTCTACTGGTATCACCTCAGCCCTGCCCCAAGGCGCTCAGATTGTGCTCATTATATTGATGTACGCTGGACGGATTGGGCCGATTACCGTGGTGGCGGCGTTGGCAGCCCGCGACCAGCAGCGACATTATTCTTTCCCTGAAGAAAGGCCGTTCATTGGTTAAATTATTTCGGCGCCAATCCGTGGTGGTTATTGGTTTAGGTCGCTTTGGTATGGCATTGTCTGAAGAATTGGAAAAGCAGGGTGTGGAAGTGCTCGGCCTCGATATGAACCGCGAGGTGGTGGCGCGGGCGACCGAGAAACTTAGTCATGCCGTGGTGGGCTCGGGCACCGATGAGGCGGCCCTTAAGCAATTGGGCGTGCAGGAGGCGCGCCGGGTCGTGATTGCCATCGGATCCGATTTGGCGGCCAGTGTTCTTGCTGCGCAATCCATTTTAGATTTAGGGGCGCCAAATGTGTGGGCTAAGGCCGATGGAGACGCTCACGAGAAGATACTCAAACGGATTGGGGTGCACCACACCATTCGCCCCGAACGCGATACTGGCCGCAGGATTGCCCATCTGATTGGGGGAGCGGCGGAGGAGTATGTGGAATTCGATCACGATTTTTCCATGATCAAATTGGCTCCGCCGGTAAATTTCTTGGGTTTAAGAGTGGAGGAAACTCCTCAGGGGGTCGATATTGTGGCCGTGCGTAAGCAGGGGGGTAGGTTCACTCGCCCCGTTCCCGGCCAGCGCATCGAGTCGGGCGATATCATCATCGTTGCTGGTGCTCTGAGGAGTTTAGAGAGCTTCGCAGCATCCTAATTTCTACCCCCTTTCGTGGGCTTTTTCGGGCGACGGAAGGGGGCTTTACTGTGACTAACTGCGGGTCAAAATGTGATTATCTTCATTTTTTTAGCAGACGTGATTCTAAATTCACAGCATAAGCCCCCTTCATGCTCTGCTAACAGCCTTCTTCGTCTTTGTTCAGGTGGTGCGCTGTGTTTAGATATGATTATTGAGCTTTAGCAGGATCCTTTTCCTTTGGTAGGAAAAAGAACATTGCATATCGCACATATCTTAAAAGTTCTCCCTTTTGTTCAAAAGTGGAGAGAATCTTCTACAAGAAAGTGGTGTTTGTACAGTGCTGAACACTCGCAAAGCCTTCGCAGCAGTAATTGCTGTGGCCTTGGGCTCCGCTAGCCTGGTTGCTTGCTCTAATGACGACGCTTCGACCAATGATGCCGCAGGTTCCGCATCCGGCAGCGATATCACCTTAACCGTATGGACCTCCCAAGAAGATCAGACCAACTCCGATGCCTGGCTACAGTCCATGGAGAAGGCTTATGAAGAGGCTAATCCAGATCTGAATATCACCTGGAAGAACTCCGTGGTGTCCTCGGCTGATGCTGCTACCACCGTGACCCAGGACCCATCCGCTGCTGCTGACGTGTACGTATTCGCCAACGATCAGCTCGGCTCGCTGATGGCCGCTAATGCTATTGGCGCACTGTCCGACGATGGCAAGGCACAGCTCGATATGCAGGCTGAAAAGTCCCTGGCTGACTCCGTCGTGGGTAGCGATGGAGAGTTCTACGGGCTGCCTTATGAGCCAAATACCTGGTTCATGTACTACAACAAGTCCAAGCTGAGCACCGAAGATGTCAAGAGCTTCGACACCATGTTGGACAAGGCTAAGGTTTCCTTCCCAATCTCTAACTCGTGGTACCTCTCAGGCTTCTATGCAGGTGCTGGCACCACGTTCTTTGGTGCTGACGGCCTGGATGAGGCTGACGGCATTAAGGCCGGCGATAACGCAGCCGCCGTTACCGAGTACCTCGCAGGCGTTGCCAAGAACCCGAACTTCATTAACGACGCTGATGGCGCCGGCATGGGCGGACTCGCAAACGGCTCCGTCGACGTGGTCTTCTCCGGCGCCTGGGATGCGCAGGCCGCTGAAGAGGCTCTAGGCGATGACTACGCTGTCGCTGCTCTGCCAACCTACAAGCTCAACGGTGCAGATGTGCAGATCAAGGCCTTCTCCGGTTCTAAGGCTGTGGGTTATAACCCAACCTCTAAGAACCAGGTTGAAGCTGCTAAATTCGCTCAGTTCCTCGCCTCCAGCGAGTCTCAGAAGGCTCACTACCAGCTCAACGGTGTGATCCCTGCTGATAAGACCCTCGTTGATGACCCCGAGATTTCTCAGGATCCAGTGGCCGTCGCTCTCTTCGAGACCGTTGCTAATGCCTCCGTGCTGCAGCCTACCTTCAAAGAGATGAGCGATTTCTGGGAGCCCGCTGATAACTTCGGCAAGGCTCTTGCTAACGGTGAGGTCACCGAGGCTAATGCAGCTGAGAAGACCGAAGCCTGGTTCAGCGCCTACAAA
Source organism: Corynebacterium sp. ES2794-CONJ1 (assembly GCF_025660615.1). Classification (NCBI taxonomy): domain Bacteria; kingdom Bacillati; phylum Actinomycetota; class Actinomycetes; order Mycobacteriales; family Corynebacteriaceae; genus Corynebacterium; species Corynebacterium sp. ES2794-CONJ1. The sequence goes on along the minus strand of NZ_JAOTIM010000002.1, from coordinate 289,759 downwards.
TAAGGCTGCACGTTTTTCCTAGCTTCCAAGTAGTTCGATAGCTACTTGATAACAAGCCCTGAAGCGCTCTGCCTCCATAGCACGATCTGCTTCAGGGCTTTTGTCGAATCGAGATACTGACGACGCTGGGAGTACCCCTCTTTTCACAAAGGAGAATTCCAATGAAGCACCGCGGCCAAGAAGCCGAGTTCAAGATTGGGCAAGCGTGGAGCGATGGCGATATCCTCACCAAGCTATCCCTTTTTGTCTTCGGTTTAGGCAATCTCGCGCGCAAGCAGTACGTCAAAGGTGTGATGCTGCTGGCCATCGAGATCTTAAGCGTCACTCTCTTTATTACCAAAGGCTTTTCTAAGATCGCTGCGCTGCCCGAGCTTGGTGGCGAGGGCGGTCAAACCCGGGTGAAGGTAGACGGTTTCTGGACCTACGTCACCTCAGAGCCATCGATCGTTGTGCTGCTAAACGGCATTGTCTCCGTCGTCGGAGTCCTCGCCTTCTTATGGTTTGCCACCATCGCTTTGCGCAGCGCCTTCAAAGCTCAGGTACAGATTGAAAACTACGGTCAAGCTCGTAGCTTCAAGGGCGATCTGAAAGCACTGCTGAATACAGATGCACCTATTCTGTTTATGACCTTGCCAACTGCCGGCATTCTCATCTTCACCGTCTTGCCACTGATCTTCATGATTTCGATGGCATTTACCAGCTTCGATTCCAATAATTCCCAAAACTTCAAGTGGGTCGGTTTCGAAAACTTCGGACAAGTATTTAGCAACGACGGCGGCCAAGTGAACTTTAACCTGTTCATTGGTGTGTTGATCTGGACCCTCGTCTGGGCTTTCTTCGCTACTTTCTTGAACTACTTCTTGGGCATGTTCTTGGCTATGGTGATTAACCGCCGTACCACCCGCGGTAAATCCTTCTGGCGGGCGATTTTCTCGCTCTCGGTAGCTGTTCCACAGTTCGTATCGCTATTGGTGCTGCGCTCTATGCTGCAGCCTCAGGGTGCTATCAACCGGTTGCTACTCGATTATGGTCTTATCGATTCGGCGCTGCCATTTTTCACCGATACCACCTGGGCCCGTGTCACGGTGATTGTTATCAACCTTTGGATCGGTATTCCTTATACCATCATGCAGGTCACCGGCATTCTGCAGAATATTCCCGGTGAGCTCTACGAGGCAGCGCGCCTCGACGGCGCCAGCTGGTGGCAGACCTTCCGCAGTGTCACCATGCCCTATATGTTGTTCGTGATGACCCCGTACCTCATTACTACCTTCACGGCCAATGTGAACAACTTCAACGTTATCTACCTGCTCTCCGGTGGTGATCCGACCCCAGTCGGAGCCTCGGCTGGTAAGACTGACCTCTTGATTACCTGGTTGTACAAGCTCACTGTGGACAAGGGCGACTACAATATTGGTGCCGTCATCGGTATCTTGACCTTCATCGTTTTGTCCACCGTGGCGTTAATTACCTATCGCCGTTCCGGCTCTTACCGCAATGAGGAGGGTTTCCAGTGAGTAAGACCCTTGATCACACTGATGCCAAGATGACCGACCAGCGGGCTGCCCGCCGGGTGGGGGATATCTTAAGCTACGCATTATTAGGCACGCTCTCCATAATCTGGGTCATGCCCATTATCTGGATTTTTGCCAACTCTTTTAATAAGAATACGGCACCTTATTCCTCGACGTTCTTCCCCACGGAGTACACCTTCGATAACTATATTGCGCTCTTTACCGAACGCGATGTTCTCGATTTCCCGAGGATGTTCCTCAATACCTTTGTCATCGCGGTATTCACCATGCTGATTTCGGTATTCTTCGTCTTGATCGTCTCGTTCTCCCTCTCGCGTATGCGCTTTAGGTTCCGCAAGGTTTATATGAACCTCGCGCTGACCTTGGGCATGTTCCCAGGCATTATGGCCGTCGTTGCTATTTACTTCATTTTGAAGGCCATGGGTCTTACGGGTGGTTCGATGACCAATATCGCCTTGATCATCGTCTACTCCGCTGGCTCCGGTATGGGCTTCTACATCATGAAGGGCTATATGGACACCATTCCTAAGTCCTTGGATGAGGCTGCTTATCTAGATGGCTGCTCGCGGTGGCAGGTCTTCTATATGATCATTTTGCCTATTGCCAAGCCCATGATTGTCTACCAAGCTATTATTGGCTTCCTGGTACCATGGCTCGACTTCGTGCTGGCAAAGGCAATCGCACGCACCCAGGATAACTACACGGTAGCTCTTGGATTGTGGAAGATGCTGGAGAAGGAATATATCCACGATTGGTTCGCTCGGTTCGCTGCTGGTGCAGTGTGCGTTTCGATTCCTATCGTGATCCTCTTCATCGTCATGCAGCGCTACTATCAGGAGTCTATGGCGGGCTCCGTCAAAGGCTAAGAATAGCGCACAGATTTTTTCAGGGCGCCTTACTATATATAAGTAAGGCGCCCTTTATTACTATGATTAGGGGCTATGATGACCAGTAATTTCGCAGCCAAAGGGCTCAAAATCCGCGGCCTTCTCATCATTGCGAGCATCTTCTTGCTTTTCCACGTGATCAGCCTCGGTATCGAGCGTCGCTTGGTACCGGATATTGCCCAAGCGAGTTTTGGGAATCTTTCTTTTGTGATCATCCTTGAGATCCTCAGCTGGGCCGCCTATCCACTTCTGGCCTTTTGTTTCCTTATTGCACTTGAGCATCTTACGGTTACGCGGGACCTTGTTTTGTTGACCCTAGGGCTAAGCGTTGTGAGTGAATGTGCAGAGGATTTTGCCCGTAGTGGGCGGCTGATCGATATGCGTTCCCAGAGTTTTGTTTGGGCTTTTGTATTGTGCATCATTTGCTACCAAGCGCTGAAGTCTAAAAAGGTGCGCTCGCGTCCGCTAGTGGCCGTGGCCATCATCGTGGCCGCTTTATTATGGGCGTTTATCGCCCAACTGGGAGTGCGTTTTAGTGGGTTCGTGCCAGGGGCCATCCTCCTTGTGTTCTTCCTCGTATTCTTCTACCTCAAAGGCCGTGAAAATACTATGATGCTCTCCGCTGCCTTAATGGGCGCTACCTTTGCCGTCGCTCCGGCTTTCGGTGTGGTCTTTTTGCACTACCGTGCCCCTAGCGTGGAGATTGAGCCGCAGTTTCCACCCGCGTGGATACTAGCGGCGTACCCGGTGGCACTGATCATTGCTGGGTTTTAGAATTTGACGAGCCCATGTCCGTGGGACTAGAGTTTCCAATAGTCCCATATGTGGGAGTCTTGGAATTTTGCCCAGTGTCTACTGGGAGCCTGGATTCTAGCAATTAGTTAGATCTTCAAGATTCTTCAAGAAAAACGGTAGCGGCCCCGGAAAGAGCCCCTATTTTTGTTTGTTTAGGGGCATATAGGGATTGTCGCAATCGTCAAGAAAATTCCAGATAGTGAGCGAAATTTCCTCCTCCGGATGGATGAGGATCAATCGAAGAGAAAGACTGTTCATGCCAACTATTCAGCAGCTGGTCCGCAAGGGTCGCCATGATAAGACTGCAAAGGTAAAAACTGCAGCTTTAAAAGGTTCCCCTCAGCGTCGTGGCGTGTGCACCCGTGTGTACACCACCACCCCTAAGAAGCCTAACTCCGCTCTGCGTAAGGTCGCCCGTGTGCGCCTAACCTCCGGCATCGAGGTTTCCGCTTATATCCCAGGTGAGGGCCACAACCTCCAAGAGCACTCCATGGTGCTCGTGCGTGGCGGTCGTGTGAAGGACCTCCCAGGTGTTCGCTACAAGATCATCCGTGGCGCCCTCGATACTCAGGGCGTGAAGGACCGTAAGCAGGCCCGTTCCCGTTACGGCGCAAAGAAGGAGAAGTAAACAATGCGTAAGAATGCAGCTCCCAAGCGTCCAGTTATCAAGGATCCAGTCTACGGATCCGAAGTTGTGACCCAGCTGGTTAATAAAGTCCTTCTTGATGGCAAGAAGTCCACTGCCGAGCGCATCGTGTATGGTGCCCTTGATAAGTGCAAGGAAAAGACCGGCACCGATCCGGTGCTCACCTTGGAACAGGCACTGGGCAATATCAAGCCTGAGTTCGAGGTTCGCTCCCGTCGTGTCGGTGGCGCTACCTACCAGGTTCCTGTTGAGGTTCGTGCCGCTCGCGCCAATACTCTCGCCCTGCGCTGGTTGGTGACCTTCACTCGTCAGCGTCGTGAGAACACCATGATTGAGCGTCTTGCTAACGAGATCCTCGATGCCGCAAACGGTTTGGGTGCTTCTGTGAAGCGTCGTGAGGATACCCACAAAATGGCTGAGGCTAACCGTGCCTTCGCTCATTACCGCTGGTAATCTTAACGCTTGCGGGCGCTATTAAGGCGCCCAATATGTGGATTACTATTAGAACTATTATCCCTTCAGCTACATAAGTTAGGAATACCGTGGCACCACAAGAAGTGCTTAAGGACCTCCACAAGGTCCGCAATATCGGCATCATGGCTCACATCGATGCCGGTAAGACCACCACCACCGAGCGTATCCTCTTCTATACCGGTATCAACCGCAAGGTAGGCGAGACCCACGATGGCGCCTCGACCACCGACTGGATGGAGCAGGAAAAAGAGCGCGGCATCACCATTACCTCCGCTGCTGTGACCTGTTTCTGGAATGGCAATCAGGTTAATATCATCGACACCCCAGGTCACGTTGACTTCACCGTTGAGGTGGAGCGTTCCTTGCGCGTGCTTGACGGTGCCGTAGCCGTTTTCGACGGCAAAGAGGGCGTAGAGCCCCAGTCCGAGCAGGTGTGGCGTCAGGCCGCTAAATACGATGTTCCTCGTATCTGCTTCATCAACAAGATGGACAAGCTCGGTGCTGACTTCTACTACACCGTGCAAACCATCATCGACCGCCTCGGCGCCAAGCCATTGGTTTTGCAGCTGCCGATCGGCGCAGAAGATGATTTCGACGGTGTTGTTGATCTGCTCGAGATGAAGGCTATTACCTGGCGCGGCAAAGTCGAGACAGGCGCTGAGCCAACCATCGAGGAAATCCCAGCTGATCTGCAAGAGAAGGCTGAGGAGTACCGCGAGAAGCTGCTCGAAACTGTTGCTGAGTCCGATGAATCCCTCATGGACAAGTACTTCAGCGGTGAAGAACTCAGCGTTGAGGAGATCAAGGCTGCGATCCGTAAGCTGACCGTTGCTTCTGAGGTTTATCCAGTGCTTTGCGGTACTGCTTACCGCAATAAGGGCGTTCAGCCTTTGCTCGATGCCGTCATTGATTACCTCCCGAATCCTCTCGATATTGGCGAAGTGATCGGCCACGCTGTGGGCGACGAGTCCACCAAGGTCTCCCGTAAGCCTTCTATCGACGAGCCTTTCTCCGCTCTCGCTTTCAAGATCGCTGTTCACCCCTTCTTCGGTAAGCTCACCTTCGTGCGCGTCTACTCCGGCATTGTGGAGCCTGGCACCCAGGTTGCTAACTCCACCAAGAGCAAGAAGGAGCGCATTGGCAAGCTCTTCCAGATGCACGCCAACAAGGAGAACCCTGTCGACCAGGCTCGCGCTGGAAATATCTACGCTTTCATCGGGCTCAAGGAAACCACCACCGGTGATACCCTCTGCGACGCCAATAACCAGATCATCTTGGAGTCCATGGACTTCCCGGATCCTGTGATCAAGGTATCCATCGAGCCTAAGACCAAGTCTGACCAGGAGAAGCTCGGCGTTGCTATTCAAAAGCTCGCTGAAGAGGATCCAACCTTCACCGTGGAACTCGACGACGAAACCGGCCAGACTGTTATCGGTGGTATGGGCGAGCTCCACCTAGATGTTCTGGTGGACCGCATGAAGCGCGAATTCAAGGTGGAAGCTAACGTTGGTAACCCCCAGGTTGCTTACCGCGAGACCATCCGCAAGGCCGTCGATCGTGTGGAGTACACCCACAAGAAGCAGACCGGTGGCTCCGGCCAGTTTGCAAAGGTCATTGTTGCCTTCGAACCGTATACCCCAGACCCAGAGACCCTCGAAGAGGGCCAATCTGCTACCTATGCTTTCGAGAATGCCGTGACCGGTGGTCGCGTGCCTCGCGAGTATATCCCGTCCGTCGACGCAGGTATCCAAGATGCCATGCAGTACGGTTACCTCGCTGGCTACCCCTTGGTTAATATCAAGGCCACGCTGCTCGACGGCGCCTACCACGACGTTGACTCCTCTGAAATGGCCTTCAAATTGGCTGGTTCCCAGGCTCTCAAGGAAGGCATTGCTAAGGCAAAGCCAGTCCTGCTCGAGCCAGTGATGGCCGTCGAAGTGATCACTCCGGAAGAGTATATGGGCGACGTGATCGGCGATATCAACTCCCGCCGTGGTCAAGTCAACGCCATGGATGACCGCGCCGGTGCGAAGGTTGTTAAGGCACGTGTGCCGCTATCGGAGATGTTCGGTTATGTTGGTGACCTGCGTTCTAAGACCCAGGGTCGTGCCAATTACTCGATGATTTTCGATTCCTACGCTGAGGTTCCTGCGAGCGTATCCGCCGAGATTATCGCGGAGCGCAACGGTAGCTAGACGCTCACCCAGGTAGCCTCCGTTGAAAGTCCAGTACATGGGAGGCTATCTGGGTAACTAGGGTAGTGGCTTCCTTGAGTCATTTTTCTTAGATATAATTCTAAAAGTGGCTTAAGGTGGCCGTTACCCTAGTAGATCCTATATCCACGAGATTTCACTAGCGGTTTGAAAAAAATGCGGTGGAACCTTAGGATCATGTAACTGGCATAAGTAATCGCTGAGCGCCAGATCATCCCCGAGGTGAGAAGGATCAGCACCATCAATTTTTGTGGCTGCGAGGTTCGTGGCCACCACGAAAAGTCCAGGAGGACACACTGTGGCAAAGGCCAAGTTTGAGCGCACTAAACCCCACGTAAATATTGGTACCATTGGTCACGTTGACCACGGTAAGACCACTACTACCGCTGCTATCACCAAGGTTCTGGCTGATACTTACCCAGATCTGAACCAGGCTTTCGCCTTCGATGCCATTGATAAGGCACCTGAGGAAAAAGAGCGCGGCATTACCATCAACATTTCCCACGTTGAGTACCAGACCGAGAAGCGCCACTACGCTCACGTTGACGCTCCAGGTCACGCCGACTACATCAAGAATATGATCACCGGTGCTGCCCAGATGGACGGCGCTATCCTCGTTGTAGCTGCAACTGACGGCCCCATGCCTCAGACCCGTGAGCACGTTCTTCTTGCTCGCCAGGTTGGCGTTCCTTATATCCTCGTTGCTCTTAACAAGTGCGATATGGTCGATGATGAGGAAATTATCGAGCTCGTGGAGATGGAAGTTCGCGAACTTCTCGCTGAGCAGGATTACGATGAGGAAGCTCCTATCGTTCACATCTCCGCTTTGAAGGCTCTCGAGGGCGACGCTAAGTGGACCGAGTCCATCGTTGAGCTCATGAACGCCTGCGACGAGTCCATCCCAGACCCAGAGCGCGAGACCGACAAGCCATTCCTCATGCCTATCGAGGATATCTTCACCATTACCGGCCGTGGCACCGTGGTCACCGGTCGTGTCGAGCGCGGTCAGCTCAAGGTTAACGAGGATGTTGAGATCATCGGTATCCGCGAGAAGAGCACCTCCACCACCGTTACCGGTATCGAGATGTTCCGTAAGCTCCTTGACTACACCGAAGCTGGCGACAACTGCGGTCTTCTTCTCCGCGGCATCAAGCGCGAAGACGTTGAGCGCGGCCAGGTTGTTGTAAAGCCAGGCGCTTATACTCCTCACACCGAGTTCGAGGGCTCTGTCTACGTTCTCTCCAAGGACGAAGGCGGCCGCCACACCCCATTCTTCGACAACTACCGTCCACAGTTCTACTTCCGCACCACCGACGTGACCGGTGTTGTGAAGCTTCCTGAGGGCACCGAGATGGTTATGCCTGGCGACAACGTCGACATGTCCGTCACCCTGATCCAGCCTGTTGCTATGGACGAGGGCCTGCGCTTCGCTATTCGCGAGGGCTCCCGTACCGTTGGCGCCGGCCGCGTTACCAAGATCATCAAGTAATGATCACCGCACCCTAAAAGGTGCGCACTAATCACCGCCTTATCTCCGCTTAGGGGATGGGGCGGTTTTTGGCATTCCTACAGGCATTTACTTCTGCGAGATTATAACGCTCAGAAATGCTGAACCTCCCAGGCTAAGATTTCAGATTGCTGGTGATGTCTTCCAGGCCCATAACGGGCTTGATGAAACTGATCAAGCGCTTATACCAAAGGCTGCTAAGCTGAGTTTTTATGGACCAATTAAGGCTCTATATGTACGAGCAGTTAACGATCGATCCCTGGCGTATCCCCGTGGTGATTCTTTCGGGGATTTTTACCTACCTCGGCTTTATCGTATTGGTTCGGATTTTTGGAGCCCGGGTGCTCTCCAAGATGCACACCTTCGATGCCGTTGTTATTGTCATGTTTGGAGCGGTGGCAGGACGTGCAGTTATCGGTCACCCGCCCACTTTAATGGCGGGAATAGTGGGACTCGGCACGCTTATGGTCATGGAATCCATTTTTGGGATGATCCGCGACGGTCGGTATATCAAGCGAGTCATCAATAGCCACCCCCAGGTCATCGTCGCCAACGGAGAGATGATCGACGATCAGCTACGCAAAACTCATGTATCCCCCTCTGATATTCGCTCTGCACTACGCAGAGCAGGTATACCGACACTCTCTATGGTGCAGCTGATGATTCTAGAACCAACCGGGGACCTTACAGTTTTCAAGGTCGGTATTCCCGTAGATCCCGATCTTCTCAAAGGGGTGGCTGGTGTGGAGTATCTCTACCCCTAAATAGAGAAATTCTCCTGCCGGCATTATGCCGACAGGAGAATACTAAAAAAGAATCTTATTACTTAGCCCAGCCGATATTCTCTACCGGAAGATCAGCGAAAGCGGTGGCGCCGAAGTTAGCCAAACCCTTCTTTACGCCAACCATTTGAGGTCCGTTGTACATAGGGACAACACCGTAGGTAGCAAAAGCTTCCTCTTCTAGTTTATTCGCTTCCTTAATTTGCTCCTCAGCGGTGGGTAGCTTTTGGAGCTTGTCAATCTTGGCATCGAGTTCAGCAGAACCCGTGCCCGAGATATTCAGCTCGGAGTCGGTATTATAGAGCTGACCGAAGTACGCGGCTCCAAAAGGATCAGAAGACCTAAAGCTAAGGAAGAAGAGATCGAAGTCCTTGGCGGCCATGATCTTGGAGAAATCAGATGATGGGCGCTCTTGGATGGAAAGATCCACACCAATATCCTTCATCATCTTCTGCAAAGCAGAGGCAAATGCCTTATCAATTGCGGAGTCGCCCAGCATGGTGTAGCGGATGCTGAACTTTTGGCCATCCTTCTCGCGGATCCCATCGCTACCAGCAACCCACCCAGCTTCGTCGAGCAACGCTTGAGACTTTTCTGGGTCGAAAGCCCCTACAGAACTAAAGTTATCTTCGTAGCCTGGCTGGAAGGTGAAATAGGTCAGTGAGCCTGGCAGTTCCTCAGTATAGTCCAGACCATTGAAACGGATCTCTGAGATTAGTGCGCGGTCGATGCCCTTCACAATAGCCTCGCGAACTTTAATATCGCCCAGTTGTGGTGCCTGGGCGTTGAGCATCATCAAAGCATTGGAGGTAAGTACCGAGGAACGAATATCAATAGCATCACCCAGCCCGCGAGCGGTGGCAAGGTTGTCTTTGCTGCTCACGCCGGCGGCATCGATCTCGCCAGCTTTGAAGGCATTGATCGTTGCCAGATTCTCCATGGCGCGCAGCGTCAGCTTCTCAAGTTTGGCGGTCTCGCCCCACCACTTATCATTGCGAACGAAGGTTACGGTATTGGCGTTCGGGTCGAAGCTGTCCACGATGAATGGACCGGCACCCCATTCAGGATGCAGAGTGTTGATATAGCTCTCATTGAAAGTCGCGGGATCGTTAACCTTTGGGTGCAGGATCGAGTTAAACAAGCCCTGCCACCACGGGTAGGTGCCATCGAAGGTGATGATTACTTGCTTATCATCGTCACCCCGGGTGACAGCGGAAATGCGCTCATAGCCATCGGTGCCGCTAGGAACCACCTGAGGGTTAGAGCCGTTATTCATCTTCCAGGTGTTCTCAAAGGCGGTCCAGTCAATGGGGGTACCGTCGTTGAAGGTTGCATCAGGGTGAATATCCCAGGTGAGTACCAAATTCCCATCTACGATATCGTCCTTGACATCAGTGAGGTAGGCGGGATTGGCGTGCCAGGTGCCATCACCGTCGAAGAGGGCGATCTGTGGGTTGAAATAGCGCCAGATCCTGGTTGTATCAGCCGAGCTATTACCGTGGAAACGATTGAGTTGCTCGGGAATTTCTGAGATAGGCAAGACCAGCTCGCCGCCATCCTTGATCTGATCGCGCTCGAGCGGGTTATAATCGCCAGCAGCCTTGATCTCGAACTCGGCTGAGCCTTGGCCGGAGGCTGATTGGGAGCCAGTGCCCGTGGTGGCACCGTCGGCGCACGCACCTAGGGTCAGAGCAGCAACAGATAGCGCAGCCATCGTTGCAATGCGGATATTCTTCTTCATAAGGAAAAAATCTCCTTCATTGATCGTGTGAGGGTGGGTATAAGCGGACGTCAAGAGGGCACCGGGTTATCATGCCCGTGAGTCCAGAGCCTTTCTCATGATGAAGAAAATCTCTGCACGAGACTGCGATACGACGGATCAATCGACCGCAACCTCGTGCAGAAACCTTTTCGCTCTCTAAGCAAACTATAGAGGTGGTGCCAGGATCTTAGTACTCATGTATATTGCTGATACTTTATAATCCTGACACCACAGGGGCAAAGTCTTTATCGACGCGCAACCGTTGGATCGGGGATGGGGATCGCCTCGAGCAGTTGCTTGGTGTACTCGTGTTGCGGATGATCGAAGATATCATCCACCTCACCCTCTTCCACGAAGCGGCCTTTGTACATCACTGCGACCCTATCGGAAAGATGGCGCACGACAGAGAGATCGTGGGCTACGAAAAGATACGATAAACCGAGCTTGCGTTTGAGGTCTTCAAGAAGGTTAATTACACCCGCTTGGATCGAAACGTCGAGGGCAGATACCGGTTCATCGAGAACGATAACACTGGGATTGGTCGCCAAGGCTCGAGCGAGGCCGATACGCTGGCGTTGACCGCCAGAGAAATGCCCGGGGAAGCGATCAATTTGGGAGGTATCCAGGCCGACCAAAGTCATGAGTTCTTGGACTCGGCGATCAATATCGCCGTCGAAGCCGAGCGCATATAACGGTTCAGCGATAACTTCCTTTACCGTCAACCGGGGGTTGAGCGAACTCATGGGATCTTGGAAGACAATCTGGATTTGCTTTCGCGCTTCTCGACGCTGGGTGCGTGTCATCGATGATGCATCAATACCATTGAGAATCACGTGGCCGTGGGCTGGATCAAGATCCATGATCTCAAGGAGAGTTGTGGTTTTACCGCAACCAGATTCACCAACAATAGCCATGCACTCACCCTGGTGAATATCAAAGGTCAATCCGTCGACCGCCTTCACGGTGCCAACTTTGCGCTTAATGAGAGCACCTTTAGTCAGCGGGAATTCCTTGCGAAGATCCTTGACACTGAGCGTAACTGGACGTTCGTCGCGTGGGATTTCAGCAAGAATATCCGGGCTCAGTGGGGGTAGTTGGTACATGCGATCACCATCGATCCTGCCATCGAGGATCTCTTGAGAGCGAAGGCAAGCCGATTGATGAGCCTGGGTTCCTGGCACGAGATTGAGGGAGGGCTCTTCTTCGTGGCAGCGTGGTTGTACCACTGGGCATCGGGGGGCGAATTGGCAGCGATCGCGCAGTCCCACGAGCACGGGGGGATTGCCCACGATAGGTGTTAAGGGTTCGTCTGAGGAAATATCAGGGCGGGGGGTTGATCCGAGGAGGCCGACGGTATAGGGCATCCGCGGTTGGGCAAAGACCTCAAAGACATTACCTTTTTCCACAGGCCGCCCCGCGTACATCACGAGGACGTCATCGGCGGTTTCGGCCACCACACCCATATCATGGGTGATCATGATAGTGGCGGCACCAGTCTCGCGTTGGGCGAGTTTAATGACATCGAGGATTTGCGCTTGGATGGTGACATCGAGCGCGGTGGTGGGCTCATCCGCAATGAGCACACGAGGATTATTTGCAATCGCAAGGGCGATGACCACGCGCTGGCGCATACCACCAGAAAATTCGTGGGGGAAGGACCTCACCCGTTTGTGCGGCTCTTTAATACCGACAAGATCTAATAACTCTATGGCCCGCTTGAGTGCATCGGCTTTGGAAATCCTTTGGTGCGCTTGCAACGCTTCTACAAGCTGGGTGCCAATATCAAAGACGGGGGTCAGTGCCGAGAGCGGATCCTGGAAGATCATACCGATGCCGTTACCGCGAATCCGTGACATTTCACTGTCGGTTTTGCCAATTAGTTCTTCACCGGCGAAACGAACCGAGCCTGCAATCTTGGCATAATCCGGAAGGAGACCCATAACAGACAGTGAGGTGACCGACTTCCCCGATCCGGACTCGCCCACAATTCCTAGAGTTTGACCAGGAAAGAGGTCAAAAGACACACCGCGCACAGCATTGACAACACCGGCTTCGGACGGGAAAGAGACATTAAGGTCGCGGACTGAGAGTATTGGGGTATTTAAGGCAGTTGTGCCTTCGAGGGAATACGAGCTAGGCGAACTCATGCGTTTCCTCCGGACTTTGAGTTGGGATCGATGGCATCGCGCAATCCGTCAGCAATAAGCGCTAACGAGACCGTCAGTAGGGTCAAGATCGTGGCTGGGATATAAAACTGCCACGGAGCAGTGAGAACAGTGGCGGTGCCGCCTGATAATAAGGTTCCCAAAGACACATCGGGGAGTTTGACACCTAAGCCGAGGAAGGACAACCCAGTCTCGCCCATAACTGTCGATACCGTGCCGAGAACAAATTGGATAACTAACAGCGAGCTGATATTGGGGAGCATATGGCGGACGATAATTCGTGACTTGGATACGCCCATATAGCGAGCAGCCCGAACAAAGTCGTTTTCACGCACGGAGATGGATAGTGACCAAATCACACGAGCCGAGTACATCCAGCCGAGGAGAATCATGACGAAGATGAGCACCTTCCAGTCGCCGCCGGAGTCAGAAACCAGCAGCGCCAAAATGAGGAAGCTGGGAACCGCGAGGAGGAAGTGAATAATCGCTAGAATGATCTTTTCTACCCAGCCGCCGAGAAGGGCCGCTCCGGCACCAACGATGGCGGAGATTATGGTGGTCGACAGTGCAACACTCACGCCGATAATGAGAGAGCGTCCCAGACCATGGGCGGCCTGTGCAAAAAGGTCTTGGCCACCGTCGGTGGTGCCAAACCAGTGCTCGGACGATGGAGCGCTTGACAGGTTAAGGAAATCAGGTTCTGTAAACGACCACGGGGTGAGCAGGCCACCAAAGGCTGCGAAGAGAGCGAGGAGCCCAAAAATGACCGAGCCGATGACCGCACCCTTATTGCGCATGAAGCGGCGTGCGTAGAGTGTGAGACGGGAGGTGCCGCGGACGAGTTCCGGTGTCTCGGGAAGGTTAGGTTGGGATTCGTTCTCATCGGAACGAATCTCTGAGCCATGGGGCACAGTTGCACCGACGTGGAGGTTTGCTGGCGGCATCACCGTTGAGGTGGCCTCGTCGATATCGCCTGTGGGGCGTTGATTATTATCGTTCATGGTATTAACTCACTCGTACTCGAGGATCGAGGGCAACGACGACTAGATCGGCCAAAATTGCGGAGACGCCGGTGAGTGCAGCCCCGAAGGCGGCAACGGCCACGGCACCGTGGACGTCATTTTTCGATATGGTTTCCACAAAATACACGCCCATGCCGTTCCATGCGAAGATTTTTTCAGTCAGTACCGCGCCCGTAAAGATGCCGGGAACAGCGAAGGCAACCGAGGTGGCGACCGGGATGATGGAGGTGCGCAATGCGTGCCGGCGAATAGCCTGTCCCTTTGTCAGCCCTTTAGCTCGGGCTGTGCGTACATAGTCGGCGTTAATATTGTCGAGTAGCAGGGAGCGCTGCATGAAGTGGTAGCCAGCATAGCCAATAATTACGAGAGCGATTGTTGGCAGAATGAGGTGCTGGGCATAATCGACGAGCTTGGGAAAGAATCCCTCCACGCTGGGGTTCGAGGCCCCGGTGACATAGAGGATACGAGCTCCTACTAGGTCGTTGATCTTAATCGCTGCGGCTACAACGATAATCGATGCGACGACGACGTGGACATTCATGGCCACGATTGAGATAGCCTGCCAGATTCGGTCACCTCGCTGGTATTGCCTAGACGCTGTGTACACGCCCACCGACACTCCAAGGACGATGGTTATGAGGGTAGCGACGAGCATCAGTTGAGCGGATACCCAGATGCGGAAACTAATTTCATCATTAACGAGGGATCCAGTTGGAGAATAGCCCCAGTTCCAGTGGAGCAGGATATCGCTTAACCAATTCCACCACCGCTGCCACAAGGGGATGGTGGGGCTGAGATTATAGGGCACAAGGAGTGTGTCAATCTGCTCGGGGGTTAACGGTGGCCTCCGCCCAATATAATTCGAGCGAGGGTCGAGGAAGGCCGACGCTAGGAAGAAAGTAATATTTGTTGCCAGAAAGACGATGAGCGTCCAGCTAGCTGCTTTCCTCAGTAGATATTTGAACAATGGTTTTCTCCATCACGTGCGAAAGTCACAGGGCTTTAAAGTTCTCCAGGAGGCTTAAAACCGGCGTTGGTGCGTAAAACGACAGTATCCCACATCTACTCCGGCATTGTGAATACGGAGCCTGCGAAATTATTGGAATTGTTGTGCTTATAATTTACGGCTCTACGCGGACTTTTAATAATTACAGCTCGCAGAAGCTAAAAAAATTTCGATAATATTCGATCCGTCCACTACCCCCACAGCGGTGATGTGAGGATTATTGCTGCTGGATTTTCTCCCTATTGAAGCTAGGTTTAGGGGCCAAAAATACCGGTTTTCTTAGTCTTGAACTGGATAAATCAAGTCTTCTCCCAGTTGTTTTGTGGTATCGGGTTGATGAGCATCCTTCCGGGGCTAGGTAGTGAGGTCTAGGGCGGAGCTGCGGGTGATGATGATCCAATTTTATTCATTGGATCTCATAGGAGGTACTTCTTAGTGACTTCTCATCATCCTTTGGCGATGTGTGTATGTGATCGAGAGCATAGTGCTAAAAGCCCCGGTGCAGCGGCTGGCGCCGAGGTGTGGGGTGGCTTAAACTATAAGTAGTTGACTTATCAACTTTCCTATCCATCACGTACGCGAAAGTAGCTTAAATCATGACCCACTCTCTCCACTCCGGCTGGCCTGCGCTCAAAGTTGCCGATTGGGAAGAAACCCGCACGACTGTTCATATGTGGACACAAATCATCGGCAAGATCCGCATGGCCTACGCACCCCTCGTCAATCACTGGTGGCAAGTGGCGCTCTATGTCACCCCAGCGGGTCTAAGTACATCCGCGATCCCCTTTGAAGACGGATCCTTTGATATAGAGTTCGACTTTCTCGCCCATGAGATCCACTTCCGTCGCTCAAATGGAAAGCGGGCACATTTTGCCTTGCAATCCATGAGCGTGGCCGCGTTCTACCGTCTCGTGGCAGAGGCAATGGAGGCGATCGAGGTCCCATTCGATATTCGACCTATCCCAACCGAAGTAGACCCCGCACCTGACTTCCGCACAAATGAGACCGACGCTGCCTACGATAAGAGCGCAATCGAGGCATTTTTCCACCAACTTGTGCAGGCGAATAATCTCATCGGTGAATTCCGTGCCGACTATATTGGCAAGGTCAGTCCCGTTCACTTCTTCTTTGGTTCCTTTGATCTTGCATGCACGCGCTTTAGTGGAGAACTCGCCCCCCGCCACCCGGGCGGCGCGCCCAACTGTGGCGACTGGGTCATGGTTGAAGGTTATTCGCACGAACTATCCAGCTGCGGCTTCTGGCCGGGTGGGGGAGATGAGGGAGCATTCTATGCCTACGCCTACCCCGTGCCCGAAGGATTCGAGCGCGCAGCTATCGCCCCCGAAGGCGCTTATTATAGTGAGGAATTCCAGCAATTCCTGCTTCCCTATGAGGTAGTTCGCCAGTCGGCCGATCCTCGCGCTGCAGTCCTTGCCTTCTTACAGAGCACCTACGAGGCCGGAGCCACTCTCTTGAAATGGCCGCGTACCCAACTAGAATGCGACGACTCTAGGCTTGAAGCCTATAAGAATGGCCGCACCCCGCGTGATCTACACTCTTAAAGGTCTACCCTAGGAGCAAAACGAGAGTAGCCGAATCCCCCCCTCTTGGCGAGCATATAGACCCACGAGGGGGGCTTCTGTGCCATTCGTACAATTTTCCACCTCGTAGGTTGCGCGGTAGATTGCGCGACCTGTCATCCGGTGTTATATAGAATCTCCGCCGCCGCAGCTACGTTAGGGAGCCGATCGGCATTCAAGGGGGATATGAAGTGATAAAGGTGGTGTGTTAAGCGCTGAAACAAATTGGCAATCTAGCTTGCAACTTTCCTTCATACATGTTTTAATGATCAGGTTGCTTTGACAGGTGCACTGGTATCGCCCTCAAGCGGTTTCAGTGAGGCTGGCAAAGCAAACATGACACCTTCACTTAAGGTGACTTTAGTATTTAAGAGGTACGGATCCTCCTTACGAGGGTTAGCGGCCTTGTTATTACTGAAGCATCTAGGAGGTTTCTTCAAGGAGAATGAGCTCACGCGAGTTCTATTTGAAGGCCAGGATAAGTGACGTGGATGCATGGCAAATAAACAGCGGCAGTACGTAAGTGATCACCTAGGTGAAAACCTAGCGCCCGATCCCTTCCGGCTTGACTTCTTGGGTCTTGTACCCCGAGGGCTAGTGAAAAGGCCAAAGTTTGTGAGCTTTGTAGCCACATCGACATGTTCGACATTTTCCTAGCAAGTCTGGAATAGACAATCAAGTAAGAAACTGGCGTTGCGCCCAGGTATCCCAAGAACTCCTGGACAACGTTATAGAGAATAAGATGAAGCGATTCCCACCAATCCATTGTGGAAGTGGGACAAGCGAGGAAGAGGAAAGCGTGGCGGGACAAAAGATCCGCATTCGGCTAAAAGCCTACGACCACGAAGCAATTGACGCGTCTGCACGCAAAATTGTCGAGACCGTCACCCGTACGGGTGCACGAGTGGTAGGCCCAGTGCCATTGCCAACCGAAAAGAACGTATATGCCGTTATCCGTTCTCCCCATAAGTACAAGGACTCTCGCGAGCACTTCGAGATGCGCACTCACAAGCGCCTCATCGACATCCTCGACCCGACGCCGAAGACGGTCGACGCGCTCATGCGCATCGATCTTCCGGCCAGCGTCGATGTGAATATTGTGTAATCGACGACTTTCTTGGCATCCGGAGAATAAATAATGAGTGAAACTGAGATCAAGGGCATTCTGGGCCGCAAGCTCGGTATGACCCAGATCTTCGACGAAGAGAACCGCGTAGTACCGGTGACCGTCGTTGAAGCTGGGCCATGCGTTGTAACCCAGATTCGTACCCCCGAAATCGATGGCTATAGCGCCATCCAGATCGCCTTTGGCGATATCGACCCACGCAAAGTAAACAAGCCAGGCACCGGCCACTTCAACAAGGCCGGAGTTACCCCGCGCCGTCACGTAGCCGAAATCCGCATGGATGATGTATCTGGTTACGAAGTCGGCCAGGAAGTCACCGCTGATATCTTCGAAGGCACCACCTTCGTCGACGTTACCGGTACCTCCAAGGGCAAAGGCTTCGCCGGCGGCATGAAACGCCACGGCTTTGCCGGACAGGGTGCATCTCACGGTAACCAAGCAGCTCACCGCCGTGTCGGTGGTATTGGTGCTTGCGCTACCCCAGGCCGCATCTTCAAGGGCAAGCGCATGGCTGGCCGCATGGGTTCCGACCGCGTCACAACCCAGAACCTCAAGGTTCAGAAGATTGACGCCGATGCTAACCTCATCCTGATCAAGGGTGCAATCCCGGGCAACCGTGGAGGCATCGTGACCGTTAAGACCGCAGTGAAGGGCGGTGCACACGCATGAGCCATTTAACATTGGACGTCCACACCGCTCAAGGTGCCACCAATGGCACCGTTGAGTTGCCAGCAGAGATCTTCGATCGTGAAGTCTCAATCGCGCTGCTGCACCAGGTAGTCAACGCTCAGCTCGCTGCTAAGCGCCAGGGTACCCACTCCACCAAAACTCGCGGTGAAGTCCGTGGCGGTGGGCGTAAGCCTTTCCGTCAAAAGGGAACCGGTCGTGCTCGTCAGGGCTCGATCCGCGCACCTCACTTCGCCGGTGGTGGCATTTCGCACGGCCCTAAGCCACGCGATTATGCGCAGCGCACCCCGAAGAAAATGATCAAGGCCGCTCTCTTCGGCGCCCTGTCGGATCGTGCACGCAACGCACGCATCCACGTGGTGGAAGAGCTCGTTCCTGGTCAAACCCCTTCAACCAAGTCCGCAAAGACGTTCTTCGAGCGTCTCACCGATCGTCGCAACGTATTGTTCGTCGTCGGCCGTGAGGATATTACTGCCCAAAAGAGTGCTCGCAACTTAGAGCATGTCCAGGTGCTATTCGCTGATCAGCTGAACACCTATGATGTGCTCAAGTCTGATGATCTAGTATTCTCCGTCGAGGCTCTCAATACCTTCATCACCCGCACCCAGGGTGCGGTTAAGGAGGAGAACTAATGGCTAAGATCGCAAATCCCCGCGAT
This sequence comes from Corynebacterium sp. ES2794-CONJ1, assembly GCF_025660615.1. Lineage (NCBI taxonomy): Bacteria > Bacillati > Actinomycetota > Actinomycetes > Mycobacteriales > Corynebacteriaceae > Corynebacterium > Corynebacterium sp. ES2794-CONJ1. The sequence goes on along the minus strand of NZ_JAOTIM010000002.1, from coordinate 270,914 downwards.
ATTATCCTCGCACCGGTTGTATCCGAGAAGTCTTATGGTCTGATGGAAGAAAACACTTATGTTTTCTACGTCGCTAAGACCGCTAATAAGACCGAAATCAAGATTGCCGTCGAGCAGATCTTCGGCGTTCAGGTAGCTTCCGTGAATACCATTAATCGAGAGGGCAAGCGCAAGCGCACTCGCTCCGGTTTTGGTTCCCGCAAAGCCACCAAGCGCGCCTACGTGACGCTCCGTGAGGGCAGCGACACAATCGACATCTTCGGCCAGAGCGCTTAAGAGAGTCGAGGTAAGGAAAAACTATGGCTATTCGTAAATACAAGCCGACAACCCCGGGTCGCCGCCAGAGCTCCGTTTCCATGTTCGAGGAGATCACTCGCTCGACCCCGGAAAAGTCCCTGGTTCGCCCACTTCCCAAGAAGGGTGGCCGTAATGTACACGGCCACATCACTGTTCGCCACAAGGGTGGTGGACATAAGCGCCAGTACCGTCTCATCGACTTCCGTCGCAATGACAAAGATGGTATCCCCGCTAAGGTCGCTCATATCGAGTACGACCCGAACCGTACCGCTAATATCGCCCTGCTGCACTACGTAGACGGCGAGAAGCGCTATATCGTGGCTCCTAAGGGCCTCAAGCAGGGGCAGATGCTCGAAGCTGGCGCCAATGCTGATATCAAGGTTGGTAACAACCTGCCACTGCGTAATATCCCAGCTGGTACCGTTATCCACTGCGTAGAACTCAAGCCTGGCGCCGGCGCCAAGCTCGCCCGTTCTGCTGGTGCATCCATCCAGTTGCTCGGTAAGGCTGGTAAATACGCTGTACTGCGTATGCCATCTTCCGAAATCCGCCGCGTCGACATCCGTTGCCGCGCTACCGTTGGTGAGGTTGGCAATGCTGATCAAATCAACGTGCGCTGGGGCAAGGCTGGCCGTATGCGTTGGAAGGGCGTTCGCCCAACCGTCCGTGGTGTCGTTATGAACCCGGTCGACCACCCACACGGTGGTGGTGAAGGTAAGACTTCTGGTGGTCGTCACCCAGTGTCCCCATGGGGCAAGAAGGAAGGCCGTACCCGCAACCCGAACCGGTACAGCAACAATATGATCGTGCAGCGTCGCCGGTCTAATAAGAGCAAGAAGCGCTAAGAGGAGGTAAGGAAAGATGCCACGTAGCCTAAAGAAAGGCCCGTTCGTCGATGAGCACCTCCTCGCGAAGGTAGACGCTCAAAACGAAAAGGGTACGAAGCAGGTCATCAAGACCTGGTCCCGCCGTTCCACCATTCTCCCAGATTTCATTGGACACACCTTCGCCGTTCACGACGGTCGTAAGCATGTTCCAGTATTCGTAGACGACTCCATGGTCGGCCACAAACTGGGTGAATTCGCACCAACCAAGACCTTCAAGGGTCATATTAAAGACGATAAGAAGAAGGGACGTCGATAAGCGATGAGCGAAATCAATTCCGCACGCGCGACCGCCCGCTTCGTCCGCGTAACCCCTATGAAGGCTCGTCGTGTTATCGATCTCGTACGCGGCAAGTCAGTCGAAGAAGCTCTGGCTATCTTGAAGTACGCTCCCCAGCATGCTTCTGAGCCACTAGCTAAAGTGATTCATTCCGCAGCGGCCAACGCTGAGAATAACTTCGGCTTGGATCCACGCACCTTGGTCATCTCTGAAGCCTATGCTGACGAGGGCCCCACCATGCGTCGTTTCCAGCCTCGCGCCCAGGGTCGTGCTTTCGCGATCCGCAAGCGCACCAGCCACATCACCGTGGTTGTCGAGAGCCAAAAGGCAGGTGCATAAACGTGGGACAGAAGATCCATCCACACGGTCTCCGATTGGGTATCACTTCCGACTGGAAGTCCCACTGGTACGCCGATAAGAATTACGCAGAGTACCTCGCAGAAGATATCAAGATCCGCGAGTTCCTCACCAAAACCCTCGACCGCGCTGGTATCGCCGATATTGTTATCGAGCGCACCCGCGACCGCGTCCGCATCGACATCCACACCGCCCGCCCGGGTATTGTGATCGGTCGCCGTGGTTCCGAGGCTGACCGTCTGCGCGGCGAGCTCGAGAAGCTCACCCGTAAGCAGGTTGCCCTCAATATCCTCGAGGTCAAGAACGTTGACGCCAATGCACAGCTGGTTGCACAGTCGGTAGCCGAACAGCTCACCAACCGTGTGGCATTCCGCCGTGCTATGCGTAAGGCAATCCAAGGCGCTATGCGTCAGCCTCACGTCAAGGGCATCAAGGTTGTATGTTCTGGTCGTCTCGGCGGTGCCGAAATGTCTAGGACCGAGCGCTACCACGAAGGTCGCGTTCCACTACATACCCTCCGCGCCGAAATCGATTACGGCACCTACGAGGCTCACACCACCTTCGGACGCATTGGCGTCAAGGTGTGGATCTACAAGGGTGACGTTGTCGGCGGCCGTCGCGAGAGTGAAATCAACGCACCAGCAGAGCGCCGTGGCCGCGGTGACCGCAACGCGCGTCCGCGTCGCGGTGGCCAGCGTCGTCAGCGCGCTGAGCAGAAGCAGGAGGGCTAAGACCTATGCTTATTCCAAAGCGCGTGAAATACCGCCGCCAGCACCGTCCACACCGTAGTGGCGTTTCTAAGGGCGGTAACCGCATTGTTTTCGGTGATTACGCAATCCAGGCTCTCGAGCCCGCCTATATCACCAACCGTCAGATCGAGTCTGCACGTATTGCAATTAACCGCCACGTCAAACGTGGTGGCAAGGTTTGGATCAATATCTTCCCAGACCGTCCACTGACCCAGAAGCCACTCGGTGTTCGTATGGGTTCCGGTAAGGGCCCTGTGGAAAAGTGGATTGCAAACGTCAAGCCGGGTCGCATTCTCTTCGAGATGAGCTACCCAAATGAGGAAACCGCTCTTGAGGCGCTGCGTCGTGCAGGCCAGAAGCTTCCTTGCAAGGTTCGTATTGTTAAGAAGGAGGACCAGTTCTAATGGCTAACGGTACCCCCGCACACGAGCTTCGCGAGCTGAACGCCGAGGAGCTAGCAACCCGCCTCTCTGAGGCTAAGGAAGAGCTGTTCAACCTGCGCTTCCAGGCCGCAACCGGTCAGTTGACCAATAACCGCCGCCTGCGTGCAGTGAAGACCGATATTGCTCGTATCTACACTGTCATTCGCGAGCGCGAACTTGGCCTGTCTGTAGTTCCAGGAGCTGAGGCTTAATTATGAGTGAGGCAAAAGTGAACAAGAAGGAAAAGGGCGCACGCAAAGTACGCACCGGTTATGTCGTCTCTGACAAGATGCAGAAGACTATCGTGGTTGAGCTCGAAGACCGTCACCAGCACGCTCTTTACGGCAAGACCATCCGTACCAACTCGAAAGTAAAGGCTCACGACGAGAATGAGATTGCCGGCATTGGCGATCTGGTTCGCATCGAAGAGACCCGTCCACTTTCAAAAGATAAGCACTTCCGTCTCGTAGAAATCGTCGAGAAGGCACGCTAAATCTGTGTGGTTGAAAGACCTTGTGAAGAAAATATCTTCACAGGGTCTTTTTTTAATGCGAAATCCGCTGAGCCAGGTCATTTAGAACCTCTACTCCCACCATCCCTGGATGATTGACGGGATACTCAACGCACTCCAGGTGCTCAATCAGATGATCCCAAGCGCTCACCGTAATCTCCGGTAACCGGGTTGCTCGATCTAGCCCCGCGGTATAGTGCACCGCTTGCCCAGAGTAAAAGCCTGCAGTGTGCTCACGCATCAACGATGCATTGTGCGCTACCATTGTCCTAATGCCATCAATTTCGTGGTCACGCAACTGGGAAAAAACTCCATGGGAATCCCTCATGGCCGCGATGATCTCAGCTGCGCTCAGGGGAGTATCATCGGCGCGCTTGAGCCCTGCCATGGCGAGAACTCCTGCCCATAACTCCTCCTCAGAGGGGATCGGCACAGATTGCCATACCTGAGGAGGGTAGGCATCAAGGAGATAGAGTCCGCTGATAGCGACACCGTCCCAGCTGTGCTGAAGTTGGCAGGCCACTTCATGAGCCACAACGCCACCCACCGACCAGCCGACAAGCACGACAGAGCTAAAATGATGGATCTGCCACAGCTCTCGAATTTTATCTAGTGAAGCTCGCGCTTGTGCCTGAATGCTGGTTGCTCGGTGCGCAGTATCGAGAATACCCAGAGATTGCATCCCAAAAATGCCGCTACCTGAGTGCCGATCGTACTCTTCCAGGAGGTGCGCCAGGGGGGAATAGGACCAGGTGAGTCCACCTGCTGGAGCGAAGCAGAAAATAGCTGCCCCACCGTGATGCGGACGCAGAGTAATAACCGGATCGAAACCTCCAGCATCTGTTGAATAGTTCAGACATTTAGCCAGGCCGGAAATCGTGGGGTGGGCAAATATATCTGCCACACTAAGTTGCGGAAATTTCAGCGCTAAGTCCACCGCACTAAGCGAATGACCGCCTAGGGAAAAGAAACTCTGATCAGCATCGTTGACACGCTGCCCCAGAACCTCTTCAAAAGCCTTGTGGACTGCCTGTTCCGTGGGATCGAGTGAAATTATTGCGCCACCTGTGTGCTCAAGGATGGGGGCTGGTAGGGCCTGGGTATCTAGTTTGCCATTGGGAGTCATGGGGAAAGCGTCAAGCGCTATATAGAACGAGGGCACCATATATTCCGCGAGGAAGGAGCGCGCATGGCGATCGAGTAATTCGGGAACTTCTCGATCAGCGGGAATATAATAAGCCACAATTTTGGGGTCCCCATGGCTGTGGTCAATAACGACCGCCACGGCGAGCACCTCGGGGAGCTTCGATAGGGTATTCTCGATCTCCGCGAGCTCCACACGCTGGCCGCGAATTTTCACCTGGCTATCTGCTCGCCCCGTATAGATCAGCTCCCCATTCAACCAATAAGCCGTGTCACCGGTGTTATAGAGCGTGGTGGGGCCCAGGTGGGGGAGGGTAATAAAGTGCTGCGCGGTGAGATCTTCGCGCCCTATATATCCCAATCCCACCTGTATGCCACCAATCAGTACAGTGCCGCTAAAGCCTGGTGGCAGGGGCGCGAAATAGGGGTCAACAATATGGATATCGGTATTCCATACCGGTGCCCCAATGGGGACCAGATGATCGGTCGGTGTAAAGGTATGGGCGGTGACATCAATCGCCGCCTCGGCGGGTCCATAAAGATTATGAATATCAGCATCAAAGAAATCCTGAGCGCGAGATGCCAGGCTTGCCTCCAATGCCTCACCTGAGCAGATAAGGGCGCGCAGATTAAAGCGAGCTGCGTCCCACTGGTCTCTTTTCGAGGGGTGTTGAGTGAAACTTAAAAAGGATGTGAGGGCGGCAGGCACAAAATGACAAATCGTGGCGTGCGCCAGAGTGAGATGGGAGGCAATGACGGCTGGATTCTTATGAGCTAGTGGCGTCGCAATCGCAGTTGGGATCCCGTGAGTAAAAGCTAAGAGATACTCCCATACTGACACATCGAAAGAACTGGGTGTTTTATGCAGCACAATATCCTCAGGTGTTATCTGGTAATACTCGCACATCCAGCTGAGTCGATTGACAATACCTGCCTGAGAATTTGCTACCGCCTTCGGGGCGCCAGTGGATCCGGAAGTAAAAAGGATATAGGCGCACTGTGGATGCGCATGGGGGGATCGGATAGGGGACGTAGGAGCTGAGCAGGTGGAATCGGTGACCCTTATAGTAGGGATCGGGTGATCGAGCGAAGTGGCAGACATTACCACGTCCGCTCCGCTGGCGTCGATCATATAGGTGCGTCGCGCTAGCGGCAGGGTGGGGTCTACTGGGCACCACGTCACTCCCATGAGAGCAAGAGCCGCGACAGTAAGAAGGAATTCCATTCCGCGTTCTATATGCAGGACGACGATATGCCCGGGCTGGAGACCGTAGCTGCGCAGAGCCGCGCATCGCCTATCAACTCTCGCCCATACCTCGGGAGCACTAAGCCAACGCAGATCTTCCCCACCGAGGTCAAAGGTACCAAGAAGTTTATCCAGCTGACCATATCGCTTGCGGGCAGCGGTGATCATCTCTCCGAGGGTCTGGTACTCGATGGCTCGGCGATCCCCTTGATGATGAGCAATGGAGCTACGTTCATGCGCCGTAGCTACAGATTTTCCCGCAAAGAGGGGGCCACCCGAGATATCTAGTGTGCTGATAAACTCAGCGAAGCGCTGGGCGTGGTCGCGAACAAGGTGCGCGTTATTGGAGCCGCGACCCAAGACAATTATTTCTAATTCCGCTAATGGTGTGGACTGAATGATGAATTCGCAATCATTAATCGGCCCCACGGCAATGGTCTCCAGGAGTGCTTGGATCGTTGCAAATTGAAACCTCGGGCTAAAGGGCCGGAAATTTAGATGCGGCCCAATAAAACGCTCATAGGGATCCGAGATCCCTTTAAGCACTCGCAATTGGGCCGCGCTGATATCACTATGGGCGCGGAGGAGACTCAGCGCCTTAGATACCTCGTTGATATCGATTCCAGGCTGCGGGATATGAAGATCAACGTCGAGGCCTAGAACATTGACTAAGGGGCCCTGGCTTACCAGCGCCTGTCCTAGGGGGCGGTTCATCATGGGGACCCCGATACTAATGCGCTCGGTGACGCCTGAGAGCACACCGCAATAATGAGCCAAGCTCGCCAATAATAACTCCAGCTCCTGGGCGTGATACTCGCGCGCTAAAGCCATAAATGATCGGCGCGCCGAAGCAGCTACAGTGGCCCTAGCGCTGACCATGAGTTCATCTCCCGCCGGTTCCAGCAAAGGGGGTGGGGTGACCAGCGGAGTCGCACTCCAATAATCGCGTGTCGCCGCACTCGGAGTAGGCGGTTCAAGGGTGAATTCTGCTGCCACATAGTCAGGAGGAATAAAGGGTGACGACGGTAAGTGCGCGTGATTGACGAAGGCGGTGTAGGTATCCGCTATCCAGCGGATAAGAGCATTGACAAAGAAACCATCACAGCAGATATGGTGAAAGCGAGCCAGCCAGTACACCCTATGATCTTGATCCCTAAACAGCCAGTGAGCAGTGAGTGTTTCTCCCACGAGATCGCCATTAAGCCGGGTAAGCATGATGGTGCGGGCGAACTTTCTAGGGTAATCAACGGGCGCCTCTACCACGGTCACCTGGCACGGATTCGGCTGGAGCACGGCGCGGTGCGGACTATCGTAATGAGCATTGATAACCTCCACCGATTGAATACACTGCGTGATGGCCGTGCGGAGGAGATCGATATCTACCTCGCCGTCGAAAATAATGAGCTCCGCGGTTTGGTACTGCGCGCTGGTGGGGTCAAGCATATGGGCGAACCACATAGATTGCTGCGTGGGACTCAGAGCGATGTAGGTAGTGGGGGAATGCATGATGAGTCCTTATCGGGGATAGGTAGTCGAAAAAGCGCGAGGATCGAGGTGGGCGCGTGGGTACTCGCTGAGGGCGGCGCTTAGATCGTCGAAAAGCGTCTCCCGCCACCACGCGAGGTCATGGCCGCCGTCGATAAGAGAAAATGAATGGGGCCAATCTAGGTCATCGAGGGCTGTTATTAATGACATAACATGCGGTAGGAGTTGATCCTCCCGCAGTCCTGTGGAGATATAGAAGTGGGGTAGGCGCTGTGGAATGCTCAGCTCATAGAGTTCGGTGACCAGCCATGGAAGCACCTGGTTATTTAGATCGCGCGGGCTGGCTTCCGGCCCTGGGTGCCACCACAGCGACGGTGACTGCGCAATAACCGCCCCGAAAAGATCAGCACAATTAAGAGCTATATACAGCGCCTGAAAAGCCCCAAGGCTCTGACCTGCAATGAGAGGCTTGGCGCTGCTGAGGCGATGGCCGCGGGTCTTAGCCAATTGCTGGGCCATAAGAGGTAATTGGGAAGCAATATAATGCGAAGTCTCGGGATTTACAGTGAGCATCTGGCGACGCTTATCGGGCGAGGAAAAACCAAGGCCGATAACAGCAACCGGAGGAATCATGCCGTGCGCGATGGCCTGATCGAGCGCCACCTCAAGGTGGAGACGCTGAAACCATATATCGGCGTCGAGCAGAATCAGCAGGGGCAAATCAGCACAAGGGATTGCCGGAAAATAGGAGTAGATACCCTCGGGTGAGCAATCGAAGCGCGCCGGGTGTGGGTGCGTGAGTGCATCCCATATAGGGTGTGGGGGAGCCGACCGCCCGCGGATGAGCGAGAGCCCTTTTCTCCCTTCAGAAATGAGATGACCGAATCGGGCGTGGGGGTCGAAGAAGTGAGGATAATTATTGTGCCCTGGAGGGCGATAGTGGCCAGCATTGATGCGGAAGCAATAGGAAGCGCGCACAGTTGGGGGAATTGTCAAGGTGCGGACCCACACGGATGTTCCTGGGACCTGGCGCATCAACCCGTGAGCGTGGCGTGTCTTATCGGTCAGGCGATTAATCCATACATGAACGTCATCTGGTGGAGAGACCCCGTAGGCGGGGTCAAGCTCGCAGAGATCCACAAGGAAAGTCATCTCGATCCCGGTGGGGTGATGTAGTGGGGTTCCCTGGGTGAGAAGCTGGGATAAAAAGTGCGCAGGGTTGTTCATTGTCGCACAGGCATCGATGATCTCTGCATCGCGATAAAACACTGATAACTCCCAGCTTTTTGGCTGCCTAGTAGTGGCAGCACGATGGTTATATGTCCTGTGGTTTTAGGTGCTGAGAATGTCGAGCCACTGACCAAAGGTGGGGGCAGCAATCAGGTCGTTGAATTCCACCTCGTAGCCATCGGCTCGCCATTTCTCTACCAACATAATGAGCCCCATGGAATCAAGACCGAGATCAACCATTAAAGCGTCGGCAGTGATGATCTCAGGGGAAATGCCTAAAACTGTGGCGAGTTCATCTTTTAATTGTGTCTCGGTCAGTTTCATTGGTGTGCTCCTTACTCTGATGATGGTGTGGACTCCGAAGTGCTTTGGATATATTTGAGTACTAAAGCGCGTAATTCTTTGCGGCTGGTTTTGCCCACCCCGGTGTGTGGAAATTCCTGGGCGAATTCGAAGAAATCGGGAATTTTATAGCTCGCTACACCACGGTTGCGTAGATACTGCCGTAGTTCTGCAGCACTGAGACCACTAGGCCTACTAGGACCACTAGGACCACTAGTGCTGAGCTCGGTGTCAGTGGTGAGTACTTCGCGCACGATAAAAGCACAGGTTTTCTCCCCGTGCATGTCATCTGCCACGCCCACGAGGGCGGCGTCGCGGATCAGGGGGTGGGTGATGAGGTGGTTTTCGATGTCCTCGGCGGAGATTTTCTCGCCTCCGCGGTTAATCTGATCTTTGGAACGACCCTCAACGATCAGGTGGCCTGTGGGGAGTTGGCGGACAATATCGCCAGTGATATAGAAGCCGTCTGGGCTAAAGGAATCTGGGTCCGCGCCGTTGAAATAACTATTGATGGTATACGGGCCGAGGGTTAGCAAAATACCGGGTTCACCTGGGGCTACCGGTTGGCCAGAATCATCAATGATCCTGATCTCATCATCAGCGGAGATGGGACGGCCTTGAGTTGTGGTGACCAGCTCAGGTGGATCATCATATCTGGTATAGTTCACCAAACCTTCGGCCATCCCGAAGACCTGTTGCAACTGACACCCGAGCTCTGGGCCGATGCGGCTGGCTGCAGCGCTAGAGAATTTAGCCCCACCTACTTGGAGAATCTCCAGCGAAGAGAGATCGGGTTTGGTGTTGGCATGAACAGCAAGCCATGCGAGTGCCAAGGGAGGTACCAATGAGGTCATGGTAATAGCCTCATGAGCGATAATCTTAAAGGCCGTGGAGGGAGAGGGATCGGTGCAAAAGACGACAGTGCCACCCTTGAGCCAAACCCCTAAGACCCCGGGGGAGCTCATCGTAAAATTATGGGACACCGGCAAAATGACAAGGAAGCGGGTGTGCTCGTCGAGGCTGCATATGAGAGCGGATTCACGCACCGAATAGAGATAGTCGGCGTGGGTCCTAGGGATGAGCTTAGGGGTTCCGGTGGTTCCTCCGGAAACCTGCAAGAAGGCAAGATCTAAGGCATCGACAGCGTGGCGCGGGTAGGTAGCACCACTGAGCCACACGCCGGAGTGAAGGTAGAGGTTGTCGCTGTGGTCCTCATGTGGGCTAGCGATGATAACGGTGAGCGTAGGAAATTCTTCGCGCAAAGAATCCGCGAGTGCCGCGTGATTAAATCCTTGAAATTCGGCGGCGCACACCAGTGCTGTAGCTTTGCTCTGACTAATAAAATGCCGTAATTCGTGGCCACGGTGTGCCGGTAGGGCGAATACTGGCAGTGCCCCGAGGTGGAAGAGGGCGCCAATAGTGACGGCAAATTCGTAGATATTAGGAAGCTGCACGACCACGAAATCGCCGTTGTTTATTCCACTTTCGGCGAAAAAGGCGGCGGTAGCTTCGATATGTGTGTTGAGGTCCAGATAGCTGGAGCGGTGTATGTCTCCTCCACTGTCCTGGGCTACGAGTGCAGTGTGGTGTGGATATTTTTGCGCTTGGTGCGCAAAGAAATCAGCGAAGGTATCGGATGTCCAATATCCCCTACTGAGGTAATACGCGGCGCGCTCTGGTGGGTAGGGGGTATAGGTCATCATATCGAGTCCTTCTCGGAGCTCTGATGAGGCGGTCCTTGGGGCACGGGATGCACCACTTCTGGACCAAGATTGAGAACCGCGCGGATCGGCCCCAACTTCGTGGAGGTTTCTGCCAGTTCCTCCGCAGCTACCGAATCGGCTACAATTCCGCCCCCAGCGTACGCGGTGACATCACGTCCACCAATGAGCGCGCTCCGGATAGCCACCCGCCACTCACCGTTGCCATGGCGGTCCGACCACCCCACCGTGCCAGCATAAAAGCCGCGATCCGGTTCACGCTCTTTGAGTATCTCAAGAGCTCGGTTTTTTGGGTAACCGTTGACTGCTGCCGTGGGGTGTAATAGAGAGGCCAATTCAAGGGCAGTCATATTTTCTTTTAGTTCTCCCTGAATACGGGTCCCCAAATGCCACGTATGCGTGGTGCGAATGAGTGAAGGGTGGCGTGGAATATCCAACGTGCGGCTTAGCGGAGCGAGAATCTCTCGGAGCCCTTCGGTAACATAGGCGTGCTCAATATGATCCTTATGCGAGTTTTTTAATAACTCCGCACGCTGGTTATCGATTGTAGAGTCCTCACTGCGCGGGGCAGTGCCAGCCAAGGGCAAGGAGATGAAACTTTTACCGCGCTTGAGGAGGAGAATTTCTGGGCTGGGTCCTACGAAGTACTCGCCGTTGCCTACTGCGCTGAGATAGCCGTAGCCGGTGCCGGCACTGTGCATATATCGCGCCAGGATGGCCTCGGGGTGCGGTTCGTGAAGGAGGTGGTAACGCTGCGCGCGGGAGAGCACAATCTTGTCAACCTTCCCTGCTTTAATATCACCAATAGCGCGGTTGATTGATTCATAGTGCTGGCTAGGGCTAGGAGAATCTGTCACGGATACGACGGTGAGTGATTCCTGCTCAGTAAGGGTAGGGGTGGTAGAAGAGAACTGAAAACTGTCCGGAGCAAAAAGATAGGGTGTGCGATCAGGGTGGAAGGAAAGAGCTCCTAGAACAATTTCTCCGCCATTATTGAGGTAGTCAATTCCATCGTGCACGGTGGAGAATTTCTGAGCAATCCCGTGGGCGCTGAGGTTTTCTTCTGGTGAAATAAAAATAAAGCTGCGCATATTATTCTCCTCCCGCAGGATCTAATTGTTTGAACACGTGGCGGGTAGGAAGAACAACGCCGCACCGCTTGGCCACCCATAATAGTGCTTGTTCATGCTCGTCGCGGGTGAAGTCAGCTATGGCGTCACTGATAAGGAACGGCTGAATATCTTTCATAAAGGCATCGCCGGCACTGACTTGGCATCCCATATGCCCGTAGACTCCAGTAATGATGAGTTGATCGCGCCCACTGTACGAGAGTGCTCCAGCTAGGCAGGTCCGTTCGAAAGCCGAGTAGCGCCATTTTTCAATCACATGATCTCCTGCTTCTGGCGCCAAGGGGGCGATGATCTCCGCATCATGAGCGGTCTGCATTCCAACTCCCCACACCTCGTTAAGAAGACCCCGCTGGTGGGGGTGTTGCCGAGGGGGTTGCGCCGAATAAAAGACGGGGATGTCAAGGGATCGAGCTCGATCGGCGAGGGCTGCGATATTGGCTATGACGGTGCGGATGGGCTCCTGATCAGGGTGATAGGCGCGGATAAAATAATTTTGCATATCGTGAATCAGCAAGGCCGCTCGATACACATTGAGTTGCCAACCTGCGGCGCGCACAGCTGGCGGTTGGGGCAGACCGTAAGGAGAAATCTGGGGGATAGCCATTAAAGTGTCCAATCGCAAGATACCGGTAGAGCCTAGCTGTCGAGAGTTGCGCCCCCGTCGATACGCAGATCGTGCATCGTGATATGAGCTGATTCAGGGGAGACGAGGAAGAGGCACGCATGGGCAATATCATCAGGTTGGGCGAGTTTCTGCAGCGGAATTCCGAGGCGATACTCACTAGCGGTGCCGGCAATGACGCGCTCGCTTGCATCAACGCCATCTGGCCACATACCGGTGAGCATGGGCGTGAGTGTAGACCCTGGGGAGACGATATTGCAGCGGACATCGTAGCGAGCGCATTCGAGCCCTAAGGTGCGAGTCCAGGCTGTCACGGCTGCCTTTGACGCCCCGTAGCTGGCCATCCCGATGCGTGGAGTCGTTGCGGCATTAGAGGAAACCACAACAATGCTTCCGCGCCGCCGGGCGCACATGGCCTGGGCTATGGGTGAGACTACAGCGATGGTGCCTCCTATATTGACCTCAAAATTCTGGTTGCCAAAGAAGCTATGGTCTTCTTCTAAGCAGCGATCGGGCTGCATGACGCCAGCAACGTGGATGAGTGCATCGATTGGGCCGTGTTGATTTTCGGCGCGGGCAACGACCTGACGTACCCGTGCTTCATCGCGGATATCCACGGTGTCTTGGTCGATGGCGGTGATCGCCCGGTAGCGAGCAGTGGCATGCGCGATGACGGCACGTCCTATTCCTCCGGCTGCTCCGGTGACACAGAGATGTTGTGATGGGGAATGCATAGCTGTGGAGTTCTTTTCGCTGATTAAAGGAATGCTGATTAAGGGGATTAAGGGAATCAAAAGTACGGTGTGCAAAGAAAAATGACAGTGTCAGGCGTCTATTCATCTTTTTGCCGTCGCCGGTGCAGCCGATTTGTGATCAGGTCTACATTCCAGCCGAAGCCTTAAGCTAGAACGTAGTACAACTTTTTGTTAACTAAGCCTAACCAAAATGATGTACCCATTAAAGCACGACGATGCGATCGAGGCTAATTATTTTCCACCTTCTGGCTGAATCATCCGATGATTACTCGATTGCAAGCCGGTGGCCAGGGATAGTCATGGGTATGGACTGCCCATTTAGTGGGTGTGCTGCTTTTTTACCCCCGAGTTTTTGTGAGGTATTCAACTTTTTGAGAATCAATCGGGGCGCGTGAGGTTATCCGGCTTTTGAAAAGCTTTGGCTAACCATATCAATTAGGCGTTTACAAAAAGACTGGTCACCTTTTACGTCACCCAGCGCGAGGTGCCATTATCGCCTCAAGTGCGGATTTGCCCCGTTGAGAGCCCAGTGGGGCCGGCTTAAGATCATCAACCGAGAGTACGGTTGAGAAATCAGTCAAAAGGTTGAATTCTGCATCTGGCTCCCCAAGATTTTCTACAGATTTTCTACGTATATGGGGGTGATATCGAGCTTGATATCAGATCTCCCAAAATGCTCAGATACACCCTCTGGTTTCCATAGCCTGCTCACGGTGATGCTGAAAATCTATTCCCCCCAAGTCGAGCTATGTGGCCCCTTATAGATAACAGATTAGCGGTCTGCACTTGCAGGTATGGATCAAATAAAAAAACGGAAAGTGATTATATGAAGAATCTTCTCGCCCCCAAAGCTCACCAGCGCGCTCTCGCTGGACTCATGAGTATAACCGTGGTGGCCTCTGGGCTCGGCGTCGTTGCTACGACTCCCGCATTTGCCACCGAGGTTTGCGCTTCTGTGCAGGCGCCCGGCAATATAGCTCCCGAGGATATGACCCTCACCATCGACAATGCTGATGTCAAAAATTTCCGCTCGGGAGATACCATCCATCTAACCGCCAGCGGGGTCGCCCCTCGCAGCGCTGAAAACCCTTTGGTTATCAAAATTAATAAAGGTGCTAATAATTGGGTTCGCGCCGATCAGGCTCAGGGATCAAACCTCGAAATTTCGGGAACAGAAACGGAATCCCCGAACTTAATAGTTCCGTCCGATCTATTTGCTAATGGCGAATTGGATATCCACGTTGTCCTTCCGCAGGATCTTCCTAATGGCCAAAACTTCCTGACCGTCTTAGGTGGAGGGCAAGGGGGCGAACGACTGTCTTATTCTGTCCCCTTCTTTGTGGATAACACCGCAGCTGACGACGGTTTGTGTGGCACCCTCACCATCCAATCTCCTGAGATTAAAAGTGTAACCGGGTATGCCACGGACTCTCGACGTGCCAAGGCCGGCGAGATCCGCGTTTCCCTCGTCGTCGAGGGGATGATGGCAGGCGCCACACCCACGATGAGCATCGGTACCCAAGCGCTGACACTGCCCGATGATCTCGTGGTTGATCCTGCGGGTGTATTAAAAACTACCGTGACTCTACCCGTGGGCAGTGCTCTTGCAGGAGCGCATATGCTTACTGTGAGCGATGGTACGACCACAAAGGAACTCCGTCTGCTGACCACTGGATATGCCATGATTAGTGAGAATGCCGCTCAAGGCTCCCAAGCTACTGTGCGAGTAGTCAACCTCCCCGACGGCACTGAACTTACGAGTGTCGGCGTGGAGGGGCAGAACTGGTTGAGTGCCCCGGTAAGCGCCGTGGGTGGAATAGCGGAGCAAACTGGAGTGATGGTTCCTGCCGACGCACCATTCCGTGAGAAGGTGCGGGCCACCTACTCCATAGCTGGTCGCGACTACACGGTTGACACCGGTGAGCGGGTCAATGCCCCTCGTGATCTCATAGCCACGGAACTCTATGATTCTCAGTCGATGGAACTAGGGAAGGGCTTATACCAGAGTGCCATCAACGATAAGACTGGCAAGCTATTTGTCACGCGGGCAAATCGCAGAGAGGATTCTTCGATCTACAAGATTGATGCTAAGACCTTCACGATAGAGCAAACTCTTGATATTCAAGATCGTGATTCCACAGGTGAGAGCGTGCGTGGAGCCTTTGGTGTTGGGTTAGATAATGAGCGTGGTCTCGTCTGGGTGAGCAATACACTGCAAGATACTGTCAGTGTCTATCGCCAAAGCGATCTCAGTCTGGTGAAGACGTGGAGCGAGGGGAGTACCGCGCATCCACGCGATGTTGTTATCGATGAGAAAACAGGTTTGGCTTATGTTTCCATGGTTTCTCGTGCCACCGGCGCTGTTCATATCTATGATCTCGAGGCTGATGCTCCCGTAGCCATTGATCTCGGCCCAGATTTTGCCATCACAATGTCACTTGCTCTTAATGCTGACAAGGGCTTGCTGTATACCACTTCGAGGGTCAACCCGAATATTGCCAAGATCGATATCGCCTCGGCGAATAAGCAGGTGACGACAAAGAGCATGGATTCAGATCTAGTGGAATCCGCATCGGGTGTCGCGTTGGATCCGGTAAACAATAAGCTTTATATCACCGCGCAGGGAACCGGTAATACCGTGGTATTCGACGCCGATACCATGGACTTCATTACCGAGATTCCTACTGGAGCATCAGCGTTGAATGCCCGCTACAATCCGAGCGATGGTCGCATCTACGTGGCTCACCGCAAGGCAGGTACGGTAGTAGCGATTGATACGGAGACCGATACGGTTGTGGCCCGTCTGGACGCCGGTATGAATACGAACCATATCTCGGTCGGCGCTGACGGCACTGTCTATGCGGTCAATAAGGCAAGCCAAGCTGATCCAGAGGCCAAAGATAGACTCTTCGCCTTCAAGCTAAAGGAGCAACGAGGCGATGACATGTCGAGTTCTGGTCCGCTGCCAATGTGGGCCACAGTTCTGATCTCCATCACAAGTATCCTGGGTATCTTTGGATTGATCATAGGCGGCCTGCGCAATCTAGCGATGCAGTTCGGTATTCGGTTGCCATTCTGAGGCTGCTAGCTCTTGTCATCATCTAGTTCGCTGACTGGGTACGGGGGTAGATCCCGCCCCCGTACCGGCATGGACATATAAACAAGTCCAAATTATATGACGTATCTAACATTTGGGAGCTGTTTGAGCTCTCATGCCACATTCCACTAAGGGTGACCTCATTAATTAGAGGTTTAGCTAAGGATAGATTTACCTCCCATGTGATACCCGTATCTGAATCTACCCATAGAAGCTGGCTTGAAGTGGGAAAAAGCGTTGATTTGAGCTGTGGCTTACCTTAGGATTTGCAACGAAGGACCGGTTATATCAATCGAAAGATTGAATATAAGTTACAACTTATCGGTGACTACCGTGGGATCGCTATTTTCTTGAACCTATATAAGTCGCCTGACAAATTTTGGTATCTACAAACAAAGGAATTTTTCTTCAATGAATAAAACTTCAATGAATAAAATAAGAATAAGTGGCACCCAACGCGCTCTGGCAGGACTCATGAGTGCCGCTCTCCTCGGCTCCGGTCTCGGAGTCGTCTCAAGCACCCCTGCCTTCGCTAACGATGCTGAGTGCGCTAGCGTCCAACCGCGCGCTTCTCGCGGCATCATAGGAACCGATCTGAAAATTGTCGGCGCTGATACGAAAAACTTCCGCGCAGGCGATATTGTCCGTATCACCGCAACGGACGTTGTCCCTCGCCCTGGTGGATTCCTAGTGCTGAAAATCGACAGCAATGATAAACAGTGGGACCTTGCTGCGCAATCACAAGCTTCCGGACTTCAAGGCTTTCAAGGGCGCTCCGATACTTTAGAAATACCCGCTGATATGTTCGCCGATGGCAACCTCGATGTTTCCGTCGTCCTACCTGGGAACCTGGAAAATGGCCAGCATGTCATTTCGGTCCTCGGAGGCACCGATGGTGGTACCGCTATTTCTGCTCACCTCACCTTCGATGTCAATAACACCGGCGTAGATGATGGCATTTGCATGACAAAGGTCATTGAAGCCCCCACATCTTCTCCCGAAATCACTTCAGTTCGAGGTAACGCCGCCGACAACCGCCATGGACCAGCTGGCCTGCTCCGCATCAAGATGGAAGTACCCGGTTTCACCGCCGGTGAAGAAGCAACTGTCACCATAGGCGAAGATGCTTTCTCACTCGGCACCTTCACCGTGGGCGATGATGGAGTTTTCAAAGCTAGCCTGCGTATGACGGAACCTAAGGCGCTAGCTGGCGTTCACAAAATCGTCGTCACCGCTGGCAGCATGAGCAAAGAACTCACACTTGTCACTACCGCATATGCTGAAGTTAGCGACGGAGCGCCGCAGGGCGCACCTGTGACTGTCAGCGTGGCCAACCTGCCACTTGGAGCTGAGGTCGTACGCGTGGGCACCGATGGTGCTAACTGGTTGAGTGCTCCTGTTAGCGCTGATGATCGCGGCCAAGTGGCGATAGACAATGTGATGGTCCCCGCCGATGCCCCATTCGGGGAGCCAGTAACTGTTACCTACAGCTCGTCTGGAATCGAAACCACTATTTCGGCTGGCACTAATATCAATGCCCCTAGTGCGGCTCTCAATGTTAGTGACTACGAACAGCAGTCAGTAATGCTCCCCACTGGTCTCTACCAGTCAGTCTATGATTCTCGTACCGATACAGTGATCGTTAATGGATCTAATCGCACTGATGACTCCGTCTTCTACCGCCTGGATGCTCAGGATCTCAGCAAGAAGGACGAAGTCGAAATTGCTCACCGCGATGACGAAAATGGTATCTTCGCTGCTTTTGGTATCGCCCTCGATACCGAAAATAACCTGCTGTGGGCTGCAAACTCCCGCCAGGATGCCATTGCCGCCTATGACGGAACAACACTGGAACTTAAAAAGCAATGGCCTGTAGGTACCGCACAGCATCCCCGCGATGCCATTGTGGATGAAACTACCGGCAAGGTGTACTTCTCCCTGGCAGATCGAGACCACGGCAAAGTCTTGGTCGCTGATCCAAACCTCGAGCTAGATCCAGTAGAGATTTCCTTGACCGAGGATTTCAAACTCGCGATGGATCTCGAACTCGATTCGGCTAAGGGTTATCTCTATACCGTTGCCCGAAACTCCAACCATGTGGCAAAGATCAACGTGAAAACTAACGACGTTGAGCTCTTCACGGTTGACGGTTTAATTGGCGGAACCGGAGTGGCTCTCGATCCAGAACGCAACGAGCTATATATTTCATCCCAGAAAACCGGTGAGACTACGATTCTCGATGCGGACACCGGAAATAAGAAGCAGACTATCCGTACTGGTGCGACCGGACTTGGTGTCGCTTATAACCCTGTGGACAAGCGCGTTTATGTGGCCAACCGTGGTGATGGCAACCTCATTGCTATTGATCCCGCAACCAAGGATATCGTTGCAAAGATTCCAGTTGGGCCTTTAGCTAACCATGTGAATGTCGGCCCCGACGGTACCGTCTATGTGACAAATAAAGCCCGCGCGGGTGTCGGCGACGATCGGCAGGACGGCTTCTACGCTTTAAAGCTCAAGGAGCAAACCCCACCGCAATCCCCCAGCGGAAACGATGGGACCTCTAGCGAAAGCGGTCTGCCTGAGTGGGCGACTATCGTGCTCTCAATCGTCGGATCGCTAGGAATACTCGCCGTGATCCTCGGTGGTTTACGCACCCTTGCGATGCAGTTAGGCATCCGCCTGCCTTTCTAAAACACCAAGCGATCGTAAATTCCTACCTAGTTTTTCCTTCTCATCAAAGGAAGACCCAGGTACGGGATTACTGATCCACTAGGGGAATGGGGTTGCGGCCCTATTCCCCTCGTGCTGTCTTCTTCTCCAGCAGATAAAGACCTAAGCCTACATGATGACCGCATCATGTGTACCCTCTCAACCTGCTTATGAAAAAGGAATCCATGAACGCCTTGCCATCCATGCTTCGTCCCCACCTCTTAGCGGGGCTCGCAGCCCTTCTGATCCCAGGATTAGTAGCGTGCTCATCTCAAGACGTGCCGCAGGATACGCAATCCTCCAATCGCACTATCACCGATATCGATGGTCAAAACGTTGTCGTACCGCTTTCCCCTCAGCGCGTGGTAGCACTATCTGAACCTACCTTAGATAACCTCCTCGCCCTGGGTATCACCCCGGTCGGAGCGGTGGCAGGCCGCGGTCAAGCAACCTTGCCCAACTATCTTATTGAGATAGCAGGTGACGTACCGCTGTTGGGAAATGTTGCCCAACCCAACTTCGAAGCCATTGCCACGGCTCAACCCGATATTATTTTCGTCGACGGCACCAGCATTAATAACAATCCGCCTGTGATTGCAGCCCTCAACAAAATCGCCCCAGTGGTTTATACCGGTTGGGCGGGGGGTGATTGGCGCGATAATCTCCGCATCACTGCAGACGCCATGAACCTCAGCGATGAAGGCGAGAAATTGATCACAGCCTACGATAAAAAAACTGAAAAAGTATCTAAGGAACTCGACGCCTACGCGGATTCCACCTTTAGCGTTGTGCGCTGGCAGGGCAATAGCGCCTCCATGATCTTAAAGGAACTCCCTGCTGGTCGAGCCCTCGAGGACGTTGGATTGCGACGCCCACCCAATCAAGATCGCGAAGGGCGTGGTCACTCCGACCCCGTTTCCTTGGAGAATCTCCATGATATTGACGCAGACTATATATTCTTTGGCACCCTCGGAGGCTCTGCCGTTAACAACCCCCAAGCAGGCGGTAGCGCTGGGGTAGAAGAGGCCGTAAAAGCCATTACCGCAGCTAAAGATATTCCGGGTTTTAGTGCCCTCGAGGCTTTTCAGCAAGACCATATCATCCCAGTGGATGGCTCCGTATGGACATCCGCAGGCGGCCCGATCCTGATGAATCGCCTGATCGACGATATCGTAGAAAAACTCGTCTAAGAGAGTAGAAATGTCATGACCATAATGACTCACACTTCCATCTACCGCAGCGCAGCACTGAGGCTTAGCGTAGGGCTTAGCGTAGGGCTTAGCATGGGGCTTATTGCTCTCATCGCGCCAGCACAATGGGCCTATGCCAATGAAGAATCAACCACGGCTACGCCAGTAAGTGATGCCGAGGCCGAGAGCGAGTACATCGATATTGACGTCGATGATGCTCAGCTCAGCGTACAAAGAGATGCCACATCTGGCGACAAACTACGCATCAAGGGTTCAGGGTGGACCAACCAAGCAGGGACCGGTTCCACTATTACGGTGAAATTGAATTATCTGAAAGACGGAGTAGTTGCCCAGTACCAGCGCGGTGGCCCAGATACCGGCAATCCGGACCCAGACGATGTCTTCTCCCACCCCAAAAGTGGTGTCAAAGATCGAACGATCTTCTGGCAATTCGTAGCCGACCCGGATGGTTCTTTTGATGTCACCCAAACTCTTCCCCTCAATCTCAGCCCGGGTCAGATGCTCACGATTAACTTCGCTTCTGGTCTCGTCGAGGGAGATACTTCCCGAACCGTGGTCACCCCGTCGCTTCGGGTTGAGGGGCAGCAGTGGATTGCACCACCATCTGATAAGCCCACCTGCCAGTCACCTGTCGCCTCACCGGAGGCTATAGTCTCGGAATTTCCCGACGAGAATAATACGCTGCTGGTCGAAGGACGCGGTTTTTGCAATACATTGCCCAACGGCGGCGGAGCTCGTGTTGTTATCAAATTTAACTTCGGTGGCATCAAACACTTCGAAGAATTTGCGGTGCACCCCAACCTCACCGTATGGGATATCGTTGTCACAAATGACGCAGACGGCAGCTTCTCACACCGCGTGCGGCTGCCCGAAGACACCCGCGGGCAGTGGGGAACCCCCACTCCGCTCAGCGAGGGGGAACACACCCTCAACGTATTATCAGGTTCTCTCCAAAGTGGCGATATATCTCGGTCCATTCCGCTGACTTTTATCAACGGTGAGTACAGCCCCAACGGAGTCCCTGATCCTATTGATTACAAGGCCGATCTGATACCCGCTAATCGCGCCGGGGTGTCTATTCGCCCCTTCGATACCGACCTCATTATCGAGGTACCTGAGGGACAGCCTGAGGATTGGGTGTATATTTCCACCTACCTCCCCGATGGTTCCCCCAGAATTCCGTGGAAAGATCAGTGGTTTAGACTCAGCGATACCAGGAGTGTACTGCTGCCTAATAACGAGGACATTCCCGAGGGACCGTTGAAATTTGTGGTACAAAATGGCAATCGTGGTCAGCGCGGTGAGCTTATTGGCTGGGTTGGCTATGAGTTCAAAGCGATCAGCTCCACGACAACAACCACCGCCCCAACCAGTGCTTATGGAGTTATCGCTAGGGAGTTAGGACTTCTCAATAACAGCCTGACCACCTTGGAAAAAACCATCGACACTCAATTCCTTGCCCCCAGTGAACAAGATAATAATAAGGATCAAGCCACACAGGGTGATACGGCTGGTGCAGATGAAACTGAGCAGGAGATCATTACTCGCCGAATCGTGCGTCGCCGTAGCTTAGTGGCCCCCACAACGGCAACGAACAGGGTACAAGGTCCGAGCTACGACAGCCGCCCAATATCACCAGTAGATCCACCTGTAACAAGCATCGGTGAATTGAATTTCTCGAATGCCGGCAATGTCACCGGCACTGTTGAGGGGGAGCAACTAGCCATCAAGGTTCCAGATTTATGGACGGGACAGTGGGCGAATCTCTATGTCTACCCCGATCTTCCAGGCCAAGAACCTATCGACGCCGGCTGGGTACAGGTAGATCAGTCAGGAACTGTCTATCTGGATACCAGCGGGTTGCCCGATGGTGACTATGCCATCAGCCTCAGCGATCGCGGCGGGAATCTGGTTGGATGGCTCGATCTCGGGCTTGGTTCTTCTGCAAGTCTTGAAGCTCAGCAACAAGACCTAGCTCCTCAGAATGCGCAAGCAGATACCATTCGCCCAGTCATTAAAGCTAACGGGCTCATGGGCCCCACCGACTGGGTGTTAATCCTCGCCTCGCTCATCGTCACTGCTTTGACTGCAGCAGGAGTTTCATTGACTGCGGGCAGAAAACATGCCTAACCATCGCAATTCACCTATCAACTTGGAGCCGAAAAGGACGTGTACATATCTTATGAATTCAATCTTCCCTGTTGTACCCCACTGTGCCACCTCATCTCGTATCCGCCTAGTGCGCTGGGGCGTAAGTGTGCTTGCTGTTACAGGCGGTATCGTATCCGTGGCCCTGCCTACTGCTCTTGCGATCCCGCCAGGAGGTGCAGGACCTGATACGCCAGGGACATCCTCCTCGGTTTCCCCCTCTGTGGTGGAACAGTGCGGGACGCTGAGCTACCAAGTCAACGGGTACCCCGCAGGTGAAGTGGTCAATATCAAGATCGATGACGGGCGTGGCTTCGGCGGTGATGCGAGCGTCCAAGGTCAAGGTGTGATCGCACGACAAAAGATCGATAGTAGCGGTACCGCCTCAGGCTCCATCTCGGTGCCATGTGATCTGCCCCCCGGAGAGCACTACCTACGCTATCTAGCCACCGAAGGAACGAAAAACCTAGGTTATACCAGCGTGGGCAATTCCTACTTCACAGTCACCGCCACCGTAGAGACACCCGCTACTAATCAAAATACTCAGTCCACCCCCACCCAAAGCGCCCGGGGGCGCGTGGGGCAATCAAGAAATTCAGATCGCGCATCCGCCCAACCAGGTGGACGTAATCGCCAAGCTGCGCAGCCTCGAGAAGAAGTAGTCTATGTCGACGAGTACGTCGATGCCCCCGCTCAAGCGGCTTCGCCTAATCAAGCTGCCCAGGCCCCACAGAACCTGGATAATTCCGCTGCGCGCCCTGAGTTTTCGGGAGATACTCATGCCGCCGGCTCCGCAGCCTCAGCACCTGCCAACACTGGAATCTTCGATAAGAAAAAGCAGCAGCAACAAAATGTGGCACAAGCTGCAGCGAATGGCAGCTCTCCATCGGCCCCATATGTGGGATTCTTTGTTGGCCTGGCGATCCTCCTTGTTGGCATGACTGCAATTAATGCGTGGCTCGTGGTTCAAAGGCGTCAATAAATATGCGATCTCGTTCCCCTCTATGGCTATATGGCGATATCTATGACGAGGCATAGGCGGCGACTGAGTTTTCTGCTCCTCGTTGCTGCGCTAGTCTTCATGGTTTTTGCTTCCTTAGCGCTGGGTTCCAATCCTCTGAGCTTAAGTGCAGTCATCGAGGCGCTATCAGGGCGCGGAGATACCATCAGTCGTACCGTTGTGATCGATCAACGAATTCCGCGCACTCTCGTGGTGATGCTCGTGGGTGCAGCACTCGGTGTGGCCGGAGCACTCATGCAAGCCTTAACCCGCAATCCGCTCGCTGATCCAGGCATCTTGGGCATCAATGCCGGTGCCTCCCTGGCCGTGGTCACCGGGGTAGCATTTTTGGGTATTCAAGGGATTGGCAGCTATATCTGGCTTTCACTCATCGGTGCGGTACTAGCCAGTATCGGTGTCTACGTTCTCGGTGGGGTAGGGCGCGCCTCAGTCAGCCCCGCCCGGTTGACACTAGCTGGTGTGGCCATATCGATGGCTATTTCTGCCTTTGTTCAAATGATCTTATTGAGCAACCAGAATGCCTTTAATGAATTTCGGTTCTGGGCAGCGGGATCCGTTGAAGGGCGGGGGGTGGATGTGCTGCTCACAATCAGCTGGATGATCGCTCTCGGCCTATTCCTTGCTTTGCTCGTCGCACCGTCGCTGAACGCTCTCAGCCTCGGGGAAGAAACTGGTAAAGCTCTCGGTGTAAAGGTGGGGCTTACTCGAACTCTCGTCGTGATCTCTGTGACCTTCCTATGTGGAGCCGCAACAGCCGCGGTCGGCCCCATTATGTTTGTTGGCCTCGCAGTTCCATATATGGCACGCGCTATCTGTGGGGCGGATCAACGTCTTGTGATCCCAACCTGCGTCGTGGCGGCACCAGTATTCTTACTCTTTGCCGATATCGCAGCGCGTCTGGTCGTGGCCCCCTTGGAGATCCAAACTGGAATTATGTCCGCACTCGTCGGTGGCCCAGTATTCCTTTATATTGTACGGGGCAAGAATCTGGAGACATTCTCATGAGTACGCCAGCGATAGCACCAACTCGATCCGATGCCCGGTTTTATACCCTTAAGGGAATTCGGTTAGAGAAACGATCCGTAATTGTCGGCACCATCTTTGCTGCGGTGATTGCCACCGCTATGATAGGCGCGCTGAGCTTGGGGGAATACCCCATGAGTTATAGTGAAACGGTCGCTAACCTCGTGGGCATGAGCGAGGATCCGTTGGGACAATTCTTCGTCCGCGATCAACGTCTGCCACGTGTGATTGCCGCCACTTTAGTGGGTGCAGGTCTGGGAGTGTCGGGATGTATTTTCCAGCAGCTCTCTGGCAACCCCCTAGGTAGTCCCGATATCATCGGCTTTACTGTGGGCTCCGCTACCGGTGCGGTTTTGATGATCACTCTCTTTGCGGCCTCCCCGGCCGCGATTGCCGTAGGAGCCGCGATGGGTGGAGTTGCCACCGCAAGCATTGTGTATCTGCTTGCTAGGCAGCATAAAAAACTCTCTGCCATTCGGCTGGTCCTTGTTGGTATTGGTATGGCCTCGATTCTGCAAGCCCTCAATGGACTTATGATCGTTAAGGCCTCCCTGAGCGCTGCTCAAACTGCTGCGCAGTGGTTGGCGGGTTCGTTTAACGCCACAACCTGGTCCGATGTGAGCGTTGCTGCGCTAGCTATGGGTACCTTGATTCCCATAGCATTTTTCTTAAGCCGGCCCTTGAGCATCATCATCAGTGGAGATGAACTAGCAACAGGGCTAGGTGTGCGGGTGGAAGTGCGACGCAATCAACTAATTGCGGTGGGTGTCCTTTTAACCGCGCTTGCTGTTGCGGTGGCTGGCCCCATTTCCTTTGTCGCCCTCGCGGCCCCGCAGATCTCTCGGCGCATGAGTCGCAGTTCTGGGGTGGGCATGGGTAATGCTGCACTCATGGGCGCTGTCCTCGTGATGGTCTCCGATTTGTTGGCCCAGCGGCTCTTTGCCCCCACCCAATTACCCGTGGGAGTCGTCACAGGACTATTGGGTGGGGTCTATCTTATCTGGCTGTTGGTGCAACAATGGCGCACCTAGACAGACGGCACGATGACAAAAGAATTATCCATGAGAGTGGCGATCTATATAAAGAGGCAATGAGCGTGAATTATCAACAGCAAATCTTCGAGGAAGGGCAACCGAGCGCAAAGGATAGCGCCCTCCAAGTGCGTGAGCTATCCGTTGGTTACGGATCTCATTCCATTATTTCTCATCTCACTTTAACTATTCCCCGTGGTGAACTGACCGTTATCGTTGGCCCCAATGCATGCGGTAAGTCCACCCTGTTGCGCTCGCTGGTGCGCGTCATCCCCTCCCAAGGATCCATCCTTCTAGAAGGAGCAGATATTTATTCCTTGGGGGCTAAAGAGGTGGCCAGGAAGATGGGTCTTCTGCCGCAGAGCCCAGTGGCCCCCGATGGGATCGTGGTGGCCGATCTGATTGCACGTGGACGTTATCCGCACCAAGATATCCTAGGTCGCTGGACCAAAGCTGACGAAAAAGCGGTAGAAAGTGCGATGCGCCGTGCCCACGTTCTCGATTTACGCGAGAAGCGTATCGACGAACTCTCTGGTGGTCAGCGCCAGCGAGTCTGGCTTGCTTTAGTGCTCGCCCAGGACACTCCCATAGTGCTCCTTGACGAACCCACCACCTATCTGGATATCACCCACCAGGTGGAAGTGCTCAACCTCGCTCGCGATTTGCAGCGCCACGGTGTGACGGTAGTCATGGTCCTCCATGAACTAACCTTGGCTTTTCGCTACGCCACACATTTAATTGTGATGAAAGACGGAGCAATTCAAGCCACTGGACCCGTTGAAGACGTGGTGACCGAAGAGCTCATTAAGCGCGTATATGAACTGGACTGCAGGTTGGTGAAAGATCCCGAGAGTGGGCGCCCAATCGTGGTTCCTCGCCTCACATAGGAGCTAGCAAGCAAGGGGCACACCAGATGGCGTGCAAGGAGCAGCATCACTGGCACTTTAAGATCTCGCACATTAAGGCCCGCTCATTTTATGGTCGATTATCGTAGGTCGAAATCGGATATAAAGCGTATGTAATATGGAACTCAAGTTTAACTGCAGTCTCAGTAATACTGTGCCAGTACTGTGTCCTTATTCGCGTCTGCTATGGCGCACAAGAAAAAGAAAGAATATCGGGGATTCATATGCGCCGCTTTTTCATAGGTCTCGGCTTAGCACTTTTAACATTGCTCCTTATTGTGGGTTCCGCCTTCTTTTATGCACAAAGCCAGGTATTCAAACAAAAAGAACCCACCATAACGTCTACCGGCATCGCCGCATCTTTCAAAGATATAGCGGAATTAGCTGTGGAGGAATATACCTTTACCAATGTGGGCAAATTTGCAGATGAAGGCCACCAGATCTACGGCCTGACGGTTCCACTTACGGGCAAGAATTTTCTCATTACCTACGACGGCACCGTTAAAGCGGGGGTCAAAGACTTCAGCCAGATCGCTATTGATATGAGTGATAGCGCGAAGCAGGTCACGTTGAAAGTACCGCGCGTAGAGATCATCGATTCCAAGATCGACCCCGACAGTGTGATTGTTTACGATCAAAGCTACAATCCCCTCAACCAGCTCAGCGTGGACGATATGACCCGTTTCCTTACTGTCGAAGGTAAAGCGGCAGAAACTCAGGCCATTGAGCATGGCATCCTCAAGCGCGCCGGGGAGCGCGTTGAGCAGCTCCTCGATACTCATATTAAATCCCTGCTCCTTCATACAGACAAGGAAGACTACGAAGTTACCGTAACCTGGAAGTAGTCTAGAGTAAGCCAGAGCAGACTGTAGAAAAACGCCCTCACCTTTGTACTTAGTGAGGGCGTTTTTCCCATCGGCTGGTGTGGTGAGTGTTGAGATAGGACCCATTAGCGAGGATCGCATATATATAAAGGCTGCCGTAGCACTCAACCCCGTGAGTGAAAAATTTCCTTGAACGCAAACGAGTAAAAATATCAGGTATGCAGCATAGATGCGGTAAGCTTTCCATATTTTTCTATTGACACGCAGACTCCTCGTCGCATAAGGTGAGAAATCTCACAAGGTTTTCTTATGACCTTCTTAACGAGAGGAAAGTGTCGAGTGACACAACACCACATCAGGCGCGGAGCAATTGCCTCTGTGACCGCTATATCCATGCTTGCCGGGTTGACAGCCATACCTAGCTATGCCAATGATTTCGATATCAAGACAATTTCACAGGTCAAGGACATATCCTTCGGCGACAAGGTCGGACGTTTCACGACTCCGACCCAACTCAATATCAAATATATGCCTGATGCACGCGATCGTATCCCAGAGAACCTGGAGTTATTCTCGCTGATTAACGGCCGCGAGTACCTAGAAGGTGCGCTGCACATCAGCAATCCTGATCGCTACGATGAGTCGCAGATATATAAGGGTAATTTTTCGGGTTGCGAGCCAATTGAGGTAGGCAACGAGAAAGAAGAGTATTCAGTCGTACCCAGAGACACGGTGGAGGGGCAAATAAGGGACGGACACCGCCATATCAAGCTCTTCAACGATCCCTATGGCTTCGTGCAGAATAAGCCAAATGACAAGGTCAACTACGCGATCACGACACCCGTCGTGCTCAACGGCCCAGGAGTGTGCTACCCTTCGGTTTTTGCACAGACGCATACAGCGCCCATTAGCGGTTATG
Source organism: Corynebacterium sp. ES2794-CONJ1 (assembly GCF_025660615.1). NCBI lineage: Bacteria > Bacillati > Actinomycetota > Actinomycetes > Mycobacteriales > Corynebacteriaceae > Corynebacterium > Corynebacterium sp. ES2794-CONJ1. Next base: position 242,849 of record NZ_JAOTIM010000002.1, on the reverse strand, counting down.
CAAACTTTGATTATTACACTCCATGGGTAGCTAATGATGATACCGATCAAGCAGGAATCACAGGTAATGGTGCGAACACCGTCCCGTATTTCACTTATTACAGCGAGGCGGATAAGTCTAATAGCGCCGACTATATAAAGGCATTTGATAACGGTACACCCGACAATATTCTCGACGATGTAGTGGTCACTCACTCGGCCCTTCGTGGTATCCCGGGTCATAGAACTAGTCAGTTCGATGTCGCAGTCGGGCCCGAGTACGTCCCATCACCACAAGGTGACTACTTAGAATTTGCCTTCGTGACCCGCCATCTCTCAGATCCTTCTCGCCCAGGTGCTGGCCGGAATAGGGATAATTTACAAGAGGTGGAAGGATATTCCGGTAAGGCCGTCATTCCCGTCATTATCCTGCCGAAAAAGCAAGAGTTTTCACTTAGCTATAACGATCGTGTTGTCCAAGCTGGAGAGACACTTATTATCGAACCAACAGTAATCTCAGCGCCACCAGCCCAGTCGACATTCACGTTTAAGAATAATGTCGACTCGTGGATCACCATTGATGAGGCAACGGGAACGGTTACAGTCAATCCACCCAGAGATATCGTCAGTGTGACGAAGGATTTGATGGTAGTTGTCACCACGGCAACTGGTGATGAGAAGGAGGTGCCGCTGAAGCTGCAGGTATTCGGTAAGGCGATTGTGCCCCCTGTTACCAGCACCACCTCCACTCCAACGTTAAGCCCAGCTCCGAGTGCGCTGCCGACGCCATCGTCAGGAACCGCTATTCCACCGATTCCGAGCAGCACTACGACTCCGACTGTAGAACCATCCCCCAGTACATCTACTACACCTAGCGCTACGCCCACCGCTACGGCTGCTCCAAGCTCCACAACCACGCCTACTGCGACGCCTGCTCCAAGCGCTACAGCGACCTCGAGCGCCTCGCCCGCACCAACCACATCAGCGACCTCTAGTGTCACACCGACCGCAGAGCCAACACCAACTAACTCCAAGGAACCTGTGCCTGAAAGCCCGAAGAAGGGCTCAAGTGACAACGACGGGGAAGGCAAGTGTACCGCCCATCCTCATATCATCATGCCAGCGCTTGTGACCATATTATTGGGGCTAGCCGCGGCATTGCCGTTCGTCCACATTCCACGAGATGAACGATTAGAGAAGAACAACCCGCTTGTCCGTGACGTTCGTAATTTTTTGCGGGCCAACCGTGGCGGACTAGCAGTACTGACGGCGGTATCAGGGCTTATCAGCTTGCTATTCACACCAGCCACCTGCGACGGACCCACCCTAGCTGATCGAATGAGTTCCTAAAAAAGGGGCTCAGCCCACGGGGCCTGTTGGAAACGACGTGCCAGAAAGCGATGGGGTTGGTTGTGGCCCACCCCGTCGCTACCAAATATATTAAGGCGAAAACCAGCCGGGCTTAACTTCACCGACCTTATTCTCGCGGGCGGATTGGATAGTGAGCCAGCCGACAGAGTGTTGTTCAATTCCCTATATGCCTTGGATTGAGCATGCCTATCTCCTAGGCGCTGGTTAGTAGTTAGCCTGCTTCCGTATTTATTCGGGCGCAGAATATGGCTGCGAGCGGTAAAATCGTGAGGTATCAGAATTTTCTCCCCCAACAAAAGAGGACCTCATGGCTCAAGACACAGGCGAAGAATATCCAGAGCAGAAAACACCAGCAGATATCTCAATCACTCCCGAGTCAGAAACCCCGCTCGAGGCTACCGGTACTGAGGCGGACCACTATACGGTGACCGCAGTAGAAACTGATATTGACGGTGACATTACCGTGGAACTAAAAGCCTTGGACACCCCAGAGGAGGGTACTGACCCGGCGCAGGTTGTAAACAACGATCAGGCGCTGAGCGCAGATGTCGAGGTAGAAAAACCCGATATTGAGCAGGAGCTCGACGCTGGCGTCGTGGAAGAGGAACAACAGCAATCCGCTACCCAAGAAAAGCTGAATGCTGTCAAACAAGAGGGTGCTAAGAAACTCCACGAGGCCTCAGAGAAGTTTTCTGAAGCTTCAGAAAAAGTCAAAGAGGGGGCAACAGAGAAATTCCAAGAAACTTCCGCCAAGTTCACCGAAACCACAGAAAAGGTGAGGGAGGGAGCGAGCGAAAAATTCAAGGAAACTTCCACTAAACTCACCGAAGCTACGGAGAAAGTAAAGCTCGAGGCAGGCGAAAAATTCCAGGAAGCGAGTGAGAAGCTACAGGATTCCTCCGAAAATTTTCAAAAGAACTGGCCGAGTTATAAGGTGCGCATGGCTGCCCTGGTGCGCACAATCGGACGCGAGATCGCCAACGTTTGGGGTGCGCTTAAGCACTGGTCCAATAAATCCGTGCTGCGTGCGCTCGCAGTTTCGCTCGTCATCGTTTTATTTCTTTATGCCACACTGGCCTCGCTCTGGCTGGGAGATCTTGCATCCAGCTACCAATTTGCGGCTCTTACTCAAGTCGAAACCTTCAAATACGCCATTATTGCGCTGGTTGCTAGCGCCTATTTCGTTTTTCGATATTGGGAGCGCCGCGATTCTGCGACTAATCAGCTGGCCGAGGACGGTTTGAGTACCGATCGCCGTCTCGATGAGGCCATGGAAAAATTAGGTTCAGATTCCCCGCAGGTTCGCATTGCCGGCATCTATACCCTTGCAGATGTTGCTGATATCCGAGGTGGCTCTTATAAACAGCGAGTGGTGGATATCTTGTGTGGTTATTTGCGCAGTCATCGCGGAGACGATACCGATGGAGAGCGTGCTGTTGAGTCAACGATCTTCGGCGTATTCTCCGAGCATCTAGTTTCTGCTAGTGGCCTCGAAACTGCAGCGGGGAAGAAGCAGCTCAAGCCAATAGAACAGCTCTGGTCCGATTGCCGTTTCGATTTCCGCCACGCCTATTTCATCTCTGAGGTTGATCTCAGTCAGGCATCTTTTGATTCGGTGGCAGATTTCAGCGGGGCCACATTTACTCGCCCAGCTGTATTCAACTACGCATCTTTCGATGTTGATCCCGTATTCACAGATGCCCAATTCCTCGCTGAGGCCTCCTTCTTCCATACCGTATTCAGGCAAGGAGCGTGGTTCGGCGGGGCTAATTTCACTGAGGACGTGAGATTCGGTAACGCCCAATTCCGGGGAAATGTGAATTTCTCCCGAGCCCGCTTTGAGAAGGATCTGTGGTTGAGCGGGGTGACCTTTGCTGGCGATACCTTCTTTGGTGAGGCGAAAATCAACGATAAGGCGAGCTTCGTTTCGTCCACGTTCACCGGGCATACTGACTTCCAGTACACCACCTTCGGTGGCGAAACCATCTTTGACGGGGCACGCTTTGCCAAGGGCGTATGGTTCTTAAACTCGGTCTTCTACCAGAAGGTTTCTTTCCGTGACGCCTCCTTTGATGCCCACTCTGGCTTTAATGGCGCAACTTTTAGCGCAGAGAGCATCTTCGATGCAGCTACCTTTTATAAGGATGCACAGTTCGAAGGGGCTCGCTTTAAAGGCACGGCCTCTTTCGGCTCTGAAGAGGCACCTACTCGGATGGAGACCGGATCCAGCTTTGATTCCGCTGAAATTGAAGTGAGTGATCCTCCAGTCTTCGAGGTTGATCCCGTTGTAGAGTACTTGGTTTTCAACGACGCCCAATGGCCGGACAGCCTCAAATCCTACCGCTAGATTTTTTATCGAACGCTCGTGCTCCTAAAAGCTCATGCTGCATCCTCATGCCTCAACAAATAAGGATGCAGCATTGTGCTGCGATCGCGTGCGCCACGGACGTAGGCCCCTCGAGACGTGGATGCGCACACTATGAGTGATCGAACAAGCCCACTCAAAGTCGTATAATTGAGGTAAGCCTTAGCCTCGAGGTCTTTTATTGCTATGGTGACCGTAGATATAAGGAATCCGGCGAAGCAGAAGATTAAGCAGGGGCGTCTAAGGTAGGTAAAAGTATATACGGGCTCATCATGAGGGTCCTACGAGTAGAAAATTTTACGTGCACAGTTTTACGAATCTGGGACCACAGTCCCACAATGAAGGCTGTACGGGTAAGCTCCCCGGATTTCATTCGGCAGTGCCAACCATGCGGCGGAGACTTTATTCGCTGCTGGTTTGCCCATCCAGATCAACCCACTAAACAAGTGATGCGAGGCTATACTCTCGTCGATATTGATAAACGCAGTGGTGAGTTCACTCTATACTTCCTGATCCACGAACCTTCAGGGCCGGCATATTTGTGGGTCCAATCCTTTGAGCCCGGGGACACCTTTGAGGCATCCTATTACGGTTCGACTCCCTTTGACCTGCCTGATCCACAGCCGAAAGGTTTCATTTTCATCGCCGATGCGGCTGGATTTCCCTACGTCAATTGTCTCGCTCGTCGCTTGACTGACGATCATGCTATCAGGGTGTGAATGCTGGAATGGCGAAAAAGTGATCGCACAATCCCGCTGCTGGACCATCCGAATATTGCCATCGAATGGGTTCAGCCCGATGCTCAAGCGCTGCTCGACCGCGGCAGAGAATCTGATTGTAAAGGCTAGGTTTCTTCAGCTTATTCGTGCGATGAAGGTTTCATGGCCAGCCAGTCGCTACTTACTTGGTGGGGTTAAAATTTCCAAAAATTTCACACACGATCAGTTTTACGGGGTGAGTGGGAAGGTGACGGAGAGTAGTTGAAGTGGCCAGCCGTGCGTTAATGATCGATCCGAATCTTTAGGATTAGGCGTCGATAGCGAGTGAGTGTCTCCCTCAGATTGCCTCGCTTCATGATCGCCCGTGGTGGATCTTGTTGGGCTATCTCAGGGTGAGATTGTCCCCTAATCTCTCGAGGGTATACCGACTGTAGTCGTTCTTCTTATGTCTGATCCCTGCTGCCCCCGCGATTCGATTCTTGGCCCGCCCTCAGACCTGGGTAGGGCACACTGCTATAACACTTTATCTAGCCGGTGACCAGTGGTTTAAACCCAGTCACAAGTTTCATTGGTAAGGTGCCTTCGAGCAGCCGACTTATTGACATGGGGAACCCATGAGGTTCTTCTTAGTGGTTTTTGTTTTTTATTTCGTTGACAATAGTTTTTTAGAGGATTCCTGCATTTTGGATCTGAAAACTTCTTATTTTATTTCATATGTCACCTAAATTTCTCTTAGAAAATTTCGCTTTGCAGTGAATCTTTAGTGAGTAGAATGGAGGTAAGCATGTTCAGATTGTTGCGAAGTATTACTTATAAAGTTCTACTCATATTGTCCAAAGATAGAGAGGGTGGAAATGAATGCACAGCTCGGAGCTCCAGGAGGCGGGGATGTGAAGAGTCAACATTCTTCCAAGTCAGTCCATGGAAGACGCAGTTGGCTCAACCGGTGGTTTGCCATATCATCCACCGGCTTCGTTATCTTCCTTGGGCTAGTCATTGAATACATAGTGAACTATTTCGTTGGCCCCTCAGAGGAAAGTACAAGCCGAGCTTTGCCTTTTGCCCAACAGGTGATTGTTCCAGTTCCTAATATCCTCATCTGGACTTTTTTCGTGGTTATAACTGGCGCTCTTGCGATCTGGTTACTTGTCAGGCTTCGTAGACTCGACAAGAATGCTGGGACACTGTATTACCTATATGCTCAACCCGGCGACAGAATAGCTACTCATGAAGCTGATATTAGAAAACTGACTCTTCGTTTCAATGATTTCCGCTCGATTATTCGCAAGTTTTCTCCGCCCGAGCAAGCGCCTGAACACATCAAGAAAGACTACCTATACAATGTTCGAAACACTGTGGAAAGTATGTATCTCGAACTCGAGCGCTCCACGAATGACGATGATGAGACTACCTCATTTTATTTGGCGCCAGATATGATATGGCCGGTTGCATTCAGGCTTGGTAATTTATGGTTTCCGCGAAGCGATCAGCTCGTGTTCGAGGAAATTGGAAACGATGAATCAATTACGTGGAAATGGTGCGATCTTGAAGAAAAGCCGAACAAGTGCAGAAAGAGCACGGATTTCTGCGAGATTTTGAAGAATACAGATGCATCAGCGATTCCAGTCGAGGACGCGGATTCAGACAAGAGCGAAAGTAGTATCTCCAGTCAATCGGCGGAGATCTGCCGCAGCAACTTAATAACTGATTATCCTAACGCTAGCTCTTCCATGGGAAGAATGCTGAAAATCAAACTAATAATAGCCATGGCAGGCAAAGTTAGCCCTGGGCCTCTCGGTCTTACGGCTTCTGGCGAATGGGGCGATTTTGAGGACTATGATCTGATTCGTATAGTATGCCCGAGGTCGCTAAATGGCACCGATAACTTTGGTTTTATGGGGGCTTATCTCGTCGACCCTAGGAAGGGCGAAGTGAATACCGACGATATAAGAGAAAATATCCGGAGAGGAGCTGAGCGCAACCCATCCTCTGCGCCTGAAGAAACTACTGAAGACAGATTTTGCAACTTTACAGGTCTGCAACTAACAGAGATAGTGGCCGCTAGCATTGCAGAAACTCTAGACGAGTTCCCAGATGCCGAAGTTTATCTCAGTGCCCGCTTGCCTAAGACTGTAGCACTAGCAGCTGGCCTTCTAATTACCAAGATTGAGTCCAAACACCCTGCAGTAGTCACAGAACCCCATCCGCGTCCCGCGCCCACGCATTATTGGAAACGCTTGCATCTCATGCACTTTGATCAAGATTCCGGAAACTTATACCAGATAACCTGTCACGAACTGGACAGATTGCTGGAAAAGCGGCTGGAAAATTAGTTTTACTTTAATAGAGAGGAAGATAGTCAGAATTCCTAAACATCTGGGCTCGCGGTGACAGGTTTCCTTTGGGCTAGTCCTCTCTCCCTATAGATGTGCTGCAGGCCCATGGAGATTTCAGTACAGCTGTAAGTGCCAATATCTAATGACATTGCGTTGAGCGTGTAACCGATGTCAGTGATAGATCCAGTATGAGTGTCCGTCTAGGAGAGGTTGAGGCGAAAAATGCTGCATCTTCAGATCCTTAGTCGGAGGTAATAATAGGCAGTACTAGTAGTAGAGACCGGAAGTTTAGTTTAGTTCTTCGGCCTCAAAATCTCTCAGACCGTTATCCGTTAAACCCGAGATCAAGGAAGTTCGAACGCTTATGCAAAACGACGTGATAGCAGATCCAGTCCAAAGCGGAATGCGCTGGGTACTGATCGAAACTGGTTCTAATCAAAACTATATCTTCGGCTCCACAAAACAGCGCCATCAGGTTGCGGCCTCGGCGGCGATCTGGGAGTTGGGCTATCACTGGGTGGAAGATGCCTGTCGTGAAGTTTTGCGTGCGTATCCGGGCGTCGAGTTTTCCGCCGAGGTGGATAGAATTCGAGAGTTGCTAAGCAGCGCTGCTACGAACAGAAACTTCGTGGCTCACGTGGTTAAAGCCTCGGGCAAAGCGTATCTTCTCGTACCAAGTAGAGAAATTGGTCGAAAGATTATCAACAAGTTGACGAGTCGCGCTGCTGGGTGGTCTGACAGTGAGCTTAAAGTCGAGGACACTGGTATTGATGTCTGGGGATGCCTTTCAGAGCCATTAGCCCATGATTTTTCGGATGCCGGTCTACGTTTGGCGGAAGCCAATTCCAAACTCGAAGCTCAACGCTATAAACGGCTACCACCTGTAATGAGTGAGGTAGCTATCCCCTTCAACCAACCATGTGCGTACACAGGTGGTCCCGCAACGACAATCCAAACACAATACGGGCTCGAAGAGGCCGTCAGCTCAAAGGTGTCGTGTTGGAATAACAAGGTCCAAAAATCAAGGGGTCGTCTTGAGAAAGAACTACTCTCGGGTTTGGTTAAGAGTGAAGAGGACGTTGTTTGGACTGCTGAAAAACTGTCTAAATTGCGCGATGGGGAACCCGCCGAACCTCGCGACGAAGGTCCTTCAGAGCGCCGCAACTCTCCGAGTTGGGTGGGTGTTATACACGCCGATGGTAACGGAGTAGGAAAAATCTTCACTAACCTGCGGAATATTTTTGTTGATGAGAAAGGAGAATTTGAGGGCCTAGATTTTATCGTCGCGCAGGCACGATTGAGTCGAGCATTAGAATCCTTGACGTGGAAAGCCTTCAGGGGAGCGGTTAAAGAAGTGGCTCCTTATGCACCGAAACCATCGGTGCTGCCACTAGTGGTGGGCGGCGATGACGTCATTGTCAAAGTCAGTGGCGCTATTGCACTAGATTTTGCCAGTGCGCTCACCCGACAGTTCCAACTCATCGCTGACTCTGAAGATCCAGATGCTGAAGTTTTCCAGGAGATGTTTGAGAGAGTCAACAGTTTGGAAACTGCTGAGAACTCTGACAATAATCTCGAATCTTTATCAGATAACTCCGTTTCATCCGTGGACGATCTGGCGCGAAAAAACCCCCAAGATGCCCGCCGGTTATCCATGGCGGCAGGTCTCGTGCTCACCAAGGTTAAGCATCCTTTCCACCACAGTGTCGAATTGGCGGAATCTCTAACAAGCCTAACTAAAGCGACCACGCGTGGACAATCTGCCATGTCGGTGCACGTGCTCTACGAGCCTTCTCTGCGTAGCCTCGATGAACTACGGGAGGATGCCAGTATCCCTGATAACAGGGAGGGTTCCAGTTCTGGTGAATTTTCCAGTTATTGCTACCTGGCCAGCCCATTTGTGACTGTAGGCGATAGATTTGAGCGAGTTTTAGACGGCAAACAGCAGACTGTTTATGCGGTGGGAGACTTGCGAAAACTCATTGACATTTGTGGCGATGCACAAGAAACTACCTCACAAAGTGTCTTACAAGATATTCGCGACGCCATTGTGGAGGCTCCGAATACTCGGAGTGCAAAGAACTATCTGAGAAGTGTTCGAGCACGTGCTGTAGAGGTCGGGGGGGAGCTTCCAAAAGAACTAGACGAAGTGTTCAGATTGGAAAACCCAATGTTCCTGACAGCTATGGAATTAGAACAAGTGCGGTACCAGGAAACAATCGGGAAAAATGGGGGTAAGAGCTAATGACCGGACTACGTATCTTAGTAAAAGCCGAGGCTCAGTCGGACTGGAGTGTTCGCACAGGTCATGGGTTAGCCAAGAATATTGATTCATCAATTGTTCGCGATAGCAATGGACTCCCCTATATCCCAGCTAAAACGATGGTGGGGCTTCTGCGTGAACAGGCTACTTCTATCGCGAGCTCCCTCGACGATCAGGCTGGCCGTAACCTCTGGATGCCGTGGGTAGAGTTTCTATTCGGAACCCAGACGGATCAAGGCAAAAACTATCGTGACAGAGGGGCAGATCGAAAATCTCCACAGCCAGCCCATTTAGTCACAGCGCCTTTGAGTTTGGACGCTAACTTCCTGTCCTCACAAGCTTTCCAAGATATTTCCTTGCGCGAGCTGCGTAAAGCCACCTCGGTGACTCGGTCTTCTATCAAAATGGATTTGCATTCTGGTACGACGGAGGATGGAAGTTTACGCGTTGAAGAACGCGCGCGTGCAGGCCAAATTTTGTATGGACATTGGGAGCTAGCTAGCGCCAAAGGGTGGAAGGAATCGCACCATTGGCCTGCACTATTCCTGCTGGTTGCGGCATTAGAAACGACAACGCATATTGGTGGAAAGCGGCGGAGAGGTTCGGGAGAGTTCACCTTTACTTTAGAAGTTCATGACCCCAAATCCTCTCGACCAGAAGCCTTTTGTGCGGGGGTAGAATATTTAAAAAAGTACCAGGTGGAGGACATCGAGAATCCTCCAGCACCTCCGATCGATGAAGATGACTGGGAGGATTTTCCTCTTGGAACTAGTCACGCAGAGGGAGCGCAGCTGAGAAAAGTCGGAACAATTTATCTCACCACGTTACTTCCTTTGCTGGTGGAACCAAAGAAAAAAGGTACTGTAGTTGACTCCTCGGATTATATTCCAGGATCGGCGATTCTAGGGTTGGTGCAGCGTGCTTTCCGCATACCTCAGGCGGATATACTAGATCGCAAATTAGTTGTTACCCACGCGTATCCCGCAATCGGTGAGGAGGAAAAGCTTCGTACTGTTCCATGGCCTCTACCTTTGACCAGACTTAAAGGTGATACGGTGGGAAATCTTACCAATAAATTCTGCGAACATGAGGTCAACTCGAAGCTGAAACCTCTGATTGGTGGGTACTTGGCGCCTGATCGTACATCAGCCGGAAACGAAAGGCTTCTGGAAACCAAGGTGCCTAAGACTTCGCATACCCATGTTTCCCTTTCCCCAGAAGTTGATCCTGAACTATTTGAGTATCGAGCAATCGATGCCGGAGTAATATTTGCTGCTGAAGTTTGGAGAGACTGTGAGACATCGACCACTCCTAGTTTCCCAGCTGTCACCCGCATAGGAACCTCACATAAGGACGACTATGGTCTGTTAGCAGTCGAATTTGTAGCTGAGAAACAACCAGCTAAATCTCTAGGGGAGGTGGATATCGCAGCTGGTCAGGAATTTGTTGTTCTACTTGAATCAGAAGTGATCCTGACCAGTCCAACTGGTAGCCCTGAGCCAACCGTTGAGGCTTTAATTAGAGAATTGACTCGTGCCATGGACCTCAAGCCCGGGTCCCTGCAGCTCGCCAGAGGTGAACTTGCGAGTACTGCTCAGGGAGAAGGCAAAATGATCCAAGATCTGGTGACATCGATATGTCGACGTGATTCCTGGCAGGTGTCATGGGGGTTGCCGCGACCTTCTTTGGTCGGTTTAGGTGCTGGTAGCGCGGTTCGGCTGAGAACAACTGAACACATCACGTCAGCGGCGATTAATCGCCTAAATGAGGGCATAGGTGCTCGGACAGTCGAGGGATGCGGACGAGTGGCCATAAACCCTGATTTCCTCACGTCACCTACCTACACGGTCGGTACAGTTCAAGTGCGCCCTACGAGTCCGTCGTTCTCGCGTGCCCATGGTCAAGATACGTGGCATGGTGACGCGAAAGAAACTGCCGAGGAATTAATACGGGAAATCTTGATGTATCGTGCGTCGCAAGTAAAAACTATTCCCACGAGCCAAGTCCAGTCCATCTTGCCACACTATGAGGCAATCACTTCTGCGCAGCTGAATCAGCTCCGTACCTTGAGTATGGAAAGCCAGCAACACGAACGAAAGGTTGTTCTCGATCGGTGGATCGGGAATAACTTACCGACGTCCGCGAAAAAGCTACGCCAATTGATGCTTGCTCCTACGGACGCTGAGGGAAGAAAGGTTCTTTTCGAGCTAGTAGATAGTACTGAGAACTCACCTACACCCCCAAGTGTCGAACTATTGGAACGTATTTCTCAGGATGGGCAGGAAGCGCTGATACAGAATCTAGTTGAGATAATTGTTAGGTACTTGGTGTCCAGCGCACTTCAGTTAAAGAATCAGAGGCGATAACGTGTTAGCACAATACGAACTATCTGGGAATTTAATTACTCTCTCCTCTCTTCATGTCGGCTCCGGCGTTGAAGAAGCAGTGATTGATCAACCGCTCATGCGCGATGGTCGGAATCGATTGGTCATACCAGGAACTTCACTAGCTGGAGTCCTGCGCGTTGCGCTCGGGCGTGAGATCACCACCGAGTCTGCTAAGACTAGCCCTATTACGCTATGCGATTCAGTCGCTCCTCGTGAAACTCGTGTTGAAGTTGTAACCCACAACTCAATCGATCGGAATACTGGGGCTACAGCCGAACACCATTTGCACAGTATGGAGATGATCCCAGCGGGAACCTCCTTTACGTTTCGTGCTCTGACTAAGGTTCATAACCCCGAGGAAGAACCCGAGATTCTCCAAGAACTAGAGACCATCGCCCAGATGCTTTCTAGCGGGGATCTCGCTGTTGGCAAAGGTGCCTCTAGCGGGCACGGTCGAGTTCAACTTCTGCAAGCAACAGTTAAGGAAACATCATTTACGGCTCAAGGTTTGCGCGCGCTTCTTCGTAACGAAGTTGCTCAGAAAAAGCTCGATCGATCGGCACCCCAGTTCAAGAGCCATCGGCACATGCTGAAGTTTGAAGTAAACTTTGAAGCAGAAGGTGCACTCTTCAGCGGAGTTCGTCAACAGAAGCTGGTCGCTGATATAGTCCCTCTGACACAGTCCGTACCTGGTAATCCGCACAAGATCCAATTTGTTATTCCAGGGTCCTCGGTCAAAGGTGTCTTTCGTCAACGCGCAGAACTAATCGCCAGAACCTTAACAGGGACACCAGTAGCAGATCATTTTCTCCACCAACTGTCCCAGACTGGCCTGAGGGCGGTCCAATATCTCTTTGGCGCTGGGCCAGAAACACAGACTCAACAGAGCGGACATCGAGGAGTTCTAACATTTTATGATTTGGAGTCCAAAGCCAACCTTGACCGGGATCTATATGCCACCATTACCTCGGGTCTAAAGGACTGCGATCAATCCCAGCTCGCGAGGAGCCTTAAAGAGGCTACAGAACAACTTCGCTCGAGTTCAGGCAACAAATCGCGTGCTATTCGCTTGGACCTGATTACGCGCACAGCGATTGACAGGTTCAGTGGAAATGTTATGGATGGTGCACTTTTCACCACATTAGAGCCTTATGTGAACTGGAAACCTATGCGCATCGACCTCGATGTGGATTTTCTCCGGAAGCTGTGCAGAATGGATGAAAATTCCTTCAATGGTACCCAAGAACAGTGTGCGTTTGGCGCAACAATTGCGCTGCTTCTGCTTCTACTCGTAGACCTCAAAGACGGCCTCCTCCGTTTTGGGGCTGACACAACCAGTGGATCGGGCGGAGTTATTGTCAATGAGGATGATATTGTCTGCGAAGAGATCCTCAAGTCCGATATGTGCTTAGGAGAACTCTTGGGGGTCGAGAATCCTCAGCGTCTGCAGAGTACCCTAAAGGGTCTTCTGCAGCCAGAGCCTGATTCTCCTGAGAATAACATGCTAGATGAATTAACGTCCTTCTGGGAGCTCTATCTTTTGGAAGAGGAAGAGAGGAACTCATGAGCACGAACAATGATGCAGTTTTCCTAACTCGCTTAGCCTCCCAGGCTCATGCCGAAGGGTGCCAAACTGGGTGGTTGTACACACCTAGAAGCGCCTACTTTATTCGCGCCGGTGTGAACGGGTGGGTTCGCTTGGCGGAGACGCCCTCCTATGAGGAGGTGGAGGAAGAATTCAATACCGCCCTGGAGGCTGTATTTTTCAACGAGGAACTTCAGCACCATTGGATTCGTGAGCGGGATCAACAAGGTCGAGTTATGTCAATACATAACACCTCGTCCGAAAAGTATGTCGATCGCGACCTCATTCTGTGGGGCAAAGTGGCCCCCGATGCAGCCGTGGAGTCGCTGGGGTGGACTAAGTTGACATCAGCTCGTATCGGTTCTCTCTGTGTTCCGGTGGAATCGCAGAAGGGGGCTGATTATATTTCCCTTAGGCATCGCCACTATCTGAGCGAGGATGACGAGGGTAACGCCTATCTCTCAGCTCGTAAGTACTTAGCCCTCAGACCTTTAGCGTCTACACATATTCCCGAAAGGTGATCCACATGGAAAAACTAAGGACTAAGCGAGCTATTGAGAAGGTGGACTACACTTTTGTTCCCGTTCCGCCTCGCGCCACGAGTGCTAAAAGCAGTGGCGTGGCTGGGGACCGTCGCCCCAATCCTCATGGTTTCATTGACAATAACAGCATCAGTGGCTGGGTTGATATAAAAATCGAAGCGAAGACCAGGCTTTTACTCAGCGATATTAGATATGGCGAGAAGGAGAATATCCGCACCGTCCGAACCACGGGAGATGGAAAAACGCCTTACCTGCTTGCCAGTAGTTTCAAAGGTGCTATCCGTTCAGCCTATGAGACGATAACGAATTCGAGGCTCAGTAACCTAGGCCTTAACGTTGTCGACTCCGAAGACGCGGAGAAAGTGACCATCGACCATGAAGAGCTCTTTAGCTCTGGCGGACTGGGGGCGCACCTCCCAGCGTCTTCGATCGATGAATTATCAGCCGCGGACCGGGTCTTTGGTTGGGTGCATAAAGACGCTGGAAAAGCTGAAGGTGCGACTGCTTATCGCGGCCAGTTGGCCTTCTCAGTCCCTCAAGTGAACCTCAAACATAGGGCTAAGGGCGACAAGGATCCAATTGCCGTTCACAATCCCCCAATATCCCTTCCAGCCTTGGGTAACGCGCACACTGAAATTGAAGAATTTTATATGCGTGAGCGAGCTAACGGAGTCCAGTGCCCCAACGGGCGAAAATTCTATATTCCCTGGCGTGATCATAGAAATGAAGAAGGACCAAATAATGACGAATACCTCAAGATTGACAGTTATGTCAGGCCGGGCACGATGTTTACGGTTCGGGTCTACATGGAAAATGTTGATCGCGGAGACGCTGCTGCTTTGCTATGGCTACTAGATCTGAGTCGGCACCGCACTACACATGGTCACAGCAATAAGCCCACTCCGTTGCTCGGCTTAGGTTATGCCAAACCGCTATCCTATGGATTTGTCGAAGTCTCTATCGATGGATCATGCGTATTGGACAAGAGGCAAATGATGGAACGATATACGAGATTGGCGTCTACCGTTCCGTCACAGGATCTCACACAGGAGCTCATCACGGAGTTCCAGAATCTCAGCGACCCAGCGATCCAAAGAGTTAGAGAAGACTTCCTCAACATTTGTACTTCAGATAAAAAGAAGCTGAATCAAGAGGAACGTAAAGTTGAATTTGACAGGGACGCAAAACACTAGATCGGTTCCTGAACACCTAGGTGCTCCCAGCGCTCGAACAGTGACTTGTTTTAAGAAAAGAGAACTATATGTCCAAACTAGTAAACCTCACCCCGCATCCCGTGACACTTTTAGATCAGGATTCCGGAGCGAAAAGCGAGCTTCCAGGAGCTAAAGAGCCCGCGAGGGTGGTCGAACGGTCAGGAAGTGCTGGTTTACTGACTTACGAGGGCCTCACCATTAGGAGCTATCTGGTATCACCAACGCGCGAGGTGACAAATCTTCCAGAATTTCAGGAAGGAGTTGTGTACGTAGTTTCGCGCATGGTGTGTGAGGCCTTGCCTGAGCGTTCTGATCTCCTTTTTCCCTTCATTCTCGAGAGAGATGCCGAAAACTATGTGATCGGATGTTCTGCCTTAGGGAAAATTGGATGATCCGAGTTTGGGAGCTGCTTGTTGGCCCGATCGAGGTCAAAAAGGTGAGCTACAACGCTCTTCATGCGGCGTTCGCGGTTGTCCTTGACACCGAACATCGTGGCACAACCAAAATGTGGTCTATAGGCCGGCTGCGGCAGGTGGCATGGGGACTTGCCGCAATACGTGTGACAACAATCGGTGATGATGCCGCTCAGAGACTGATCAGCGCTTGGCAATCCTCACATGTCTTCAATTTTTCGGGCCGCGAGGCTGGGTTTGTAGAACAGCCTGAACTTCGCGCGGTCACCTCGGAATCTGAGCTCGTCGACATCGAACCTGTGAAAGCCATTACTGTGCAATTTCATTCTCCGACTACGTTCAGGATAGCGTCTAAGAGCACCCCTCTTATAGAACCGAGTCGAGTTCTGCACTCGCTTAATGGCCGGTGGAACGCCATTTTTGGCAGGGCTAGTCCAGGTTTACAGGCTTGGGAAGCTAGCCCTGAGGGGACCGCCAAGACCTGGGATGTTGCGGTTTTGAGTTCGACGTGGGTAAGCGATATAGCAGGTAAGAGTACGAGTGTGAGGCTTAAAAAGATCAATCGACTTAAAGCCTTTCAAGGAACAATGAGTTTTAACTTCGACTCTGAGATTGCGGCCTGTAGTTTCACCCCTTTGTGGTCATTAGCCTCCTATATAGGCCTTGGGTCTTATACGACCAGAGGCCTTGGGGATATTGAGATCGTCGGTTATCAACCCGTCCAACCAACACCGCCTGATTAGGTTCTGGCATTTTTGCCAATTTGATATCCTTTGTTGGGCTTGCGCCGCGCCTCATGAGACCTAGATGGCGGATCAACTCTTGGCTTATAGGTTTATGTGCAAAGTGCGTGCGATGTGCTCGCTTGAATGTGCCAAAGGCAGTCAGCCTGCACACTGGCTGAATACCTGGCGCGGTTATTTTCTATAACACGTACCACGCTGAGGTTTCCTTGGGTAGATCAAGAGTGCCGTGGGTTGCTGTGGAATCCTGGCAGTTTTCACAGATTGGCAGGATAAGCACGCTATCGTCGTTCGAATCTATGATCTTGGCCAGTTGTTTTTCCAGGATTTTTAGTTTTTCACTATCGCCAGAGACGAGGAAAACTGATTTCTGTAGACGTTCTCCCCATGCCTGCAGTCGAGTTACGACTTTCTTTCGCCTCTTATTGGAAGAAATATCGTAGCTGACGAGCTTAGTCATCTCCATAGAATCCTCCGGTATGGTTCGCTCTCGGTGATATTGAGCATGAGCCGCTCAGCTTGCCGGTAGATGATTCTGCGAACACTGCCCGAAAATGCTGGAATAGCCCCCTTTTGCACCTGGATCATCCGATTCTCATAGCCATTGAGGACTACCCGCTTACCTTCCCGATTCAACAGCACACCGCCTGGCTTACTAGCCCAAGCCTCTCCGTGATCATTGGTGAGGTAATTGCGTCGTGTGAGTTGTAGAACTACCAGGTCCACAACGTAGGGCCGAAACTCTTCGACAAAATCGAGGGCCAAACTCAATCGTGGATTTTGGGAATTGGCAGTGTGTAACACGCCGAGACCAGGTTCCAGACCCGCTGATATCAGGGCGCTGGTCGCCTCGGCGAGCAGAATCGCGTAACCGTAACTCAGGGCGGCATTAAAAATATCCAAAGGTGGACGGCGCGTGCGCTTCTCAAATCGAAGTTCTTCAGGAGCAAGTCGGCTAAGGGAATGAAAATAAACGCGGGCGCATGATCCCTCAAAACCCATCAGCTCTTGTTTGGTAGTAGCTAAACGCATGTCTCCACACATGTCCACCATAGCCTCGATATTGCGCTCGATGGTACGTGATTTTTCCCGATAGTTATACCGACGGAGAAGAGTGATTTGGTGGTGAACTTTGGATCGAAGTATTTCCCGGGAGAGCTCCAGTGACCGATGAGCGTCCTGACAGAAACTTAATTGCTGTCGAAGGCGATCCCCCCGCGCGATTGAATGCGCACTGCTGAGTGAACCCAAGTAGGAGCCGCGATATGACAGGTAGTGGACATCTTTTCCTTCGCGTAGCGCCCAATCCCGTGCGCCAGAAGTCAGTGCAGTAGCACCAAAGACGACGATGGAACGGATGTGTTCCTCTGGAAAATCAAGCGAGTTTTCATCCGCCTCCGTTTCGACGATAATTCTTCCTTGGCTCCTTCTAATCAACGCCCCCATATGATTGACATAAAGAGTTTTAACGACGGGTACATTTCGTGAGGGTGATTCACTGGCGCCCTCGAATGAGTCTTCCAAGAAGCAGAAAGGCTCTCGCAGGCTCATTAATTCATTGCTGTTCATGGTTGACTTCCCTGTAAAATAGGACTGTACACAGTGACTATCGTGCGCTCTAGGATATGCGCACTTACAGACCAGATAGTAGATTTGCTAAGGCCATTTTAAATGGCGAATAGCTTGAACGTAAGGATTTTGAAGATCTTTCAGGTAATCGCCGATCCTGGGCCTACAAAGATTTTTAACTTTTCAGGTACCGCTACAACGCTAGGCGGATCGTAACTCGGTCAATTTGCGTGAAGCACAGTCTTGAACTCAAGTTTCCTCTCGCACCGTAGCGACAGGTGGATTGCAACTTGAAGTGGAACGAATGTGGACAACTGCCGATCTCGCCGGGTTTCAATTCGCTTCATAGCGACAGGTGGATTGCAACACAACAAAAGCACGAGGGAATGAGGGAAGATAGCATTGTTTCAATTCGCTTCATAGCGACAGGTGGATTGCAACCTGAGGAAAATCACTACGGGTGTTCCTTCTTTGTTCCCTGTTTCAATTCGCTTCATAGCGACAGGTGGATTGCAACAAGGGAGGCCTTTACAGCCCTCCCATCTGTAAAGTTTCAATTCGCTTCATAGCGACAGGTGGATTGCAACTTGAAGACCTGAGGGGCTTTCTAGAGAACCTGACGGGTTTCAATTCGCTTCATAGCGACAGGTGGATTGCAACTAAAAGGGCTAGGAAGTGAATTTTTAGTACTGCCCCAGTTTCAATTCGCTTCATAGCGACAGGTGGATTGCAACCGTAAATGACCTTGGAGAAAAGACACCCGAGAGAAGGTTTCAATTCGCTTCATAGCGACAGGTGGATTGCAACAGGAGCCGATATGAGTTTTGTGTTAGGACTCGACTTGGGTTTCAATTCGCTTCATAGCGACAGGTGGATTGCAACTGAAGCCGCGGGGAAGGACCGCTCCGACCTGTTTTTCCCGTTTCAATTCGCTTCATAGCGACAGGTGGATTGCAACCTGTGAGTGGTTTGGAGTTCGCGGCTAGGCAGTTGCAGTTTCAATTCGCTTCATAGCGACAGGTGGATTGCAACACCGGAGATCGAGGTAAAATCAAACATAGTTAAAATGAAGTTTCAATTCGCTTCATAGCGACAGGTGGATTGCAACACACTATTCATCTTCGACAAACCGCCGAATCAAGGTTTCAATTCGCTTCATAGCGACAGGTGGATTGCAACCCTTCCCATTTTTAGTGAGCTCCTAGCTGGGAGTTTACACCCTCGTTTCATGCGAGCCAACTTTTATCTCCAAAATACCAAAAAAACTTCTAAGATTTTCCATTTATGCTGCTCAGAGACTTCGTGCGAGAATTGAGGTTGCGCGGTTAAGCGTTGCTTAATTAGCCCGACTCTGGGCGTAGAAAATCTCCATTTTCACTAGATGTGTAACGTGAATTTTTCCTATGGTTGAGGCGTCTTAGTCCCCCTAGAATGATAATTGCGACGAAGAATTAGTGGTAATTCTACAATATATCTGTGCTGGTTGGATCCAGATCGCGATACGAAAGCGAGATGACTTACGGTGGGCTATTTCTCTGACATATGGGCGTCACGAGCTAACGCTCGGTGCTTTCTTATTGAGTCGCTCTACCCAGCACTTCAGGTTCATACTTCAAGGGTGCTTCGTTCGATCTTTGGGTCGCCCATACACCAGTTATCAGCGGGCCAGCTGGGGTTATGAGCTCTTCATTGAACATCTGGTGCTGGCTTGGCTAGTTTCAACCAGTCTCAGTGCTTTGTTCACCTCTCACGTGGATCCTTAGACAAGGTTCTCTCATCTCGGGAGTGCACTGATAGATTCTCCACGGAGTTAGTTTGAAAAAAATGGGGTTTTGGGGGCTGATTGGAGATGGAGTCGGCTCTTAAGTTTGGTATGTCCAGGAGCTACCAAGAGGTATCCATTCCATGCGAGGTTTAAGTGCGAGGTCGAGCGCTATAAGGGGCTATAAGGGCTAGCATGCGACGTGTAGGGGTCGTAGAGAAGCCCCCACGGCAGTGTCAAAAGTTCTTTCCTAACGATCGCGTTAACCTTCAGCGGTTACTCGATCGCGTGGGTTGATTTGCTTGTACTTCGGTCGGGTAGCAAGTTCTGTGGGCATTATTGAATGCCACTACTGTTTGGTGAATAACTCGTTGCTGTAGCGCTTGCCAAAAATCCTAAATAAGTACTGCATTTACCAGTAGTGATCGCTTAACTGGCAGTCGGTTCGGTATTCACCGGGGCGGCACAGCCGTCTGATATCCAGATTCATATTAGGTATTTACACGAGTCAGTTGTGTTCAAAAGTTTCTAAGAAGAAATATTTGGTATCTCATCACCTTCCCCCTTTCTCAGGATGTAGAGAAGTTTCACGCACCGCGAGTGGTAATTTTCGACGAAAGCACCGGAGGTGAACCCTTATGAACATATTATTGCGTTGGGTCTTATACGTGATTTCCTCCCTGCGCACCTTTAGTATTCACGTCGCGATACCCTCCGTAGTGAGAAGATGGCATCCCAACTGCGCCACCAGTGTCCAACTGCGAAAGGGGGCACCCTCACGTTTTCGCAATTATCCACCGAATCGGGCGGTGGCTCTGGTGGGGTAGAAGCCCGAACCAGATTAATTGCCGTTGTTACCGGGTGGCTACCTGTGCTCAATTGAGAACACGGCGTAGGCTGTCGCTTTCGAACACAGGTTTTTACAGATAGGGCTGGGTAGCTAAGCGTGGAGGAGAGTTCGGAGTTGGTGCGCTCGTCAATCCGCGTACAGCGTGAGCTCAGGGCTGCCGATCTCTTAGCGCGCAGCATCATAACTGCCCATAGGTAATGGGGGTGGGGAGACCCTACTGGAGTGAGGTTGCTCGATAAGTCAGCGGATTACAAAGAGCCTTGTAATCTGAGGTTTTTCCCATCTGCCCGTCCCTAGGGGGACTTCGTCGATCGAGCGAATGTCGAGGAGTTAGTGGAATATGACAAGCAAGAAGAGAAACAGGCTCTTGCGATGACGTGTGCGCCAGTCTCAAAGCACGGTTTTTGTGGTGGGGTGTGATACACCAGATCATAATTTCGCGCAGATTCGTTTTTAGCCGTGCACGTGGTTGGCAATAACCTTCACAATTTCGCGCAGCAGGTGTTAGCTTAGACGCAGCGTATAGCGGAAGTGATCGCCAGTTTAATGAGCAACTATCTGCCATGTGGTTGCCCCGCTGAGGTGTGACGGGTGTGTGGGCACTGGGGTAAATACTTGAGGTAAACACCTCGGAGGGCTCGCTGATTGCCTAGCGCCCACAGTATGGCGCAGTTGACAGTGCGATATCGAGGTGGGCCAGAGCGAATCGATGGCGGATAGTATTTTACAGTGAGATGCTCGATCACTTGAGTCCCAATGCGAAGCAGGATCAACAGTGTAGTCACTGAGCAGTTCGTCTGGACACCCCTACGGCCCTCATTCTTACAACCGTCGTCACGCGCTCAGTGGGTTTGTGAAGGCGCAGGTCATTGAGTTGCCATATGTGGTGCTACCGTTTTGCGCCCGTTGGATCTTTGTGGTTTACTATCTGGGTTGCCTTTTATAGGTTTGAGCTTGCGATGCCCGATTCCGGGGCAACGGCGGCTTGAATGCCCCTCGGGGCCAAAAACGGAGGCAGCAGTACATAGACCGCGTGTGTCAGTCCGGAACTCTGCCACACATAAAATTTAGGTCAAGGAGACCCCTAGTGATTCAACAAGAATCGCGTCTGAAGGTCGCCGACAACACCGGTGCACGGGAAATTTTGTGCATCCGCGTCCTCGGCGGCTCCACTCGACGCTTTGCTGGTCTGGGCGACGTTATTGTCGCTACAGTCAAAGAAGCAACTCCCGGCGGCAACGTTAAAGCTGGCGAGATTGTGAAAGCTGTTATTGTTCGCGCGAAGAAGGAAACTCGTCGCGCAGACGGTTCCTATATCAAGTTCGACGAGAACGCTGCTGTGATTATTAAGAACGATAACGAGCCTAAGGGCACCCGTATTTTCGGCCCCGTTGCTCGTGAACTTCGTGATAAGAAATTCATGAAGATCGTATCCCTTGCACCGGAGGTGATTTAATCTTATGAAGATCCATAAGGGCGACATGGTCGTCGTAATCTCCGGCCCCGATAAGGGCGCACAAGGCAAGGTTATTGAGGCTTATCCTAAGACCGAAAAGGTTTTGGTTGAAGGCGTTAACCGCATTAAAAAGCATGTAGCAAACTCTGCCCCAGAGCGTGGTGCAGAGTCCGGCGGAATCGTGACCCAAGAAGCTCTTATTCACGTTTCCAACGTGATGGTCCTCGACTCCGACGGCAAGCCAACCCGCGTTGGCTACCGCCTCGATGAGAACGGCAAGAAAGTCCGTATCTCTCGTCGTAATGGGAAGGACATCTAATCATGAGCGATTACACTCCACGTCTTAAGACCCGCTACCGCGAGGAAATTCGTACCAAGCTCAATAAAGAGTTCTCCTATGACAACGTCATGCAGATCCCTGGTGTCGTGAAGGTTGTTGTCAATATGGGCGTGGGCGACGCTGCCCGCGATTCCAAGCTGATCAACGGCGCTTTGGAAGATCTCACCGCCATTACTGGCCAGAAGCCTGAGCTGCGTCGCGCTAAGAAGTCGATTGCTAACTTCAAGCTTCGTGAAGGTATGCCCATCGGTGCCCGCGTAACCTTGCGTGGCGACCGTATGTGGGAATTCCTCGATCGCCTGCTCACTGTTGCCCTGCCACGTATTCGTGACTTCCGCGGCCTCTCTGATCAGCAGTTCGATGGTCATGGTAACTACACCTTCGGTCTCTCCGAGCAGACCATGTTCTACGAGATCGACGTTGATAAGGTCGACCGCCAGCGCGGTATGGATATCACCGTTGTAACTTCCGCTACCAACAATGATGAAGGCCGCGCTCTCCTGCGTGAACTCGGCTTCCCATTCAAGAAGTAGCAATAAGGTGCTGAGGCGAGTAGATCGCCTCAGCACTACTTTCCCACCCGCTCTTGTGATAATCACGAGAGCGGGTGGTTTTGTTTTTCGTCACCTGTCGTCGCCTATCGCCTCACAGTCAGATGAGTAAAAGGTGGTCAATATTACTGCAGGCAACTGGCTCTCCTACGCTAGCCTTGAGGATAACCCCCATACACGGGATTTTTATTGTGCCCACGTCATTTTAAGGAGCCAGCAATGACCTACGAAACCATCCTCACTGAGACGCATGGCCGCGTCGGACTGATTACCTTCAACCGGCCCAAAGCCCTCAATGCCTTAAACAAGCAACTCATGGAGGAGGTCGTTGCCGCCGTAGACACATTCGACGCAGACCCAAATATCGGTGCCATTGTGCTCACTGGCAGTGAGCGGGCCTTTGCCGCAGGCGCGGATATCAAGGAAATGTCCACGAAATCCGCACCTGAGATGTATCTCAGTAACTGGTTCTCTGGCTGGGATGGCCTAAGCTCTGCGCGTACCCCGATTATTGCCGCGGTCAACGGCTATGCCTTGGGCGGAGGGTGCGAAGTGGCTATGATGTGCGATTTCATTATCGCTAGTGATACCGCAAAGTTCGGCCAACCAGAAGTTAATCTCGGCATTACCCCAGGTATGGGCGGTTCGCAGCGGCTTAGCCGGGCTGTTGGCAAGGCGAAAGCGATGGACATGTGTTTAACCGGCCGAATGATCGATGCCGAGGAAGCAGAGCGCGCAGGCTTGGTTGCACGGGTGGTTCCCGCAGCCGATCTCCTTGATACTGCCCTCGAGGTCGCTACCACGATCGCAGAGCGATCTTTTATTGCAACCTCCCTCATTAAAGAACAGATCAACACAGCCTATGAGAGCACACTGCAGCAAGGCCTGCTTTTTGAACGACGTACTTTCCATGCCCTCTTTGCTACCGCGGATCAAAAAGAGGGGATGGATGCTTTCGCTCATAAGCGCGCCCCGGAATTCAAGCACCAGTAACCTCACCGATTAGAGCGCGTAAATCTCCCGCTCAGATGACATAACCCTCAGGGTGGGGGAGAAGAACACTGTCAATAACTCAGGGTTTGCCCTCACCCCGTTTTGGATAATCAGGGTGGTCAAGAATGCTATCCCTTTGTTAGCATTACTTATAAGAAGAGACATCGCTTTATAGAGCCAATAGAAAGGTCAGCCAGTCATCGTGGCCATATCAACCGTAGCAAATAAGAGCGTACTTATCGGAGGTTCGGTGCTACTAGCGCTGGCCCTGGCAACGGGCGGGGGAATCTATTATGTCTCCAACAATAAACAGGAAATCAGTGCAGCTGATTACCAGGAGCTCTCCAAGCGAGATAACGCAAAAAAGGTATCCATCTCTGGCACCATCGAAGCCCAAAGCTCGGTGGCGCTAACCACAAACCTGGCAGCACCGGTTAATAAGGTATCTGTCAAAGTGGGCGACCGCGTCCAAGTAGACCAGATCCTTGCGCGTATGGATACCAGTCAGATTGAGCGCCAGCTTGCTACTGCACAAGCGCAGCAAGCTGCCCAAGATGCGGCATCGATTAGCCAAATTCAAGCGGCACAGCGCCAATACGATCAGCTTGTGGGCCTGAATAACGATGGCCTCAACGGGGAAATATCCGCAGCGCAAGCCGCCTTGCGCCAGGCGGACGCTCAATATCAGCGCGCTCAGGCGGAGTATGATTTCCAGCGCTCCCAGGTTGATCGAGGCAATGATCCGAGCATTATCGGCCAGACCGCAGCCGTCGAGGCAGCACGGGACCAGGTTTTAAACTCAGCACTTGAGGCGGCTCGCACCGGTACCACCATTTTCTATCGCGCAGAAGACCAGGCCCGCGATACCGCGGAACTAGCCGCGCTTAATACCAAACTGGCCCAGTTGATCTCGCAACGCGGCCTGGCCACAGATCCCATCGAGATAGCCCGTCTCGATGCTGATATCGCCTCCACCCAGGCCTTAGTAAAAGCCCTGCAGGAGAAACTGAAGCGCTATCCGGAGAACTATGTGGGCGCTGGTCTTACCACTGCCAGCAATGCGGCGGGACTCTTAGCCAGCCTGCGTAACCTCAACGATGCGCAAAATCTACTCAATAATACCCTCGGGGGCGTGGATCTAAAGCTTCAGAATGCCCAGCGGGAACTAGCTCTGGCCTTTGATGCTAAGAAGGATGCTGCGACCAATGTCATCGCAGCACAGCGCAGTGTCGATAACCAGGTACAAAACCAGCAAGCCGCTATCGATGATGCGATGCGCTCCGCGCGGGCGAGCCGTGCGGCCAATGGAGCATCAAATCAGCAGTTGCAAGTAGATATTGCCTCCGCCGAGGTGCGCAGCCCAATATCTGGAATTATCACCCGCGTAGATGCCAAAGAAGGCACCCCGGCTACCGGTCCCTTGATGATGGTGGCCGATGACCGTCGCCTCATTATCCACTCCACCATCAAAGAGATCGATATCTCCAAGGTAAAGGTAGGACAAGAGGTAGATTTCACCACCACCGCTACTGAGAATAAGAAGTTTAAGGGTCGCGTGTCCTTTATTTCACCGGCTGCTAGCACCGATGGCTCTACCGCTATGAACCCCCAAGCAGCAGGTTCTGGACAAACTAGTTCCTCCAAACCTACCTTTCCAATTGAAATTGAGGTTATAGGCGACCGAGACGGCCTCCTATTAGGCAGCTCTGTTAAAGCGAAAATTATTACCGAAAAAGCCAGCGATAACCCTCTCGTATCCAAAGACTCCGTGTTTAAAGGTCCCGACGGAAATTTCGTGCTCGTTGTCGCGAAGGAGGATGGCACCGATATTATTCGCAAGCGCCGCATCGACCTGGGTAAGGAACTTGACTTCGATTATGAGGTCACGGGCGGAGAGGTGAAGACGGGTGATCGCATCCTAGGTGACTATCAGCGCTTCATAACCGATGTGGATGATGAGGTTGAGGTTGCCGAAGACCCCGCTGCTGCACCATCAACCACCGCGCAATCTGGGGATGACGTCACAGTGGAGAAGGTTAATTAATGACTCAAATCGATAGTATGCCGCCGCAGCTTATTGATATGAGAGGCATCTACAAAACCTTCAATGCTGATACCGAGAATGAGTTGACTGTGCTGCATAATTGCGAATTCGACGTCGCTGACGGGGAATTTGTTTCCATTGTCGGGGCTTCCGGGTGCGGTAAATCCACGTTGATGAATATCATTGGGATGCTCGATCGTCCCACACGTGGAAAATACCTGCTCGAAGGGGTGGACGTCCTCGATCTTCGCGATGATCAGGCTTCGCGCTACCGCAGTAAACACATCGGATTCGTTTTCCAGAACTTCAACCTCATTGGGCGCATTAGCGCTAGGCAAAATGTGGAAATGTCGATGATGTACGCAGGTGAATCCCGCAAAGAGCGCGAAGAACGCGCTATGCATTTACTGGATATGGTGGGTATGGCCGACCGCGCAGGGCACGCGCCGAGTGAATTATCGGGTGGGCAGAAGCAGCGTGTCGCTATTGCCCGCGCCCTTGCTAATAACCCCTCGCTTATTCTTGCCGACGAGCCCACCGGTGCCCTCGACTCCAAAACTGGCCGCATGGTGATGGACTTATTTCATACCCTCAATCAAGAACAGCAGCGCACCATAGTCTTTATTACCCACAACCCCGAGCTGGCTAAAGAGACGACCCGCACGGTCACGATGCGTGATGGAGTGCTGCGCGGTCCCAGGGCTCCCCGAGATCCTGAGCTGATTAAGGCAACCCAACGGGCCACAAATCGAGGTGACCACCAGTGAGCGTACTTGAATCGCTGAGACTCGCATGGAGTAATATCGCCGGCAATAAACTGCGCTCATTGCTGACGCTTTTAGGTGTCGTTATCGGTATTGCTTCCGTGATCGCTATTCTTACCCTCGGGCAAGCTCTGAAAGTGAATGCCAATTCCAGTCTGGCCAGCCTTGGTGCGGCCGACTACTCCCTGCAGATCCAGCCCACTTTAAGCGAAGAAGAGCTCGAAGAGCTCGGCGGGGAAGACGCTTATTTTTACTTCGGACCACTCGAGGACCCCGAGGATGGCATTAGCGAAGATATGATCGAGCGCCTTCGTCAGGTTATGGGTGATGACCTCGCCGGTGTTGCCATCGGTGATCAATCGGCTAGTTTTGGTAATTTCAACTCTGGTGAAGCAGACGCGGACGGAACCGTTAGCTTTGTGAATGAAGATTATGCTACTTTGCGGGATATTCCGGTTGAGGTGGGTCGCGGGATTTCGGCCGACGATATTGCCAATAGCCGTCCTGTGGCGGTGATTTCAGATCAGCTGGCGCAGGCGCTTTTTAAAGGAAATGTTAAGCGCGCTATTGGATCCACACTCGATTTTGAATCCGAAGAGAGCTTCGTCAGTGTGAGCGTGATTGGCGTGCAGAAACCAGCAGAAGGAAACCTCTTCAATATCAGCGGCCCGCGAAATGCCGCTCTTATGCCGTATTCCCTCCAGGAGTACTTCACCGGTGAGGAGAACTATTGGCAGAATATCTTTTTGCGTAAAGGGCCGCGCATTGAGCCTGCGGAATTTATGGATAAAGTCTCATCCTTCTTCGAATCCTATTACCAGGACAACCCCGACTACAACGTACGGGTTTTCGACGGGGCGCAGAGCTTGGCGATTCTCAATACCTTCCTCTCGACCATCAGCGCGGCCATCGCCGCGATTGGCGGTATCTCGCTTTTTGTGGGCGGTATCGGAGTAATGAATATTATGCTCATTACCGTCACCGAGCGCACCAGAGAGATCGGTATCCGCAAAGCCCTCGGTGCCACTAGGCGCGATATCCGACGCCAATTCGTTATCGAAGCCATTGTCGTGTGTATGATCGGTGGACTTATTGGCCTTGCCACCGGATCGATCTTGGGTATGATCGGCTCCTATTTCATGGGCGGGGTGACTGCTCCTCCGCTCTGGGGCATTCTAGTATCCATCGGATTCTGTTTAATTATCGGAGTATTCTTCGGCTGGTATCCCGCCAATAAGGCTGCAAAATTAGACCCCATCGAAGCGCTGCGCTACGAATAGAGCCCACAGAAACCCCCTAGGAGAAATTCCTAGGGGGTTCTATTCCGTATGCGAGGAGTAATTAGCGGGGGATGAAGTGATTGAATGCTGCTATAACGATCGCTGCCAAACCGATGAGGCCAGCAATGACCCCCACCACTATGCCCACTATACGTCCAACGCCCATATCCTGAGGATTGGCGGGTTCATCAGGTTCAAGGTCAGGGGTTGGCTGCGCAGATGTCGTTGGAGGTTGCGGAGCTGGGGAGGGAGTGTGAGAAGGTGCGGGATCGTGATTGGCCTTCGGGAGTGCTCCGTAGGCCAGCTCTAAGAGCTGTTGATTTGTCTCGGCATCGCGCTCTATAGCGGGGCGCATACCGGTGTTAGGAACCAGCGGATCTACGACCGTAACAGTCAACTGCTTAGCATGGTCGGTTAACGGGTGGCCTGGATAGCGCTTCTCGTCGCGATCATTGTTGAGCTTCCGACACGCGGCGTCGGTACTTAAGCCCAATTCGCAATCTACAAAACCTTGAGCAATGTCGTAATTAACCACCGCGAACGGGGAGATCTCTGCAGTAGGTGTGCCTGCCTCGAGGTCACCGATAATATCGCGAAGGCGGTTGGCACCATCGGAGACGATTTTCTCGCGGTTATTGATCAAAGCAATACGCTTATCGAGGCTATCCTGCGCTTTTAGAGCATCACGGCGGGCCAGTAACTCTGTGGAGCTTTGGCGCAGCAACTCTAGTGCCTGTTTACTCTCGTTGAAGTCAAAGCCCACCTTGCTGAGATCAAGAGCTCTAGCTGCAGCATCACCTTCCACCTTCATCATCGCAAGACCCAACCGAGCCTTGGCGATATAGCAATTATCCTCAGATAATTGGTGGGCTTGGTTCATCTTCGGGGTACGCTGCGTATAATCTGCGTATTTTTGCTGGTAGGCAGCAGTGTGATAGACGTGGCGCAATTGGCTTAGGGCGTGGAAAGTATGCAACTCGCCCATATACTGGGCACTATCAGCAGCCTTGTCCACATAGTATTTATGCGGCATGGCATCACTAGTCTCTATCTCATAGCCATCAACGCTAGTCTCATGAGCTATCCCCTGAGGAATGACAGCAGTAGGGGCAGGCAGCAAGGCAGCGCCAGTGGCTAGCGCACTAGCAAGCGCCACACCAGACAATAAATGACGGTAATTGTGCATGATATGTCCTTTCATCTTAAAGATCTATATACGCGGGAGGAACTGAGCCAGCAGCCCGAGATGCTGCGCGATGAAGCCACCAATGAGCCCAATAGCTGCAAGAACCGCAATGATGATGCCCGCAATGGCGCCACCACTAAGTCCGGTTTCACTTTCGGGTATCGGGGTAGGAGCCGGGGTCTCGTCCTCAGAGAGATTGAGCAGATCATCATTCTGAGGGAGTTTCTCTGGCCACAGTTCAGCGAGCTTCTCGCGGCTGGCGAGATAGGTTTGTCGTGCCTCGTCGACGCGCATACGAGCGGCAGTAACTTCAGTATCAGAGCCTGCTTTATTCACCGCAGCGAGATTTTCTAGCGCCTCGTTCAGGCGAGAGCGGCTATCGGTGAAAATCTGCCATGCCAATTGCTTATATTCGCGAATTTCGCGCCGGTGGGCTTCCTCTGGGGTTTCGGTGCTCAGAGCTTCGCGCGTGGGATCGACAATATGCACCAGCTCATAGTGCTCGATCCCGCTGGTATTATTTTCCACCACAGTGGGTACGAAAAAAGATCCGTTAGCAAGCGCAAGGAAATTGCCTTGGGACCTATTGGAGGTTTCGCGCCCATTGGGAATATCAAAAACGCGCTCTTTTCCATCATGAGTGACGGGTGTGAAAGTTGAGGGGTCGAACCATATAAGCTGGCCACGCTCACCAGATAACATGACTGGCTGATTCTGGCTATCCCAACTAACTCCTGCCCACCCTGTGAGATCGGGGCGTGCTGCTAAGCCTTGATCCGCCGTCACATCGCGATTGGCATAGATCAGCCGCTGAACTTGATTGCTACCGGCTGAGGTGAAATTATTCCAGCGGATAATGTCGGCCCCATTATTGGCCATAGCCGGCATCGACTCATTGGAATTATCCTCTTGTGACCCCGGCATGAATTTTGCCACCGCCTCAGGCTCCCGGGCGCGGGGATCAATGCTGATCAAGGCCTTGCGCTTGGCCGAATTCTCACCATTGAGATAGATATCCGCATTCGAAGAATAAACGAAAGTGCCATCAGGCATACTGAGCAGCACTGTGGCCATGGGCTCTGGCGCAAAACCGGGGGCGTAGGGGCTATCACCCGCAATATCGTTCGTAGCAAAGAGCTCTGCCGCCGAAGGCAGGACGATATCGGAGCTGATAGCGGGAGTATCGCCGCCGGAAATAATATTGAGGTGGCCGATCTTTTCCACCGTAGGGGTCGATGATTGGTTGTTCTCCACCGAAATGGCAATAATATCGCCAGTCGTATCGTGCACCCCAATGCTATAAACAGTGCCTTTGGTTGTGCCAACGGGTTCAATTTGCCCGAAGCCAGAACTGGTGACCTTTACTCTTTTAATGACAGAGCTGAAGCGATCGAATCTGCTTGGGGATTCACTGAAATAAAAATAGCCGTGAACGGCGTCAAACGCGGCAATATTATGGCGCGACAATGGGAAATCCACCTCGGCTATCTGCTTCATGTCGGAATTGATGAGATAGAGACCATGGCCACCCACCGATACCAAAACCTTATCTCCTAATTGGTACAAACCATGGTGCTGATCATAGGTGGCAGGCGAGCGCCACTTCTGCTGCATGACCTCTAGCGAACCAGTATCAGAATCAGGCCGTGCTCCCTGCCCCTTGGCACTAAAGGAGAGCGGATCGAGCCCTTGACCTGGTTCATAGAATTCGGAGAACATACGATTGCCCTCGGTCGTGAGCGTGGTTGGAATATTCTCCCAATTGATATAGCCCGTATCTTGTTTAAAAGCACCGCCGGCAGTGGAGAGCCGAGCAATCTTTACTGGCTCGCTCGGGGCATAGTAACTCTTATCCTGGTACTGCTTACTGCGCACGGTGGCCTCGAGGTACGAGCCTGAGTTATCGATAACTATCTTGGGATTGCGAAGGGTCATATCAAGATCGCAGGTAGCCGAGAGGTCTCGAGCTTTTTCCTTAGTGCCACAATAGTTGCGAAAGCGAACCTCACCACCGAATTGCGCCTCAGTGCGCTGGGTTTCGGAATCAAAACGGTAGCTCTGAAGTGGGAAGTGGAATGTCCGATCGGTAAAAGTAACCCCATCCTCTAAAAAGGTTGGACCGCCGGTGTAATTATTAAAGCTGGTACGAATACCCCAGCGAAGCTCTTCCACCGGAACTTCGCTGGCTACTGCGTGAAGTGGTAGGAGCGCCAGGCTGGTGCTGGTGATCAAAAGGGCGCGTGATATTGCTAAAAGTCGCACAGTGAGTTGCTTGCCTTTCGGGAACAGGGAAAAACGGGACTAGGCGGTATTGGATATTTCTACCAAAATAGCACAAGGATTAGGCTTACCTAATATTGCCTGATCGCAGGTCGTGTCCAGGAAACGAGTACCCATAAGTTTTGTACGAGAGCGGGCGGGGAACTAATGCGGAATTCGGGAGGGCTGCACTAATGCAGGGAGTGTTGCTAAAACTCCGTTAGTCCGCGTACGCGGTCCTCTTTAAACTCGCGTGGGCCCCGGGGCGGACTGATAGGAGCGGAGCAATGGGAGAGGGAAGACGTAGAGCTTGGCTCCCTCTCAGCGACAAAGGTGTGCTGATAAAAGTGAATAGAAGAATCGCGGGCCTTGAACGGAGAGTTCGGTATTCAGAGAGATGTCTAACTGAAAAGGGATAGGGGAATTTGATCCGATGCCCGACCATTTTGTCAGAGATATAAATTCCGTCTGCTGCGCAAGACCTTACCTTGCTTCGTAGCAACAGGTGGATTGCAACAGGTTATATCACGACTTTCATACATACGTGATACCAAAGTTTCAATTCGCTTCATATTGACAGGTGGATTGCGACCGGGAAAGCGGCAGTGCACTGTGTCATTGTTGGTTTGTTTCAATTCGCTTCATAGCGACAGGTGGATTGCAACCTGAATACGACTCAGTAACGATATGCGAATAAACTAAAGTTTCAATTCGCTTCATAGCGACAGGTGGATTGCAACCGTTCCGTCAGAGGTGCCCCTCGCCCCAGTTAAGTTTCAATTCGCTTCATAGCGACAGGTGGATTGCAACTCCGCCCATTTTTTGTGGGCACCTAGCAGGGAGTTTACACCCCACTTTCACGCGAGCCAATTTTATCTCCTTAAACATTGTTGAAAATATCTAGATACTTCTGTTTGCCCAGCTCAGAGACTTCACGAGAGAAGTGCCTCTTAGCGCACTTCTCAAGATCTCTACGCCTAGGTTTGTAAAAAGCGAACGAGTAGGTAAGGGCCATCTTTAGATATTTCTAAACTGTACCTGCCCCAACGTCATTATGAATCAACTTTATCTCAGGCGTGCATTCAATAGAAGTGTGAAGTTCGACTCTGCCAGTTTGACGGTTTGGCGACATTGCGATGGGAAGATCCTTCCAGGACTCGGCACTACTCTTCGAGTCTTGATTACACCAGAGGACAAATAAGCGGCGTCTTTCAAGTGCCTGGCTGGCATCGCCTAGTAGCGAAGAGTTACTTAGTCTGGGCCCATTTTTCTGCGATACGAAGGGGAGTTCGCAGGAAGCTCGTGTCAGCTCCCGTTTTCTCCTGGTCCCTATCCGGTAAGAGTTCCATCGATCGTAAGGTGGCCAGCTTTTATCCAGTATTCAAGCCTGTGGCGGGGCGGGCTTAGGGAATCATATACCGCGGGGCGAGCGGGAGCCTTTATCTCCATAACTTTGAGGTCGAAGTGCTTGCCCGACTAGTTAGAGACCTCAAAGGTTGTTCGTTGTCACCGTCGGCAATGTAAGGGACCAACCGGGTCCAGAAAGATATACATGGAAGCCTTCATCGTTGTAGAGGTCAAGTTTTATCACCGTGACCGCAAACTTTAGTGTGCGCATATATTTCAAAGGTTTGAGAGTCACGATCCCTGACTCCCTTTTATGGTTCTTCACGGGAGCCTCTATGTGCACGGGGGTACTTCACAGATCTCCACAGCAGGCTTCGGTATATTTAATTAGCGATACACTCGCCGAGCTTGCCGCTCCGAAAAGGCAGGCCTGTGCTTAACTGCTTATAATGTCCACTCGAGGGAGTTAGTCGTGCCTGCACTAAATATTTACTGCGATGAGAGTACGCACTTACCCAATGATGGTCAGCCGTACATGGTCTTAGGTGCAATAATTTGTCCTGCAGCACGATCGCGCGAGGTGGCAGTAAGACTTCGAGAGATCCGAGCTAAGCACCAGATCCCGGGTACGCTCGAGCTTAAGTGGACGAAGGTTTCCCCATCGAAACTCGGGTTCTACCGCGATATTATTGACTACTTCTTTGATGATGATGACCTGAGCTTTCGAGCCGTTGTGGCGTCCAAGCGCGGTCTCGATCACGCGCGCTTTGGTCAGACGCACGACGATTGGTATTACACCATGATGTTTAATCTCATCCGCAACGCAATCCCCGCCCACGACGAGGCATTCGTCTACTTCGATAAAAAAGATACCAACGGTCAAGACAAAATCGATCGCCTGTCTCAATCACTCATCAACGCGGAGTACGACTTCAGCAGGAGCAATATCCGCCGAATGCAAATTGTGGAATCGTACCAAGTCGGTCTACTACAGCTTGCTGATCTACTAATCGGCGCTATCAATTACGCAAATCGAGGGGATACGGCGAGTGAAGCTAAAATGTATCTGATTGAAAGAATCAGGGAACGCTCAGGGATTAATCTGATTCAGAGCACGCTGCCCTCGGAAACGAAAATGAATATCTATCGGTGGCGAGCTCACAAATGAGTCCGCACCGACCCTTCCATACGGGACCAGCTTTCGATCAACGATCTATGTCCCTCGATGAATATATCGAGAATCTGTACCAAATATTCCTTGCAGATCTAGTTGATCGTCCGCTTCCTTGGAAAAGAGATGGCCTAAGCGTCAGTCTCCGCAGGCACCCCGAAGTTGATGGACGTCATGCAATTTTTTGGCATATTATCTCTGGCGGGTCAGGATCAGAAGCCTCACGAAGAATAGAACCCCATCGCTGCATTCGGATTCGCTGGATCCGACTTCTCGTTGAAATCTTCAATATCGAATTCCCCAAGGAAACAGACATTCGTTGGTGGATTGACCGCAAGAGATCTTCGCAACTGCGCTACGTGATCACCAGGCCAGAGTTTGACTATATCGTTGTGATAGAACAGCGTGAACGATACGCCTTGCTTGTTACTGCATACTATATCGATCACGAGCATCGCCGTCGGAAGCTTAAAAAGGAATGTGATACCTTTTGGCAACAGCAAGAGCCGCCCACATAGTGAACGGCTCCAGATACTCCTTCAACGCATGGTTGATGAGCTAGGGCAATCATAACACCGAATCTAGGTTCAGGGAAGTGCATCACGCACGGACACGTTATACCTACTCCCTAGAATTTTAGGAGGTTATCTAAGCGGCCTCATGGGTTGAGGGTGTACAGGGCTGGGGTCTGTGAGAAACCGAGACCATCATTCAACTTCTGAATGCGAATGCTGAACTATCCAGATTGCTTTCAGGTGGGCTCTCGTCGTAGCACTGTCGCAATGAATCCGTTGAGGCTCAACCCTCACCAGGGAACAGGAACGCACATTGCACGTGGTCTTAACACTGTGCCTGCTCAGCGTGGGTGAAGGATTCAACCAATCTGGGTTCACACCAAGTGACGTGAGTTTAAGTCGCTATGAGATGGAACCCTAGAAGTAGCGGTAAGGTGGCGCTTCCTGCCTGTCCCCTAGGGATCCCCCTTTAACATTCATCGAGTGCATGATTAAGATATGCGAGAACTGCGAGGGGGACGGCCTTCGAACTCTAGCCAGAAGGCTGACTTCAGGCGTGTCAGAAGGCCCCCTAGGTTAGGCGTAGAGATCCTTGGCTAGCGATTGCATGGACCCGGGCCTGTGGAAAACGGCTGTATGAGATTGGTGAAGGTGTGCTGATCGCGCTTCCAGAGCTCATTCTTTGCTTATTCGCCACGGGCCTCCACTCCTTTAGGGGGTTAAGGCCGGTGAGAATGGGTGACCCCACACCAACCCTAGGTTATATGAAAACCAGAGGCCCGTTGGGAGAGAGTTTCAATTTTCCACCAAAAACCTAGAAAAACCTCGCGAGTAATCCTAGGTGCTGCGCCACCCCAATAATTGCCGCGATGATCGCAAGAACGCCAATAACGATTCCAGCGATAGCGCCGCCGCTTAAACCAGACGAATCCTGATCATCTGGATGTGGTAGCGGGGTGGGGTTGTCAGGGATACTCGGCATGTCGGGGAACTGTGGGGTATAGGGGCGGCCAAAAATTTCCTCGTAGGCTTTTTTAGCTTCGTTATAGCTATTGATCGCCAGTTCGAGTCGGGCGGCTACATTTCTAGCCTCTACCTCATTCTTATTTTTCAACGCCTGGATATGGGCCCGCTGCAGATTACGCACCTCTTCTTCCGTGCTCTGCGCGATACGTAGGGAGATGCGTTGCTGCTCTTTGAGCTTATTAAGTGCCTTTTCTTCTGCCGTTTCGGCGCTCAAGGGCTCGCGGGATTCATCGCGCAGGCGAATGAGTTGGTACTTTTCGTCGATACCCTTCCGGTAGGTGGGGATAAAGAAGCTGCCGTCGGAAAGTGCGAGCAGGTTATCTTGGTAGACCTCGAATAATCCGTTGCCATCGCGAATGCTGAAATCTCGCGGGGAGTCACCTTCTTGCTCAAGGCGTTCCAAGGTATCGGGATTGATCCAGACGAGCTTCGAATGAACGCCGTCGACTACAACGAGGTGTCCGTGGCTATCGAAGGTGGCGCCAGAAATTCCGACGACGGAATCTACTGGTTGTGGACTGCGTACTTGGGTGAGCCGGCCCGATTGGTAGCGCAAACTCTCCGCGAGAGAATATTGAGCATCGTCATTCTTATCCCACCGAATGATCCTCTCACCATCAGTGGCGATGCCCTCGAGGACCTGGGTGCCCTGATAGCTCGTGGAAGCAGGGAGATACTCGGCTAGGTGGGCTGGATCATCTGGATTGATATGCACCAGGATATTGCGCAAAGTTCGATCAGAATCTTTCAGCCGAGGGGCAGCCAAGCTGTGGTAGATAAAAGAACCATCGTCCATGCTGAGCAGGCGCGGTGCCGTGAACCCCGCAAAGAAAGTGGGAGCATAGGCCGTGGTCTCATCAGTAACCGCTGCTCCCAGAAGTGTTGAAGTGTTGGGTAGGGTGAGGGGAGCAGAGAGGGTGCCCGTGACAGGATCGACGATATACAGTTCGGCCGTGCGCTCATCTACTGGAATATCAAAAGACTGGGGCTTCTCTGCCACGCTGATTGCTACGATACGCCCAGTCTGGTGGTGGACGGCGAGGGCGAAAATAGGATTGTTGGTGCTACCGAGCCGTTCCTCTTGGCCGAAGCCGGTAGCGGTGACTTTCACTCGGAATAAGTCAGAGCTAAAGCCTTGGCGGTATCCATCGTGGGTATGTGGGTCCCACTTGGTGTAGTAAAAATAGCCATGGTCCGCATCGAATGCATTGACTCCATTGGTAGCAAGAGGGGCAGCAAATTGAGCCCTATCGCCAAGCTGCGGGTCTACTATGTGGAGACCTTCGCCCGTCACC
The DNA here is from genome assembly GCF_025660615.1 of Corynebacterium sp. ES2794-CONJ1. Taxonomy (NCBI): domain Bacteria; kingdom Bacillati; phylum Actinomycetota; class Actinomycetes; order Mycobacteriales; family Corynebacteriaceae; genus Corynebacterium; species Corynebacterium sp. ES2794-CONJ1. The sequence continues at coordinate 206,525 of NZ_JAOTIM010000002.1, read as the reverse complement.
GCCACGAGTGCTTTGTTGCCGTGCTGGTAAAGATTATGGCGGGCGGAATCATAATCTTTCGGCGATATCCACTCACCGCTTTCGGCTCGCAGATTCGACCGATCGCTGGATAGACGCTGACCCTCGCCATGAGTACTGAAGGAAATCGCATCGAGGGAGCCCCCTTCACGGTAGAAATTCGAGAAAGTCTTAACGCCCTCTGCCGTAAGGGAGACGGGAATATCTTCCCAGGAAATAGTTCCCTCAGCCTTGTTGGCTGCGAAGATACCTCCAGCGGTCGCGAGCTTTCCAATGGCTACGGGTTCATTGGGGGAGTAAACCTCATTCTTTAGATACTGGCGTGAAGAGACGGTGGCATAAAGATAAGAGCCTTCCTTATCTATTACAACTTTAGGATCCTTGATTGACAGATCCAGATCGCAGTACACATTGAGGTCGCTACCGTCTTGGCCATTGCAGTATTTCCGGTAAACAACCTCGCCTTCGAATTGAGCTTCTGTATGCTCGCGAGTGGCATCGAAACTATAGTCCTTGAGCGGAAAGGTGAAAGTATAGTTTCCCGGGTCAGGCTGGGTCGCCCCACCGTGGACGAAGGTAGGTCCGTTGGTATAGGAGTTAAAAGACGAGCGGATGCCCCAGCGGAGAGAATCCATGAGAGCGGGTGCCGCCGTGGCAGTGGCTACTGGGAATACTGGCAGCAGACTGCTCAGGCTGATCATGGCCACTAGACGGCTGATACGAAATGCGCTCAAGACATATGTCCTTTCTACTGTTTTAATTCACACCAGTGATATGATCATCGCCTCGCAACTGTTGAGTGCACGTCCTACGTGAACAAGAGCGGCAAAAGCAGAGATACCTTGTGGCAGTTGCAGCCGAGTAGGGCGTGAATATATATCGTGGTTGATGCTCACCATACGCGGGCTGGGATAGGTTTACCTAACTTGAGATGTCAGCGGGGAAGTTGGGAGCAAGAGCGCACACCAGTCACGAGGTGCAAGAGCCGAACAGCCTACCGGTTAAAGCCTTGTATGAAGATTGTCTGCTGAGACAATCGGTGGAATTCCGTATTATTTACGTTTCTTAACCTACGGGCTAAACCAGCCCGTATAGGCGTTCCGCAGAGCCACCGGGGATAAAGGCCGGGGATGAGGGCAGCAGCGGGCGAGACGTTAAGATGTGCGCAGAGGCGTCGATAAGCGAGGGCGATGGGGGCTTGTGCCTCTTGTTGCATGTGGGGGTATAAGCGTGTAGCGTTATCGCTTGGACTTTTATGCACCGAGCAGGTTATTTTCTGGATAATCTGTGTGGTCATCAAAAGCTCCCCAAGACAATTTTTCAACCTACATTGTTGTAGGCCCCCCGCCTTGTGCGACCGCAACCAAAGAGCAGCGAGCTTCCCCACTATTGAGTGAGGGCGGCGAGAGTGGCCAAAAGCGTGCGGTAACGTGATGAAGGTGGCGTGGAACCGCAACGAGAAAGGCTATAAGGGTCTCTATCTATGACCATGACTGATCCTATTGCCGACATGCTGTCGCGCGTGCGTAACGCTAACCACGCACACCACGACACCGTGTCGATGCCTTCCTCCAAGCTCAAGGCAAATATTGCTGAGATCTTGAAGTCAGAAGGCTATATTGCTGATTACACCGTCGACGATGCCAAGGTTGGTAAGACCTTGACTCTCGAACTGAAGTACAGCCAAAGCCGCGAGCGTTCCATTTCTGGACTGCGCCGCGTATCAAAGCCAGGTCTGCGCGTTTACGCAAAGTCCACCAATCTGCCTAAGGTTCTTGGCGGCCTCGGCGTGGCTATCATATCCACGTCCCAGGGTCTGCTGACTGACCGTCAGGCTCACGAGAAGGGTGTAGGCGGAGAAGTTCTCGCCTACGTCTGGTAAGGGAGGAGCGAGAATATGTCACGTGTTGGTAAGGCACCCATCGCTGTTCCTGCCGGCGTCGATGTTAAGATCGACGGCCAGTTTGTAGAGGTTAAGGGCCCTAAGGGCACCTTGTCTCACACCATCGTTGAGCCGATCAAGGCGCAGCTGGAGGATGGCCACATTGTTGTGAGCCGCCCAGATGATAGCCGCAAGAACCGTTCACTTCACGGTCTGTCCCGCTCTTTGGTGAACAACCTCGTGGTTGGCGTCACCGAGGGCTACACCATCAAGATGGAAATCTTCGGTGTGGGCTACCGTGTACAGGCTAAGGGCAAGAACCTTGAGTTCGCTCTCGGCTACTCCCACCCAGTGTTGATCGAAGCACCGGAGGGAATCACTTTCGCCGTTGATGGAAACACTAAGCTGTCCGTCTCCGGTATCGACAAGCAGAAGGTTGGACAGGTCGCCGCCATTATCCGTCGCCTGCGTAAGGATGATCCTTATAAGGGCAAGGGTATTCGTTATGAAGGCGAGCAGATCCGTCGCAAGGTCGGAAAGACGGGTAAGTAAAGCATGAGCACAACCGAAAATAACAACGGAAAGCGTTTGCCGGTAGGTAAGGATATTTCCACCCGCCGTCGCATCGCCCGCGCACGCCGCCACTACCGTATCCGTAAGAACCTGCGTGGCACCGCTGAGGCTCCACGCCTTGTTGTTCACCGCACTTCTCGCCACATGCACGTCCAGGTGATCGATGACCTCAAGGGTCACACCTTGGCAGCCGCTTCCTCCTTGGAGCAAGCAGCCGCAGTTGAGGGCGATAAGAAGGCTAAGGCAGCCAAGGTCGGTCAGCTGATCGCTGAGCGCGCCAAGGCAGCTGGCATTGAAAAGGTCGTCTTCGACCGTGCCGGCTATAAGTACCACGGCCGTGTTGCTGCACTGGCCGACGCAGCTCGTGAAGGTGGTCTGAAGTTCTAATGATCATCTCTAATAACAACAACGGAAGGAACGCCTAAATGTCCGGACGTGAACGGCGTGAAGGCGGACGCTCCGCCGATGAAAATAAGAATGAGCGCCGCGGTGGACGCCGCGACGATCGTCGTAACCAGCAAGATGAGCGCTCGCAATATATTGAGCGCGTAGTTACCATCAACCGCGTGTCCAAGGTTGTCAAGGGTGGTCGTCGCTTCAGCTTCACCGCACTTGTAATCGTGGGCGACGGTAAGGGCATGGTTGGCGTAGGCTACGGCAAGGCCAAGGAAGTCCCAGCAGCCATCCAAAAGGGTGCAGAAGAAGCACGTAAGTCCTTCTTCCGCGTACCTATGGTTGCCGGCACCATCACCCACCCAGTCCAGGGTGAAGCAGCTGCAGGCGTCGTTATGATGCGCCCCGCTGCTCCTGGTACTGGTGTGATCGCTGGTGGCGCTGCTCGCCCAGTGCTTGAGTGCGCGGGCATCCAGGACATTCTCTGCAAGTCCTTAGGCTCCGACAACGCTATCAACGTGGTGCACGCTACCGTTGACGGCTTGAAGCAACTGGTTCGTCCCGAAGAGGTAGCCGCTCGCCGCGGTAAGACCCTCGAAGAGGTCGCACCAGCTCGTATGCTGCGCCAGCGCGCGGGACAGGAGGCTTAAATCATGGCCCTGAAGATTACCCAGAACAAGGGACTGGTGGGTGCCAACCCTAAGCAGCGTAAAAATATCGCCGCTTTGGGCCTCAAGCGCATCGGCCACTCCGTCGTCCGCCCAGACAATGGTGCCGTGCGCGGTATGGTTCAGACCGTACGCCACATGGTCACTGTCGAAGAAGTGGCAGGGGAGTAAACAATGAGCGAAGTAATTAAGCTTCACGACCTGCGCCCATCTAAGGGTGCACATAAGGCAAAGACCCGGCTCGGCCGCGGTGAAGCCTCCAAAGGTAAGACCGCCGGTCGCGGTACCAAAGGTACCAAGGCTCGTAAGCAAGTTTCGGCTGGCTTCGAGGGTGGTCAAATGCCAATCCACATGCGCCTTCCTAAGTTGAAGGGCTTTAAGAACAACAATAAGGTTATCTACCAGGTAGTCAACGTTGCTGATCTGCAGGAGCACTTCCCAGAAGGCGGAGATATTAAGGTCGCCGATTTGGTAGCCGCTGGTCTCGTGCGCGCTAATAAGCCCGTAAAGGTGCTCGGTGAGGGCGAGCTGACCGTCAAGGTCACCATTGAGGCACAGAAATTCTCCAAGTCAGCTGTTGAGAAAATCGAAGCAGCTGGTGGATCTGTCTCCGAAGCATAATAGGGCATAATTTGGCCTTATAGTTTTAACGCTTAAAAGATCACCCCTCTCTCTATCCTGTTGTGGCATAGAGGGAGGGGTTTTCTGTGCCTATAGCTCTCCTTCTTCATCTCCCGTAAGGGCCCACAGCCTATGATTTCTTCAAGTGCACATGCTGCTGAGAGTTTTGGCCTAAGATCCCAGGGCGGGTAAGGCTGACTATATGACTTTTTTCACGGCGGTTCCCTTCTGCCTTTTTGGGCCTGGTGACTTAGAGTTAGGAGCTAGTGTGCGCCGTCAATCGTTCTTAACGTCCGTGCGTTAATTGAGCGACAAGGTCGTACTGACGCTAAAGAAAACACGAATTCGCTGAGTTCGTGGACGTGAAAGGATTACGGGATGACGCTCAATGATGTGATCGACAAATCGGTAGCAAAAAAAGTGCTCCTTCTCAATCACTCACCAGCCCGCTTGGCCGTTCGCGCCATTCTCGCCGGAGTCTATCTCACCCTCGGTACTGCCTTTGCGGCCCATATGGGGGATAAGGTCGAAGCCCTAGCCCCAGGCCTCGGTGGACCAGTCTTTGCCATGCTGTTCTTTGTGGGCCTGGCGGCAATCATTTTATTGGGGGCGGAACTGACGACCTCCAATATGATGTATATGTGTTTTGGGCTCTACCGCCGCGTGATTTCCGCGAAGAACGCCACCATCATTTTGGTCCTCAGCACCGTCTTCAACCTTATCGGGGCCCTCATCGTGGGATTCCTCCTTTCCCGTTCGCATGTATTCGCTCATATGACTGATACCCATCTAGCGGCGGAGATACTCTCCCATAAATTAGATAAAGACCCCGTCGGTTGGATCATCGAAGGCATTGTGGCCAATTTCGTGGTCAATATGGGCATTATTGGCGCATTGCTGCTGAAAGACTATCTTGCTAAATTCTGCATGCTTCTCTTTGTCATCGCCATCTTTGTGGGCCTGGGGACCGAGCACGTTATTGCAAACTTCTCGCTGACGAGTATTGTTGGCTTTGCATCTTCTCCGCTGCCAGAACTATTCACCTCCGCACAGATAGGCCAGAACTGGCTATTTGCCTGGATCGGCAACCTCATCGGCGGTGGTGTTTTCATGGGCCTCGGTTATGCCTGGCTTAATGCGGGCCCCGATGGCTATGTTGACCATATCCAATAAGGATCTACCAAAGGGCAGCGGCGCGACCTCAGTGTGACTGTCGAGACGGGAGTGATCAGTAGTTCTTCCGGTGGCGATCAACGAGGTTTACCCCCTGCCTTTGCTCCCGTTAGGGGGATGAGGGGAGTAGTGTAGTATGCCGCTGGCTTTAGATGGTGGTAGAGTACAAAAGTCAAACATTGTCCATTTTCTTCCGCGCACTTAGTGCACCGACTTTTGAGCGTTTGCCGCTAGGAGAGTCATAAGCTATAAGCGCGGGAGATTAATCAACGAGCACGAAGTATTTAGCGCTGCTATATCGCTTGAAAAGTCTCCACTGATGTTTGATCCATGTACCGCCTCCATCGACGGACTATGGCCAAAAAGAGTGGATGATTTTTTGAGTATATTTAGCGGCGGCGAATACCTGGGAGGCCTGAGTGTCCGCCATTATCCAGGCATTTAAGGATGCGGATCTTCGTAAGAAAATCCTCATCTCACTTGCATTGATTATTCTCTACCGCGTGGGAGCCCAAATTCCATCGCCAGGTGTAGATTACGCCTCAATATCGGGGCGCATTAGGGAATTAACCTCCGACTCATCGAGTGTTTATTCCCTGATTAACCTTTTCTCCGGTGGCGCGCTCCTGCAGCTATCGATCTTCGCCATTGGTGTCATGCCCTATATTACGGCGTCGATTATTGTCCAGCTGCTTACCGTAGTCATTCCACGCTTCGAGGAGCTGAAGAAGGAGGGGCAGTCGGGTCAGGCTAAGATGGACCAATACACCCGTTACCTCACTTTGGCGCTGGCGCTGCTGCAGTCCGCGGGTATTGTCGCACTCGCAGACCGCGAGCAACTCCTAGGCTCAGGTATTCGAGTCCTCCAAGAAGACCGCAATATCTTCACCCTCATCATTTTGGTTACCACAATGTCTGCTGGTGCCATTCTTGTGATGTGGCTTGGCGAGTTGATCACTGAGCGCGGCGTTGGCAACGGCATGTCGCTGCTTATCTTTGCCGGTATTGCCACCCGTCTCCCTTCCGATGGTGCTAATATTCTCGCCAGCTCAGGGCAACTCGTTTTCGGCCTTGTAGTCTTCGCAGTCATCATCTTGGTCGTTGGCGTGGTCTTCGTTGAGCAAGGGCAGCGCCGCATCCCCGTCCAGTACGCCAAGCGTATGGTGGGACGCCGTCAGTATGGTGGCTCGTCCACCTATCTGCCGCTCAAGGTCAACCAGGGTGGCGTGATCCCGGTCATCTTCGCATCGTCGCTGATTTATATGCCCGTGCTCATTACCCAGATCGTGAACTCCAATACCTTTGAGGTTCCCGATAACTGGTGGCAGCGCAATGTCATTCAGTACCTGCAAACGCCATCGTCGTGGCAGTATATCGTACTGTACTTCTCCCTCATTATTTTCTTCAGCTATTTCTATGTCTCGGTTCAGTACGATCCGAACGACCAAGCTGACAATATGAAAAAATACGGCGGCTTTATCCCTGGTATCCGTCCCGGCAAGCCAACTGCAGACTATCTGTCCTATGTGATGAACCGCCTGCTTTTCGTGGGCTCTCTCTACCTTGGCTTCATCGCTGTATTGCCAAACCTCATGCTCGAGTTCGGGGTGAGCTCTCAATCGGGCTCAACACCTTTCGGTGGCACCGCGATCCTCATTATGGTTTCGGTCGCCCTGACAACCGTCAAACAGATTGAATCTCAACTGCTGCAAAGCAATTACGAAGGACTCCTGAAATAATGCGTATTGTTCTCCTCGGCCCTCCTGGGGCAGGCAAGGGCACGCAAGCAGCTATCCTCACCGAAAAGCTGGGTGTGCCGCATATCTCTACTGGTGATCTGTTCCGCGCCAATATCGGCGAAGAAACTCCACTCGGAATAGAAGCAAAGCAGTATATCGATGCTGGCAAATTGGTGCCTACCGATCTCACTGCGCGCATGGTGGAATCTCGCCTGAACGAGAAGGACGCAGCACAGGGCTTCCTCCTCGACGGATTCCCACGCACCGTCGAGCAGGCCGATCTTTTAGATACCATGCTCGAGAAGCAGGGCCATCAGCTTGATGCAGTGGTGCAGTTAGATGTTGCTGAGGATATCGTTGTTGAGCGTATGCTCGCTCGTGGCCGTGCCGACGATAATGAGAAAACAATTCGCACGAGGCTTGGGGTCTACCGCGAGGAAACCGCGCCACTTATTGAGCACTACGGCGAGAAGATCCTCAAAATTAACGCCGAGGGAAGTATCGAAGATATCAGCTCTTCCACGCTTCAGGCCCTCGGTCGCTAAAACAGTGCACACGCGCTAAGAAAAGCTCGCTCCTAAAACGCTTAATCGTCCCCTTTGTACCAGGCCGAAAGCTTTGACCAGCTCAACTAGCCTCTGCTCATGCGAGTGAGGTAAGGAGGAACGGTCTTGCTTTCGGCCTTTATAGCTATGTACATGCCGCGCCGCCTCGGTATAGTCCTGGCGGCCGTACCTGCCACACGGAGCAGGCAATGAGGTATAACTGCCTCAGTCTTTTATCCTTTCGACTATTTTCCAAGGAATACTCATGGCCTTTCGTAAACGCCGCACAATTATCAAACCCAAAACCCCAGCCGAATTAGATGCTATGCAGGCTGCTGGCGAAATCGTGGGGAAGGCGCTGACTGCCGTGCGCGACGCCGCGAGCGTAGGCATGAGTACGCTGGAGCTCGATCGCATCGCCGAAGATATTATCCGCAGCAACGGCGCGATTCCCACTTTCAAGGGTTACGAAGGTTTTCCGGCATCTATTTGCGCATCCGTTAACGAAGAGATCGTGCACGGTATCCCGCATCCGGACGTGCGCTTGGACGAAGGAGATCTCGTCTCCATTGACTGCGGCGCCACACTCGATGGCTGGGTGGGAGACTCCGCTATTAGCTTCGGCATTGGTGAGTTGGCCGCCGATATCCAGGCACTTAATGAGGCCACGGAGTATGTGCTCCACCAGGGTATAGCCATGATGGTGCCGGGTCGTCGCCTCACTGATATTTCACATGCGCTAGAGAAAGCTACGCGGAAGGCCGAGCAGAAGTGGGGTTATTCCTTCGGAATCGTGGCTGACTATGGCGGACACGGAATTGGTCGCACCATGCACGAAGATCCGTGGCTGCCCAACGAAGGCAAGGCGGGGCGAGGCCCAGAGATCGTAGAGGGGTCGGTACTAGCCATTGAGCCAATGTTAACTCTGGGTAGCCCTTATTCAATTGTGCTTGATGACGGTTGGACAGTAGTGAGTGAAGACGACACGTGGGCAGCCCACTGGGAGCATACTGTTGCAGCTACTGCTGCGGGGCCACGCATTCTCACTTCCCGCTATTAAGGCAGATAAGGAATGAGGGTGGGGCGGACCCTCGATTCCCCCGGTTATTATCCAATATTCTAAGTCCCATGATCGCTTCACCAGGGGCGGGGATGGTGGATTCGTCAACTATAGTGTGAGTAGTTTCGCTTTCGCTTTTCCAGACCGTTATAGTGGTAGCTATGATTTCTCAGCACACGAATAAGAAGTCGGCGACGAAACGCCGCGTAGCCTCGGCTGCGGCAGCCTTTACCATGGCTCTTGGCCTCGCCGCCACCCCAGCAGCAGGTGCCCAAGACTTTGTCGGCGGCTCCTCCGATATTCTCGGCAACGTGCGCGAGGGAGCTTGGCAGACTCGCCAAAATATATATCGTCACGCAGATGCCACATTCAATCCCCAGGTTGCTGAAGGTATTAAAAACGCAACCGATGGTGCCGTGAATTTCGTTTTCCCAGGCCTTATCCAAGAGCGCGAGCGCACTTTCGACTATGGCCCCTGCCCCAAAACCGCCCGGGTATGTGTTGATCTCGCCCGTGAGCGCGCATGGCTGCAGGAGGATGGACATGTAAAGGGCGGAAATGTACGCATTTCTGCTGGAGCCCCTGGCTGGGAAACTCAAACTGGCAACCTGCGCGTGACCCGCAAGGTACTAGACGAGGTATCCTATGTCTTCAACAATGCCGCCATGCCTTATGCTATTTACTTCACCCATAACGGCCAAGCCTTCCACGAGGGTGATCCTGATCTTTGGTCGCACGGCTGCATTCACCTCTACCGCGATGACGCCATTGCCTTCTGGAATCACTTACAGGTAGGTGACCCGGTCTTCATTTACTAGGCTGAAAGTAGTGGGGGCTGAACGAATCCCCCCAATGCTCACTGCCAATATCTAGAACGCGGTTATTCTCACGATATGGGGATAGCCGCGTATTCTTTTGGTATCTCTGGATATATTTAGCGGGGTTGTGGTGGTGACACGCCGTTGTCAGTTAGGAAAATATCCAGGGTATGTGTACTATGGGCAGATGGTGCAGATGTGTATTGTCTGTGCTATTCCAGTGGTAATCAAACGAACCGGCCGACAGGCTGGGGAAATGCAGAGGATATGGCTAAAAAGGAAGGCGCTATCGAGGTTGAAGGTCGCATTGTTGAACCTTTGCCTAACGCTATGTTCCGTGTTGAGCTCGATAACGGACACAAGGTTCTTGCTCATATTAGTGGCAAGATGCGCCAGCACTATATTCGTATTCTTCCCGAGGACCGGGTAGTAGTGGAGCTTTCTCCCTATGACCTGACCCGTGGACGTATTGTTTACCGCTATAAATAAACTATTCGCCTTCATGCTTCACTGAATTTTCACGTGTGGCAGGGGCTTTTTGGGCATTATTCCCTAAAGGAATAGCTCCAGGCTCCTTCTAGCGTGAGACTTTCATCCACACCTTTGGCCGCGGTGGCTAAAGCCTTGCACTTTTATTTCAAAGCCCTACTCATCCCGGCTTCCGATCCGGGTGAGGGGGTTAATTGGCAGGGACGAGCATGGAGAAAACCACCGCAAAAACCGGAAAGGTACCGCCACTATGGCACGTCTTGCTGGTGTAGATCTTCCACGCAATAAGCGTATGGAAGTCGCACTTACCTATATTTATGGCATTGGCCCCGCCCGTGCTAAGCAGTTGCTCGAGGAGACCGGCGTCTCCCCGGATCTACGTACCGACAACTTGAGCGATGAGCAGATTGCTGCTCTGCGTGACGTTATCGAGGGAACCTGGAAGGTCGAGGGTGACCTCCGCCGCCAGGTCCAGGCAGATATTCGTCGCAAGATCGAAATTGGTTGCTACCAGGGTCTGCGCCACCGTCGTGGGCTGCCTGTTCGCGGCCAGCGCACCAAGACCAACGCCCGTACGCGCAAGGGTCCGAAGAAGACCATCGCCGGAAAGAAGAAGTAATCCATGCCTCCAAAAGCACGCGCTAATGCACGCCGTTCTGGGCGTCGCGTCGTAAAGAAGAATGTGGCTGCAGGCCACGCTTATATCAAGTCCACCTTCAATAACACCATTGTGTCCATTACGGATCCCTCTGGTGCTGTGATCGCTTGGGCATCCTCTGGCCACGTTGGCTTCAAGGGTTCCCGCAAGTCCACTCCATTTGCCGCTCAGCTCGCTGCTGAGAATGCTGCCCGCAAGGCCATGGAGCACGGCATGAAGAAGGTTGAAGTTTTTGTGAAGGGTCCGGGCTCCGGCCGCGAGACCGCAATTCGTTCCCTCCAGGCTGCTGGCCTGGAAGTTACGTCAATCTCTGATGTCACCCCACAGCCATTCAATGGCTGCCGCCCACCCAAGCGTCGTCGCGTTTAAGGAAAGGAAAAAGGTAACTTACTATGGCACGTTATACCGGCCCAGTAACCCGTAAGTCCCGCCGCCTCCGCGTCGACCTCGTCGGCGGAGACCGCGCATTCGAGCGCCGTCCATATCCTCCAGGACAGGCCGGCCGCAACCGCATCAAGGAGTCGGAGTACTTGCTCCAGCTCCAAGAGAAGCAGAAGGCCAAGTACACCTACGGTGTGCTCGAGAAGCAGTTCCGTCGTTATTATGCCGAGGCTAACCGCCTGCCCGGCAAAACCGGTGAGAACTTGGTTGTTTTGCTCGAGTCCCGTCTCGACAATGTCGTTTACCGTGCAGGTCTAGCGCGCACCCGCCGCCAAGCCCGCCAGCTGGTCTCCCACGGCCACTTCTTGGTCAACGGCAAGAAGGTAAATATTCCTTCCTTCCGCGTCTCCCAGTACGACATCATCGACGTTCGTGAGAAGTCGCAAAAGATGGTGTGGTTCGAAGAGGCTCAGGACTACCTGACCGACGCAATTGTTCCTGCGTGGCTTCAGGTTGTTCCCGCTAACCTGCGTATCCTCGTGCACCAGCTGCCCGAGCGTGCTCAGATCGACGTTCCACTGCAAGAGCAGCTCATCGTCGAGCTTTACTCGAAGTAAAACTTTTATATGCCTGGGCTGAATACAGCTCGGGCGCATACAAGTATCTTCGGATTCACTCAACTTTTTACCCTTTCCGCCCTCGCCGACGTCATATAGTGGGCGTCAAATCTAGGAGAGTTCCATGCTCATTTCTCAGCGTCCAGTCCTCACTGAGGAGAAGATCGATAGCGCTCGATCCCGTTTTACCATCGAGCCACTCGAGCCAGGCTTTGGCTACACGCTTGGTAATTCGCTGCGTCGTACGCTGCTATCATCCATCCCGGGTGCGGCAGTGACCAGCGTCAAGATCGACGGAGTGCTGCACGAGTTCACCACCATCGCTGGTGTTAAGGAAGATGTCACCGATATCTTGCTCAATATCAAGGGATTGGTATTGTCCTCTGACTCCGAGGACCCAGTTGTGATTAACCTCAACGTGGAAGGTCCTGGAGTTGCAACGGCCGGCAGCATTACGCCACCGACCGGCGTGGAAATCCACAACCCGGACCTCCACATCGCAACGCTCAATGAGCAGGGACGACTGAATATCGAGATGGTTGTGGAGCGTGGCCGTGGCTACGTTCCTGCCACCATGTTCGGCTCCAGCAATGAGATTGGCCGGATCCCTGTGGATCAGATCTATTCTCCAGTGCTGAAGGTGAGCTACAAGGTCGAAGCAACGCGTGTCGCGCAGCGTACCGACTATGACAAGCTCATCATCGACGTGGAGACCAAGAACTCTATGACCCCAGGTGACGCTCTCGCTTCGGCAGGCAAGACCTTGGTCGAGCTCTTTGGGCTCGCCCGCGAGCTCAACGATGCAGCAGAGGGTCTGGAAATCGGACCATCGGTTCAAGAAACTGAGCATATTGCGGCTTATAATATGCCTATCGACGATCTTAATTTCTCGGTACGCTCTTATAACTGCCTCAAGCGCCAAGAAATCCACACTGTGGGTGAACTAGCAGAATGCTCGGAATCCGATTTGCTCGATATCCGTAACTTTGGACAAAAGTCCATAAACGAAGTGAAGATCAAGCTCGCTAATCTGGGCTTGACCTTGAAGGATTCACCTGAGGATTTCGACCCATCGCAGCTTGAAGGCTACGACGCCGAAACCGGTGACTATGTTGATTTGGATCCAGAAGAGTCCGAGTAAATAGCCTTTAGTACCCAGCTTAAAAAAATTATCTGCTGGGTGCGCCCAATCACACCTGTCAACGAGGAGAACCAAATGCCTACACCAAAGAGGGGCGCCCGTCTCGGCGGTTCTGCGAGCCATCAGAAGCACATTCTGTCTAACCTCGCAGCTCAGCTGTTTACCCACGGCGCAATCAAAACCACCGACGCCAAAGCCAAGCTGCTTCGTCCATACGCGGAAAAGCTGATCACCAAAGCGAAGTCCGGCAGCATTGCCGACCGTCGTAACGTGCTCAAGCTCGTCAACAACAAGGACGTTGTTGCTCATCTCTTCGATGAGCTCGCACCTCAGTTTGCTGAGCGTACCGGCGGTTATACCCGCATCATCAAGCTCGAAAACCGTAAGGGTGACAACGCTCCTATGAGCCAGATCTCCCTCGTCCTCGAGGAGACCGTCTCCGCTGAAGCGAACCGCGCAGCGCGCGCTGCAGCGTCCAAGGAAGCTCAGGCCGAGGAGACCGAGGCAGAGAAGTAATTTTCTACCCAGTCTTTACAAACCCCACCGTGCAGATCCACTCTGCTCGGTGGGGTTTTTCGCTGCTGATAGCTAGCTTTGCTACGGTATAGGGCGTGATTGAGAACCCCACTACTCGCATACGCCTCGACCTCGCCTATGACGGCACGAACTTCCACGGGTGGGCCAAACAAGGAGATTCCTCGCTGCGTACAGTGCAGAAAGTTCTGGAGGATAATCTCGCTCTTATCATGCGACGCCCCATTAACCTGACCGTTGCGGGTCGCACCGATGCAGGTGTTCACGCCACCGGCCAAGTGGCTCATTTTGATATCGATCCTCAGGCTCTTAACACCAGAAGTCTCAATCATGACCCCAAAAACCTTGTCAGGAGGTTGGCGCGCCTGCTGCCAGAAGACGTGCGTGTCCACGATGCTTCTTATGCTCCCGGAGGTTTCGACGCCCGTTTTTCAGCCCTGCGACGCCATTATGTCTATCGTCTTAGTACTCACCCTCGCGGTGCGCTACCCACTAGGCGATGCGATACCGCGCACTGGCCCAAAAATATCGATGTCCATGCCATGCAGCAAGCCGCTGCTGAGCTCGTGGGACTTAATGATTTTGCAGCATTTTGTAAATTCCGGGAAGGTGCCACCACCATCAGGGACTTGCAAGAATTCACTTGGCACGATATCTCCACACCTACTGAACCACATACCTTTGAGGCACATGTCAGCGCCGACGCTTTTTGTTGGTCCATGGTGCGCTCCTTAGTGGGATGTTGCCTCGTTGTCGGGGAAGGTAAACGCCCTGCTGGTTTTGCTGCCTCGCTGCTTGCAGAATCCTCTCGATCATCACAAATACCCGTGGCTCCCGCCCGTGGGCTCACCCTTGTCGGGGTGGATTATCCCGAAGACTCTGCCTTAGGAGAACGTGCAGATATGACGAGACAGAAGCGCGTCAAGCTCGATTGATAGGAAAATGTGGCCCCAAAGCCCTTCACGGAGCCCTCAGCATCTACTAAACTGACAGATACTACTGTGGTTATTTGAACAGACCGCCTAACTGAGAGCGTGGGGCTCGACGTGTGGGGGTCACGGGCAATTATTCTGGCTGCCTAAAATAAGAAAGGTTTGAATAACCTCTGATGGCAGTTACTCCGACCACGAAAGCCCAAGTTACTGGGCATAAATTTCTGTGGCGCCGCGTTGAACACGCACTGATCCTCGGTGATGAGCGCATGCTGCATGATCCTCTAGGCAGGCGACGACGGTCTGTACTCTTTGGTCTCGCCGCTACCGTATTAATCGCCATATGCTCGGTTGCCTTGGCGTTTTTTCGCCCTGCCATCGATCCAGGGCAAGCGGAATTGATTCGCGCCGATAGCGGGCAGCTGTATATGCGCATGGAGGACCATTTGCACCCGGTGGCGAATCTCACCTCCGCGCGACTTATCCTGCAAGAAGCTGTCGAACCTGTCAGTAGTAGCGACCAGTCCCTCTTTGGGTTAGCCAAAACTACCCCCATAGGAATCGTAGATGCCCCCGCTCTCTTCGCACCCCAGCAGGGCTCGCAACCAACCTTCGATGCGATCGCTTGCCATGAGATACAGCCACCGCATCAACGCCTAGACAAGGGCAGGGATATGCTGGTGGTGATGCTCAGCCCGAGCGAGCGGGTGAGCGCGACTTTAAGACCGATCGTCGATAGGGAAACTTTCTTAGCCCGTACCAGTTCCGGCGACTTCCTCATTAGCGAACAGGGTCGTTTGCCCTTGTTGCCAGATACTAGCCCCGAGGGGCGAATGATGCGGCGTGCTTTAGGCATTGAGAATGCCACACCACTGTGGTTTGCTGCCGATGCCATGATAGACGCCATCGACGAAGTTCCACCTTTCCGCGACTTTGATATCAACACCGTGCTCGGCACCGGTTTTGACTACTGGGGTGAAAAGGATGGAACCATCATAAGACTGAGCCCAACCCAGGCAGAATTGATCATGGCCAAAGGGATTGAGTATCGCCAAATCCCCAACAGCGAACTGCGTAACTATACCGATAGAGTCGGTTACTATATACCGCTTCCTCCGACACGCCCAATCCTCATAGACCCAGCGGAATTTATGCCGTGCATCAATAGCACAGGTCAGCTTCTCATTCCGAGGCAGCGAGACCCTGATATGATGCTCTCACCGTCTTTCGGATCACGCGTGGATCGACCCTCGCAGGGTTCTACTCTTAGCTATATCGGGCCAGGCTATGCGCTTGCTGTTGATACCGGTTCAGGAGTGCATATTATTTCTGAAACTGGCAAACGGCATGGACTTCGCTATCCCGAAATGATAAAAGAGCTCGGCATCGACTCAACAACGCCTATGAGCTGGGAGTTGCTTTCCCTGCTCCCTGAGGGGACTCCGCTGAGTCAGGAGGCCGCGCTCTCCGAAGTTATTCCGCAACAAAGCCCGTGACGCGCGGGTGAAAGGAGAAAATTCCCCCCAAACTGTCCGTACATCTAACTATCGCGGTATGATTGCTGGCAATACGCGGGAAAACTAAAGTCCCCCGTACGTCGGGAAGGAGAATGGCGCGCTTTATGGCAATTCAAACGCCTGCGGTTGAAACCCCAGAGAAACCGCATACCACTCGCGATCAGGTACGCGCCAAGATACACGCGATAACTTTCCACCACGAGCGAATGAAGACCCGACGATTTGGTTTCTTGGTTCGCCCGCTTGTTCTCATTGCGGGCTGGGTAGTTGTCATCCTCGGCCTGGTGACCATTCCTTTTCCAGGGCCGGGATGGCTCACGGTATTCGTGGGCATAGGAATACTTAGCCTCGAGTCCCACTTGGCCGGCCATCTTTTGGGGTGGGCTATCGGCCTCTATGATCGATTCTTTCAGTGGTATCGCTCAAAACCTCGAATCGTTCGCTACTTTCTCATCTTTCTCATCTGTTTAGTGGCCTGGATCATGGTGGGCTCAACTGCGGTAACCATGTGGAGCTACGGCGCTTTGCCTGCGCTCGATCCAGTGATGCAGTATATTATCTAAGTTCGCATCCTCGAATAGGCAATGGTTAGCACCAAAATCAGGCTGGCCAGTACCACGAGCCAGCTCGAAGCCAAGGGAATGGACGATTGGTGGCGTCGTGGTGCGGCGATAGCGTGAGCGGCTGGTGGTGTTGAACTGACTAAAGATGCTTCATCCTCTGGAAGGCGATAGTCTAAGACCCTCGGGATATCAATGGCGCCGCTAGTAGGATCAACACTGGATATGACAAGCTCGCGCAATTCTCTCGCCGTCGCGGTAGGGTATTTCTGGCGTAACAGCGCAAAAGTTCCACTAATGAGCGGGGCAGCAAAGCTTGTTCCCTCGAAAGACTGTACCGAAGACGCAGACTGCTCGATTCCGCTCGCGAGAAAGCCTCCCGAATTTGACAGCGCCGCGAATACTTTCCCCGGGGCTGCAACCTGAGGTTGGGAGGATTCTAGGGAATAAGCAGCATGATGATAAGGATCCGAAAGAGCCGCAACTGAGACTACGGTGGGCATAGCCGCTGGCACAATAAGTGAGTCCGGCGTACATTGAGCATCTTGATTACCGGCCGCGGACACCACCACGATATTCGCCTCCTCCGCGCGGTTGAGTGCCGCTTCCAGGCCAGAGAGATCAACAGAAAAAGGCCCTTGGGGGATACAACTGACCACAGAAATATTGATCACATCGACCCCCTGATCAACGGCTACATCTATAGCCTGGCTCAGGGTAGCCAACGTGCCACCAGCATCGCGGTGATCGCTCATCTGTTTAATAGAGACGATGCCGGCATCGGGCGCCACCCCTACGATCTCGTCTTGATCCCACCGTGCCGCAATAATGCCGGCCACAGCCGTTCCATGAGCATCGCAGTCTTCTAAAGCATCTCCAGACTCAGGGTCGGCTATGACACTGCCCCCCGATGCTAGATTCGGAAGGCGTGGATGGGTACTAACTCCAGTGTCGATCACGGCGACTCGGGTGCCAAAACCGGTAGCAAAAAGGTGGGCGCGGCGATACTGGTCTGCTAGCGCTGCCTGTTGTTCCAGTGCCGCTGAGTTTGCTGGGACCCCTTGGGCGCACTCAGCGGCTGCTGATGGAAGGAGCAAGACTGCGAGTGTTCCCCATGCACTTAAACCGGCAACAAAGGAGGCTATTTTCATAGAGCCAAACCTCGTAGGAGGCTAAAGAGACCAGCCGTTTGCAGTGCTAAGGGAAAGATCGCTGCGAGCGCCAGAAGTTCAATGCGCTCTAGCCACACCACCACCGTGGGTTCGAGAGTAGAGATCTTATCGGCCATACTTGGGGCCGCCACCATCATGAGCGCGAATATCAAGGCAACAATGCTTAAGCTTGTACTTGAGAGCAGAGCCGCTAGCGGAAGCAGTGCGAAACCTGCGAGGTGCGCAGGTATCCACAGTGCCCAGATTTCAAGGGAAAAACGATGCCGGTGGGCGTGTAAGATCAGCGCCAAGCTGAGCGCGAATATCAGCCAGAAATGGAAAATACTCAGATCGAGGATTTCCCGCAGACCAAGGATCAACAGGCCTAAGGTTGCTAAGCTCAACCAACTTCCGATAGCTATCAGCATGCCCGAATACATGGTGCGCGCATGTCGAGTGCGGAGGGGGCTTTCTTCATAATCCTTATCCGCTATATCAAGCGGCTGCCCAATAGTTGGAAGTAAAGGTACCCGCAAGCCCGCGATTTTGGCCAATATTTGCGGCCCTGCGGCGAGCATAATCACCATGACGACGATGGAGACACTCAAGCCATGACCTAACCACACCATCGTGGGGTTAAGCGAAACCAAGATACCCGGCGAATACACAAGGCCTCCCAACCCTAAGGAAAATATTCCAAGGGCATAGGCGACTGTGAAAACCACATATCCGCGAGCTGGAATGAGCAGTTGCATGACTGTGGCTACCACAACGACTGTCAAGGCGGCAGCGGCTAGGGAGAGAGCCCACCCGCGCGCAAAATCAGTGGCAGTTATACCCTCAACAAGCAAGTCTGGGCTCAATAAAAGCTCGCTGCCACCTACAGCGATGAGGGCAGATACAGCGGTGAGAAGCGAGATAAGCGGAATAGCTATATGAAGCTTCGCCCATATGCTCATACTGCCAAAAATTCCGGCTACGAGTAATAAGGTGACCGCTAACGGAATCGGCAAGGGCAGTAGAAAAGCTCCACCTACTAGACTAGCTGCCCCGCTGACCGCCGCGAAAGTAGGGGTATGAGCAGTTCTGAGCTCTTTCGGGGCGGCGGCCGCTAAAGATTCCGCTGCATCGCGCACTAATGGGGGAGGCGTGGCAGTAGCGTTGCGGATAATCATGACATCGCCGTGGCTGAGCCCCAGCGACTTGAGGGGAGCGTGCATATCGAGGATGATCCCCGCAGCTGTCAGAACCTGGTAACGCCCTGGGTGAGAATGGATATGAGCGAGATGGAAAATCTCTGCCATCATATCGCTCAAGCTACTCGAACCCGGTAGGTAAAGATCGATGTGTTGAGGATTATCGCCAAGTTCAATCCGAATAAAGCTGCGAATACTCTCGGTATCTCGAAGGGATGAATTCATCTTAGGGGCGCACTCCTTAGGGATAAGTGGGGGAGAAAATTAGGGATAAATGAAGGGCAAAGTACTTAGTTTTAGACTGCGGTTGGCTCGTATCGGTTCCCCAGGGAGCAGACGAGGTCCAAGCTGAGAGAATGCTCAGAAAATGGGGGTGCGATATGGGGTTTATTTTCGCAAGGGCCTTACGGGCGCACAGCAGAGCTACTAAGGTTTTGATTGCTTTCCACGTGAGGTGAGAATGCAGCGCGACGGTAGGGATGCCGTCCGCGCGCTTAAGCGATAGGGCGCATAAGGATCCTGCCCTTTCGTGTACTGCCAAGGCTTCTAGAGGGGTTATCGCGCTTATAGGACAGAGCGTTCTATAAGCGATGAGGAAAACGTCGATACCTACCCGTCCTAAGGAGACCGCCATGGCCCCGCCTCGTTTTAGTACCGTCGTCGCCCCTATCAGCCTTAGTGAGCGGGACGCCATTCCACCACTTCCCACTCAAGCACTAGTCCCAGACCCTGTTCCAGCGGCTACCAAGCCTAAACCCATGCCTGTGATGCGCATTGTTATGCCATTAGTAATGGTGCTTGCAATCGGCGCCATGGTTGCTCTCATGGTTATCAATGGCGGCACCCTCAACCCAATGATGCTCATTTTCCCCATCATGATGCTCATGGGCATGCTGATGATGTTTAGCCCACAACCAGGAGAAGACACAGATGAAATCCGCCGCAGGTATTTGCGTCATTTGAGCACCCTGCGTACCCAAGCGGCACACAATCACCAGGCCCAGCGGCTCAACGCCCTTCATGAGCATCCCGCACCAGTAGATCTGTGGAACCTTCTGGGCACTAACCGGATGTGGGAACGTAACGCTTATGACCCCGATGCATTAGCGCTACGTATAGGACTGGGGGAAACAACCCTAGCTACCCCCATCGAACTGGACGACCAAGGAAATATCGAGGATCTAGATCCGGTATGCGCAGTCAGCGTGCGACATATGGTTAAAGCGCTCTCGGTAGTCCCCGATATGCCCATCGTGGTGCAGTTGCAGGCTTTTCGGGCGCTCGATATATCTGGCTCCCAAGCGCACGGG
Organism: Corynebacterium sp. ES2794-CONJ1; assembly: GCF_025660615.1. NCBI lineage: Bacteria > Bacillati > Actinomycetota > Actinomycetes > Mycobacteriales > Corynebacteriaceae > Corynebacterium > Corynebacterium sp. ES2794-CONJ1. The sequence goes on along the minus strand of NZ_JAOTIM010000002.1, from coordinate 186,549 downwards.
CTGCTCCGGGCCGTGGTGGCTCACCTCGTTACTTTCCACGGCCCGGATACGGTAGGGATTGAGCTTCACGGGGAGACCTTTCGCAGTTGGGCGAAATGGCTGCCGCATACTCATCCGGTGGCGGTGGAAAAAGCAGCTGAGAAAATTCTCATCCTCGATAATAAGGTGCCTGCCTCGAAGGTAAAGGAACTGGTTGCGGCTCGGACGTGGACCACAATTATCGCAGTGAATTCGCAGGATAAAACTCTCAAAAAGCTCGCCGACGATGATGGTTTGGTCCTCGAGGCACGAAGCAAAGATCTCGTTGCTCACACCGAGGCTGGCGCTGAAGCACTCGGGGTGGCTGACTATATGGGTCTGCGGGAAATGACTCAACTAGCTCGAAAACTCAGTGCCTATCGACGCCCCGATGCCGCAGGTAGTGGCGGTTCCCAAGACTTTTTGAGTTTGCTCGGTATTGAGGATATTTCTGCCGCAACGCTGGAGAAATTATGGCAACCGCGAGGAGCGCGGCGATTAGCGGTGCCCGTAGGCGTCGATGATGCGGGAGCGCCGTTGATTATTGATATCAAAGAATCAGCGCATGGTGGTATGGGCCCGCACGGATTATGCGTCGGCGCAACGGGTAGCGGTAAATCGGAGCTATTGCGCACCCTTGTTATTGCCCTAGCAGCCACTCACTCTCCAGCGGTTCTTAATTTTGTATTGGTGGACTTTAAAGGTGGTGCCACCTTCTTGGGTATGGATACCCTGCCGCATACCTCTGCGGTGATCACGAACCTAGCAGAAGAGTCCGTACTCGTGGAGCGGATGCACGACGCTATATCGGGGGAAATGAACAGGCGCCAAGAACTGCTGCGTACTGCAGGGAAATTCAGCAATGTTGATGAGTATAATGCAGCCTGCTTAAAAGACGATTCCCTAAAGCCTATCCCCGCATTAGTCATTGTGCTCGATGAGTTCTCCGAACTTCTTGGTCAGCATCCAGATTTCGCGGATCTTTTCGTTGCTGTTGGTAGGCTCGGTCGCTCCCTTCATATTCACCTCCTGCTAGCCTCGCAGCGGCTGGAAGAGGGGCGGCTACGAGGGCTTGATTCGCACCTTAGTTACCGGATTGGGCTGCGGACCTTCTCAGCGGCGGAATCGCGGCAAGTATTAGGGGTACCAGATGCCCACCATCTCCCAAGTAAACCAGGAGCGGGCTTTATGAAAACCGATGCCGATCGCCTAAAAAAATTCCAAGCCTCCTATATCTCAGGCCCATGGATGCGCCCCGACTATTCTCAGAATCTCGATCAACTCGATTGTCGTGGTGTTCGAATTTTTGATGGATGGGAGTACCCTCAGGAAGAAAAAGTTGAACTCCACGTGGCAGATCCGCGCGGCACTATAGTCGACGCCGTCATCGAAAGTGCCCAAGAAGTCGCACATAAATACGATCTCTCCGCGCACCGCTTATGGCTGCCACCCCTCCCCGAAGAACTGCCAATTGCCCAGGTAGCAGGCCCGCAACCGTTCTTGCATGCCGCTGTAGGCTTGATCGATCGCCCTTATCACCAGCGCCAAGACCCGTTCATTATCGATTTCACCGGTTCCAAAGGGCACCTCGCCCTGGCTGGAGGTCCCCAAACCGGCAAAACCACAGCTTTACGCACAATCATTACCTCCCTTGCAGTCACCCACTCCACCAAACAGATTCGGTTCTATATTCTCGATCTGGCAGGTAAGGACCTTTCGGATATCACCCTAATTCCCCATTGTGCGGCCGTGGCCCACCGCGGTGACGTGGAGAAGATCAACCGGATCGTCGATGAAGTCTTAGGGTTTATCGATGCCCCAGCTCCAGAACATACCTTCCTCGTCATTGATGGTTGGCACACAGTAGGTAGTGATTACGAGAATCTTCTAGCCAAACTTGGCCGCATCGCTGCCGATGGACTTGCTGCCCGCGTGCATCTGGTCATCTCCACGGCGCGATGGACGGCATTGCGCCCGGCCATCAAAGATCTCATCGCCAATCGTTTGGAATTAAAAATCAGTGAAGCCTTAGATTCCGTCATCGATCGCAAAGCCCAATTAAGTACTCCCGACCTCCCCGGACGTGGGCTTAATACCGCAGCTGAGAGTATCCTTTTTGCGCGGTCTACTGCCCAAGATCTCGCGCATATTGCCTCCGTTACTAAGGATCAAGATCATGTGCGGGCCCTTCAAATGCTCCCTCAGCATTTATCGCTTGATTCACTCTTGGTACCGGCCACGGGTTCTCATGCTCGTACTACCGAGATCGTCCTCGGTATCGGTGGCGCCCGTCTTGAACCAATAACCTGGGATACCAACCGCAGTCTGCATGTACTCTGCTTCGGATCCCAAGCAAGCGGTAAATCCACAGCACTGGCCACAATCATGCGTGGCATATGCCAGTTGGGAGCAGAGAAAGCGCGCATCGTCCTCATCGATCACCGTCGTCATCACCTTGGCACCATTAAACAAGACATGCTTGCTGCCTACTGTGCAAGTAGCGCGAGCACGGAGCAAACAATCGCGGCAACGGTGGTTACCCTGAAATCTAGATTGCCCGAAGCCGATATCACTCCAGCAGAGTTGAAGGCTCGCTCATGGTGGCAAGGCCCTGACATCTATCTTGTCATCGATGACCTCGAAGTTGTTGCCGACTATCTGCTCCAACCACTCGTTGAATTGCTGCCCCACGCTCGCGATATCGGCCTTCACGTGATCATCGCTCGGAAGTCCGGTGGGGTAGTGCGCGCCCTCTACCAACCGTTGTTGAGTGAATTAAAGGACCAATCCCCTCTCTGTCTCATACTCGACGCGGACAAAGACGACGGTCCCATTCTCGGAATTAAACCTCGGGCGTTGATCCCAGGTCGAGCCACCATGGTGCTTCGCGGACATGATAGCGGATTAATTCATATCGCGGAGCCCGAACAGGAAACCGATAAGGAGCAATAATGGACGACGATGACGTATCTGGTGCCCCCACCCCACGCCCACCAGACAGCGATCCAACGGTGGAGATAACCGTTACAGTCCTCGATACTGCCACCATCTTTGAAGGTCCAGATACAGTTTACCGCTACGATCTCACTGTCGGCGGAGTCATAGATGGTACCGCGACTAGTGCCATCATAGATCAACTGCGTGCTATCGCTGGGCAATCGTGGCCCCATATCGCCGTGACGATCGATGCCCCGCGCCGAGTAGTTGATATGCTACGTGTGGCCCTGGATGAGACCGGAGTGCAAAAAAGCTCGCCACCACCGACATCTCCTGAGCGCTCCAATCCTTTGAATATTCCCACTGAGCGTGAAGTCAAGAGATCGAGTTCTCAGAGCCTCTGGCGGCCCAGTAGGAGGGCCCTTATGTGGAGTGGGCTGAGCATACTATCGGTCATCGCACTCCTGGGCCTGGGATCGCTAACAGCGTTTATCCTCCATAACTCACGCGCCCAGGCTCCCGACCCCCTTGCAGCAACTCCTACTAGCTCTGCGATGGAGACTTTATCTAAAGACCCGATGGCCGATCGTGGTGCAGCCGAAGAGGTAGAAGAGTCTTCTAGGAATCGAGAGAGAATTTTTGAATCTGATTTGCTGAATTCTGCCTTGATCTCGGTCGTATTGCCGCCAACTTTCACTATTGAGTTGCGTCGAGAAACTCCCGATATTCTCACCGCGACTGGTCAAGACGAGAATCTGCGTGTGCTCATAGCCGCTGATCCTCTCTACGATGCTGATCCTGAGTTTGTGCGCCAGGAATTGGAGCAAGAGGCAAGAGAAAACCCCACGTTCACCCTCCTGCCGCCTAGCCAACAACCGCATCAGGGGGAGGTTCGCTATATAGAGGAACCGGGCGATGGATCTCATGCCCAGTGGGTGGTCTGGATTGAAGGCGATTTTATCTACTCGCTCGGCTGCCACTCCCGTTTCGATCTCAAGCTCTCCCAGCAGGCAGTGTGCGCCAAGGCTGCTGAAAGCCTGACAGCGCGAAAAAAAATTGATGCACCCAAGGGAACCGTAGAGACGCTGCTGTAGTCCTATCTTTTGTAAGTGCTTAAAACCGCAAGCGATCTGGCTCGGTAACACTAAGCCTTTACCCCATGGGAACCACGTTGGAACCCCCACCACCCCAATCAATGGAGGATATATCGAATGAGTAATCTCTTTCGCACCGAATCAGACGTCATGGTCGCTACAGCCGGCCGCGTCGACGATACGAATAATGAAGTTCAATCCGAGCTCAACCGGCTCCGCGGAGTCGTTGACTCAGTACGCGGATCATGGTCGGGCACCGCTCAAGTAGCCTTCGACGGCTTAATGGAACGATGGAATACCTCGGCGCTTGAACTTCAAAAAGCGCTCAGCAGTATCAGTGGCAATATCCGCTCCAATGCTCGAGCGTTTGAAAATGTCGAAGCCGATAACGCCCAATCACTACATAACGTTGGAGGCGGGCTCAACCTCTAAATGCTTAAGCCTCCCCACCACATAGCTTGCGCAGCTTAAATATTTCGCCCCGCGTTCAGCCATAGTAGTGGCACACTGCGTGCCTCACAGTAGAAATAAAACACCACGAAAACCTAGTGGTGTTGCGTTGTACCAAAACTTAATAGAGCACGATTGTTGAGCCTATTATATTCTTGCGACCTCTCAACCTATCGGGCTGCTCACTGGTTAGAGACCCCAATGATCCCCGCCTCGATCTAGACACGTATCTGTATCTGATTAGAGGTTGTTGTAGCTCTCTAACCACTGATAAAGCTCATACCTTAAAAGAGCCTGCGGTTTATGTTGTTTTCCTTCGACATATGGCAGCTGAAACCACCAGCAGAACATTACTTCCCATCACCTCACCGGCCTCTGCTTTTCAAGCTCAGGCTTTCGATAACATCCTCAAGGGTAGTAGTGAACTCAACTCCATCTCATGTCACGATAGGTCACTGTTTCGAGGGCGATTTTTTTATATTGTCTCTCCAGTCGATGTCATATCAGCATCCTTGGACAAAGTTGCCGAGAAGGCGCTGGGAGTTAAGGGTTTCAATTCCGGTATATGAGCACCCCACGAGCTCAATCAACTACCAGAACTAGCCGCTTGTATATGACAGTGGAATCCGTCTGCCCCTCGCAGATAGGGATCACCCACGAAGGATACTTTTTATGACAGTCGTGCTCTATGTCCTTAACCAAGTGGTTTTCTAGAGCGATTGTTCTAGGTCGTGCCACTTTTCGCACAGCTCATTCTCATTGAAGGAGAAAAAATAATGGATATGATTAAATACGGCTTCGGCGAAATCGAAGCGGCCTCAGGCGATATTCAGGCCACCTCAGCTCGCATCAATGCTTTACTCGATGCCTTGAAATCTCAGATACAGCCCATGGTTGCTAGCTGGGAAGGCGATTCGGCCGCGGCCTACCAGCACGCTCAGCTGCAATGGGACAAGGCTGCTGCCGAACTCAATACCGTGCTTGCTACCATCGCACAAACCGTACGTTCCGGTAATGATCGTATGGGTGAAGTTAATAAGCAAGCCGCAAGCTCCTGGTCCTAAAACCGCGATGTGTCAGTTACAGGGTAGAGGCCCTTAAAAAGTAATGCCAACGAAGATCTCTCCCGACAAACCCCTGATGATTGAGAGTGATCCTCTTAATAAGCGCGCGGAACCGATGACGATAGCTGTGGTAGGCCCAATCGAGGAGAATTCCGCCCAAGGGTCGAGCGTGAAGCTCTGAACCTGTTGCTGACCATCTCAATCCTGCACCAAAGCACAGGGCTCTATGGCCTTATGTATCGGTGCAGGATTTTGGCCAGGTGTGGAACGTCCGCTAGAATTGGCCCTCTGTGTGTCTTCTCGCCGCTAAGACAAACGCCACGTAGCGTCAAATCTTGGAGCGGAAGAAAAAGCTTATATCACTGGGTCTCCACCGGCCGCCAGTGATGAGGGCTGAAATGAGGGTTGAAACTTCTACAGAATTAATGCGGTAGAAGGTGTCCGTTTTCCAGCTCTGGAGTTGCACATATTTTTGGCTGGCAGTTCTAGACAGACTTTAAAGGAGTCAATAAGTGTCTACTTATCACCCAAAGGGCGGTGACATAACCCGCAAGTGGTATGTTATCGACGCCACTGACGTGGTTCTGGGTCGCTTGGCTGTTACCGCAGCCGACCTACTCCGCGGCAAAGGCAAGCCTCAGTTCGCACCCAACGTTGACTGTGGTGACCATGTGATCATCATCAACGCTGACAAGGTACATATTTCTTCTAATAAGCGTGACCGCGAGTTCCGTTATCGCCACTCCGGTTACCCAGGTGGTCTGAAGACCATGACCCTGGGTCGCTCGTTGGAATTGCACCCGGAGCGCGTAGTCGAGGAATCCATTCAGGGCATGATGCCACATAACCGTCTTTCCCGCGCTTCCGTAAAGAAGCTTCACGTCTTCGCTGGCCCTGAGCACACGTACGCTGCTCAGAAGCCAGAGACCTTCGAGATTAAGCAGGTGGCACAGTGACCGATCAGAATCTAAACGACACCACAGCAGCCGACCTCGCCGCAGCTCAAGCAGCGACTGAGGAATTCACCACCACCATCGGAGAAGCCGTTGCTCCCGAAGCTGAGGCTGAAGTTGCTGCTCCCGTCTTGCACGAAGGCCCTATTCAGACCGTTGGTCGCCGTAAGCGCGCCATCGTCCGGGTTCGTATGCAAGTGGGATCCGGCCAGTTCATCTGCAACGGACGCACCCTGGAGGAGTATTTCCCCAATAAGCTGCACCAGCAGCTGATCAAGGCTCCACTGGCCTTGCTCGATCGCGATGGTCAGTTTGATATTCACGCCAACCTTGTTGGCGGTGGCCCCACCGGTCAGGCAGGCGCATTCCGCCTCGCCATCGCCCGTGCGCTCAATATCTACAACCCTGAGGATCGTGCAGCCCTGAAGAAGGCTGGCTTCCTCACCCGTGACGCTCGTGCTGTTGAGCGCAAGAAGGCTGGTCTGCACAAGGCCCGTCGTGCCCCTCAGTACTCCAAGCGTTAATATCTGCTCGATTTCAGTACAGATATACACAAGCCGCTCTTCTTTGGTCTCCAAAGAAGAGCGGCTTCTGCTCTATCGGAAACTTCGCCAACGTGGCCATATTTTTTTGGTTTAGAGACTAAAGAATCGAATCATCGCGGTTTTTAACTACGAACTTTCTATATTCACGACTATCCTGAGAAGGATTGCACAAACCTGGAAAGGGGTTATTTCACCTATGACTCGACTCTTCGGCACGGACGGTGTCCGCGGGCTCGCCAACGAATCACTGACCGCCCAGATGGCCTTGCGTTTAGGCCAAGCAGCAGCAGAAGTACTTACGTCAGAGCACCGCACCTCAAAACGTCGTCCCACCGCGGTGATCGGGCGCGACCCCCGGGTTTCGGGCGAGATGTTGGCTGCTGCTCTTGCTGCCGGCATGTCTAGCCGAGGAGTAGACGTTCTCCGGGTCGGTGTCTTACCAACACCTGCGGTGGCGTACCTCACCGGATTCTATGGAGCTGATATGGGTGTGATGATTTCGGCGTCCCATAACCCTATGCCGGATAATGGCATTAAATTCTTCTCCAAAGGAGGGCATAAACTCCCCGACGAGGTCGAAGATCTTATCGAGCGCACTATGGAGTCCCTGCCAGAATCTGGCCCGACTGGTCATGGTATTGGACGCGTGATCGAAGAAGCTGTCGATGCAAAAGAGCACTATTTAGCGCATCTAGCTGAAGCTATGCCACGGCGCCTCGATGGTCTCAAGGTGGTCGTCGACTGCGCCAATGGAGCCGCCTCAACGGTCACCCCGCACGCCTACCAGGCTGCCGGAGCCGAGGTCATCGCCATCTATGACCAGCCGAATTCCTATAATATTAACGATAATTGCGGCTCAACCCATATCGACAAAGTACAGGCTGCAGTGCTCGAACACGGTGCCGATTTAGGCCTAGCCCACGACGGCGACGCCGATCGATGCCTTGCCGTCGATGCCACGGGCGCCCTGGTGGACGGGGATAAGATCATGGCTATCCTAGCGCTGGCTATGAAAGAAGACGGCGAACTACGGAAATCTACTCTCGTAGCAACAGTCATGAGTAACCTCGGATTAAAGATAGCCATGGAGGATGCCGGTATCACCGTACGTACCACCCAAGTAGGCGATCGTTATGTTCTCGAGGATCTCAATGAGGGTAATTTTTCTCTCGGTGGCGAACAATCCGGCCATATTGTCATGCCCGATTACGGCACTACGGGGGATGGCACACTAACCGGTTTGGCCTTGATGAGCCGCATGGCGGAGCAATCGAAAAGCCTCGCTGAGCTCGCCCAAGTTATGACAACCCTGCCACAAGTCCTCATCAATGTGCCCGTGGCTAATAAGGCCGTCATCGCCGACCATCCCAAGGTCATTGCGGCTATCGCTGAAGCGGAAGCCGAGCTCGGGCGCACTGGTCGAGTTCTCCTCCGAGCCTCCGGTACGGAGGAGCTTTTCCGGGTGATGGTCGAAGCTGCCACGAAGGAAAGCGCCGGACGCATAGCCGGCCAACTTGCGACAGTGGTCGCCCAGGTCTCCTAAAACCGCTCGGATATGATAGAGCCGCAAACGAAACTCGGGCTCGCGTGCACTTGGATGGACGCGTGGGGAAGCGAATAAAAAAATCTCTCACACAGGGAACCGCTCGTATATGAGAACAGTCTGATCTTCCAGCCAACAAATATTTCTTTTCGGCTGGGCGCTCAGTATATTCATCAGCGTATACGCGAGCCCAGCTCCTCTAAGGAAAGCGGGATAGTGAGTATATGCCTAGGGATCTACAACTCAGCATCGAGCTCAGAGACCTCATTCACCAGCGCGCGACCTCGGCTCACTCTGCTCTTGACTTACTGCCGGAAGCCCCCGTCGACGATGTGCTTCCGCACGCCTTGGGCGAGTACTTTATCCCCGAAATAGAAAAGCTTCGATCTCACTACCAAGAAGTCTGGCGGCGTCGGATAGCGGCACGTCGCACGGTTGCCGAGCAATTAGACGCCCTTTATGATCACACTTGTACCATCGTTGATGTTGATGAGACCATAGCCCGAGAACTGCGAGCTCATGATGAGTAGCTTTTATGTGCGCTTTATGGTCTCAGTCCACCAATTGATTGCGGCAAGCGATGGCAAAATCAATATTGCTCCCAATGTGCAGTCGCGTCTAGGTCTCAGCCTCGATTCGGCGGAGAGTTGGCAACCCGCAAGCGTTGTAGCTGCGGCAATACGCATCGCCCAACCTCTCAATTCTGGGATAGACCAGATAGATCATCACCTCAACACCGAACTGTGCGCGAGTGGCTTGACTACACACGCCCATCAACTCACAGCAGCTTATCGAGGCATATCCGCAGCAGACACCGCCGCGCAGCATATCAACGAGCACTCTCTGGCGGCTTTGCGCGCAGCAGATATCATCCACCAGCATGCAATCAACGGGATCGCCAGTGTGGTGGAGGATTTTGAAACTTTCAGCAGTTCCCTAGCAGATACCCTCAGTCGAACTGATCTAGCTCGCGAAGCGATCGACTACGCAAGCCTAGTCACTCAAGGCCGCGAAGCTATTGAGGCTAGTGCGCACGCGATTATTCGCATCTGCACTCTGCATGATAAAAAAGTGGGAGAAATCCTAGGCCACCTCTTAGAGAGCGTGGATACGGCTATGCACCCCGGAGGTGATGTGCCAGGCGCCATGGAAATATCTTCTTCCCAGCCCGACCCTCCGGTGGTCACCGATTCCAGCGGGGGACTTTTACTCTCAGCAGCAAATCTGGATTCACCGGTGGTGTCCCTCATGAATACAATCGGTGCCAATCTCCACCGCTCTATGGTGGCGGCTCAAGCCTTCTGCCAAGCGAGCCACACTATTATTGAGGTATTGGCAGATATGATAGAGCACTCGCTGCCAACTACAGACCAGGTAGTAGCAGCCACTCCAGTGGCTGCTAGTCCTTTAGAAGAAACGCTGGAGCTTAGTTCGCAGCACCAGACCCCACCAATGGCTGAACCGAGTTCACCTATCGAGGCCTCACCTCGAGCTACAGTCGACCCGGAGACCCCAATTACTATTCAGCCCGGCAACGCAGAGACGGTTTTTCAACCAGACAGCGAAGTCTCGGGGCTAGGCCGTGGGCTCCATAGCTCTGGATCTTGGTAGCTCGTATGGGTTATGACCGTTTTATTGCAGAATTCCAAGAAGAGAACTCTCGAGCAATGAGCGAATTTGAAAAACGTATGGTTCAAGCTGCAGCAGAGGTCGCCCGAATTCGGGCGCAGCACCAGCAAGAATTACCAGCGCACACCGAGCATGAAACAAAAAGCGCGCCCTCCCACCAAAGGGGTAAAGCGCGCAGTATCCTCAGGCCGGTGCGATTTTAAAATGGCATCTCAAGGCCGCGAGGTTCAGTTAAATCGGCACGTTCTTTTAATTCCGCAGCATCAAAGGTTCTCATACCTGTAGCCTCGGCATCCTGCTCTGTAAAACCTGAGAGCTTACGATCCTCATTGAGGGTGGCCAGCAGATAGCCCGTGATAAAACCGACGATATTCTCACGCCTCTTAGCCTCTTTCCCCAAACTAGAGAAGAGACGGAAGTGAGCATTTTCATGCAAAGTGGTGTGTGAAGCATCCTCCCACTCGCGGTAGAGACAGGAGTCCTTCCACGCTTGTGCCACAGCCGGGGCATTTCCGTAATCCAGACCCGGGTAATCGCCACTACCGATAACCAAACCAGAGGCTGGCACATGTGGCGCCGCCAATTCAGCAGCAGGGGATACTTGAGCGGGGTACGCTGCCACCACACTCTTTAAATCCTCATGACCAGTGGCTGCTAATACCGCCGCACCGGCTCCCATGCCATGACCGAAAAGACCCAAGCGCCCAGGAGCAACGGTAATATTTCCGGCCCCGAGACGAACGCCCACTAATACCTGGAGAGCGGTTTCCAAGTCGGCCGCGAAACCTTGGTGGTCAGGATTGATACCTGTCTCAGTATCGGGCGCAACCACCACGATTCCCCAGCTAGCAAGGTGCCTGAGGGTAGCATGGTAGTGGCGAGAGTTTTTCAGCCAGTCATGGCCAAAAGCGATGCCAGGTAGAGCTTCACCCTCGGCTGGGCTATAGACCTTGCCAGGTAAACCTGCATAAGAGAGATCTCCCACGAGTACGTGGTTCGGGCCTCTGCGGGAGTATTTTTTAATCTTTTTAGTTAAATTTACGCTCACGAAGTCAAGGGTAGTCGAAAATGCTCGCTGTGTTGGCATAGCGTGGTGATATATGCCCTCGATCACGAATTAAGCAAGGGTAGAAGAGGGGAACCTTCTGGGTACCGAGGTGCTGCTGCCATTAATATTCTGGCGCCCTAGCCGTGGAGAAGGTGCTTGGGGGATAGGGAAAGTGGCACAATAAATCCCATGGATCTTAATTCGGTGGTTGTTGATCTAGCTGCTATCGCCCATAATACTCACACTCTCAAGGACCTCGTCGCTCCTGGGCAACTGATGTGCGTGGTCAAGGCCAATGGCTATAATCATGGCGGCATCGAAGTTGCTCGCACCATGAGCGCCAACGGTGCCGACCAATTCGGGGTAGCTACTATCCAAGAAGCCCTTGAGCTACGCAGAGCCGGCATCACCCAGCCCATTTTAAGTTGGATATGGTCCCCGGAGGGGCCTGTTGTCGAAGCCATTGAAAATGATATCGATCTTGCTGTCTTTTCCATCGAAACGGCCGAAGCGATCGCAGCCTTGGCTCGTCGCGGGGTAAGAAATACCCAGTCGACGGTGCGGGTAACCATAAAAGTTGATACCGGTATGCATCGTTCTGGCCTATCTATTGATCACATACCCGAGGTGGCGCGGCTATTACATCAAACCGAGGGTGTTGATGTCACTGGGATGATGAGTCACCTGGCTGCCGCCGACACCCCCGACGACCCTTTAAATGATGAGCAGGTCACAGCTTTTCGGAAAGCGATCGCGCTGGGGCGCTCTCATGGTCTCACCCTGGGCACCAACCACATCGCGAATTCTGCTGCTCTACTGAGCCGAAGCGATTGCCTTTTCGATATGGCCCGCCCAGGACTTGCACTCTACGGTGCCAAACCCTTTCCCATGCCGGAATGGCGGCTGTGCCCAGCTATGCGCTGGGAGGCCAAAGTATCCGTGGTTAAACCGGTGAGCCGTGGAGAGGGAGTGAGTTATTCCCATACGTGGCATGCCCCTGCCGATGGTTATATCGCAGTTATTCCCATTGGGTACGCTGATGGCTTGCCGCGCCGGCTACAAGGCAGCCTAGAGGTAGATATCAATGGCCGCCTTTACCCGAATATTGGACGCATTTGCATGGATCAGTTCATCATTGATCTTGGCGGTAATGAACACAGGGTAGCTGTAGGGGATACAGCAGTTTTGTTTGGTTCCGATACTCTCGATGTTGACCACGTGGCTGAGCAGTGGGGAACGATAAATTACGAAGTGATCTGCAGTCCAACGGGTCGAACGAGCCGCCTTTATCGGGAAGCGAGTTCCTAAGTAATAACCGGTTGAAGGTGACTATCGAAGGAGATTAAAAGAATGCTCAAGACTTTTCCCCAATCAGGGAATATCCGCCTGGAAACTGCAGCTGATACCCAGGAGTTCGCTGCGCAACTCGGTGCTGCGGCAGAGGCGGGCGACGTCATTATTCTCGACGGCCCATTGGGTGCCGGGAAGACGACGTTTACCCAAGGTCTTGCTCGTGGTATGCAGGTAAAGGGCCGTATTACGAGCCCCACCTTCGTCATCGCGAGAGAACATCGATCGCTAATTGGCGGGCCTACTTTGATCCACGTTGATGCTTACCGATTACTCGGTGAGGATCCTCATGCTGTGGATGCTCAAGGGGCCCTAGATTCCCTTGATCTAGATACTGAATTGGATCAGGCTGTGGTGGTGGCCGAATGGGGCGGCGGTCTTATTGAGCAATTGGCTGATAGCTATCTCTTTATTTCATTTGATCGCGAGACCGCCGTGGTAGAAGATCCCACCTCTCAAGCTCGCTATATACGGTGGCATATGGTTGGTTAGGTGCAGTGCTAGCCACTGAGCCACAGCTAGCCGCAGAGCCAACGGTCGTTTTTAGGGGTGAGTTTCGTTCGCGCTATCACCGCGTAGGTAGAATACAATGAGCTGAGACCACTTCGGTGGGGCACTAACCGCATGTATACAGGAGATAATCGAGAACATTATGGAAATGACTGCAACTATCCGCAATATTATTGCTGTCGCTATTGCGATGATCGTCATTGGTTTTGCCGGCATTATTACAGCAAGCTATGTCAGCCATGCTGCAACGGAGCAAGTTGGCCCCTTGGAAAAAGCCGTCAAGACTGTGGATGCTGCAGGTCTTACCGTCACCGGCATTTCTCCTTATGATGTTTACGGTTCGGACTACCAAGTGGCAGCCATTGTATGCCCAGGGGAAAGCCGTTCCTCTGTTGCTGAAAAATTCAATGTAGACGAGTCCGAGCTCCAAGGTCTTCCGCGCCGCCCCATCAAGGAGGGCTACAACTATATGCTTGTGGGTTCTCAGCTGGGCGAGATTCGCACCGAGCGTCTTGACCGCGACCTTGTTGATCTTTGCCAAGTAGCGACCCAACCATTCCAGGCCCAAGCGATGATCCCATTAGTTAAGAGTCCTGCTGGCGCGTGGACTATCGCGGCGCAATAACCTCGGAGACTATATTATTTTAGTCCTGTGGCCCCAGCTCTGTTAGAGGAAGCTGGGGCTTTTGTCGTGAAATGGGCACAGGCTCGCATCCTGCGATGGGGGTGACTACCCTTAGTCTGGTGTTAGTACTAGCAATAGATACCGCGACCGAGAACCTCGTTGTGGGAGTAGTGCGCACCGATCAATCAGGTGTGCCAAAAGCTCTGATAAGCGAACGCATTGTTGATGATGCCCGCGCCCACAATGAGATGCTGGTTCCCACTACTCTCGAGGTTTTAGATGAGGCAGACTTAAGCTTTGCTGATCTCGACGTCATTGTGACAGGAACTGGGCCGGGCCCCTTCACGGGCTTGAGGGTAGGAATGGCGACCGCCCAAGCCTACGCTGATGCCTTAGGAATTCCAGCAATTGGGGTACCCAGCCATGAGGCCCTGGCTCATCGACTGTTCTCTCAATACCCCTCTGCTGCGCGTATCGTGGTGGCCACGGACGCGCGCCGTAAAGAAATTTATTGGTCATCTTTCCGCCTCCTGGAGGGGCGTATTCAGACAGTAGCGGGCCCAGAGGTATGCCGCCCCGAGCAATTAGGGCAGCCACAGCCGGAATCTGATCTTGGTTTCACAGATATTGACCTGCTCTCAATCCCTGAGAACATTGCACCGCACTTAAACGCTGCCTATAAGGGCGTCACCCGTGTGCATCTCCATGCAGGCGCACGTGATCTGGTGGCCCAAGCAGACCTGAGTGGATTAGAGCCATCTGGTGCTGTCAGGACAGCGCCGCTGGTCCCATTATATCTTCGGCGCCCCGACGCTAAGGAGCCTAAAAAAGTGCCGCTATCGAAAGCTCTTTCGCCACATTTTAAGCGCATATGATGGTCCATACCCAGCCAGGACACTAAGAATCGGAATAATCTGTGCAGCTTAGAGAAGTATACTCAGGTGATATTGACCGCCTCGTGGAGTTGGAAAGAGAACTGTTTCCAACAGACAGTCCGTGGACTGAAGCGGATTTTCGCGCTGAACTAGCTCAGGAGTTCACCAGCTATCTCGCCGTGGTTGATCCGCAGCGACCAGAAAAGCTTCTAGGCTACGTGGGGTTGGCCTTTCTTGGCACTCCAGGTGCCTACGAGGCTGAGATTCGCACCATCGGGGTAGATCCCCACTTTCAGCGGCGGGGCGCGGCCAAGCTTTTGATGGAGAATGTTGTCTATCTCGCCGAAACCTTAAATGCCCCCATTTTCCTCGAGGTTCGCTGCGACAATATTCCAGCCATATCGCTGTATGAAGGTTTTGGTTTTGTGAAAATTGGGGTGCGTAAAAACTACTATCAACCTTCCGGTGCGGATGCATTTACCATGGTGCGGGAGAAGAAAAAGGATGAACAATCATGATCGTTTTAGGTATTGAATCTTCCTGCGATGAAACCGGCGTGGGCATTATTGAATTGGGCGAGGATCACAGCATGACCATCTTGGCTAATGCGGTGGCGTCATCCATGCAGGAGCATGCCCGCTTCGGCGGGGTCGTGCCCGAGATTGCTTCTCGTGCGCATTTAGAAGCTATGCAACCGGTGATGCGTCAAGCTTTAGCGGAAGCTGGGATCAGCCGACCCGACGCGGTAGCCGCTACGGTGGGACCTGGACTCGCTGGCGCACTTTTGGTGGGAGCTTCTGCTGCCAAAGCCTACGCCGCTGCGTGGGGGGTGCCATTTTACGGGGTTAATCACCTAGGTGGGCACGTGGCGGTGGCCAATCTGGAAGGCGACGATTTACCGCACGCAGTAGCTCTCCTCGTGTCAGGTGGACACACCCAGCTGTTGGAAGTGGAGAAAGTGGGCAAGCCGATGCGGGAGTTGGGCAGCACTTTAGACGACGCTGCTGGAGAAGCGTATGACAAGGTCGCCCGCTTGCTCGGACTCGGCTACCCAGGAGGACCGGTCATTGACACACTAGCGCGTACCGGTAATAACACCGCTATTGCATTTCCGCGAGCTCTTAATAAGGCCTCCGATCACACCGGCCCACACCGTTTTGATTTCAGTTTTTCGGGTCTAAAAACCGCGGTGGCGCGCTATGTTGAGCAGGCCGAGCGCGAGGACCGAATGGTTAGCATTCCCGATATTTGTGCATCGTTCCAGGAAGCTGTGTGTGATGTTCTAAGCGCTAAAGCTATTCGTGCGTGCAAGGAAACTGGTGCCGAGGTACTGCTTCTTGGTGGCGGGGTTGCAGCCAACTCCAGATTGCGAGAACTGACGGCGCAGCGCTGTCAATCAGCTGGAATAACTCTCCGGGTTCCGCGCTTCGAATTATGTACTGATAATGGATTGATGATCGCGGCTCTTGCTTGCCAGTTGATTGTAGAATCTGCTTCGCCCTCAGCGTGGACTGTAGGCACTGATACCTCCCTTGAGGTGGAGATTCCACTCCTGGCGCGGTAGCAAAGGAGAGCGCAATAAGGTGAGCGTTCGCTGTCAGCGTTCACGAGTGTGAAGAGCTTGAAGGGTTAGCACTTGGGAGGGTAGAGTGCCAAGTGGCTGCTTTTTTAAAGCACCCCAAGACACAAACAATATTGATAGTTGAACGAGGGAGATTCTCATGGCAGTGAATATTAAGCCACTGGAAGACCGTATTCTGATCCAGATCAAGGAAGCTGAAACCACTACCGCTTCGGGCTTGGTCATCCCTGATTCCGCTAAGGAGAAGCCACAAGAGGGTGTCGTTATCGCCGCTGGTCCGGGCCGCCTCGATGGCGCCGACCGCGTCCCAATGGATATCAAGGAAGGCGATACTGTTGTCTTCTCCAAGTACGGCGGAACTGAGCTGAAGTACGACGGTGTGGAATACCTCCTGCTCAACTCCCGCGACGTTCTTGCCATCATCGAGAACTAAGCATCACCTTAAAAAGACGAAGGTTAGAAACTTATGGCAAAGCTCATTGCATTCGACCAAGAGGCACGCGAGGGCCTTCTCAGAGGCGTTGACGCACTAGCAAACGCAGTGAAGGTGACGCTGGGTCCCCGCGGGCGCAATGTCGTATTAGATAAAGCCTTTGGTTCGCCAACCGTCACCAACGATGGTGTCACCATCGCACGCGACATCGACATCGCAGAACCTTTTGAGAACCTAGGTGCTCAGCTCGTTAAATCGGTTGCGGTGAAAACCAATGATATCGCTGGTGACGGCACAACTACCGCCACGCTTTTAGCTCAAGCTCTCATTACGGAGGGTTTGCGTAACGTAGCGGCTGGCGCCAACCCTATCGAGTTGAATAGGGGCATCGAGCGCGGTGCGCAGCGCGTTGTGGAGCAACTTCTTGAGCGCGCTGCCGAAGTCTCAAGCTCCAGTGATATAGCTAATGTGGCAACCGTCTCCTCTCGCGATGAAGAGGTGGGCGATATGGTCGCAGCCGCTATGGAAAAAGTGGGCAAGGATGGCGTCGTCTCGGTGGAAGAATCCCAGTCAATCGAGTCCTATCTCGACGTCACTGAGGGTGTATCTTTCGAAAAGGGCTACCTATCGCCCTATTTCATCACAGATATCGATGCCCAACAGGCGATTCTGGAGGATACCTATGTCCTTCTGGTTCGTAATAAGATCTCCTCACTACCTGATTTCTTGCCCCTGTTGGAGAAGATTGCAGAGGCTTCCCGGCCGGTGCTGATTATCGCCGAAGATGTTGAAGGTGAGGCTCTGCAAGCTTTGGTTGTGAACTCTATTCGGAAGACGCTACAAGCTGTAGCTGTAAAATCGCCGTATTTCGGAGAGCGACGCAAAGCCTTCATGGACGACCTCGCCGTCGTGACAGCCGCAACGGTCATCGATCCAGAGGTGGGTGTGACCTTAAAGGATTCTGGTCTCGACGTCTTAGGCTATGCCCGTAGGATCACGGTAACCAAGGACGAAACCATCATTGTTGATGGTAAGGGAACCAGCGAAGAACTGGAGAGTCGGCGCGAGCAGATTCGCCGCGAAATCGCCCAAACCGAATCCACCTGGGACCGTGAAAAAGCCGAGGAGCGCTTGGCAAAGCTCTCCGGTGGCGTAGCCGTGGTTCGCGTGGGTGCTGCAACCGAGACCGAAGTTTCCGAGCGTAAACTGCGCGTTGAGGACGCTATTAACGCCGCCCGCGCTGCTGTTCAAGAAGGCGTTATCGCCGGTGGCGGCTCAGTACTCGTGCAGATTGCCCAAGATCTCAAGGCCTACGCCAACGACTTTGAGGGTGATGAAAAAGTAGGTGTCATGGCTTTAGCTCATGCTCTGGTCAAGCCCGCTTTTTGGATTGCCGAGAACGCTGGCCTTGACGGTGCCGTTGTAGTCTCGCGCACCGCTGAGATGGATAATGGCTACGGCTTCAACGCCGCGACCCTGGAGTACGGGGACCTTCTGGCACAGGGAATTATTGACCCTGTAAAGGTCACACATTCCGCAGTGGTAAATGCTACGTCCGTAGCACGAATGGTGCTCACTACTGAGGCTTCTATAGTGGAAAAGCCTGCTGAGTCCACCCCTTCCGGAGGACATAGCCACTAGGAGAGTTAACATCGAGTGGAGCTAGTAATCACGAGGGTCCCCCTTATGGTACTAGCTCCTCTTCTTTGTTCCTGTGACTGAGTAGATAGCGCATTCGTTCCTCCGCATTCATCCCTCCCCAAATCCCATAGGGCTCGGCTTGAGTTAAAGCGAAATCGCGGCAATGCGCAAGTACTGGGCAGTGGGCGCAGATGGCTTTAGCTCGCTGTTCCCGTTCTTTTTTAGCGACACCGCGCTCGTATTCGGGATTGAAAAAATACTTGGCAGTAAATTCGTGACAAGAGCCTAGATGCTGCCACTCCCATTCGTTAGCGATTGGTCGATGCTGAATCTTAGTCTTGGTTTCGGCTGTGAATGGATTCATAGGTTAAGCGTCTCCTTTCTATCTTATTGGAAAATTGGACTAACCTATGGCGCTTAAGGTTCCATCTGCCGAAGGCCGTCGTGGTGGTGACAAGGCGAGAAGGTGGTTCGCACATTTTTCACAAACCCCAAGTAGCAATCTAGACTGGGTACCATAGGGAAGCAGATCGTCAACCATGTATTAGTTTTCTTCCTCTCTCCGACCCGAAGGCCACACAAACACTATGAGTGATACTGAAGCAGCTCTAGCGGAACTTGTTCCCCTAGCCGCCGCTGGCGATACTCGGGCCTTAGATCGCGTGCTCAAGATTGTCCACCCCCTCGTTCTGCGCTATACCCGTGCCCGCCTTACCGGGGGACGCCAACCTACTCCAGAGGATGTTTGCCAAGAGATCCTGCTGGCGGTAGTGAAATCAATGACCACCTACGTCGATCAGGGTCGTCCCTTTATGGCATTTGTCTATGGAATTGCTTCTCACAAGGTTGCCGATGCGCACCGCAGCTATTCCAGGGATCTGTCCAATCCCACAGAGCAGGTACCTGAAACGCACTGTGATACCCAAACTCCAGAGGAATATGCGCTGCTAGAGGTAGGTAGTAACAGAGTGCGGGCATTGCTCGATTTACTCAGTGAGAAGCCGCGTGAGATTCTGATTTTGAGAATTTTCGTTGGGCTATCAGCGGAGGAAACCGCTGGAATTATTGGCAGCACCCCAGGTGCAGTTCGTGTCGCGCAACACCGCGCGCTTGCGACTCTGCGTAAAGCCATTGAGCAGGAGACGATCTAAATGACATCCCGACGTCATCGCGGCGACCAATCGGGCGCAAGCGACGTGAATTTCACTGAGTTGCGCGCCACTGATGAATTCGTGGACGCGATTTCTTCAGGCGTTGATCCCTCTAATGGTACCGATGACTTGGCTGGCAACCTCCTCGCATTCCGTGAAGAGATCTACCGCGATATCCCACGAGCTCCCAGCGTCCGCGAACTGGGCGTAATTCCCGCTCAGGATGATCCCACTAGCGTCTTCCCACCGATTTCGACTCATCTTTTTGCCCCTGAGGTGGATTCCGCTCTCGCAGAGGAAACTTCCGCGGAGGTCATTGATCTCGGTCATCGTCGCTACAAGTTTGGCCGTATTGCCTCCGGTTTGGTGGGAGCGGCAGCTGCAACTCTTATCATCGCCGGCGGTGGAATAACGATTCTCAATGCCGACGAGACTAGCCCGCTGTATGGCTTATACCAGCAGCTTTTCGGTACGACAGATCAAGCTGCTGTGGTCGAGCTAGCCTCCACCTTGGAAGAGGTTGATTCTCGCAATAATTTAGGTGACACCGAAGGTGCGCGGCAATTACTAGAGCAAGCCCGTTCCATTGTCGAGCGTCTAAATGATTCGAATCGCGCGCAGGCGCGTATCGATATCGAAAAGAGAACTGTTACGGTTACGGTCACCCCACCTCCAGTTACGGAGGTCACCACCACTACCGTAACTCTGACGCCGGAGCCTTCGGTCAAACCACATTCTCCCGCTACCACGGTGACTCCAAGTCCGCAGGGGAGCGCATCGCCTAGTGCAGATAATCCTGCCTCGTCTACGGTTCCACAACCCGATACACCAGCGGAGCCTAGGCCGGCACAGCCTTTGCCGCCACTGGTCATACCGGAGAATGTGCGCCCGTAGAACCGTTTGAAGCCCGCGCTCTCAGCCCTTGTCTAGCCTCGTCTCGATGTGCGAAAAAATAGCAGGTGCTAGTGTCACGGTGCTAGCTGAACCGGATGTGAAAAATGACGGTTTTTAGGAATGACGGCCAGCTCGGTGCATCCCATCGAGGTAGCCAGTACAATATTCCCACGATACGTAGGCGTCTTGATCCGGATATAAGCAGGGTTCGTGCATGGGTGCCAGCTCGCCGGCCAGAGTGGATCGCATATTGCCCTCAACAATATCCCATGTGCAAAAATGCTCGTCGTCACAGTGATCGCAGAAAAATACTAAACCCTTGAGTCCGGTGGGCTCTAAAATAAGGCGAAATTTCTTTACCATATCGAGTTCGCGCTGCAACAGGATTCTCTCATCCTCACTCAGCTCAATAGCTTCGTCGTCTTCGGTTAGAAAGGATGCAGGGTCGAAGGGGTCGTCAGCGAATGGGTCGCGGGGCATATTCCAGTATTCACTCACTCTTTAAACCCTAGGGTGCTGCGCTACAAGGCACAAATCTTAATGGGGCTTCACCATTATCTCCTTCCAATTTCGCGGCAACGTTCCAGTAATCAGAAGAACTCGTGGAGGACAGAGAAGTTTATATAAGGCCAAGGGTTTCCTCCCTGTTTGTATAAAGCGCTACGCTAGTAGCAAGCTGATTAGTTGTGAGTGTGCGCGAGGATCATCTCGTGCAGCCGCTCAAGCTATATCTGTGCAGTGCGAACCTTCTCTATAATTTTCACGCATATTCCTTTTCACGTTCCTCAGGAGGACAATATCTATGACTCAGCGCGTATCAACCGGTGGCGATGATCCCAATAAGGTGGCTTTGGTGGGGCTTACCTTCGATGATGTTTTGCTCCTGCCGGATGCATCCGACGTAATTCCTTCGGAGGTATCCACCACGACGAGGTTGAGCCGCAATATTGAACTCAATATCCCTATTATTTCCGCCGCTATGGATACCGTCACTGAATCGCGGATGGCCATTGCCATGGCGCGTGAGGGCGGGCTGGGTATTTTGCACCGAAACCTCTCTATCGAGGATCAAGCCAGCCATGTGGAAATTGTCAAGCGCTCCGAATCGGGCATGATCACCGATCCTGTTACCTGCACGCCCGATATGACGATCGCCGAAGTAGATGCGATGTGCGCAAAATTTCGCATTTCAGGTCTCCCTGTAGTCGACGAACAAGGCATTTTGGTGGGCATTTGCACCAACCGCGATATCCGCTTCCAACGCGATTATTCCCGTAAGGTGGGCGACGTGATGACGCCTATGCCACTCTTTGTGGCACCCGAGGGGGTGAGCAAGGACGAGGCCTTGGAATTGCTGAGCAAGCACAAGGTGGAGAAACTTCCCATCGTTGATCCTGCTGGCAAGCTCACCGGACTGATTACGGTGAAAGATTTTGTAAAAACTGAGCAACACCCCAATGCTGCCAAAGACGGATCAGGGCGTTTGCTTGTCGGTGCTGGTATCGGTGTGGGCGAGGAATCCTTCGAACGTGCAGGAGCGCTTGTCGACGCCGGCGTCGATGTGCTTGTCGTTGATTCCGCCCATGCGCACTCCCGCGGCGTGCTGGAGATGGTGAGCCGAGTAAAGCAAACCTTCGGTGAAAACGTTGACGTTATTGGTGGCAACCTAGCCACCCGTCAGGCTGCGCAAGCGATGATCGATGCGGGCGCCGATGGCATCAAAGTAGGCATCGGCCCTGGCTCCATCTGTACAACGCGGGTGGTGGCTGGAGTGGGCGCCCCGCAGATTACCGCGATTATGGAGGCCTCAGTTCCAGCGCATAAAGCTGGAGTCCCTATTATCGCCGATGGCGGCATGCAGTTCTCCGGCGATATTGCTAAGGCTCTTGCAGCTGGCGCCAGCAGTGTGATGTTGGGATCGATGCTCGCAGGCACCTTGGAATCACCAGGCGATGTGGTGGTTGTAGGGGGCAAGCAATATAAGCGCTACCGTGGTATGGGCTCCATGGGGGCGATGCAGGGTCGTGGCCTCAGTGGCGAGAAGCGTTCCTTCTCCAAGGATCGTTATTTCCAAGCCGATGTTAAGAGTGAAGATAAATTGGTGCCCGAAGGCATCGAAGGTCAGGTTCCTTTCCGCGGGCCAATCGAATCGATTGCGCACCAATTAGTTGGCGGTTTGCGTGCCGCGATGGGCTATACCGGGTCGGCGTCGATTAGCGATCTGCACCGAGCTCGATTTGTTCAGATCACCTCAGCGGGGCTCAAGGAATCGCATCCTCACCATATTCAGCAAACCGTTGAGGCCCCCAACTATCACTAAATCCCTTTCAGCCCTAGCTTTCTAAGCCAGTGCTAAAATAGCGAGGTCTTTATTGTGATGAGCGAGAAAGAGTGAGCGCATGCGCGAATATGTGGAAATTGGAATCGGCCGGGAAGCCCGCCGCACCTACCAACTCGAAGAGATCAAGGTTGTGCCCTCAAGGCGCACCCGCTCATCTCAAGATGTGGATACCAGTTGGAATATTGATGCCTATAGCTTTGATGTGCCGATTATCAACCAGCCTACCGATGCGCTCGCGAGCCCTGAATTTGCTATTGAACTCGATCGCCTCGGCGGTATGGGAGTTATCAATGCGGAGGGAATATTAGGCCGACACGAAGACATCGACGCGGTACTAGGCGAGCTCATTGCAGCCGCTGAAGCCGAAGAAGGCTTCGGATGTGGCACCTCTGTATCGGTGTTGCAAAAGCTCCATCAGGCTCCCCTTCGCAAAGGATTATTGAGTCAGCGCATCAAGGAAATTCGCGATGCTGGTGCCACTGTGGCAGTGCGGGTTTCTCCGCAACATGCTCGGGAGTTGGCCCCCACCATTATTGAGGCTGGTGCGGATCTGCTTTTTATCCAAGGTACGATCATCTCCGCTGAACATGTGGCCCGTGGCGGGGAACCGTTAAATTTGAAGGAATTTATTTCCTCGCTCGATATTCCTGTGATCGTGGGTGGAGTATCTGAGTATTCCACTGCCTTACACCTGATGCGCACTGGGGCAGTCGGTGTGATCGTGGGTTCAGGGGTAACGACGAACTGGGAATCCTTAGGTATCCAGCCACCGATGGCCACCGCTATTGCTGATGTGGCTGCGGCCCGGCGCGACTATCTTGATGAGACTGGTGGCCGGTATGTCCATATTATTGCCGCGGGGGATATTTATTCCTCGGGTACGATGGTCACCGCGATCGCCTGTGGGGCCGATGCCGTCATGCTGGGATCGTTATTGGCCCCCGCCCAAGAGGCAGCAGGTCACGGCTTCTTCTGGCCTTCAGTGGCAGCTCATCCTCGTTTCCCGCGCGGGATTATTGAATTGCCCATGCCTTTAGAGGGCGCTGATCGGCCAAGTTTGGAGCAGATTTTGCAAGGACCCACAACGGATGTACTGGGCACGCAAAATCTTGTCGGGGGACTTAAGCGAGCTATGGCGAAATGCGGCTACGCCGATTTGAAGAGTTTCCAGAAGGTAGAACTCGCTGTCTAAGAGCAGCCCATGCGAAAAAAATATCGAAGAGATTGAAACGATCTTAGCGCCGCCCTAAAGACCTAGAGAAAAAGGGGCGGCGCTTTTTCTACGACCGTAGAGTGCCCGAGTGAGCTTTTATGCTGGTGTTTTCCTAGCATGGATAGGTTCTTCGGGTTGATCGTCGACGACGCGCGGCTTTTTGGTCGTTCGGGTCGCTCCTATGGAGGCGGTGATAACGCATGCAATGGCGATGAGGCCGAGTGCGCTAATATTCTGTTTGAGCAAGAGCCATCCCATAATTGCAGCGACAACTGGTTCTAAGGACATCAGCACCCCGAAGGTTGCTGATGGGATCGAGCGCAGTGCAATGAATTCTAAAGAATAGGGAATAAGAGAAGCCAAGAGAGCGGTGGCAATTGCATAGCCAATAAAGACTGGCTCAGATACAACCGTTGAAATATTAGCTAGGCCTTGGGGTGCGGCAGGGATCGCACCGATGATAAGAGCGACCGCAAGACCGCCAGTGCCGTTAATATGCTGACCTACTTTTGCGCTAGCCACAATATAAAGCGCCCAAAAGAATGCGGCGAGAAGGATAAAAACGAGGCCTAGGCCGTCGAGGGAGGCGGAGGAAAAGAAGGATTCCAGGCCGAAAATTCCTATACCTACAACGGCAAGACCCACCCAAAGAAAATCTTTGGCGCGCCGGGAGAGGAGAGCAGCGAGGCTGAGTGGTCCGAGAAACTCTATAGTCACGGCGGTGCCAAGGGGAATACGGGCTAGACCCGAATAGAAAAATCCATTCATTAAACTGAGGGCGATTCCGAGGGCGATGACGTGGGTCCACTGGGTGCGATTCCACTTAAGAATTTTTGGTCGCGTTATTGCCAAAAGTAGGGTACCTGCGATGCCGAGGCGGTAAAAAGCGGTGCCCCAGGTGCCAGCAACGCTAAAGAGTTGGGTGGCTAATGCGGAACCGAGTTGCAGGGAGATAATCGCAAGGATCACAAAAGTGATCCCGATCCACGCTCCAGATAGCGAGAGCGGCCTAAGGCGCGGGCGCCGAGCGGCTGGGGCCATGATGTGGAGGCGCGGGAGAACGTTCATAGGAATATTGTTGCTGATAGCAAAAGGTTTAGTCTAGCAACGGTTTTTTGAGTAGATATGTTAGAGTTCCTTTTATATTGTCCAGGATTTGCCTGAGAATTACCCAAAAAACCACGACTGCGCGTACGAGCGAAACTATATATTCCCGCCCAGAATTACAGTTCCAATCCGCCTTATAAAACCCACAAGGAGTCCGCCCATGCGTATTCGACGCGGTATTGCATCTAATTTGTACCGATTGCGCATGCTTGTGGAATTACGCCGTCTAGGGACCATGAGCGAGGTCGCAGAGATTCTCCTGCTCACACATTCTGCGGTGTCCCAGCAGCTCAAACAGCTGGAAAAAGAAGTCGGTTATACTCTCATCGAAAAATCGGGACGGCGAGTTCGCCTAACCGATCGTGGAGAAATCCTCGCAGATTATGGTCACCGCATGCTGACCCTTGCTGATGAAGCAGCCGCGGCCCTAAAAGATCAACGCGATATCCGGGGGCATCTAAAAATAGCGAGCTTTCAATCAGCCCTGGTGGGACTGATTTCCTCCATTGTCACCGACATGGCAGTCCAACACCCTGACCTCAAACTGGAATTCCACCAATACGAAGTCGATGCCGCCATCGCGCAGCTACTGAGCGCCCACGTCGATGTCATCATCGGCGAAGAGCTTCCATTTATGCCAGCCCTAGACACGCCCGGTATGCACCGCGAAGATCTCTACCACGAAGATATGGTCCTTGCGTGCCCCACGCACGGGCCGTGGGCGAAACGATGCGCGCATGTGCGCGATTTCAAAGAATTAGCCCCGGTGCCTTTTCTGCTCAATCCTCAATCCTCGGTGGCCGGATACTGGGAGCGCAATTTCTGCCTCAACCATGGCTTTATGCCCACCGCCCTTCTAGAGTCCCCTGATCCTCTCCTGCAGCTTAACCTGGTCGCACAAGGGGTGGGGGTGGCTATTCTACCGTCACTGGTCCTGCATAATTATCCCGCAAATATCCTATTAAAGGCACTGCCTGGTCATCCGCAGCGAGTGATTTTCACAGCAGTACGCGAAGGGCGTGAAGCCTACCCTGCTATCCAAACACTGCGGGCGACTCTTGCCGGGGCGTGGTCGAATCCGCAGGAAGTAGACCACACGCTATAGCGGTTCCTCCATAGTGAGGCTATTCGTGCGCTTAAGGGATCGCCTTTTATTCTTTATCTTGAAGGGGAAACCGCTAGACTGTGAAACCGTGAGCAATCAAACCCAAGCACAGCATCATCCGGTTCTCGTGATCGATTTCGGGGCCCAATACGCGCAGCTGATCGCTCGGCGTGTGCGAGAAGCCAATATTTATTCCGAAGTTATCGCCCATACCGCCACCCTCGACGAGATTAAGGCCAAGAAACCAGCAGCTCTCGTGCTCTCTGGTGGGCCTAGTTCCGTGTACGCTGACGGGGCGCCGAAACTCGACCCCGCATTGATGGAATTAGGGATCCCGGTCTTCGGGATCTGCTACGGATTTCAAGCCATGACCCATGCCCTCGGGGGTGTGGTAGAAAATACCGGTAATCGGGAATATGGCCGTACCGATATCACCGTGGAATCTGGGGTTTTACATGCCGGACTCGATCGCATACACACGGTGTGGATGTCCCACGGCGACGCGGTCTCCCACGCTCCCGAGGGATTCGAGGTCACGGCCCATTCGGCCGGCGCTCCCGTGGCAGCGTTTGAATGTCAGGCAAAGCGCATGGCCGGGGTGCAGTATCACCCCGAGGTGATGCACTCACCCCATGGGCAAGAAGTCCTTGTGCGATTTTTGACTGAGATCGCTGGTTTGGAGCAGAACTGGACCCCAGCCAATATCGCGGAGGAGCTGATAGCGGGTGTTCGCGCTCAAATCGGCGAATATGGTCGCGCTATCTGTGGGCTTTCTGGAGGCGTTGATTCCGCGGTGGCTGCAGCCCTCGTGCAGCGCGCCATTGGCGATCGTTTGACTTGCGTATTTGTTGATCATGGTCTGTTGCGCGCAGGTGAACGCGAACAAGTAGAAACAGATTTCGTGGCAGCCACGGGCGCGACACTTGTGACCGCTGATGAGCGCGAGGCCTTCCTCCACAAGCTCAGCGGGCTCACCGATCCAGAGGCCAAACGCAAAGCCATCGGCAATGAATTTATTCGCTCATTCGAGCGCGCCGTCAGCCATGTGCTTGCTGATGCCCCGAAAGGCTCGGCAGTAGATTTCCTCGTGCAGGGCACCCTGTATCCTGACGTTGTCGAATCTGGCGGTGGTTCTGGTACCGCAAATATCAAGAGCCACCACAATGTGGGCGGGCTACCTGAAGATCTTGAATTCTCCCTCGTGGAGCCGTTGCGTCTGCTCTTTAAGGATGAAGTGCGCGCAGTGGGCCGCGAATTAGGTTTGCCTGAAGAGATCGTCAATAGGCAGCCCTTCCCAGGCCCTGGATTAGGTATCCGCATTATCGGCGAAGTCACCGAGGAACGTTTGGAGATCCTGCGCGCCGCCGATCTGATCGTGCGCACTGAGCTCAGCGCTGCCGGACTGGATGCTGATATCTGGCAGTGCCCCGTGGTGCTGCTCGCTGACGTCCGCTCTGTCGGCGTCCAAGGTGACGGTCGCACCTACGGCCACCCCATTGTGCTGCGCCCAGTATCCTCTGAGGATGCCATGACAGCAGACTGGACGCGATTGCCTTATGACGTTGTGGAGAAGATTTCCACCCGGATTACCAATGAAGTTCCGGACGTCAACCGCGTGGTGCTCGATTGTACGTCCAAGCCCCCTGGAACTATTGAGTGGGAGTAAAAGTACATACACCAACGCCACTGAACTTTTCGCAGTAAAGCGAAAAAGCTCAGTGGCGTTGCGTTATCGTGACAGAGATTTAAGCGCGGGTAATGGTGATTTCCCCGATATTGGTGGTGGCAGTAAGAAAAAGGGTTGGTCCTTTATCCTGTCCTTCAACCTGCGATGACCCAGGACACTGAAAGGTCCCAATATTAACCGAACAGGAAATTGAGGTATTCATACCGCGGGGGATGAGAACCTCGATTGTTCCTGTCGAGGTGCTTAAATCTAGGTTACGGTCACGGTCGAGAGGAGGAAGAGAGCGTAAATCGAGCTCGATACTGCCTACGTGAGTGGAATAACTCTCCTGTAAATCTTCATAGGTTTTTATCTCAGCGTCAATCGAGCCAATATTCATATCTGACGAGGGCGAGGCGCCGAATACCGCCACTGATTGCACAATAATGAGCCCGATAATTCCGAGGATGATTATGGGCCAAGCGCTGCGCTCGGGACGGTGGGGAGTGGTAATGAGGGGATCAGAAACCGAGTAATTAAGTGCCGAGTCGTCGAGGGGATACCACTGCGAGCCTAAAGGATCGGGGCTCCACCTACCGGTAGGGGTGGGGTCATAGGGGCGGTCTGCATAAAAATCCATAGGAGGTGGTGTGCTCACAGGTGGTAGAGGATAGGTGGAATATCGGGCAAAAGTAATAAGGAGAAAAGCAAGGGTAATAAAGATGCCCGCAACGCTGCTAAGAGCGTTAGGGGAATCAGAGATCAGTATTACCAGTCCCACCGCCACTAAAGGCCACCACCACGCGCGCGATGGACGACTAAGAGAATTCATTGAGCCTAAATCTATAGGGCCCTCGCCGTGCTCAGTGCCACCGCGGGGAAAACACAGCGCACACGCAAGGTAGATAATCAGCCCAGTGCTATGATGCCCAAGGCAGGCCGCTACAAAGGCTAAACGTACGACATTGGGATCGATGAGATAGCGTCGCCCTAGTGCTTCGCATACCCCTAAGAGAGGGCTTGAGGACGGGTGCGCAATTGTGGGGCGGGTGGCCCAATACGCGGCCCACTGCTTCTTGTCACACAGGTGGTGCAGAATATTCTCGTGAGCTTTGTCCGCGGCAGATTGAGGTGACGCGGAGAAAGAATGATGTGAAGGAGAAAATTCCATACCATCATTATTCGCTCAGGGGAGCGGGAAAGTCTATCGGGATCATCCCTGATTTTTTAAAGATCACCTCTTGCGATAACCCTGCATCTATAAAGGTTAATAAAGATAGGGGAGAACCCCGATGGCGTAGAGAGATATAGACGTGCCAGTATAAAAATATGGCTACACCACATATGTCTATCCCCACGTTCTATCGGCATCGCGATAGTGGGATGATTGGCGGAGTATGTAGCGGAATAGCCACCTACTTCGGAGTCAATGTGGCATGGGTGCGCCTAGGTTTTGCCGGAGCGTCGCTGCTGGTGAACGTCGGCACGCTTTTTTATATCTTGATGTGGATCGCTACCGAATCGCGCAGAGGTCTTCCCCCGCCACCTGATCGTTTTCGAGCTCCGGTGTCCTGGGGCTTGGTGGGGATTACAGTCCTAGGCGCGCTAGTAGATATCCACAGCGCGCGCTCTATTGGCTTTTTAGTATTTATTGCAGGCGGCGCCGTCATCACATGGTTCGCTCTGGACCGAGGTAAATCGATCATAACGCTAGTTCTCATGGTCGTCGGCACCAGCATGATCCTGGCTGGAGTGGTCATCGGGGCAGTACGCTGGCGCGTCGAACCAACTTTTCCCACCGCAATTGGCACAGTGCTCTTAACACTCGCAGGGGTGGCAGCCTTGATGGTCCCAATAGGAGTGCGAATATGGCAGCGTATGAGTGCGGAGCGGGAGGAGAAAATACTGAGTGCTGAGCGCGCCGAGATAGCGGCCAGGCTGCACGATTCGGTGCTACAAACCCTCGCATTGATCCAAAAACACGCAGAATCTCCGGCCGAGGTCATACGGTTGGCACGTGGTCAGGAACGGCAATTACGGCGCTGGTTATTCGAACCGGAAACCGATACCACTCTATTTACTGCGATTGAGCGTGCCTGCGGGGAGGTGGAAGATATCCATGCGGTACGCATCGCGCCAGTAACCGTAGGCCACGATCAGTTGCTCGAACCGAATGTGCAAGCACTGGTACTCGCCGCGCGGGAGGCGATGGTCAATGCCGCTAAATATGCTCCCGATTCTGAGATTGATGTCTACTGCGAGAATTTTGATGATATCCATATCTATATCCGCGATCGCGGCCCCGGGTTCGACCCACAGCACATTCCAGCGGATCGCCATGGGATTCGCGATTCCATCTGTGGCCGGGTTGAGCGTGCTGGTGGGAAGGTGAATATTCGCTCGCAACAGGAGGGGGATACGGGTACTGAGGTGGAGATTATCTACCCGATATAGCGACCGGGTATAAGGACGGTGAGTTTTAAGGGATAATAATAAATATGAAAGTTTTTCTTGTCGACGACCATTCCGTTTTCCGCGCCGGGGTGCGCGCTGAAATCGGTGATCACGTCCAGATTGTGGGCGAGGCAGGAAAAGTTCCAGATGCCATAGAGGGTATCCGTCTGACTACTCCCGATGTTGTTCTTCTCGATGTTCATATGCCCGATGGGGGTGGGGTAGCGGTTATTCACGCTGCCAAAGAGATGGATCCCGCTCCGCGGTTCTTGGCCTTAAGCGTCTCTGATGCCGCCGAGGATGTGATTGCGATCATCCGGGCGGGGGCGCGCGGTTATGTGACGAAATCAATTGATGGGCCCCACCTTGTCGACGCGATGCGGCGAGTTAATGACGGTGATGCAGTCTTTAGTCCGAGGCTCGCAGGTTTCGTCTTAGATGCTTTCGTATCCCCCGATGCCCACAGTGGTTCCGGGGTCATTGATTCCCCCGAATATGATGCCGCCATCGAAAAATTGGCGGGGGAGAATACTGCTTATGAGATCCGAGAGATTATCAAAAACGACCCAGTAGTCGATGCCCTCACCAGACGTGAATTAGAGGTACTGCGCTTTTTAGCCCGCGGCTATACCTATAAGGAAATTGCGCGCGAACTGTTTATTTCGGTCAAGACCGTGGAAACGCATGCGTCGAATATTTTGCGCAAGACCCAGCAGTCGAATCGCTATGCCTTAACGCGCTGGGCGCAGTCGCGGCACCTCGACTAGTAGCAGCGATCGTAGATGGTGACGCAACTACCCCCTTCTTCCTCTTATTTTTCTCATATTTTAGATAAATAGCCAGCTTAGATGATGTTTTCTAGGGTGCTCTGTGCTTTCGTGGGGGTTTGACAAGACGGAGTGAAGGTATTTAGATAAAAGATGTGAATCAAACAAGTGTTCGAAAAGTGGAAGGTGATACAGCTCCGAGCAAGGAGCTGCGCATCGCCGCTTTGCGGGCACAAATGGCTCAGATCGCCCCAGTTTTAGAGCCCGATCACCACCAGCACAGTGAGCATTCCCAAGCAGAGCAGCACTCCTATACCGAGCAGGAGATTGTGGCCTTGGGTGCTGATTTACGTGATATTTTCCCCCATGGAGGTTTAAAACGGCGAGCCGTTGCACTCATGGATTCACCAGCACTGCTTGCTGTGGAAATGCTCGCCCATATCAGTAGCGCCGGACTCTTCAGTGCAGTGCTAGGGTGGCCAGAATTAAGTTATGCGGGGATATCTGAAAGCGGTGGACAGCTCGATCGTATTATTGCCGTCCCAGAACCCGGCGCGCAGATATGGGAAGCCGCCGCCATTTTAGCCGAAGGGCTTGATGCCATCTTTATCAACAGTGAGCAAGCAACCCTCACGCCCAGTCGAGCGCGTCCCTTCCTTGCGAAGGTGCGCCACGGAAAAGCAGCCGTTATTGTACTGGGAACGCATATCCCTACATCATGGATGGATATTCGCGCCCAGATTACGGGTTTTCGGGGAATTGGATACGGTACAGGCCGTATTAAAAGCATTGATATGCAGGTAACCACTACGGTGAAGGGAATAGCAAGAGAAAAGCGGATTACTATCGGCCACCGTCCTCACCTATATGCCGTTTAATGCGCACTCTAGCTTTATGGTTCCCAGACTGGCCGGTGCAAGCAGCAGTGATCAGTGGCTTGGCCACGCATATGCAACCGGTCATTATTTCGCAGCAGCACAGCGTGACAGTGTGCAATACCCACGCTCGTGCTCGTGGAGTGAAGCGAGGGATGCGACTACGAGCGGCTCAGGCCCTAGTGCCCGAAGCAGCCATTATTGCAGGTGATGCGGAGCGAGAGGGGCGAACTTTTGCTGATATCACCACCTCACTCGATGAAATAGCAGCGAGCGTTGAAGTATTACGGCCTGGACTTGTGGTAATGAATGCCCACGCTATCGCCCGCTTTTATGGCAGCGAAGCGAAAGCCACAGAGAAAGCTCTCGCAGCTAGTGCACGGCAAGGCGTTGACTGCGTAGCAGGTATTGCAGATGATATCCCTACCGCTACGATCGCCGCTCGCTATGGGAAAACCGTCGAGCAGGGATGCTCCCAAGAATTTTTGGCTCCGCATCCGTTATCGCTGCTCACTATCGAGCCGAGCCTCGACTGCGATGCGCACACAGTGTCTACTTTCATGAGCATGGGGGTGCAAACCTTCGGCGATCTAGCAGCCCTTGATAGGACAGCGGTTCATACCCGCTTTGGGCATATGGGGATGCGCTGTCACCGCATTGCGTGTGCAGCAGAGAAAAGGTTGATCGCTCCCGATAGTCCAGTTAGTGATATGGCCCTTGAATACCGGCCAGAAGAAGCCATCAATCGAGTGGATACCGCGGCCTTTGTCGCGCGCTTTCTAGCAGCGAATATTATCGATACCCTCCGCATGCATGGTTATGAATGCGTCCGTCTCAAAATAACCGCCACTATTGGTCATACGCAGCTGGAACGGATATGGAGGACGCGCGAAGCACTGACCGAACAAGCGATAGCCGATCGGATGCGCTGGCAACTTGCTGGATGGATTACGGCACACGCACCCGAGGGAGAAGACGATGATGCGTTAGGTATTACCGAGATCATCATTGACCCCGTAGAGTGCCGAGTTCCTGCCCCGCGAACCTTATTAGGCAATGAGGCCGATGAATACCAGAGTCAGCGGGTTATTAGCCGCGTGCAATCGACCCTTGGGGTGGATCGCGTAGTTCAGCCCACACTCATTGGGGGAATAGGGGTAACCGAGCGTGTTATTTTCACCCCCTATGGTGAAGATCCGGTGAATATCGATCAACAATCGTGGCGCGATGCCATCCCTGCTCCTTTGCCAGCGCGCGTGCTCCACCCAGCGGCGCGGTGCCAGCTTCTTGACGGTGCCGGTATGCCGGTTGAACTAGACAAGGACCAGATGCTCTCAGCCCCTCCTGTCACGATGCGGTGGGGAAAGAAAGTATTTTCTTTGCATTATTGGGCTGGTCCATGGCCCTTTTTGGGGCAGTGGTGGGCGCAAGAAGCCTCGGGCGCGCGTCTTCAGGTAGTGGGGGAGGATATGCACAACAACCCACAGGCATGGTTATTGCTGTGGGTTGCGGGGGTGTGGCGGGTCGAAGCTACTTACGATTGACGCTTACTGTTTACGGATATCAATGACCACGCGCACGGGGTTGTCGAGCACCTCAACCGAATAGGGGGCTGGAGAACCGTTGAGTCCAATGACAAATTGCCCACGACCTTCGAAAGTGCCCGAAGGTTTTACCGCGGTGACGATAGGGCCTGGGCCCTTGACTAGATCGGTGACAGCATCGGAATCGAGTCCTACCTCGAAGGGGAGAACAAGGCCGTCGATATTAACGTTGAGGAAGCTATCACCTGGAATATCAACGACTAGACCAGAGGCCTGCTGGGTGGGAGTATCCACATAGTCGATATACCAACCAGGTTTCCCCGTGCCTGCGAATTCGATAACAACTCGATCGAATCCCTTGTGGCTACCAATGCGAACTTCTTGAGGCACTAGTAGGGAGGGGACCGAAGGGCGTTGAGTGCGCATTTCTTTAGATGCCTCACCGAGGGGTGTGATTCCAGCACTGGCACTTGAAGAGGCAGCAGGGGAGGAGAAAGCTGTGCCAGTTTGAGCGGCCGAGGTGAAATCTGCAGTGGACTCGGTAGGAGATTGCGGGGCGCAAGCGCTGGTACAAGCTACTAGGCTTGCCGCGCCTGTGGCCACGAGGGTGCGCATCAACGTAGGTCTACTCATAACCTCAACTGTAACTACCGCACCAAATAAAGGGAATTATAAAAGCTTAAAACACTAAATTGTTGTCAAATTGCAACAGTTACCGAGTGCCAGGTGCGCTGGGATTAACGATACCCCCGCTAGCACCCTAAAAAAGGGGCGCGCTCGCAGCGCATAGAGGAGCGGAAGTTCTCCACGGGTCAGTAGATCGGGGCTTTTCTCAGGAAAATAATCACCTCACAGATCCGAAGACGGGGGCGATTAGCCAGAAGCCCGCTATCACCGCATAAACTTCGCAGCCTTTGCGCACTGCGAGTACGCCGTATTGAGCACTAAAAAATATGCGTCAGTTATGGTCATAGACATAGACATAGACATAGACCAGCCCGGTACCGCAGTCAGGGATGAAACCGCTTTTAGGCATGCGCTTAAGACTGGGCATTGGCCACGGCAGACGGGGCAGCGCTTAAAAGATGTGCCTATTATCGACGCGTACGAACAATCCTATAAGGCTGCTTAGTCCCATGGTGGGGCGGGGCGATCTGAGGGCATGCCGTCGATGTCTAATCGTTTGACGATGGCTAGGCGGGTGCGGGGCTACGTCACCCAGTCCACAAGCCCCGTCTACGCGTCCCAGGGCACGACTGCGAAAGCCAGTAGCAGTGAGCCTAAGACGTTAGCCACTACGGGACGTAAAGGTGGATAGAAGACTGCAGAATGTCGAGAGACCGACCCCGAGGGCGACCATGACCAGGCCCAACGGCAGAAACTCGCAGCAGCCAACAAAAGATAATTTCGCGGGAGCAGCTGGAGCTTGAGTGCGGCATGGGCGATTGAGTTTTCTTCTCGTGCAGCGAAGGATTTTAAGAAGTTTGACTGACCAGTGCAGCTACGGGTTTTGTTCTTGCGTGAGATTGCGCAGTTGGATAATCCACACGATCGGGGGAAAGCCCTGACGGCCAATAAGCGGGGGTCGCGGCGTTGGCGTGTAGGTGACTGCCGTATTGTTGCAGATATTGTGGAAGATACCGTGGTGATTGTTGTCGTTGATATTGGACACCGGTCTACGGTGTACGACTTTTAGGACGGCACCCAGGTGCGCGTGCACGAGGTTAAGCGTCACTCAAGCACCAGTAGGTGTTTTCGTCGAGCTCCCTTGAGTGGTTAATTCCTGCAAAGGGGCTTTTTGTCTAGGCATGCGGCCAAGTCGGGGTGCGTAGTGCGTTGTTTTCTCTGCTGACCTTCTCGCTTGTGCTGTGTGCCCGATAGATGGGGTTTGCGGACATGTAGCACGATCTACCCCTTTAAAAACAATCCCCACGGGGGCACGGTAGTAAAAATGCTATAGATTATTTTTCTACATCGGTTACATTATTTACTGACCCCGTATTATTAGGTTGACCTAACTTAAACTGCCTTCTCCGAAAGGAAGTTGAAGTGTCTGAAAATAGTGTTAAACATATCGTGAGTATGGCTCCTGCTGATATTGCAACTGTTATTGGGGTAGTTTCTGACTCTTCTTAGCGTTGTGGGAATTGGGTTAGGGATAGGTTCTGCTACGAACCCCAACCTGTCAAGTGATACGGGTTCTCGTCAAGTATGGGATTGGGATTCTCGGAAAGGTTTGGAAAACGAAACTCCACTACGCTGGAACTCTCATGAAGTCATTGGTGGTGGGGAAAAAGTACGAGTCTTTTTCAATATTGGAACTCCAAGTTGTTACGGAATTCGATCGGAAGTAACCGAATCTCGGACAGCCGTAACCATTTCTTTGTTTGAAGGTTCACTTCCTGATGCTCCTGAACAATGTTCTCTTGTAGGAACAAGCGCGTCAACCGTTGTCGAACTTGCGCGCCCACTATCTGGTCGATTGGTTCTCCACGGTAACTAGAACTCACCTGTAGTTGTTTCTGCAAAGCTTCTTTGCCGCATCGAGGGGAGTGACCTTGGTGTGGTGATTTTTGAGGGTTGCGCGTGGTGAAAATGCGCCCCTCTCTCAACTCTCTTAGGTGCTACTAAGCTACCAGGAGGGGTCAATCTGTTGGCCTTATCCAAAATTGCAGTACATCTATGCCGTTAGTCGGTTAATATCAGGCCAGAAAAATCTTCCGCTCTGGTATGTGGAAAGCGGCATGGCGCGAAAAAAGAATGAGAATAACGATCAATTAGATCTTTTCGAGGAATTGAATCGGCTCTATCAGGAGCAAGAGAAGGAGCGCAATAATGTATCGCAAGCCAGAAATTCTACGCAGCACAGTGAGCAGCGTGCTGGAGACACTCAACCAAGCGGAACCGACATACGCGGAAGTAACAAAGCGGCACCGAGAACTCAACGACCAGGTAGAGGAGATGGCGCGAAACCTAGCCCCAGCGGGGCAGGAACCTTCCCCAAGGCATTGGGAGGAGGCTTATTCGGAGATTATCGCCCTAACCTCATGACAGTTGTATTTATTTAAATGCTTGCAACCTAACCCTCTACGAGGTTTACTAAAATTCCTTAAAGGATGCTGTACCCACCTCTCGACCAA
The DNA here is from genome assembly GCF_025660615.1 of Corynebacterium sp. ES2794-CONJ1. Taxonomy (NCBI): domain Bacteria; kingdom Bacillati; phylum Actinomycetota; class Actinomycetes; order Mycobacteriales; family Corynebacteriaceae; genus Corynebacterium; species Corynebacterium sp. ES2794-CONJ1. Next base: position 149,995 of record NZ_JAOTIM010000002.1, on the reverse strand, counting down.
AGGGTAGGCTAAATCTCACAGCATTGTCTGGCGGCAGCGCTCATCGAACTATTACTCTTTCTAATCCCTGTGAGAATGGAGCTGAGAGAAAAAATTTCCGCTACTATACCCCCACCTCTCCAATCGTTGTGTTCTGATTCCCACCTCGAGCCGCTAGCAGGCACCGCGAAGAATGCACACACCTATATCCTCGTCGAAAAGCCTGGTAGCTGGAGTAAAGATATCCTCGATGGCAATACCTTTAACGCCGCCGATACTGAGGTCCTCGCCCAATTACCCCAGGTGTTGCTCATACGCCGGCCGGGGCGCGCTGGGCACCAAGTGAACTCTGACGGTGGATTCCGCATATATATCGTCTATGTTGCAGCGGGCATCGTAGAGATGGCTCAAATCAATCAGATCAGCGACCTCCTCGATTTCGATTTTTCTGGGCCCGGGCACAATGGCGGTCGCACCACGGTGGTCGAGGAACCGGTGGTCTTGGTATGCGCGCACGCCAAACGGGATCGGTGCTGTGCGATTAAGGGCCGTCCGATAGCGCGCCATCTTTACGAACGATTTCCGCAAGGGCATATTTGGGAGTGCAGTCACACCGGCGGGCATCGTTTTGCTCCGAGTCTGATCCTCTTTCCGTGGGGTTATTTCTACGGCCGCTTCGATGAGGAGGATGCTCTACGCATCTATATGGAAGCTCAAGCGGGTCGGCTCTATTTGCAGGGTAATCGTGGGCGCGGGCTGTGGGATAAGCGGGGGCAGGTTGCAGAATTGGCGGTGCGGAATCATCTGGCCGCCCAAGGTGAATCGCTCCCTATTGGGGCAACGGGGGTAGTGGACACCATGGTAACGCTTGCCGACGGTCGTGTCTTTGATAGTGAACTTATAGCGCGCACAGTCGACAATGCGCATATTTCCTGCACAAAGCCACCAAAATCCGTGGACATTTGGGTGGCTACTGAGGTGAGACAACGCCTTTAGGAGTATAAAGTAGCACTACCCCCGTTATCTCAATAGGGGTAGTGCTGTGGAGGTTTTCCTGCGAGCCTTTAGCGGCGCATCACTTTCTTCGACAGCCAATTGCCCAGCAGCTGAGCGATTTGAACCAAGATAATTATGGTAAAGACCGCTATATACATCACCTTAAAATCGTAAGCGCGATAGCCATAGACAATAGCGAAGTCGCCCAAGCCCCCGCCGCCGATATAGCCGGCCATCGCAGACATATCCACGATAGCAATAAAGATGAAGGTATAGCCGAGGATTAAGGGCCCGAGAGCCTCGGGGATAATAACCTGGGTGATAATCTGCCACGGTGTAGCGCCCATGGCGCGTGCTGCCTCAATAACGCCTGGATCAATACTGATCAAGTTTTGTTCCACAATGCGCGCAACGCCGAATGTGGCGGCGATAGACATACCGAAGATAGCAGCATTACGCCCAATTTGAGTGCCCATCACGATCACTGTCAGTGGCCCTAAAGCAGATAGCAAAATGATAAACGGAATGGGGCGAACAAAATTGACGAGGGTATTTAAGGCGCCGAAGAGGAATTTATTGTGGAGGATCCCACCCTCGCGGCTGGTATAGAGCAAGACCCCTAGGGCTAGACCCAAGGTTCCGCCAATGGCCAGGGTTAGCAAGACCATGACGAGGGTATCAGCAATAGCAGTAGTGAAGGTTCCACTTAGGCGCGACCATTCGGCTGCTATGACAGTGGTGGTCATCTGATGATCTCCTCAATCTCGGTGGTGTGGGTGAGATGCTGATAAAAATCGTCAATAGCAGCGTCGTCACCGGTAAGGCGCACGGTTATTTTGCCGAAAGATTTATGCTGCAAGGTGGTCACGCCGCCGTGGACGATGCCAATACCTACCCCTCGGGAGCGCGCTTGGGCGGAAGCAGTGAAAAACCCGGAATTCTCCGATAATGTGATCGTGAAAAAGCGACCTGGGTGGTAGAGCAGCTCATCTGCTTCAATGGTATCGGGGGTATTGCGCAGACTCGTGGCCACGAAGCGCTTGGCCACATCGGTGTGCGGGTGGGAGAAAATCTCGTAGGTAGAGCCATATTCCACCACACGGCCATTTTCCATCACAGCGACTTTATCGGCTATGGAGCGGATGACATCCATTTCGTGGGTGATCACCACGATGGTAATACCCAGTTCGCGATTGACCTTACGCAAGAGGTTGAGAACTTCTTGAGTGGTCTCAGGGTCGAGTGCGGAGGTGGCTTCGTCGGCAAGCAAGAGAGCTGGATCGGTGGCAAGTGCACGGGCAATACCCACACGCTGCTTTTGCCCGCCAGAAAGCTGTTCGGGATAGTTATGCCCCCGATCGCTCAAGCCCACGAAGTCGAGAAGTTCCTGCACCCTAGATGTGCGAGTTTTCTTATCAACCCCCGCTAGTTTGAGGGGGTACTCGATATTGCCAGCGGCAGTGCGGGACTTCATCAGATTGAACTGTTGGAAAATCATGCCGATATTGCGGCGCAGTTTCCGCAGTTCCCGTTCGGGCATACCCACAATCTCAGTGCCGTCGAGCCGCAAAGATCCCGAGGTTGGGGTATCGAGTCCGTTGATCATGCGCACTAGTGTGGATTTACCGGCGCCAGAATAACCGATAACCCCTAAGATTTCTCCGGCGTCGACAGCAAGGGAAACCCCGTCGAGGGCGACGATATCCGTCCCCGATTTTTTCTTGGAATGGAAAACTTTAGACAAGTTTTCAAATTCAATACGTGTTCCGTTCACGGATGTCCTTAGATAGCTTCGGTTAAAAAATCTTCATGCCAGCCCACACCCTAACCAGTAACGATGGAGATCGTCGCTTCCTGATAACCGTGATAACCGTGGCTCCTGCATGGGGGGGGGAGAAGGCGCAACGATTATCAGGTGAAAAGGGGTGAAAATGTGGAGCTCGAGACTATTTAGTCTGGTCTTCTAGGCGCTGGAGTATCGCCTGAAGAGCTTCAGGGGTGCTCTCTACGGGAACGGACGTGCCCTTAGAGTCCTCGGCGTTAGCAGCTAAGACCTGAGGATCATGCCAGAGTTGAGCTAGTTTCAAAATGGTGGGGTCATTCTTCTTGGATTCGCGCACCACGAAAGCGTTGATATAAGGCTCCGCCTCAGGTGCATTTGGGTCATCCTGGAATATAGCGAGCTTCGGATCAATTCCGGCCCGATCGAGGAAAGAATTATTAATGATTGCTGGCCTACCTTCGCCGTATGCGGCGGTAGTTTGTGCGGCATCCACAGACGTTACCTTCACCTTGGATTCTTTTTCGATGATATCGGCTTCGGTGGGGGTCAAGCTGCCCTGGGCTGCTGGCTTTAAGGTCACTAGATCAGCCTGAACGAGGACGTTAATGGCGCGGCCTAAATTCGATGGATCGTTGGGGACGATAACAGTTTCTCCCTCGATGCCATCGAGGCTAGAGTGATCCTTCCAGAAAAGCGCGAGGGGAACAATCTCCGTGGCTCCCACTGGAACCAGATCGGCATTATTGCCCACATTATATTCGGCGAGGAATTTCAGGTGCTGGAAGAGGTTAACATCTAGCCGATCTTGGGAGAGCGCCAAGTTGGGGGTTGAGTAATCGGAGAAATTAACAATATCTAGGGTGATATCGTTTTCCTTTGCTACCTCTTCTAAAGCGGCCCATACCTTCTTGGTGCCATCGGTCGTGCCGATGCGGATGGTGGTGCTGCTATTTTCGCCGCCTGGGGTGGCAGTATCATTAGAGCAGGCGGTCAGACCGCCGGCGGCTAGGAGTGCGGCAGTGGAGACTGTGATAATGCGAGAAATATTCATGATGACATCACCTTCAGGTTGATAAGTATTTGTTTATGAGGGATAGGTAAGGCAACGGCCTGCTGCACCCAGCTTGTTATAGTCGAGGCCCATCCGCGTTTCTGGCCTTCAAGCAGGTCAGCGTATGTGTAGATGGTGGCATCCCACCCGATTCCTTAGGGGAAAAGGGGGAGTGTGAGCCGATCTGAACCAAGCTGTCTCCTTAACCTAGCGTGAAGCGTATCCTAGTCAGATTTGGTTGTACAGCTTAGTCTAGTTTTGGGATCGCCTTAAATTCGTACGTATGTTCTAAAATATGATATATATTTCTTGTGGACCCAGCAGGAAATTTTCACGGAAAGCCGCTCAGTTGGTCACGTTTAGAGCGATATTTATCAGGAAAAGAAGCGTGCGAACTGCGGGCTCTACAATCCGAAAGCTTGGAAAAAAATAGCACACCTGTTCAATATTATTCACCCCGATCTCATGTAGAACTCCACGCGGCTAGCTGCTTTAACTTTTTACGCGGCGCATCCACTCCAGAAGAGATGATCGAAGCCGCCGTAGCAGTGGGAGTAGAAGCTATATCTTTGCAGGATAGAGATGGTTTTTATGGGGTAGTGGCCATGGCTGAAGCAGCTGCTGCGCATGGAATAGCTACCGTTTTCGGTGCCGAATTAACACTTGACACCGCTATCCTCTCCGTGATCTGTAAAAACCCCCGCGGATACCAGTTGCTCTCCGAGCTCATTTCCCAAGCCAAGATGGCGGGGGATAAAGACCACTGCCATTACCCCGATCTTCAAGCCATCGCCACGCAGCTATCTGGCCACTGCTATATCCTTGCGTCAGCAGAATGGGCCGAAGAGATAGAAACCCTTTACCAAGCCTTCGGGGCGGAGAATATCCTCCTCGAATACGTGGTGAGTATGAGCCCGACCGATAGCGATGCGCATGCCCTTTTAGACGCACTTCATACTCGCTACCATGGCGAATTAGCGGCCATTGTGACCACGCGGGCATGTGCGGCTCATAGCGGAGCCGCCCCAGTAGCCCAAGCGAAACAAGCGCTGGAGCGTAATCAGGCACTCTCTAGCGCTGCACCTCAACTCGCCGCGATGGGCGCTATGTGGCTGCGTCCGCGTGATCATATCGAAAGTGTTTTAGCTCCACACCACCGACGCTATATCGATCACGCCTGTACCATCGCGCGCGAATGCGCCTTTCAGCTCACCTTAATTAGTCCCAATCTCCCCCAATGGGAGGTACCTGAAGGGCACGACGAATTTAGCTGGTTAGAAGCCTTGGTCCACGAGCGCTTCCCCCAGCGTTATCGCACTAGAGATAAAGAGATTAGGCACAAAGCTGAAGCCCAAATCGCCCATGAACTCTCCGTCATTAAACAACTAGGATTTCCCGGATATTTTCTGATCGTCAGCGACCTCGTCGATTTCGCGCGCACGCGAAATATCTTGTGCCAAGGCCGCGGCTCGGCAGCAAATTCCGCTGTGTGCTTTGCCCTAGGTATTACCAATGTGGAGCCTGTAGCCGCAGGTCTGCTCTTTGAGAGGTTTTTATCTCCCGACCGCGATGGTCCCCCCGATATCGATGTCGATTTCGAATCCACACGTAGGGAGGAAGTTATCCAATACTGCTATGAGCGGTATGGGCGTGAAAACGCTGCGCAAGTAGCTAATATTATTAGCTACCGCCACAAAGGGGCCATCCGCGACGCCGCTCGCGCCTTAGGCTATGCCCCAGGGGCTTCAGACAGCTGGTCAAAAGGAATAACCGAACCCCCACAGGTAGTTTCTACACTTGCCAACCAGCTCTGCGGACACCCCCGCCATCTAGGCATCCACTCTGGGGGTATGGTGATCTGTGATCGGCCCATATCTAGCGTGGTGCCCATAGAATGGGCCCGCAAAAAAGGTCGCAGCGTCGTGCAATGGGATAAAGAAGCCTGCGCGTCGGCCGGGCTGGTCAAATTCGACCTTCTAGGTCTTGGTATGCTTGAAGCTCTGCATCACATGATTGACCTGGTCAAAGAGAGTACAGGCGATGAGATTAACCTGTGGGAACTCGATCTAAGTGACCCCAATATCTACGAGATGCTCAGCCGGGGCGATGCCATAGGAGTCTTCCAAGTAGAATCCAGGGCCCAGCTTAATACCCTGCCCAGATTAAAACCGCGCTGCTTCTTCGACCTCGTCGTGGAAGTTGCTCTGGTACGCCCAGGCCCTATTCAAGGTGGGAGCGTGCACCCATATCTGCGGCGGCGTAGTGGGGTCGAAGAGATCAGTTTCGACCACCCTGTGCTAGAAAAATCTCTCTCCAAAACTTTAGGCGTGCCCCTGTTCCAAGAACAGCTTATGCATATAGCCGTGGATGCAGCCGGCTTTACTGGGACCGAGGCAGACGCCTTACGTCGCGCTATGGGTTCTCGTCGATCAGCAGAGAAAATGTCTCCACTAAAAAAACGCTTCTATTCGGGCCTACGAGAAACCAACGGGATTACGGGGAAAACAGCGGATAAATTATGGAATAAGATCGTAGCTTTCGCGGCCTACGGCTTTCCAGAATCACACGCGCAATCCTTCGCCTCACTGGTTTACTTCTCTGCTTGGTTTAAGTACTACTACCCAGCCCAATTTTGTGTGGGACTCATGCGGGCCCAACCCATGGGCTTTTATTCTCCCCAATCCCTCCTTGCCGACGCCCGTCGGCACGGCATCAGGGTTCTCCCCGTATGCATAAATTCCTCGCGTGCGGAGCCTACCGTCGAAAAAACCGAGGACGGGTGGGGGATAAGGATCGGACTAAATTCCATCAAGGGGCTCCATAAGGTCTCCGATATTGTCGCTCATGCCCCTTACAGCACAATTGCTGATGTGGCGCGCCGGGCGGATGTGAAGACCAGCGATATTGAAGCCCTCGCCCAAGCAGGAGCCCTTGATATTTTTGGAACTGAACGCAGGCAAGCTCTGTGGCAGGCAGGTATAGCGGCCACCGAAAAATCTGATATGTTGCCAGGACTCTCGGTACTGCAGGCGCCGAGTCTACCTGGAATGAACGCTTTTGAGTTAGCGGTAGCTGATATCGCCACCACAGGGCTCACCCATGATAAGCAGCCCATGGTGCTCTTTCGAGAGTATTTGGACAGCGTGGGTATCATTCCCGCCGCTGAGCTATTGAATATCCCTGACGGTACCCGTATTCGAGTGGCCGGAACCGTCACGCACCGCCAAAAGCCCGCGACGGCTGGGGAGGTCACATTTATCGGTATGGAAGATGAGACAGGACTGATCAATGTGGTGATCACACCTGGGCTCTGGAAGCGACAACACGTCCTCGCCCGTACTGCCACCGTGCTGATCGTGCGCGGTATCGTGCGCAACGCAAACCGAGTTGCCTCTATTAGTGCTGATCTCCTAGAGGAATTTTCCCCTGCTGAATTACTCAGCGCTGGTTCACGCGACTTCCACTAAGAAACGGGGCACCGCGCACAGTACAGCGGCATGCGGACAGGGAGAGAAAGTGTATCCTCATTGGGTATGGAGAGATCGTTGCATGCTGTTCATCCGAATCTAGTGAAAGTACGCTATATCTCGCGCCTGCCGTGGCTTATCGTCGCGCTGATTGCCTCTCTGGTGTGGTTTTTTCTCTTTGAGCACTGGGTATGGGCGCTGGCTGTTCCCCTCGCATTACTGGCTATAACCTGCTGGTTTATCTGGTGGATCCCTCGCCAAGTGCACTTTCTTGGATGGCAAGAAACCTCAGAAGAAATCATCATTGCTAGTGGGCGACTCTTTCGCAGCATACGCATTATTCCCTTTGGCCGGGTGCAATATATTGATGTACTGCAAGGCCCCCTTGAGCGCATATACGGACTCAAAACTATCCATATCGTCACAGCTGGCGATGATGCGAGCTATATTCCTGGCTTAGAAGCCGAGACCGCCGAAGCCTTGCGCGAGCGCCTGCTCACATTTGCCAAGGAAAAGATGATCGATCTATGAGCGATATAGACAAGCACCGCCTCCACCCTTTGACCCCAGTGGCTAAAAGTGGCGATGTCATCGTTGCCACCACTGTCTTTGCTATCACCGCCGGCGGCTCCAGTCTCGGAGAACTCGTTGATATGGTGCGCAATAATTGGGATACGGCATACCTGCGGGCAGTTCTGTTACCACTCGTCGCACTCATGGTGTTTCTTGTCATCGTCGGCTCTCTGCTCTATGTGGGCTGGAGAGCGATTAGCTACGAAATTCACGGGACCGAAGTGGTCTACCGGTCGGGGATTATCCGCAAAAAGGTTCGGAGTGCTCGCTTCGATAAGATTCAAGCGATTGAATTATTCGAACCGATCAATGCGCGCATTTTTGGGCTGGCAGCGGTGCGATTAGAACAAGCTGGCGGGACTAATAGCCATGTTGACATCGCTTATCTCAAGCGCGCTGACGCGCTTGCGCTCAAAGACCAGCTGCTCGGGCAAACCCGCCGACACACCGCAGCGCCTACTCGTGAAAAGCTAGATCGAGCTGAGGATAAACCTTCTCCCCATAATTCACCACAGGACACAGCTACCCTTTCCCCAGAGATTATCGTGCCACCCATACCTGTATGGATGTCACTTACGGCAGCCGCGCTCTCCAAATCGACGCTGATCTCACTGCTGATCACAATTCCTCTCTTTATTTTTCAGCCACTACCTACGATCGCTATTTTCTCTTTCCTTCTTCCCTTAGTAGTCAACGCCTTTCAGATCATTGATCGTTCGTATCGCTTCACAGTTGAGCGCGATGGTGAAACCCTCAATATCAGTTATGGGCTGCTGAACTTGGAACGAAAAACTCTGCACGCTGAACGCACTCACGCGGTTGATATGGTGCAACCAGTGACCTGGCGGCTTCTCGACTGGTGGTTGGTGCGCGTGTCTGTGGCAGGTTATGGCAATGCCGAACGCGGTATGCTTGTTCTCCCCATTGGCAATAAAGAAAAAGCGATGAAAGTTGTTGCCGCTCTCATGGGTAATACCATAAATCCCGATCTAAAAGAACAATCGCCAGCAGATGACCTCGATAATATACGGCCTCAAACGTCGAGGCCGTGGGAGATTTATCGCAGCCCACAACGAGCTCGGTTTGTTTCCCCTATCGACTGGAATAGGCAGTATGTTCTGCTCAACGAGGATTTTATAATCAGCACACGCGGGCGGATCGGGCGCAGTGTCGCCATGGCTCACCGCCGACATATCCAGCACCTAGAGCTAAGCCACGGACCATTCGAACGTCTCGCTGGGATCGAATCGGTGACCATGGCTATCATTCCTGGCCCCGTGACCATCAAAGCTCGCCAGTTGGGTCTGCAGGACGCGCGCGGGCTCATCGCCGAGGTGGCTGAACTAGATCTCAACCACTATCTCTCAGTTTCGAACCGATAGGGGAGGCACAGCCTAGGCGCCGGATAGGATAACGGCGCCCTGCTCTGAAATCTCAGCTTTAGGATTCGGCTGCGCCTTCAAATCCGAACTGACGCCACGCTTCGAATGTGGCAATGGCAGCGGCATTGGCAAGATTGAGGGAGCGTCGACCTGCGAGCATGGGAATGCGCACGATGTCGGTTATGCGGGGGTGGTGGAGAGCCTCCTCGCTAAGCCCCGTTGGTTCCGGCCCAAAGAGTAAAATATCGCCACGCTGATAGCTGATATCTGCGTAATTGGTGGTGCCATGAGAACTGAAGGCGAAAACGCGTCCGTGGGGGAGGGAGGTAAAGACATCAGCGAGGTTCTCGTGAACGCTGAGCACTGCTAAATCGTGATAATCTAAACCTGCCCTGCGCAGGTTTTTATCTTCAAAATTAAAACCAAGAGGACCAGCTACATGCAGGTGTGCGCCAGTTGCCGCGCTGAGCCTGATGGCATTGCCGGTATTGGGAGGAATGCAGGGCTGATCGAAGACGATATGAAGCAGAGACATACGCAATATACTAGTGACTAAGAGAAGAATATATGCCAGCCGAAATCCTCTTTCCCGCGATTATCGCCATCATCGGCGGTCTAGGCGCTGCTGCTCTCCGCTTGCCGCCACTGGTTGGATTCCTTGCAGCAGGGTTCTTCATGAGCTTTCTCGGAATCGAGCACATCCCCGGAATTGAAGAACTGGGGGAAGTTGGGGTAGCCGTTCTCTTATTCACAATTGGTTTGCATTTAGATATTCGAATGCTCACGAAAATCCGAATTGTGGGCACAGCCCTCGGCCACGTTATAGCTAATACGGCCGTATTTGCACTTCTGTTTGGCGTTCTGTCCTCAGTACCTTTCTTGGTTTTCCTCGCCTCGGGGTGGACAAGTGCCTTGATAATCGGCTTGGCCTCTTCATTCTCGTCAACAGTCTTTGTCATGGCCATCATCGAAGAAACGGGGCGGGCGCGTTCGCGAGTTGGGCAAATATCCGTCGGCGTTTTAGTGCTCCAAGATATTTTCGCCGTAGCCTTTCTCGTTTTAGCGAGCGGACAAGTGCCACAACCGTGGGCCATCGTGCTCGTCGCTCTACCTGTCATTAGACCTCTGGTAGGTAGGTTGCCTGATCGCGTTTACCGGATCGAATTACTGGTTCTCGCAGGTGTTACTACCGCTATTGGTGCCTATGCTCTGTTCGAACTCGCCGGATTATCGGGAAGCTTCGGCGCCCTAGTCATGGGCTTAGTCATCTCCGGTCACCCCATTGCCGGGCGCCTTTTCACCGCCTTAACCAGTGTACGCGAACTCCTGCTGGTGGGATTCTTTATCGCTATCGGCCTGGGTGGTTTCCCTTCCATCGAGGGTTTATTATTAGCCGGTCTCCTCCTAGCACTGCTCCCTCTCAAGGCAGGATTATTCATGATAATCCTGTACAAAGTGGGAATGTCGAGTCGCACTGCGTTGCTGACGGCTGGCGCGCTTGCGAACTATTCGGAGTTTGGTCTGATCGTTGCCGCTCTCGCCGTGGAACGAGGTTTTCTCAATGGGGCGTGGGTGCAGATCATGGCCGTGGCAGTCGCTGGCTCCTTCGTCCTTAATGCCCTAGCGAAATTGAAGATGGACGTGCTATTCGACCGCTTGGTCGATATATTGCCGCAGCGAGACCCCTCCAAGCTGGCTGCTGGCGAACGTCCCCTTGATGTCGGCGGAGTTGACGCCATGATCTTAGGGATGGGACGCGTAGGTGCAGGTGCCTATAAGCGACTCACAGAGGCGTATGGGTTAACCGTGGCCGGGATCGAACACGACGAGTCACGCGTGAATGCGCTGCGTCGGCACGGGTATATTGTCTTCCATGGCGATGCCACCGACCCTGAATTATGGGCTCGCATGTGCGCTAGTTCCCATGAACCACAACTGCTGGTGCTAGCGATGCCCGATCATGGTGCCAATATCGAAGCCCTAGCCCACGTGCGCGCGCAAAGTTCGACCATCAAGACTGCGGCGATCGCGAAATATGGCTACCGTGCTCAACAGTTACGTGAGATGGGCATTGATGCGGGCGTTAACCTCTACTCGGGTGCTGGCACGGAGCTTGCCGACGTCGCCTTCAGAGCCCTTCACGGTTCTGAGGTGGAACTGGATTCCGAATTTCAGACCAACCCGCTTGATGCGGCCGGAAACTAGAACAGCGAACACCCCACAAGGCTGCCTAATCATGGAATAATTACCCCCATGACTGCTCTCAAACTTGACGGTAACCTATACCGCGATGAAATTTTCGCCGATCTTAAAACTCGCGTGGCCGCGCTCAGGGAGCGGGGAATTACTCCAGGTTTAGGGACCGTCCTCGTAGGCGATGATCCCGCCTCACACTCCTATGTGAAAATGAAGCACCGCGATTGCGCCGAGGTAGGAGTGCGCTCTATTCGCCGAGATCTGCCCGCGAATGCCTCCCACGAAGACTTACTCGCAGTTATCGAGGAACTCAACCACGATCCCGAATGTACGGGATATATCGTGCAATTACCGCTGCCGAAACATATCGACGAAAACGCCATCCTTGAGGCTATCGACCCAGCCAAAGACGCCGATGGTCTACATCCCATTAACTTAGGGAAACTAGTTCTCAACGAACCGGCACCGCTGCCGTGTACGCCCAACGGGGCGCTCCACCTGCTCAGCCGCTTTGGGGTAGCTACCCAAGGAAAGCACGTCGTTATCATTGGCCGTGGAGTAACAGTGGGCCGTCCCATGGGGCTGATGCTCACCAGACGATCAGACAATGCCACCGTCACCTTATGTCATACCGGGACTGTGGATCTCAAAGCGGAAACTCTACGCGCAGATATTATTGTTGCTGCCGCTGGAGTGGGGCATATGTTAACCCCCGATATGGTCGCACCCGGTGCCGCCGTTCTCGATGTGGGAGTGTCTCGAGTCGATGGTCGCCTCGTTGGTGACGTCCACCCAGGGGTTCTTAAGGTTGCCGGCTATGTATCTCCTAATCCAGGTGGCGTGGGCCCTTTGACGCGGGCCTTTTTAGTGCGCAATGTAGTCGAACGAGCCGAATCCCACCTCTTGGGGAACTAAGGCTACACGAGGCGATCGCTTAAATTCGTTGACCCCTCGGACTGCTTTGTGATTTCTACGCTCTACTCTTAGGCGCCTGAGCGCCTGAGCGCCTCGTCGAGAAGCGACCGAACTCGCAGCTCTGAGGCACAGCTGAGCGCTCTTACACAGGCATATCAGGTTTTGGAGGTTTTGAGATCACTAGGCTTTTTGAATACATTGGGGTTAGTTGCGCAGCACGGGAGAGAGGGCGCGCACGCTCGTGTCAGCAGATAACGCCATACGCGCCGTGGTGCAGAAATCAGAGGTCTTTTCCATGAAACCGACACACCCCGTCACACTAGCGGAGATCAAAGATCTCGATCGTCTACTCATCAACCCCCATGATGCCAATCTGAAAAAGTCCTCTGTCCCTCCACTTCTACAGCGCATTGGTATCGCTCTCTTTGTGGTGTTGGTTTTCCTGTCTGGTTTTCTTTCCTATACCGAACACTGGCGCCGCGCCACATTTGCTCTTGGAGCTGCCATGATGTGGCTGAGCTTATTGCGATTAGTCTGCGATTCTCGAGTGATGGGTATCCTCTCGGTGCGCTCGCGCGGAAAGGATGCAGTATTCACTGGATGTTTGGGCTTTGCCATGCTGTTTTTGTCCGCGTCCGTGGACGCACTCGGTAGTTAGAGGTAGTTAAGAATTAAGCCGCGTGCCTAGTGTCTCTCCATGGGGGTGCGCCCCCTATTGGGAACTTGGGGGTGAAATTGGGGGTGGTGAACGGTGATAAGGGTTCTTTAATTGGGGAACTTTTTGTAGATACTTCATCTTCCCCGACACTTCCCGACCCACCACGATCAGGAAATGTCGCTAGTGAGGCTACGGGTTCATGTAATTTTTCAAGTGGTAGAACTAATCTGAAGCCGATATCTTTTTACTTCCTACTTGGGGCATAGTGATTGTGTCATCGGAGGCAACCGATTGAGAGGCGTCAGTGGTGGGATGCTGTTCAGGCTTATCTTTTGACTGTGTCCATCTCGGGCTGAAACCCGGCAGCACCCAGATCAGCAGGAAGGTGAGACCAGCACCCAGTCCTGCACCGACAAGGCGGTGATCGTCACCGATAAGGAAATAAATGGCGGCGTTTAAGCCCGCGATAACTACCCAGAAGATGCCAAGGACAAATCCGAGCCTGCGGGGAATAAAACTATTTTTTTCGGCCCAGTCCAACTGCGGAAAACGATCGCGGGCCTCTTTGCGGATGCGTCGTGACGTACGTTGGGCGGGGGCAATGGTCGCGAAAAGCGTGGCTAAGAACGCAACGCCGAGCACGATTGCATCGCCCACGATAAAACCGAAACTGAAGAGGGCGAGTGCACCAGCGCAGGCGAAGCGTTCAAAGAGGCTCAGGGGAAGAGGCTGTTGGGGGTCCACGTCGGGGTAGAGAAATTGAAAGGAGTCGCTCGTGGAGGGGAGCCGATTAGTCAAAAGCAATCCTTCGATAGCGGGAATGGTCAAATCACTGGGCTAAGTGTAGCCTAATATTCACATTTTTAATATGTGCTTAACTAGAGGCTAGCTTGCTCATGTCAACCTAAATCTTTGCCCATATTATGCCCATACTTTTCGATCCCTGGTGGGGAGAAACGAGATCGATAGTGATGCCAACTCGTTATCCGGTGAGTACTGCTCCCAGATATTATGGTCCCTTCAAGGGCCTTGTGCGGAGCACGGCAAAAAGCCTCGTCGTCATCCCAGCTCTCTTGGGACTACTTTTCCTCAGCGCACCAACTGCTATGGTGCCAGAAGCTGCAGCTCAAACCACCTGTGCTATGAACTGGGGTGTGAAAAAGAGTTTTCGGGAATATATTGTTGGCCCCATTGCTCAGGGGGGCTGGCAGCAAAGCTCGGGGATTGGCTTTACTGGCTCCCCGACCGGGGCTGATAGCGCCTTCGTATTTACTCCTGGTAAGGCCACGATCGAGAGCCCCAGTGAGGCGATTATTCCCATGCAAGGGGTGCTGAAATTTCAAGGACATAAAGCAGCGGACGGCTCTCAATACTTACTCGATATGGAGATCAGCGATATCAAAGTCAAAGCCTCGGGTATTACGGCCGAAATTATTGCTGACTACAAATCTTACGAAGCCGATATGACGCAGGTGGAGAAAACTACGCGTGGCGCCCCAATCAGCGGCGATGATGTCACCATCGCTATTATTTCCCTCAATAATGCCGTCAATACCGAATCCGGGATCGTTGATCTAGGTGGCACTGTGACGCTCGCCGCTGGTGGAGATGCCCTCTTCCTCAACGCCTATCAACAAGGATCGCTCTTAGATTCGACCTCGGGAACAGTTAAACTGGATGGATCCTGCCAAAACTCCAGTACAGGCGACTTTGCAGCAAATGGTACTACCGGCGGCGGCGATTTCTGCGCCAGCGGACTTAGGCGTATCGACGGTAATTTTTCAGGTACTGCGGGTGAAGTCATGGGCATGGTCTCGGAGTTTAACGACACCATGGGGGCCATTCACACATTGATGTGTAATTCCATGCGCTTTACAGATACGGTGCATAAATTTGCAGGCCTTGAGGATAGTAACCGCACCCAGCCGGCCAACCCCAATCAGCAGGCCGCTCAATCGAGTACCAATCAACGCACTGGTACAGCATCAGGCACAACCGTGACACCAGGCGGGGTGTCAGATCCTAGCGCACCAAATCCCACGCGCATGACGTACAATACCGAGGTTTGTCAGGCAGCGGATGCTCGCGGAATCGCGCAGGCGGATGCTCGATGGGGGATTAAAAAATCCTTTCAATCCTATATCACAGGCTCAATTGCCAAGGGCTCATGGTCACTCGCGGGTGTGCGTTATACGGATGGACAGTTCATCTTCAGCGGTCGTTCAGGTGCTATTGACCCACAGGCGCGCACCGGTACGATTGCTTTTAATGGGGGAGTGAAATTCACAGGCCACCAAGGGGTGCTCAATCTCCAACTGACCAACCCAGAGATACAATTTACGGGCTCAACCGGGCAACTCGTTGCGGCAGTGACCTCTTCTGATACCTCGGGCACGGTCAGCAATTATGGGCGCGTCGTCGTGGCTAACCTACAGTTCGATTCGCTTGATCTTAGTGATAGTTCAGCTAACGGCGCAGCTCGTGTCACTTTGACTGCGGCTGGAGCGCGCGCTTTCGCGGGCTTCTACGAACCAGGTATTGATCTCGATCCCTTGACTTTCTCCGCTACTCTAAAGCCGGGCGCTAATTGCGCGACGGGTCAAGGGGGACGTGCGAGTGCTGCAATAGCTGGCGATTCAGGTAGTGCTGATTCCTCAACACCATTAGATGGTACGCAGCTCGGTGAGGTGATATTTGGTGAGGAGGATGCCGCATTGAACTCGCAGGGTTACACCGAGGGCAAGTCGCGATTTAAAATCAAGAATTCCACCCAAGACGTCACGGGAATACCCATGGATGTTACTCCTGCTGCGTATGCTCTCATGGCGCTTTCGGCATTTGTGATTGCAGGGGGCACCCTCTCCCGCTTAGTTATCAGTCACCCCGCCTCCTAAAATTTTTTAGTCAACCAACGGAGATAACGTGATTTTTTCAGACCAGTATTCTCGCCCACGATCGCATCGTCTTTCCACACTCCTTGCCGGGCCCCTTGCAGCAGTTCTATTGGTTGGGTGCGGTGTACAAGGTGCCTATGACACGAACGCAGCTCTACGTCAGGAGCTTCCTGAGGCACATAGCTTGAGCGATCCGCGAAGTTTCGAGGGAGTGAGTGCGGTTACTGATTTCGATGAGATCGTTCCCGTCACAGACTCCGCGCAACCACACCTTCCTGTGGAATTAACCGATGCCGATGGCTACGATGTCGAAGTCACCGATACCTCCCGAATTGTGGCACTTGATCTCTATGGAACTTATACCAAGACCTTGCGAGGATTGGGTTTGGGCGACAATATTATTGGGCGCACCATTTCCTCTAGCGAAGAGTCCTTAGCTGATCTCCCCGTGGTCACTCAAGGTGGCCATACTATTAACGTGGAGGCAGTGCTTTCTCTGGAGCCCACTCTCGTCATCGTGGATCATTCGATTGGGCCTCGCGATGCTATCGATCAAATTAGAGCCGCCGGGATTACAACGGTGGTGATGGAACCCTCGCGCACCATCGAATCTGTCACCGAAGATATTATGACCCTCGGTGCCACCGTTGGCCTTAATAAAGAAGCTGAAGAATTAGCGCGGCGCACCGAGGCGGAAATTGCTAAAGATAAAGCCGCTATTGATGAGCTCATCCCTGCTGAGCCGATGCGAATGGTCTTCCTCTATGCTCGCGGCAACGGTGGTGTTTTCTTCATTATGGGTGAGGGCACGGGTGCCAAGGACCTCATCGAGGGGGTTGGGGGAATTGATCTTGGTACTGAGTACAACCTGTCCTACGCGGAGCCTGCAAACGCTGAAGCTTTAGCCAAAATTAACCCCGAAGTAATAGTGATGATGAGCGGTGGTCTCGAGTCCACGGGTGGCATTGACGGACTCCTGCAACGTCCTGGCGTGGCACAAACGATCGCCGGTAAAAAGCGCCGTATTGTCACGCTTCCCGATGGACAATCGTTGGCCTTTGGCCCACTAACTGGACAAACTCTCCTGCGATTGGCAAAGGCGATCTATGCCCCCGAGCAATAATATGGCTGCACCACTTATTGCTGAGAGCGGCCACGAAGTCTTTGCCCGCAGGCGCACGAGGCGACAATATACCACTGTGATTCTGCTGGCCTTGGTGATTCTCGCATCCTTACTGTCCCTTATCCTGGGCCAATTCTATATTCCGTTGAAGGATGTACTACCGCTGATGGCAGCGGGACCTGGTCAAGATAATCTTGCTGGAAACGTGATATGGGAGATTAGGCTCCCACGTATCGTGCTAGGGCTTCTCGTTGGTGCGGCCTTAGGGGTCGCGGGAACTCTCATGCAGGCCGTTTTTGCCAATCCACTAGCCGAACCCTCCATTATTGGGGTGACTGCGGGTGCCGGTGTGGGCGCGGGACTCGTCATCGTCTTTGATATCAACCTCCTGGGCACCTTCACAGTTCCGCTCGCGGCCTTTATCTCTGCTGTTATCGTGACAGTGGTCATCTATCAACTTGCTCGATCCCAGGGGAAAGTTCAGGTCGTGAACCTGATATTGACAGGGATCGCGATCAATGCGGTCTGCGGAGCCATCATTTCCTTCATGGTTTATCTTGCGCCAACCGCCAACCGAGAGCAGATCATTTTCTGGCAAATGGGTTCACTTAATGGCTCCCAGTGGAAACACGTAATCGTGGTCGCGCCCATAGTCTTGCTCGGCCTGGTGATGGCTCTGCGTTTGGGACGCACCCTGGATGTCTTGGCGCTCGGCGAGCGCGCCGCGGGGCATACGGGCGTGAATGTTGCGACACTGCGCATTATCGCGATCGGGGCCTCAACTGTCCTCACCGCCGGAGCCGTGGCTTTTGCAGGTCTTATTGGGTTTGTTGGCCTCATTATTCCGCATGTGTTGCGCACCATTTTAGGTCCCGAGAATAAAATTTTAATCCCCACCTCTGCTGCAGCTGGAGCAGCGCTGATCGGCTTTGCCGATGTTTCAGCGCGCACCATGATTGCCTTTGCCGATCTCCCCATCGGTATTTTCACTGCCTTTGTCGGCGGCCCTACATTCTTCATTCTGCTCCGCCGCATGATGAGAAAGGGGCTCCATTGATTTCAGCGTCTCATATCAGTCTCGATCTTGGCGGCCGCACCCTTCTAAACGATATATCCTTTACCGCTGAACCTGGCCATGTCACCGGTCTTATTGGCCCTAATGGGGCGGGGAAGTCGACCCTGCTTGCTGTTCTCTGTGGTGATCTTGAACGGCGCACAGGCACGGTGGATATCGCCGGTGTCGACCCAGCGTCGGCAAGCAGCAAGGAACTTGCACAACGGCGCGCGGTTATGCTCCAAGATGTGAGCGTCTCTTTCGAATTCTTAGTGCGAGATGTGGTGGCCATGGGACGCAGGCCGTGGGAGGGAAGCGAATATGAGGCGCGCGATCAAGCCATTATTGATGCCGCATTGAGTGCGACTGACACATCCCACCTCGCCGGACGCGATATTGCTACTCTTTCGGGAGGAGAACGTGCTCGCGTTGCCCTCGCTCGGGTGCTGGCGCAGCAAACTCCTGTCATCATGCTAGATGAACCTACTGCAGCACTCGATATTAAGCATCAGGAACAAGTCCTAGGTTTGGTACAAGCGATTGCTCGAGCGGCGGGTGTCGCAGTGGTGGTGGTGCTGCATGACCTCAACGCAGCCGCTAGTTACTGCGATAAGATTATTTGCCTAGCCAACGGTACAATCGCGGCTATGGGGTCGGTGGACGACGTCTATACCGCTGAGACCCTCAGCACGATCTACGGGTGGCCCATTGAGGTCACGCACAATAACGGTGTGATCAGTGTGCATCCCAAGCGCCGCTGCCATACCCCATCTGCCACTGAATTTATTAGCCTCCTACAGTAGGATATCCCCGTCTACCTTCGGATCTGACCGAGAGGGCCCATTATGAAGACCATTGTGACCGCTACCGCCATAACCGCAGCACTGTGTAGCCACAATCTTGCAATCGCGAATTCCGCCCCCACCGAGACTGTAATTAGTTGTGCGAACCCAGGCTGGTCTATTACCGGCGGCACATTAGCGTGGGGAATCAAAACCTCGTGGCGTAGCTATATTACCGGCACTATCGCTAAAGGCGACTGGAGCACCACAGACAATGTGACCGATAACGGGTCATTAAAATCTGCGGCGGATTTCCAGTTCCGCATGCCCATCGATCCCTCCACGAGCCGCCTAGCTCTCAATCCTGATGGCAGCATTCACTCTGCCGATATTGAAACGGCACCGGGTGGAATAAGCTTCACCGGCCATAAAGGAGCACTAGCGTCAACATTCCTCTCGCCCTATATCCGCATTGTCGACGGCGAAGTTCGGGCGGGAACAAGCTATGAAGGTTTCTATGTTCCTGGTAAATCAATGACGCGATACCAGCCTGAGGATCGCACTGCCGCTAATCGGGTAGAAGGTAAAGATACCTTCGGGACCTCCCGAGACTTCAGTTATCACCACAATTCTCAACCTGGTGCAGATGACACCATGACAATAACGCTTAGCGCCGAGAATCTGAGAATTAAACCTCAGCCAGGCACCCAAATTCGAGAGATCAACGGGCAGCAGCAGCAATTCATAGAGGGAGTCGATATTGTCTTCCTCGGTACCTATAACCAAGACTACAGGCCAGAACTCGACGATATTACTGTCAGCCTTGATGTTCAGCCCCGCTGCTTGGATGCCACAGCCGCAGCAACTCTACGCCGCGACCTAAGCAAGGAAAGCCTTCCGTCCGAGTATGCACATAGTCGCAACAAACCCACCCGATTAAGCCCCGCTATGGTGGAGGCGCTTAAAACGCTCAACCCTACGTCGCCTGTCGGGCAGATCGCGCCAGAGGATCCGAGTAATGATGACACCCAGGGTCCTTCCGATGCTCCAAAACCTTCCGCAGATTCCTCCCAATCAAGTAATGCTGACAACAAGCAACAGGGGAGTTCCGACCCTGACTTTGGGTCCATCAGGCAGGTGTGGTCGACCATGTTGGCGGTGATCGCGGCTATGGCGAGCATTATGGTGGTGGGGAAGATGCTCGTGGATATTGCCCGACCTTTCCTCTTGGAACATCAGGGGTAGCAGACGGGCGATTAGCCCTTGATATGCTCAGCAAAATGATGAGGTCCTATAGTGGGACTACTCGTGGGAGGTATTGAGAATTTAGGGTTGCCTATATAGAGTAACTGTAGAAATTGTGGCGCGCCCATTGCGCCTAGCACTAAAAGGAGATTCACGTTCTTATGGCACGTACCCGCATCGCCCTCGTTGCAGCCACATCCTTGGTCGCATCACTACTCAATCCCGTAAATGCGCACAGTGCCGAAATGGTGTCGCCTACGTGTACCCAGCCTGGCTTTGTTGTCAGTAAAGGCACGCTGAAGTGGGGCATTAAGCAAACCTGGCGCAGTTATATTCAAGGCCCAGCACAGGGGCGGTGGTCCCTCGAGGGTGCGGTCGGTGACAATGCGGCTCGCCGTACGTCCAGCGAGTACCAATTCTTTTTCGATGTGGATCCAGCCACCACTCGGTTAGTGGGCACCCTGGATGAGAATGGCTCGCTGAAGATCTCTGAGGCTGTCGTAGGTACGAAGAAGTCCCAGATTAACTTCACTGCTCACGAGGGCAAGTTGGCCACCACCCTTCGTTCGCCCTATATCAAAGTGGAAGGAGGGCAAGCAGCAGCCGGCTCTAGCTATATCTCCTATTATGTCCCTGGAAAAGAGATGACGGAGTACGAAAAGTCCGATCTCACCAGTAGCAATCGCCAAGTGGGGACTCAAGAATTCGGTGCCGGTGCTGCGTCCACGTGGGTGATGGGAGAGAATAATACTGTAACGATGAAGGTCACCGGGATGCACTATCGTCCGCAGCCTGGCACTATGGCTGGCATGGTAAGCGGAATCGATACGGCTTTCCTTGGGCAGTACGATGAGCTGGCTCCGCTCGACGACGCCACCCTTGAGCTTAAGGTTCAGCCCCAATGTCTCGACACAGTGAGCACCGCTTCTCTAGGCTATGAAGATAACTTACCCGCAGCGCCAGGTGATAAGCTTGACGCGAACCCTAGCGATCCGAGTACCCCTGAATCCTCCCTTAGCGTCGGCGCCATCGTGGGTATTGTTATAGCGGCAATAGTTGGTGTCGTAGGACTGCTCGCAGCAGCTCTGCAGGCGCTAGCTCCTGGCCTCATCCGCTTCTAAAAACGCCCGTTACTACTATAAGGATAGACACCCTATGTCATTTTCACCCTCCCAGCGCTTCCTAAGTGTTACCACCGCGACCATGATGGCATTGTCTCCTGTGGTGGTGGCGCCCGCAGTTACGGCAACCGAGGCCGTGGTCAAGCAACAAGATGGTTCGCAACCACTTGTTAAAGGCACCTTTGTGTGGGGTTTCCGGAGCAGTTTGGTGCGTTATATCGAGGGGATCATCGCCCAGGGAAAGATTGAGGTCACAGGTCCCGCTACCCGGCTGTCGGGGGATAAGGCCAATGAATTTTCATTCCCTCTCGACCCGGCTCGCTCCTCTATCGATCGAGACGGCAACGGCGAACTGAAATTTGACGGCGGCGTGCATTTCTTCGGGCACCAGCAAGCCGACCGCACCTGGTCTCTCGACGTCGAGCTGAGCAATATCACCCTGCTCGTGGAGGGAGTAAATGTGACGGTACTAGCTGATCATATTACAAAGGGGGATCTCTCCTCTGCCCCAGGAAGTGAAATTAAAGATGGTGTGAAGCAGATTTCAGGTCAACAGGTACGCCTCGCTCAATTTACTCTCGCTGCCCCACTGGTGGATAAAGAGGCAGGTGGCTATTCCTTTATCAACCAGGACACCGCCACCACGCTGGAAGGCTTCACCCAGGCCTTCCTCTCTGATACATATAAGCCTGGAGTCGCTCTCGACGGCCCCGATCTCACCGTGATTAATCGAGAGAATAAACCGGTAGAGAGCTACGGCGGCGAAACTCTCGTCACGAGTGAAAATCGCACGAAGATCATCGTGGGCTCCATTTTTGGTGCGCTTGCCTTTATTGGGGCACTGATCGCCCTCCTGAAGGAAATCGCACCCCGCTTCGGCATTATGCTGCCGTTCTAGACGCCACATAGACCAAAATAATGACCGCACCGACTATCGGTGCGGTCATTATCTTATGGGTTATGAGAAGTTGAGGCGATCGATAATGGTGTTAAATTTTGCTACCGGGCGCATGACCGACTGCAGGGTAGCCTCATCGGGTTGGTAGTATCCCCCCAGATCTACTGGATCACCCTGGAGAGAGATGAGCGCAGCGTCGATCTCTGCGGCGTGCTCCTTGAGCTCGCGGGCTACCGGGGTGAAAATCTCGCGCAACTCGGAATCAGATTCTTGGGCAGCTAATTCCTCAGCCCAATAAAGGGTGAGGAAGAAGTGGGAGCCGCGATTATCAATTTCGTGAACCTTCCTCGAAGGCGATTTTCCATCTTCTAAGAGGCGTTCGGTGGCCTTATCGAGGGCGTCGGCAAGCACTGCCGCTGGTGTGGACTCGGTGGTGCGGGCAATATGGCGCAGCGCCTCGGCGAGTGCGAGGAATTCCCCGAGAGAGTCCCAGCGTAAGTGATTCTCCTCTTGAAGCTGCTGAACGTGCTTCGGGGCGGAACCGCCGGCCCCTGTTTCGAAGAGGCCACCACCTGCCATCAGGGGGACGATGGAGAGCATCTTCGCTGAGGTACCCAACTCCAAGATAGGGAAGAGATCCGTATTATAATCGCGCAATACGTTGCCAGTCACCGAGATGGTGTCCTCGCCCCTGCGTATACGCTCGACGGATATCCGGGCCGCCTCAACGGGCGAGGCGATGGAGATATCGAGCCCATCGGTATCGAGCTCGGATAGGTAAGTGTTGACGAGTTCGGTGAGCACGCGGTCATGGGCACGCTCAGGGTCGAGCCAGAATATAGCAGGAGTGTGGGAGATGCGGGCGCGTTCCACAGCTAGCTGAACCCAGTCGCGAATGGCTGCATCTTTGGTCTGGCAGGCTCGCCAGATATCACCTGCTTCCACTTCATGGGAGATGAGAACTTCTCCCGACGATGAGATAACCTCCACAGTTCCCGATGTTGACATCCTAAAGGTCTTGTCATGGGAGCCGTACTCTTCGGCCTTTTGGGCCATCAATCCCACGTTCGGAACTGTACCCATGGTGGTGGGGTCGTAGGCGCCGTGAGCCTTGCAATCTTCAATGACCGACTGGTAAACGCCCGCATAGGATGAATCAGGGATGATCGCGAGGGCGTCTTGTTCTTCATCATTACTATTCCACATATGACCTGCACTGCGGATCATGGCTGGCATCGAGGCATCGACAATGACATCGGAAGGAATATGCAAATTCGTAATTCCCTTATGAGAATTGACCATAGCTACATCGGGTCCCAATTCGAGAGCTTTGTCGAATGCGGCCCTAATTTCGGGACCATTCTCGAGGTTCTCCAGGCCTGAGTAAATAGCGGCTAGACCATTTTCCCCATTCAGGCCATGGGCGAGAAGTTCGTCGCCGAATTGTTCGAATACGTCGTGGAAATAAGCCCGCACGACGTGGCCAAAAAGAATCGGATCGGAGACTTTCATCATGGTGGCTTTAAGGTGAATGGAGAAGAGGACCCCCTCCTTTTTTGCTCGAGCTACCTGAGCAAGAAGAAATTCATCGAGGGCCCGTGCAGACATAAAGGTAGCATCGATGACTTCACCAGCGATAACAGGAAGTTCCTCGCGCAGTACCTCGACGTCCCCAGAGCTAGTGCGTACCTGGATTTTTAAAGTATCGTCCTGTTCGATGACCACGGATTTCTCATTATGGCGAAAATCATTAGCTTCCATGGTGGCCACATTGGTCTTGGAATCAGTCGACCACGTACCCATATAGTGCGGGTTTTTCTTGACGAAATTTTTAACAGCTTGCGGCGCACGGCGATCGGAATTGCCCTCGCGTAGTACTGGGTTGACTGCCGAACCCTTGACCGCATCGTAGCGGGTGCGGATATCCCGATCGGTATCACTGTCCGGATGATCGGGGTAGTCGGGGAGCTCGAAACCCTGGGACTGCAGTTCCTTGATAGCGGCTTTGAGCTGGGGGAGAGAGGCAGAGATATTGGGGAGTTTAATTATGGTGGCTTCAGGAGTGGTGGCGAGGTGTCCGAGAGTTGCCAGTGCATCATCCACTCGCTGATCGGGAGCGAGATAATCTGGGAATTGGGCAAGGATGCGGCCCGCGAGTGAGATATCGCTGCTGACGACGTCGATGCCCGCTGTCTTGGTAAAAGCTCGTACCACAGGCTCGAGTGAATAAGTGGCAAGAAGTGGAGCCTCATCGGTGCGGGTCCAGAAAATCGTTGACATCAGTCTCCTTAGATTTGTCGATATGTGAGCTAGTAAACTACTCAGGGTTTTCTCCTCAAGAATACCTATTTTGTTATCTATGTGGATTAACTCACCTTTTTTATATATCTAGCTGTAGGTTTGTCGTGGACTCTCGGGGGTAGAACCAGTGCAGATCTCTTATCGGGAACTTTGGGCATTGCGGCTATAGTCCGATGAGCCTGGATATAAAAATTAGGTGCAGAAAAGTAATGAAGGACACAGCGGGCGGTCGTCTTTTATTTTGACCACCTTCGAGCCGGCAAAGGTGCGGGCTGGAAAGGAAGCAGGTAGCTTAAGTTCACGTGACCACCCAATCAGCTCAAGAGAAAAGAAGAACCGTGCCACATAAGCCGCTGCGCCGAGTGATTCCCCGCCAAGACGAGATCTCTACACGCCAGCGCCTTATTGTATGGATCGCGCTCGGCCTTGCTGGGTTTGCCATCGGTGTAAATGAATTTGTCACTATGGGGCTGCTCCGCAATATAGCTGAGGCCTTCAACCTGACCGAAGGAACAGCCAGCCTCATCATCTCTTCTTATGCCCTTGGTGTGGTGCTGGGAGCTCCCCTTATCACCGCCTTTACCGGCATGATGCCGCGACGTCGACTGGTGCTCATTCTCATGGCAGCCTTCACCTTAGGCAACGCTATGACCGTCGTATCGCCCAGTTTTGAGGTCTTAGTTATAGCGCGTTTTATTGCGGCCTTACCGCACGGCGCCTTCTTCTCAGTCGCCGCCCTGGTGACTACGTCTATGGCGGACCCGCGACACCGCGGACGAGCGCTTGCCTTTGTTGGTATGGGCTTCCCACTCTCAAGCCTTATCGGTGTCCCACTCGCGCAAGCAATCGGCGTGGCCTATGGCTGGTATAACGCATATGTATTCGTTACCGTCATCTCGCTCATCACGGTTGTGGCCTTGTGGCTGCTGATGCCCCATATGAATAAGATGCTGCCTACTTCACCGCTAGCAGAACTGAGCAGCCTCAAGCGCGGGCAGGTGTGGCTATCACTTATGATCGGTGCTGTTGGTTTCGGCGGTATGTTTGCGGTTTATACCTATATATCCTGGACGATGACTCAACGCGCCGGGGTTCCCGAAACCATGATCTGGCTGGTCTTAAGCATTTACGGGGTCGGAATGATCGTGGGCAACTGGGCTGGTGGAAGGCTGAGCGATTGGAGTGTAGAGGGTGGAATTTTTGTCACCCTTGTAGCGATCGTGCTCTCCTTGCTGTCCTTCTTCGCCTTAAGTGCATGGATGATCCCAGCTATTATCAACTTCGCTGTGATCGGCGCTTCCGCTTCTGCGCTCATACCATGTTTGCAGATCCGACTCATGGATGTGGCGGGTAAAGCCAAAACCTTAGCCGGTGCTTTAAACCATTCAGCACTCAATATTGCGAATGCGGCCGGCGCCTCGATGGGCGGTGCGGTTATTGCAGCAGGTTATGGATATGCCTCGCCCGCGCTCGTGGGCGCAGGTTTGGGAGCACTCGCGATCGTGGTGTGGGCTCTGGCAGCTACGCTGCGACGTCGCCAAGGCGACTAGGTGGCTTCGATCAACCGACTGTGCGCTCACTATTTTGTCTCTTCTCGGGTAAATTGATAGTAGGTATATCTTTTTTTCACCCAAGGGCATCTTCGATTAAAGGAGCTATATTTCTCATGCAGTCGACTAAAACAATCGGCATAGTCATTCTTATACTCGGCGTCGTCTTGCTGATCGCTTCGTATTTTCTCGTCGGAGGGCATGATATTGCAGGAATGGTGGGATCTATTGGCTTAGGCATCGGCGGTGCTGGTGTGGTGAGCGGAATCGTCTTAGCTATCATCAAAGAGCCACGTAAGCAATAAGGTCTAGGAAGTTGAGGCGAGGTCGCCCCCTTTTTCCCTGCGGTGGTGTACCAGTAAGCAGGTGGGCTAAACTTATGGGTTTATGACGGAAAATAGCATCGCATCTCCAATGAAACGCGTCCTCTCGGGAATTCAACCTACCGCTGATTCCTACCACTTGGGCAATTATCTCGGAGCTCTCAAGCAGTGGATCGGCCTCCAAGATGACTACGAGGCATTCTATTTCATCCCTGATCTCCACGCGATAACCGTCGATCAAAATCCCGATGAGTTACGCCGCCGCACGGTTGCGGGAGCCGCACAGCTGCTCGCTTTAGGCATTGATCCGCACAAATCAACCCTCTTTGTGCAATCGCACGTACCTGAGCATGCGCAATTGGCGTGGGTGCTCACCTGTATGACCGGTTTTGGGGAAGCCGGCCGCATGACCCAGTTCAAGGATAAATCTGCCAAGCGCGGGGCAGATCGAACGTCAGCTGGGCTCTATACCTATCCCATGCTCATGGCGGCTGATATTTTACTCTATCGACCCCAGCTCGTCCCTGTGGGTGAAGATCAACGCCAACACTTAGAGCTCACCCGCACTCTCGCGGAGCGATTCAACTCTCGCTATGCGCCCACCTTCCCTGTACCAGAAGGCATGATTCCCCAAGGGTCCGCTAAGATTTATGACCTCCAGGATCCCACCTCGAAGATGAGCAAATCTGCTGCCAATATTAAAGGTCTCATATCTCTTCTCGACGATCCAGCGATGTCTGCCAAGCGTATCCGTAGTGCAGTCACAGACACCGATGGGGAGATTCGCTTCGATAAAGAAAACAAACCCGGGGTCTCCAACCTCCTCGTTATCCAGTCAGCCCTCACGGGGGAGAGCGTGGCAAGCCTTGTCGATAGATATGCTGGTCAAGGCTATGGGGTACTTAAGGTAGAGACCGCAGCCGCGTTGGAAGCATTTGTGAGGCCATTGCGGGAGAAATTTGCTATGTATATGAATGACCAAGCGGAGGTAGAGAAGATCTTAGCCGACGGTGCTTTGAAGGCCCGCGAAATCGCGAGCCAAACTTTGGCAGATGTCTACGATAAGGTGGGCTTTTTGCCCAGGATGCGGTAGACTAGCGCTCCAACCCTCCCTACTGCGCGCAGGCGCAGAGGGCTGTACAGACCAATCACGAGCACATAATTATTAACGAGAAAAGACAGATTTTTGGCTACCAATAAGCACCCAGTCCGTACTAAAGAGGACGAGTATGGGATTGAACGAGCGACCGAAGATAAAAAAGGCTTGATGGATAAATACCGTGCCAAATGGGGCTGGTTTGATCATGTCATGCTCATGACCGAGCGTTATACCCAAAACGGGGGAAACCAGTTTGCCGCAGGTATTACCTATTTCTCAGTCTTGAGTATGTTCCCCATACTCATGCTTATCTTCGCTGGTATAGCAACTGTTTTGGCCAGCCGCCCCGAACTCTTGGCGGACATCAACGAGCGCATTACTGCTCAGGTTTCCGGCCAGATGGGGGAAACCCTCAATGAAATTATCGACACCGCCATTGAACAGCGTGGTGCCATGTTCGGAATCGGCGGAATCACTGCCCTATGGTCCGGCCTGAACTGGGTATTCCATCTCACCACGGGTATTTCGATGATTTGGAACTACCCCATCAAGGAAGAAAACTTCTTCAAAACAAAGCTCAACGATTTTATTCGTCTCATTGCACTATTGGTGCTCATGATCGTTGCTATTGGCATCACCGTTATCGGCAGTTCTGGTCTAACTTCCCAGCTGATCGAATTCCTTGGCCTCGAGGATATCCCCGGGATCCAGTGGATGACTACAGTGGTAGCTTTAGCCCTAGGTATTTTGGCCAACTTCCTGGTGTTCTTCTGGCTCATGAAGCGCCTTCCACGTGGCCCCGTTCCCATGAAATCGGCTTTTCATGCCAGCATTATCGGCGCTCTAGCCTTTGAAGTATTCAAGCAATTGGGCTCCCTTTTCTTCTCCAATGCCCTGAGCAACCCCGCAGGTGCGACCTTCGGCCCAATTATCGGTGTAATGGTGCTCTTCTACTTTATTTGGCGAATCGTCTTGTACTGCAGCGCGTGGGCAGCCACGACGCCGGAAGCTCTTGCTATCGCGAAGTTGGATCCACCACCTCCAGCTATCATTCGTGTCCGAGAGCAGGTCAAGGTTACTCCACTAGCATCGTCTAGTGGCGCAATCGGCTCAGGCTTAGCACTCGGAGCGGCAGTGACTGGAGTCGTGAGTTTCTTCTTGAAAAAGAAGTAATCGCCATCGCACTACCCCCGCACCCCAAAGATAAAAACTTGTGGGTGCGGGGGTAGTGCGTTGGCCCCCAACCCTATTGGAGATATGGGGGGTACCCGCCGCGGTAGGCCGGGTAGGTACTCTGTTCAACCGGAGTGCGTATATCAACCACCATCGGGGATAGATATACTCAAACCCCCACCTGCTCAGAAGCGGTGGGGGTTTGAGTATGACACTAGAAGCGAGAGAAGCGCTTAGTAAGCATCTCTTCCAGCTGAGTCCACAAGGTGGTGTGCTCGTCATAAGGAGGCGTCGGGGTATAGCCAACTTGGCGGGTGCCGCCCGTAATATAAGAAATATAGTCTTGCATGCGAGGGTTAGCTAAGAAGAAGGCGTTAAGTGAATCGTCTTGAGCCCAGTCGGCGGCGTCGGCAAGCAGTTCATAGGATTGCAATACTTGAGTCTTATCAACGCTCTCGGGGCCTTGAGCGATATCGCGGGCGATCCCATTGAATGAGTAGACGTTGTCGGGATGAACGGAGACCTCAAGGGTGCCAGCATTGGCTGCGGTCATAATATCTTCCCAGGTAGCTACCATAGCGAGGTCATGCTCTGTATGTTCGATTAGCCAGCGGACCAGGGCTTTGGAGGAGGAGAATGTGAAAATTTCTCCATATTTGCCTAAGAATACTGGCTGTGCCTCAACATAGGTACGCAGAGTATAAACGGTACGCCCGGAGATGGAAATTTTGATGGGATCAATACCAGCCGCAGCCCAGACCGTGGTGTCATAAGGGTCAACACGCTCGGCCTCTTGCTTTCTTCTGGCCTCTTCTTGCTCGAGAAGTTCCGCGGCAGCAACAAGGCCAGCTTCTACGCGGGCTTCCGCATCGGCGAGAGCCGCAGCCTCGGCATCAGGGGCGATGGTGACGGCTTCATCGAGGGCATCGACCACCTTATCCCAGTTGGTTAGCACCACACGACCAATAGCTGTCCATTCAGAGGCGCCTGCGTCACCGCTGAAATGGTCTGCACCGCGCTCAGCATTGCTCAGGATGGAGTGAGAAGAAAAGAATACCTGCACACTTGTGGCGGCCATGACGTCAGCTAGGCTGCGGGCGATCTTGAAGGTGCGCGCCACATGAGAAACATTCTCATAGCTCGGGCGATCGGCGAGAATCTTTGGCAGGCCAACCAGATCATAGTAGTGCTTAGCATCGGGAACCACACGCTCGGCACCGAGGTGATTAAACGCCGCCCACTTAGGGTGGCTACTCAAGTCATGGCTAGCATTTTCTTCAATAAAAATAAGCATATGGGCTGGCGACTCGAAGAGGAAGAGGTCATCGCCCTTTCCAAGGAAGGCTTGCCACTCCGCTCCGTGTTCGCGCCATTCGGGAGCCCACAGGGTAAAGAAATCACCCTCGGTCAAAGAGATTTTTACTGGGAAAATGCCGTTTTTACTCATGGAGATATATCCTAGCCGTTTATATGGTTAAAGTGCATCTATTGGGGGCGGAAGAAGCCCTTGAAATCCATCCCCATATTGGTGGTCCTGAGGGGATTTTCTGAGACCGGATTACCAGCCTCGATTATCATTCCATCGCCAGAGTACATGGCCACATGTCCGCTCCACACCAGGAGATCTCCGGGAGCGAGATCTTCGCGACTAATTGGTTGTCCCACGGCTTGCTCGCTAGCAATGCGAGGTAACTCCACTCCCGCTTGTCGCCAAGCCCACTGGGTTAGCCCTGAGCAGTCAAAACCCTGGCGTGAGGTGCCACCCCACTGGTATGGAGTGCCGATGGCGCTGCGGGCGATCTCTACAGCTTTATGTCCCCTCATCTGGCTCTGGTCAGGTGAGTGTGAAGTTGAGCTTAGTGCTTGTTCACCCGAAGATTCTGAGTCGAGCGAGCTGATTGTGGGTGGGAGAATGTCGGCAGCTTTGCAAGCATCTTTAAGGGCTGGAATGAGTTCCTTGGTCACCATCCGCTGAGTACTCAGAGTTAGAAATTTCCCGCGTTGCGAGACATCCTCAAGAACCTTGGTATAGGGACTTAATGCTAATTTCAATTGCTCGAGAATACAGTAGGCCTGAGTTAGAAATTGCGCTGGCAGCCGCAGGAGCATGGTAAGAGCTGGTCCACTGATGGCGGGGTTGGGGACTGCCACCTGGCTGAGCAAAGCGATAGCACGGGCGAAGAATTTGCAGGCGAGTTGCTGCAATTTTATACGGGCTTGGTTGATTAAACCTAAGGCTGGCAGCACAGTTTGGCCAGCCTCTACAGTGTCTCTAATAAGATTGACATTCTCCGCTAAGAATACTGCAGGCTCTACCCCAAATTCCTGAGCTAAAGGACCTACCTTCTCAAAGTTGGGGACCTGTGGTAGTGGTGCAGGGTTGAGGGGCTGAAGTAGTTTCTCAGCCTCAGATATAAAGTCCATCATTGTTGGGCCAACCTTTCGGCAAGGGTGAGGTCATCGGTTTCGATCGTATGCAACCATTTCAACGCACGGTCGGTGCTTTCCTCTACGTATTGGATTTGGTTTTGTGCTCGCGACCCCAGGGCGTGCACGCAAGCATTAAAAGCGGTGATATAGTCGCCTACCCCTGGCAATATTTCACCGGGGAGAAGGTGCTCTGGGATGGGAGTCTGAGCTAAATCGAGGACATCTTTGGCGAGCGAGCGCACAGTCTCGGGTGCAATATTCAACGTATTGGTCATGCTTGTTAAGACTTCACCTACTCCCTTTCGGTTCCGTTGGCGCCCTACAAGAGAAAAGTAGAGGTGAGTATGGGTGAGGGGCTACGATGACGGGTATGGATATTTTGACCGTGGACCACCCACTAGCAGCTTCTCGCTTGTCAATTATGCGCGATAAGCGCACCGATAACGCTGGCTTTCGTGCCGCACTTGCAGATCTCGGCGCCATGCTCATTTACGAGGCGTCGCGTCTGCTGCCCGTCGAAACCTTTCCGCTCGTCACACCCGTCGCGCAAACCGAAGGGACTAGACTCCAAGATCCTCCTATTATTGTCCCGGTCATTCGCGCAGGACTCGGTATGATCGACCCCGCCCTCAAAATGATCCCTGATGCCCAGGTTGGTTTTATCGGACTGGCTCGCGACGAAGTCACTCACCAGCCAGTACCTTATTTGGAGGCACTGCCTAAGGATCTCTCGGGCCGCACCGTCTTCGTTGTAGACCCCATGCTGGCCACCGGTGGTTCTTTGCTGCACGCCATCCGAATCCTTCATGATCGAGGCGCAACCGATATCACTGCTGTTTGTATGGTTTCGGCGCAAGCAGGTGTCGATGCGCTCGCCCAATCAGGCCTGCCCGTGCGCCTCGTGACCGCAACAATTGATGCTGATCTTAACGACGATGCTTATATCGTCCCCGGTCTAGGCGATGCTGGCGATCGACTCTACGGCCCGCGCAATATCGATCTCTAACTATCTGGCACTACCAAAGGTCGATGCCGAATAGATCTTCTAGATCTTCGTAGCACACCCCGCAAGATTTAGTTCTCAAGGGGTGTGCACTGTGCTCTAACCAGGGCACGAATCAACCGAAGAGAACCCGCACATTGGTAGCTCGGCTCACTAAGGCTACATTAAGGAGGGTGCAGGCGCCCTGTAAAGACAACTCAAAAACGGTGACTAAAGAGGATGAACTTGAACGATACTGATAATCAGAATCTCCACGCTTTTATGAGCGCATGGTGCGAGGAGCACCACGAAGAACTCATGGACTGGCGACGCCATGTCCATATGTATCCTGAATTATCGAACGAAGAGTTCAATACCACCGCTTTTATCGCCGAGAAACTAAGAGAAGGGGGACTCGAACCTACTCTGTTCCCGCGTACTGGGTTGGTAGTCGATATTGTTGCCGATCCTGAATCTAGGATGGGTAGCGTAGCCTTTCGCGCAGATATTGATGCGTTACCTATTCACGAGCACACTAACGCCCCTTATAGCTCGCGCCACGACAATATTATGCACGCATGCGGTCACGACATACACATTACAGTCGCATTGGGCTTCGCTCGGGCTCTTATAGAGGCCCAGCGACAAGGTCTCGTGCGGCGCAATGTGCGGATCATTTTTCAACCAGCCGAAGAAGCAATGGGCTCAGGTGCCCCCGAGATTGTGAAACTAGGGGTACTGTCGGGGGTAGAGAGAATCTACGCCCTTCATGCCGAACCGAAGATCCGAACTGGAACCGTAGGTTTGAAGGTAGGTGCGCTCACTTCCGCGGGTGACCTGGTAGAGATCAGAGTGAGTGGTCCAGGTGGTCACTCCTCAAGACCCCATCTCACTAGTGATGTGGTTTATGCACTGTCTAAATTAGTCATTGACCTACCAGGCCTTCTGAGCAGACGCGTCGATGCGTCGACGAGCACCGTCTTAGTATTCGGCGCAATCCATGCGGGTCGAGCGGGCAATGCTATCCCCGAGACAGGATCCGTGTGCGGTACCGTGCGCACCGGTCGCATCGAAGTATGGCACGAGCTGCAGCCATTGCTTGAAGAACTCATTGCGCAGGTTTTGGCACCTACTGGTTGTGAGCACGAGATCATTTATACCCGTGGCGTTCCCCCCGTTATCAACGATGTGGAGGCCGTGGAGATATTCACCAAGGCGGCACAAATGCGCGACCGGTCCTCCACGGTTCCAGTGTCCCAATCGGCTGGCGGTGAAGATTTCTCTTGGTACTTACAAACTGTTCCAGGTGCGATGGCTCGACTAGGGTGCTGGGACGGCACCCACTCACCAGGCGATCTACATAAAGCCACCATGTTGGCAGACGCAGCGTCCATACCAGTCGGTGTGCAACTCTTCGCCGGTGTGTTGGAACAAGAACAGCGATAAAGAACGAAACTTCCCCGTGCTTCGCACTAGACTAAGTGAGAAATGCCTAAGTCTTAGGCAAACTCTCATACTCGCGCGCTATGTATATTCGACCTTAAAGGTGCGCGATCGACACTAGTGCCGGAGGTAACGACGTTTGTCCAGTCTTAATAAGCGCATCATCATCATTGGAGGCGGTCCCGCGGGTTACGAGGCGGCCTTAACAGGTGCGAAATATGGCGCGCAGATAACCCTCGTCGAAGAGCAGGGCCTCGGGGGATCCGCAGTAATTACCGACTGCGTGCCTTCGAAGTCCTTTATCGCCGGTGCCAATATCAAGACCGATATGCGGCGCGCCGACGATATGGGTTTAGGCGATAGCCTCAACGAAACGGACCTGGACCTCACTCTTCTCAACGAGCGTGTACAGCAACTCGCAGGTGAGCAATCCAGTGATATTCGGGCTGCCGTTACTGCCGCCGGCGTACGTATTATCGACGGCTATGGGGTTCTCGATGATTACAGTCCCAAGCAGACCAGACATTATGTCAAAGTGACCGGACGTGATGGCAGCGAGGAAACCCTCGAAGGCGACCTGGTCCTTATTGCTACGGGAACCACTCCGCGCATCCTGCCTAAAGCTCAACCCGACGGGGAGCGCATCTTTACATGGCGCCAAATCTACAGGTTAAAAACCCTCCCAGAGCACTTGATCGTCGTCGGCTCCGGGGTTACTGGAGCAGAATTTGTATCCGCCTTCGCTGAACTCGGCGTCAAGGTGACAATGGTAGCCTCCCGCGATCGCATTCTGCCCCACGATGATGCAGACGCCGCTGATGTGCTTGAGACCGTGCTCGCAGAACGCGGCGTATCTTTGGAAAAACATGCTCGCGTTGATAGTGTCACCGCCACCGATACGGGAGTGCGTGTACGTACAACAGATGGTCGCGTGATTACAGGCTCTCACGCTTTGATGACAGTAGGATCTATTCCCAATACCCAAAATCTGGGTCTAGAGAAGCTTGGGGTAGAGACGACCTCTTCTGGTCATATCAAAGTTGATCGGGTATCGCGTACCAATATTTCGGGTATTTATGCCGCCGGCGACTGTTCTGATCAGTTCCCGCTGGCATCGGTGGCAGCTATGCAGGGCCGTATCGCTATTTACCACGCATTGGGGGAAGGGGTAACCCCGTTACGGTTGAAGACGGTAGCTACCGCGGTATTCACCCGCCCCGAGATAGCTGCTGTGGGGGTCACCCAGCACGATATTGAATCGGGTGAAGTTTTTGCCCGTTCCTATACCCTCCCTCTCCCGCGAAATCCCCGAGCGAAGATGCGCTCTTTACGCCACGGCTTTGTCAAGATCTTCTGCCGCAGAGCTTCTGGCATCGTTATCGGGGGAGTGGTGGTGGCTCCAACGGCATCGGAGTTGATTCTTCCCATCGCCGTGGCGGTGACCAATCAGCTTACCGTTGACCAGTTAGCGAGTACATTCGCAGTCTATCCTTCCCTTTCCGGCTCAATCACCGAAGCTGCGCGCCAATTAATCGTGCACGACGATCTGTGCTAAAAAGATTCAAATACTCTAGATCCCCCAACTTCCCCACGACGAGGTATGTGTGTCCAACTCGAATGAACAAGGTCAATTCCAAGTAGATTTGGGCGGCATGGTTGAACTGCTGTCGCGCAATCTATACAACAGCTCCAATGTGTATATTCGGGAGCTGTTGCAAAATGGAGTCGATGCTATCCACGCGCGTACCCTTGCCGATCCCCATTGGGATGATGGGGGTACCATCCGTCTGATCGTGGATAAACGCGAGCTCAAGGTCATCGATAATGGCATTGGGCTCACCGAGGATCAAGCGAAGCAGCTCCTAGCCACCATTGGCGGCTCGTCGAAGCGCGACGAATTCGGACTCCGCCGATCGGACTATCTGGGTCAATTTGGCATCGGCCTACTTTCCTGTTTTCTCGTCTCCAACGAGATCACGGTGTACACCAAGAACGGCGATAACGCTCCAACCGTATGTTGGCGTGGTCATGCGAACGGCACGTGGGAGGTGTCAGCTATTGCAGATCGTGACGATCTACCGCGGCAGGGCACGCTCGTGGTTTTGCAAGCAATTCCCGGTGAAGCCGATTTTGATAAGCAGCAGATCGCTGAGATCGCGCGCCGTTACGGTGAATATCTCCCCGTCACTATTGGGGTAGAGGGGGTATATGGGGGTGAGGTCCTCATCAGCGAGCCTATCCCTGTGTGGGAGGATACCCGCCGGCGCCAAGTGCAATGGTGTAAGCAGCATTTCGGTTTCGAACCTTTTGCCATCATCGATGTGAGCGTAGAGATCGCTGGTTTCACCGGGGTCGCTTTCGTTTATGGCCACGCCACTCATCCAGGGAGTAGCGCACGGCATCGGCTTTATCTCCGCAATATCTTACTGTCATCCAAAATCACCGATCTGGTCCCTGAATGGGCATATTTCGTGCGCGTCGTAGGTAATACTGATTATCTCAGGCCCACAGCGAGTCGCGACGATATCGTCGACGATGAACTATTAGACGACACCCGTGAACAAATTGGTAAAGCTATTCGCGCATGGATGAATTCACTTGAGGATGACGAGTTTAGACGTTTCCTCAGCCTGCATATGGCGGGTCTGAAAGCCCTAGCTACGACTGATCGAGAAACTCGGGACCTCGTCGTGCGCGCTGTACCGATGGAAACCTCGCATGGTCGGCTCACGCTTGGTGCAGTTATGGCGAAGGGTCCGCTGCGCTATTGTGCAACCGACCATCAATTCCAGGCGATCGTGCCCGTGGCTGCTGCCAATGATTTGGTGGTCGTTAACGCCGGGTATGTCTACGATCAGGAGATCATTGAGCAGGTTCGTCTCGATCATCCGGATCACGCGGTTGTGACAGTAACTACGGCTGATATCGTGGGCGCTTTTAAGAAACTCTCACCAAGCGATGAATCTCAATTCCTTCCCCTCATTGCCGCCTGCCAGCAGGCTCTGGAGGGCCAAGACATAGCGGTGATTGTGCGCAATTTTAATCCTTCAAGCGTGCCAGTTCTAGTTGTACCGCGCGACGCAGCGGGCGCTGGAGTCTTGGAAAAAAATGCTCGCGAAGCGGTGGGAGACTCTGGGTTAGCAGGATTACTTGATCAGTTCGAGAAATTACAACCCGAGCTTGACGACGCTCGCGCCCAGCTTGTCCTCAATGCTCAGTCGACACTTGTGTACCAATTGCTCAAGGCTCAGGGGAGGCCGGTTATCACGAATGCCATTAGGGGTTTGTATATCCAGGCGCTCCTAGCAGGACGCCACTCGCTAAATATACAGGCGCGAACGTGGGCAACTGAAGTTTATTCCGCGCTCATCAATATCTCTATTGGGGAGTAGGGGTACCCCTACCCCCCTATAGAAAAAAGAGGGGGTGGTATCCAATCACCCCCTTTTTTTCTCTTGATCTTTCTCAAATTGAGTGGTTGTGACTGTCTATATAGCGTGCTACAACTTCCCGGCCTAAATCAGCAGCGTCCTGAACGGTCATCGCCGGCAGAACCGGATCATTGGGGAGAACTCTATCAGGGTCGCCGATAGGAGTTGTGGTGATTATAGTCCCGTCGAAGTGAGCGAGAGCTACCATATCCACGCGGGTTTGTTCGCAGATTGCCCAGTAATAGTCTTTCGCTGAGCTTCGAGCTCTAGTGAGAATCTCCTGGGGATTATCGGTGATCTGCGCGAGAGCGGGGCGATCATCGATGCGGTTGTCGTCGTGAAGCGGGCGCAAATAAAAGCGTCCCCCATTGAGTTCGATTACGTCCATGCTTTTGTAGTTTAGCCGCAGTTAGGGGCCTCTGGAGTATCCCCTCCCATACCGTGAGGGGACTGGGCGGACTACTGCAATTCTAGGAGCACGTCATTCTTACTGACACCTTGGCCAGTTTCGACGCTTAAGCCAGTGACAGTTCCCGATTTATGAGCCTTGACGGGGTTTTCCATCTTCATTGCTTCCAGTACCACCACCACATCGCCCTCGGATACCTCATCGCCTTCGTGGACAGATACCTTAGTGACGGTGCCCTGCATAGGGGCGATAACGGCATCGCCTGAAGCTTGGGTCTTAGCTCCGCTGGAGCGCCGCTTGCGAACTTTTTTACGAGGAGTTTGGCCACCGAGGGCCAGATCTGCAGGGATAGCAATTTCAACGCGGCGCCCATTAATCTCAACGACCACCGTGGTACTCGCTGATGACTCCTCGTCGTCGGGGATCTCGTCGGGATCGGCAAAGGGTTCAAGGGGATTGACCCATTCCTCCTCGATCCATTTGGTATAGATATCAAAATCCTCATCAGAGCCTATAAAGGCGGGGTTTGCCACGATATGGCGATGAAAATTCAAGGAGGTGGGCATACCCTCGATGGTGTATTCCGCCAGGGCGCGCCGGGAGCGCTCGAGCGCCTCTTGCCGAGTCTCACCATAGACGATTAGTTTGGCCAGCATCGAGTCAAACTGTCCGCTGATGATGGAGCCCTGCCTCACACCAGAATCAACGCGTACGCCAGGGCCTGACGGCTCGTTATAAGCGGTAATGATGCCTGGGGCGGGCATGAAATTATTGCCTGGATCCTCGCCGTTAATGCGGAATTCAAAAGCATGGCCGCGCGGCGCAGGATCTTCGGTGATATGCAGTGGCTTTCCTTCGGCGATGCGGAACTGTTCCCGCACGAGGTCTAGTCCCGTTGTTGCTTCGGTAACGGGGTGTTCGACCTGCAGGCGGGTATTGACCTCGAGGAAGGAGATAAGTCCATCGGAACCCACGAGATACTCCACAGTGCCCGCACCATAGTAGTGAGCCTCGCGGCAGATGCGCTTTGCGGATTCGTGTAGTTGCGTGCGTTGTTCATCCGTTAAGAAGGGGGCAGGAGCTTCCTCAACTACTTTTTGGAAGCGACGCTGGAGGGAGCAATCGCGAGTACCTGCGACGATGACATTGCCGTGTTGATCGGCAAGAACTTGGCACTCAACGTGGCGCGCCTTGTCAAGGTAGCGCTCCACGAAGCACTCTCCACGGCCGAAGGCGGCGATGGCTTCTCGCGTGGCGGAATCAAAGAGCTCCGCTACGTCGTCCATAGTATAAGCCACCTTCATGCCGCGGCCGCCGCCACCGAAGGCGGCTTTGATAGCGATCGGCAGACCGTATTCCTCCGCGAATGCGATGACTTCCTGTGCATCGCGGACAGGTTCTTTGGTTCCCGGTGCCATGGGGGCTTCGGCGGTTAAAGCGATGTGCCGAGCGGTCACCTTGTCTCCCAGATCCTTAATGGATTGCGGGGAAGGACCGATCCAGATCAGACCAGAATCGATGACTGCTTGAGCAAAGTCTGCGTTCTCGGAGAGGAATCCGTAGCCTGGGTGGATCGCATCGGCGCCAGATTTTTTTGCGGCATCGAGGATTTTGTCGATCACAAGGTAGGATTCCGCGGAGTTTTGTCCGCCCAGTGCGAAAGCTTCGTCGGCAAGCGAAACAAAGGGTGCATCAGCATCGGGCTCAGCGTACACCGCGACGCTTGCGATATTGGCGTCACGAGCTGCGCGGATCACGCGAATGGCTATCTCGCCGCGATTAGCGACGAGTACTTTGGTGATTTTTTTCTGTTCCACAGTCACGTGAAGCACTCCTGGTTACTCTAAGGTGGATATTTTCTTGTGGTGGTTGAAAAGCTCGAGAGGAGATCCCCCGCTGGGTTGCGCCGTAAGTCACGTCCCTTTTCAGCCTATGACTAGACAAAGGACGACGCTTACACCCCTTAAAATGTTTTGTCGAAAAAACTTTACCTGATAAGGGTTGCTCAGATCACCTTTTCGCATATCTCTATTCTACAGAGATCATGTACAAGGGGTTACCACTTCAGGCGATACTGAAACCCACCTTTGAACTGGCCAGCACGATTAACGAGTATTAGGTAGTCTCAGTGCCGAAGGGATGCGGGCCGCGGCGGACTTCCTTGCGCACCATATTGCTCCACTCCAGCCACGAGCCGTCATAAAGACGGGTGTTTTCTTTTCCT
This sequence comes from Corynebacterium sp. ES2794-CONJ1, assembly GCF_025660615.1. Classification (NCBI taxonomy): domain Bacteria; kingdom Bacillati; phylum Actinomycetota; class Actinomycetes; order Mycobacteriales; family Corynebacteriaceae; genus Corynebacterium; species Corynebacterium sp. ES2794-CONJ1. The sequence goes on along the minus strand of NZ_JAOTIM010000002.1, from coordinate 110,513 downwards.
AGCAAATACTTGAGGACAAACCATGTTAGGGCAGCCCGGTTACCAGCGCTACAGTAGACAATGATCTCGTCTCTTTCTACAAGATCGTGGTATAAATTCGCTAATTCCGAGCGTTTACGGAAGCGACCGTTGGCATAAAGGGCTTTTTCCCAGGGGATATTTACAGCACCTGGAATATGACCCTGACGTTCGGTGAGGTCGAGTGCTTCATCCCGGTGCTCTAAGCCCTGGTACTCCTTGTTGCTCCGGGCATCAACGACGAGAGAGTGGGATTGATCTTGGGTCACAACCTGGGCTACTTCTTCGACAAATGCCCGCAGTAGCTCGTCATTGCGCGCAACCACAGGGTAGTCACTTTCAGGTAAGTGTGGGATATCAAAGGAAATATCGCGCTCTTCTAAAATCCACGCATCTCGTCCGCCATCTAGAAGACGAACATCGGGGTGCCCAAAGAGCTCAAAGATCCACAAGGTATATGCGGCCCACCAATTCGATCTTTCGCCGTAGATAACAACCGTATCGTCTCGGCTAATACCCTTTTTCCGCATTAATTGAGCGAACTGCTCGCTGCTAATAAAGTCGTGGGCTAGGGGGTCATTTAAGTCCTCACCCCAGTCAATTCGGATGGCGCCAGGTAAATGGCCGATATTATATAAGCTCTTCCCTTCATCAGATTCGATTACGCATAATCCGGGGGTGCCTAAGTGAGCCGATAGCCATGATGAGGAGACTATGCGTTCGGGATGCGCGAATTCGCGAAAAGGGGGGTACGGGTCAAAGGGCAGGGCCATAATGAAGTATTAAACCTTTCTGATAAACAATTTAAGGGAAATGAAGAAAATTTCTGGGTTATAGTGCAATCGATCTCGCAGCCACCACAATCAGCTCGAGGATATGCCGCGACAAATCAGAACGGAAGCAGTCGGTGACCTTAGAAACCGCCTCGCTGGGCACGTGTCAACATGCTAATCTTTGTCAATTTCTATTAAAGCTTAACAATGTCAACGGCAAGGGGGAGAGCCGAAGAAAAGATATGTGGTGTTGATTACTCCATAGGCTTTTTACCGCTCGTGATGGCGACAGTTAAGTTAGCCTAAAAGAGGTGCCCAACCCACGTCTTTCCAGCTCTTGAGGCTGGTTCAAGATAAGGATGGGGTGCGTCAATTAGAAATTAGTCTCACTAGATAAGGTCACCGAGAGTCCGCGCATGCTCCTATAAGCTTCGTTGCCTTCAGCATGAAGAACCACTGATCTCGAAGGGGAGTCGATAGCGGTAGATAAATGCAATGATGATCGGTGAGCTTGGTAGCTATGAAAGGTTATATATGCACAAGAGTATTGTAGTTTTTGAGGTTGAAGGAGGCTCTGACAAGGGCTTTAATGGGCACCGAAAAGATACGATGCCCATCGTCAAGGCCATTGAGGATAAGGGGTGGCATGCTGAGGTCGTTTTCTATCGACCTGAGTGGGCTGACGGTCTCTTTGATTATATTTTTGCCAATTTTGATGCCTATATCTCTCGGGTTAATCCTGGCAGCATCCCTGGTGGCGAGAAGGGTTATTTTGAGCTTCTGACTAAGCTATCAGACGCTGGTCTAGTCGGTATGTCCACTCCTGAGGAGATGATGGCTTATGGTGCTAAGGATGCTCTGGTCAAACTTAAAGACACCGATTTGGTTCCCACCGATACCGCAGCTTATTACGATGTCGCTACTTTCCATGAAACCTTTCCCACCTCACTTTCGTATGGTGAACGAGTGCTTAAGCAGAATCGAGGGTCAACGGGTTCGGGCATCTGGCGCGTACGTCTCGAGGATTCCGAGTTGCAGGCCACTGTGGAGCCCGGCACAGCGTTGCCGCTTGATACCCTCGTGCGCTGCACTGAGGCTGTAGACAACCATACTGAGGTGCATAAACTGGGCGATTTTATGGACTTCTGCGACCAATATATTATCGGCGACAACGGCATGCTCGTGGATATGCGATTCATGCCCCGTATCGTCGAAGGAGAAATTCGCATCCTCCTCGTAGGACCCCACCCAGTTTTTGTTGTGCACAAAAAGCCAGCCGCCGGCGGGGACAATTTCTCTGCCACACTGTTCTCTGGTGCTAAGTACACATACGATAAACCGGAGGCATGGCAGGAGCTCGTCGATCAGTTCGCCGCCGCTCGCCCAGAGATAGCTGAGAAACTCGGCGGAGATAATATTCCGCTTATTTGGACCGCTGATTTCATGCTTGCCGATGGAGAAAACGGCGAGGACACTTATGTGCTGGGAGAAATTAACTGCTCCTGCGTAGGATTTACCTCCGAGCTTGATATGGGGATCCAGCAGCTCGTAGCCCAGGAAGCTATTGGGCGCGTTGAAGCGCTGCATGACTGATTAAAATTACCCGCCCCGGTTATGTGGGGAAATGGTGAAGAGCTTCCCCATCCCGCCCGTACCCTTTCTTAAAAAAGAACAGGTCGCGGGCGGGTTTTTTGGTGTCTGAATTATTAGAAGCCCTATTCTTTTACTAGAATGATACGAGTTAAAAAAGCTCGCGCCTCGCGGTTGTCGGAGAGCGTGCGTGGCTCGTAAAAAGACTACTGGCGATTGTGTGGGGTTACCGTTGGAACAACTCGATGCGAGCAAATATCGTTATGATCTTGATGGCTTGCGCGGTCTAGCTATCACTTTTGTGGTCATTTTTCATGTCTTTGTCGGGCGAGTATCCGGCGGAGTCGATGTATTCTTGCTGCTATCCGGCTATTTCTTTCTCGGTGCCCAACTCCGTTATGCTCGCCGTCCCCAAGCGGATCCCAATCCGTTTTGGCCCCTGTGGCGCACTATCCGACGCTTAGTACCTTCACTCGCGCTAGTAGTTGCACTCACGGGGGCAGCCGTCTATGTTCTCACCCCTGAGCTACGCAGCCTTAACCTCGCATCCCAGATGCAAGCGAGTCTTTTCTATTATCAGAACTGGGAATTAGCTATCCAGGGTGCCAGTTACGGCGCGGCTACCAGTACCGTCAGCCCTTTGCAGCACTTATGGTCCATGGCGGTGCAAGGGCAGTTCTATATATTCGCCATCGCCCTCGGTAGCCTGGTTGCCCTAAGTACTCGGTGGGGTGCTACGCGCGCCAAACAGCTCGTCAATGAGCGGTTGGTATTGATATTTCTCATTTTGGTGACCTCGATGAGCTTTGGCTACGCCTGCTATCTCTATGGAGTTAATCAACAGCTCAATTATTACTCCACCTTCTCACGCATGTGGGAGCTTAGCCTTGGCGCTCTTCTAGCGCTCACCGCCTCGAGGCTCCGTCTAAATTCTCACTTCGCAAGGCTCAGCGGCATCGTAGGCGTAGCGATGGTGCTGAGCACAGGTTTCCTTTTTGATGGTGCCAACGTTTTTCCTGGCCCTGCTACTCTTTACCCGCTCGGAGGTGCCGCCCTGGTGGTTATCAGCGGTGGGGCAGGGGTCAGCTTCCTCGCTGGCTCTATGATGCGCTTTTTAGGGCGCATTGCGTATGCGCTATACCTGTGGCATTGGCCGTTACTTATTATCTCCACAGTTTATCTTAAAGAAGAAAAACCAGGTGTAGTCCTAGGCCTTGGCGTGATTGTCGTGAGCCTAGTTTTAGCTGTAGCGACTCATCATTGTGTAGAAAAGCCACTGATGCAAAAGGGCAAGCGACCTATATGGGGAGAAAAACGCATGGGTCAGGCGCTGAGGAGTCTAAGAGACACAAGGTCCTCTCGCCTCCGCCTTATTGGGGCGTTGGGGGTAGTCGGGTGTATATCGGCAGCACTCTATATTCCCAATATGTGGCGGCAGGAAGTAGAGGCGCTCAGCGCAACTGATCTCGATCCAGTTCTTTACCCAGGGGCCGCAGCATTATCGATGTTACGAGTACCCCAAGCACCTGTCGAACCAGACCCATATGTGCTCCCCGATCGCATGTCGCCGGCTTGGCGAGATGGGTGTATGTCCTTTATTGGCCAAGACCCCACCGTCATGGTCATTGACGACCCCAAAAAGGATTGTGTTTACGGGGACAAAAAAGCCAAAAAACTCATGGTGGTGGTGGGGGGATCTCATGCTGAACAGTGGATGGCTCCGTTGGATCTACTTGGTAAAGAACACGGTTTTCGACTCATCCCGCTCGTGCGCCAATCATGTCCCGCCTTCGTCAATGAGCGAGATGGAGTTTTTAGTAAAGAGTGCCAGACCTTCAACGACGTTATGGTGGACAAACTTAAGGAGTTAAACCCCGATATTGTCTTCTCTACCTCGACCAGACCGCTCCTTGAGATAGGGCGTCGTCTCGATGAGGTACCCAAGAGTTATCCCACCTTGTGGCGCTTCCTGGAAAAAGAGGGCTTCGCCTTCGTGGGGGTGCGCGATAACCCTTGGTTCCTCCATCCGGACGGCCAGGCCGATATCGTGTCGCAGTGTTATGCCGAAACCCAAGATCTCAAGAAATGTGGCCGCGATCGTTTCGCTATTTACAGCGCCAAGGATCCAGCTGCGCAGTATTTGAACAAACCAGATATGCTCGCCATCGATACTGCTGATTGGTTTTGCCCTGATGGATTCTGTCCCCCAGTGATGGGCAATATCTATATGTACCGAGACGCTAACCACCTCAGTGACGAGTTCGCACTAACACTCGCCCCTCTGCTGTGGAAAGAAATGGGAGACCTTGTTAACAAGGTTGGTGGGGAGCGCAAAATGTCTGAGAAGGAGCACGTGGCCACCTCCAGTCAGACATCAACTTCGCGGATATCGACTACTACCCCCGCCGCGTCGACAAGCCCAACTAAGGAACCAAGCGAGAAGAAGCGGCCGCAGCCGATTCCATTGCAGCCGGCGGCGGACCCGCGTAACCAGTGGGAAAAAGGACTCGACTGGCGCCTTAGTCCTGATCTTTAAACGACGGTCTGCGTCGACGTGGCCTATGACGTCGTTTTGTGCGCAGAAACTCCTCACGAGAAGGTTTGGGTATCAAAGTGCTCACGCAGGCCGGGTCCGATTCGAGCAAAAAGCGAAGATAGCGCTCATAGCCATCCGAATCCCCGATCAGCTCCGAGGCGCGCGCTAGGCACGCGACGGCTCTTAGAACCCCCTGATTGGGTAGATGGGAGAAGGGGATATGACCAGTACCTTTCCACCCGTGTTCGGTGAGCCGATTAAGACTAGCCACATATGCCGCACACGCATAGGTATAGGCGGTGATTCGGTGATGTGCTCTCATGGGGTTTCGTGATAGGGCATCATCGAGGGCATTTTCAGCCAGCTCTGCCCAGCCAAGTGGCGAATCAGGACATTCAATAACGGAGTAGATATCGATAGGATGACGAATATTATCAGCGGGGAGCTCGATAGGCCAAAGAGCTGGGAGCTCTATCTCATCCTCGGCCAATAAGTCCGGGCACGTGGCGAGCCTGGGAAGTTTTCTAGAGCGACGTTGATGCATGGCTGTCCTTAGAAGTGGGTGCCCAGAAATCACTAATGTCCATCCCGAAAGCATAAAGAGCTCGACGGACGACGGCTAAAGAGAGCCCCACAACACTGTGGGGGTCCCCCTCTATACGGTCGATAAAAAATCCCCCCATAGCCTCCAAAGTGAAGGCGCCAGCGCATTCAAGGGGTTCACCGGAACGCGCATAGGTCGCAATATCCCGGTCACTGGGGGAAGCGAAATAAATGGTAGTCTGAGTAACTTCCTCCCAACGCCCCTGAGGGCTCAGAAGGCAATGTCCGGTGAGGAGTTGTGCTTGTTTACCTCGCTGGTATTTCCACCGTTCGATGGCCCGGTCGATGCTGTGAGGTTTGCCTTGCAGGAAGCCATCTATAAGTAGCATCGAATCGCACCCTAAAACTATTGACTCTGGAAATTGGCGTGCGATAGCTTCCGCTTTCTTCGTGGCTAGTGTTTGCACCACGTGCTCGGGGTTCTTATCAGCTAATTTCTCGATCAGAGCATCTTCGTCAATATCAGCGACGTGAACGTCTGGATCAATACTCGCTCCGCGGAGAATTCCAAGACGGGATGGAGAGGCTGAAGCGAGAATAAACAAAGAGCTCATACCCGCATTCTAGCGCAGACTAGAAGGGCAGAATATCGTCTTGGTGAGGATAAGATCGCTGTGCGCCCAATCGAGTGCAGGCAAAAGCACCAATTCTTACTGCGTATTTCGCGGCCCGAACAAGATCATCACCCTGATCTAGGCGGGCAACGAGACCACCAACGAAGGCATCGCCCGCCCCCGTAGTATCTATTGGGGTAATGGGGGGAGCGGGAATGTGGGTGCGATGCTTGTGATCGACGACCTCTACACCCCTTGCACCTAGCGTCATGACCAGCGAGGAAAAACCTTGACCTAGCAATTGCTGGATTAGCCGGTCAATATCCGGATCTGATTGGGGAATAGAGCCTGGGTTGAGAAGAAGTTGGGCTTCGTATTCGTTTAGGATCAGCGGATCGGCGCGTAGGAGCAGCCTCCGATCGAGGGGTATGACAGGTGCAAGATTGATGACGAATCGGGGGTGACTGTTTTTATGTGGGTGCCCCCGTTCTCCCAATAGGGTGGCCTCAAGGGTGGCTGATGGCAGCTCACCCTGCATCACAACAATATCGGCTCGCGAAATGATGTCACGATTGTCGCGAATATAGTCTGGGGACACCTCCGCATTGGCTCCGGGCACGACGATAATCGTATTCTCGCCGTCAGCTGCAACCGTGATAACTGCGAGTCCCGTGGGGCCAGGATGATGCTGGATACGCGATAGATTGACGCCTGATTTCTCCAGCAGTGACAGAGCTACCGGGGCATAGGCGTCAGAGCCCACCGCCCCTAGAAAAGAAACGTGGGATCCCTGCAGAGCAGCGGCCACCGCTTGGTTCGCTCCCTTCCCACCAGGACTGATATTCCCACCAGTTCCGAGCAGAGTTTCCCCTGGGGTGGGGTGGCGAGCGGTGGACACTGCCAAATCGGCATTAATAGAGCCAATGACAACGACGCTCATAGATCGCGCTCCAAGCTAGTAGGAATGAGCCGGAAAAGGATTTCAAACCCTCCGAAGGCTTTAGGATCTCAGGGACGGACCTTAATAGAAGCTCACATGTTGAAATGCATTAGGGTTGAAGATTGGGTGGGGCCTTGAGTCTTCAGCAATTTCTCCCCAGCGATTTACTTCCCTGCACTGATGTGAGTCCCGCGCTGAGTTCGCAAGCGAGCCGATGAGCATCGCCAAGGCCGCGAGTTCTTGGTCGTCAGGCTGCCCTTTGAGCACCTTAAAAAGCGGCTTATCAGCAAATTTTTCGTTCATGAGGTAGTACTACCTTTTCTTGTCGGAGTGACCCAATTGCGGCCCTAGAGCGGAATATTGCCGTGCTTCTTAGCAGGTGTTGTCACAACCTTGCGATCGAGAAGGCGGAGGCCTTCAATAATATTTCCGCGAGTATGAGAAGGAGGAATAACTGCATCGACGAAACCACGCTCGGCAGCCTTATAGGGGTTCACAAGGGTGTCCTCGTACTCGCGTTCGTACCGGGCGGCAAGCGCCTCCACGTCCTCGCCATTGAGGTGGGCCTGCTTGAGCTCTTTACGATAGATAAAACCAACAGCTCCCTTAGCTCCCATGACTGCGATTTGGGCGGTGGGCCAAGCAAATACGAGGTCGGCACCCATATCTTTGGAGCCCATCACGCAGTAAGCCCCGCCGTAGGATTTCCGGGTGATGACGGTAATTTTACCGACTGTTGCCTCCGCATAGGCGTAAAGTAATTTAGCGCCACGGCGGATAATGCCATTGTATTCCTCTTCGGTTCCTGGTAAAAAGCCAGGAACATCGACGAATTCAATAATGGGAGTATTGAAAGCATCGCAGGTGCGGATGAAGCGAGCCGCTTTTTCGGATGCCTTAATATCAAGGCATCCAGCAAATTCGGTGGGTTGATTTGCCACTATTCCCACGGAGCGTCCCTCAATACGGGCAAAACCAGTGAGAATATTGTGGGCATAATTCTCCTGGATTTCGAAGAATTCACCGTCGTCAACCACTCGGCGGATAACGTCAGTCATATCGTAGGGCTGATTAGGTAGATCGGGGATGAGTGTATCTAACTCTCGGTCGTACGCAGTGATATTCTCGCTCACTGAGCCCTCCATTTTAGTGCTGGCCTCGCGCGGGGCTTCAGCTCTGTTGTTGGACGGAAGGTAGTCGAGGAGGTCACGTACCCAATCGAGGGCATCGGCGTCATTATCAGCGGTATAGTGTGAGGTCCCTGAGGTAGCCATATGGGTATGAGCGCCACCTAATTCCTCTTGGGTGATCTCTTCACCGGTGACAGTTTTGATGACCTCTGGTCCCGTTATGAACATTTTCGAGGTTTTATCGACCATGACAATGAAGTCTGTTAGCGCTGGAGAATAAACGTGGCCTCCCGCGCAGGCACCCATGATTAGCGAGATCTGGGGGATAAGGCCTGAGGCTAGAGTATTGCGGTAGAAGATCTTTGAGTAGAGACCCAGCGATACCACACCCTCTTGAATGCGGGCACCAGCCCCCTCGTTGATGCCGATGAGTGGAACACCAGTTTTAATGGCGAGATCCATGATTTTTACGATTTTCTCGCCATATACTTCCCCTAGCGCACCCCCGAAAACCGCCCCATCCTGGGAGAAAACACAAACCTTTCGTCCGTTTACAGTGCCGTAACCCGTAACTACTCCATCGGTAACCGGGCGTTTCGCGTCTAGTCCAAAATTCTTTGAACGATGGCGTGCAAGTGCATCTACTTCGACGAAGGAGTCCTGGTCCAGCAGGTATTCAATGCGCTCGCGTGCGGTCTTCTTACCTGCATCGTGTACCCGCTTCACGGATTCAGGCCCCATAGGGGCAGTGGCCTCAGCCAAGCGGTTGCGCAGATCGGCGAGTTTACCTGCGGTGGTGGTGAGGTCGGGCTTGGATGCTGAAGCAGAATTCGTCTTAGCAGCTGTCATAACACCATAGTTTAAAGGTTCGAGCCGATTTTTGTGAACATCGGATCGGCGATCAGTTAGGGCGACAAGCACGCTAGGTGACATTGTTAACTCGCTATCATCCCGTTGTGATGAATAAAAATCACGGCATCTCGACACTAAAGTGGAATATTGCCGTGTTTGCGGGCTGGGCGCGGACGGTGCTTGGTGCCTAGTAGACGCAGATTGCGCGCTATATAGCCGCGTGTTTCAGAAGGTAAAATTACAGCATCGACGAGACCGCGTTCGGCAGCAAGATACGGATTCAGCATGTGATCTTCGTATTCTTTCTCTAAAGATAGCTGAAATTGCTCCAGCTCTGTGGGGTTAAGACCGCGCAGTAGGGCAGCTCGCAATTCCTTTCTATATAAAAAGCCAACCGCCCCTTTTGCCCCCATAACCGCAATTTGAGCTGTAGGCCATGCAATATTGAGATCGGAGCCCAAACCCTTCGATCCCATGACGCAATAAGCTCCACCATATGATTTGCGCATGGTGACAGTGATCGTTGGAACTGTTGCCTCACCGTAGGCATAGAGTAATTTAGCTCCACGCCGCAAGATGCCCGTGTGTTCTTGAGAGGCGCCGGGAAGGAATCCCGGAACGTCGACAAGCGTAATGATAGGGATATTAAAGCAGTCACAAGTGCGCACGAAGCGTGCAGCTTTTTCGGCAGCGTCGATATCGAGACAGCCGGCGAAATGGGTTGGCTGGTTCGCCACAAAACCTACAGACTGACCTTCAATTCGGCCGAAAGCAATAACGATATTCTGGGCACGATCCTGCTGAATCTCGAGGTACTCACCATCATCGCTGAGCGTAGTAATAACCTCGCGCACATCATAGGGCACAGTGGAACTATCGGGAATGATGCTATCGAGGACAAGATCTGAGGCTGAGACATTTTCTGCGACGCTTCCTGTCTCAACACTTGGGTCTGTTGACGTGTTGAGGTCACGATTATTCGACGGGAGATAGCTGAGGAGGTCGGCCACGAAATCGAGGGCATCTTCATCGTTGGCCGCACTGTAGTGTGAGGTGCCGGCGAAGCTCATGTGAACGTCTGCGCCACCTAACTCTTCTTGGGTGATATCTTCAGCCGTGACAGTTTTAATGACATCGGGGCCAGTGACAAACATTTTCGAAGAATCCTCAACCATCACAACAAAATCAGTAAGTGCAGGCGAGTAGGCGTTCCCTCCAGCGCAGGCGCCCATAATGACGGCAATCTGGGGGATAACACCCGAAGCATTGATATTGTGGTAAAAAGTTCGAGCGATGAGATCGAGAGAGACAGCCCCGTCTTGGATGCGGGCGCCGGCACCTTCGTAGAGACCAATGAGGGGCCGCCCAGTTGCGACGGCGAGCTCCATAACTTTGCACATCTTTTCCCCGTATACCTCACCTAAAGCCCCTCCGAAGACCGTGCCATCTTGGGAGAAAATACACACTTCGCGTCCGTCGATGGTGCCCCAGCCGGCAACGATGCCGTCAGTAGTAGGTCTTCTAGAATGCATTCCAAAGGCGGTAGTACGGTGCTTTGCTAATTGATCCATCTCGACAAAGGAGCCGGGATCGAGCAAATAATCTAAACGATCTCGAGCCGTGAGGCGATTATGGGAGCGCACCTTATCAACTGCGTGCTGGCCACTCGGGGTGTGGGCATCGAGTCGTCTAGCGCGAAGATCTGCAAGTTTCCCAGCTGTGGTACTCAGATCGGGGAGAGATTTTGTATCGAGAAAAGGTGAGGAAATAGTCATGTTTGGTCATGATAGCGGAAAGTGAAGATAGTTTCTAGGGCAAAAGTCATATTTCAAATAGCGTCAGTTGGCGTCTAGAGATGCCCTAGGTCAGCGTGCAGTTTGAGCTTCCTCCCTCTATTGGGGAAAAGGGGGTAAAAAACGCTACCCCCATTTCCCCAATGGAATTAGGATGACAATCATGAACGCCCCCGATCTCTTTAGTCTGCGCAACCCCTACAACCTTGGTTACCTGGAAGAAAAACTCGTCCGCACCGGAGTCATCCCCTCGCTTATTTATCGAGCTAAAACAGGGTCAACTAATACCGATCTTGTAGAGCTAGCGAAGCAGGGAGCCCCCAGTGGAACGGTATGCCTGACAGATCATCAAAGTGCGGGGCGAGGGCGTATGGGTCGGAGTTATGAAGCTCCCTACGGCGCACAGTTGACCGCATCCATCCTGATTCGCCCTCATCGAGCAGCCATTGAGCGGTTGGGAGTCATGCCCCTCGCAGTAGGCGTGGCCCTTTGCGATGCTCTGGCATGGCCAGGGGTTCGACTCAAGTGGCCCAATGATCTCATTATTGAGGATGGAGAAATAAGTAGCGAGGATAACGGTGCAGGTGTTAGTGCTCCTGGCAGCACTGATGACTCCGCGCTCGCCTGCTCCAAGCGCGGTGGCGCTGCGAGAAGCGAAGATATCGCGCAACGACTTCGTGCTGGTGCTGCTGCGATTCCAGTGAGCTCCTATGGGGGAGCGCGAAAATTGTGCGGGATCCTTGCGGAGGCTGTTTCTCTGGGGAAAGAACCAGCGGTGGTCATCGGGTTTGGTCTCAATACCGCAATGCGTCGTAGTGAATTGCCGGTAGAGCATGCAACGTCATTGGCTTTAGAGTCTATTCCTTTTGATCGCGATGACCTTGCGGTTAAGGTGATCCGTGCACTGGTTCGCCGGTTAGAGCAGTGGGAATGCGGTGATGAAAAGTTGCTCGCTGATTACCGGAGCTTATCAGCCACGATTGGGCGCGATATTAGGGCGATCGTCCCAGGGGATCGCGAGATATTGGGTGTGGTGCGCTCGATCGCAGCCGACGGTCAACTGGTTGTCGACGATGGCGTGGGCACGCACCATCATTTGGCAGCGGGGGACGTAACACATTTGCGGTTGCGGGAGTGATAGCTGCACTGTGCCTTAAACTAAGGGGATGATGAGTATTCGTTTGGCGCCGGGGGAGCGCGTCTTCATTGATCTAACGAGTCCGCTGAGCGCACTATTCTTCCCGCTTCTCGAGATTCTTACTGTAACCGGGTTAGCGTGGATGGCAATCGGGTATTTGGACCGGCCAGAATTGAGTGCAACTTATGATCCAAAGATTCGAAACCTCATCGTGCTGATGTGGGCAGGGGTCGTAGTATTCCGCCTCGTTACTAAAATTGTCACCCTACGGAGGCGTCGTATCATCGTTACGGAACACAGGTTGCTCCTGCGCGAAGCTGGGTGGACTAGCAGCATCTTTAGCGCCCCGATCGAGCAGGTTCAGGCTGTTGACCGCCACCGCAATTCTATTCGGCTGATGCTGCGCGGTCAGCAGCGTGCATTCTCGATGACCCACGTACCCCAAGCGCGCCGCGTCTTTGCTGTTATAGAGGACCTTATTCATCGCTAATAATTCTTGTCTCAATCGCTTGTGGCAACCAGGCGGGCTGTTTAGAGTTACAAGGTGTGAGCTATCAAACACCTGCAGATTCATCCCGCGCTGCCCATGCCAGTGGAATGCCCATTATTCTAGTCATCGGAGACGGGCAACTAGCTCGAATGATGCATACCGAGGCAATCGAACTGGGCTTATCCGCCCGCATACTGGCCGCTACCGATCAAGCGTCGGCAGCCCAGGTTAGCCGCGATCTACACATTGGCGATTATCTGTCCTATACCGACCTTCAAAACAGCGCAACTGGGACTGATGTGATCACCTTTGACCACGAACATGTCCCCAACGATTATATCCATTCGTTACTCGACGAAGGTTATGATGTACAGCCCCGACCGCACGCACTCATATACGCTCAAGATAAGCTACTTATGCGCCAGCGACTTTCCGATATGGGCGCCCCCATCCCTCCTTTCGCCGCAATCTCCTCGCGTGACGACGCCCGCGCCTTCTACACCCGAGTCAATGGTGCGGTCTGCCTGAAAGCGCGCCGTGGTGGTTACGACGGTCATGGAGTGTGGTTTCCCAGAACTGTGACTGAGTTGGAAGAACTCGTGGATAAGCTGAGAGCTGAAGGGGTTGAGCTCATGGCTGAGGAGAAAATTGCACTGAGCCGGGAATTATCAGTTCTTGTTGCGCGAACCCCCAGCGGCGAGGTCAAAGCCTGGCCGGTCTCGCAGTCGGTACAAGAGAACGGAATATGTACCGAAACCCTCACGCCCGCACCTGGGCTGAGTGAGAAACACAGCTCCGAGATCAAAAGCCTAGCGCAATATATCGCTACAGAATTACGTGTGACCGGGGTGCTCGCAGTGGAACTTTTTGCAACTGATAACGGCTCAGTTGAGCCTACAATTCTCGTTAATGAGCTAGCAATGCGTCCGCATAATACCGGACATTGGACCCAAAATGGGTGTGTCACGAATCAATTTGAACAACATCTGCGCGCGGTCCTGGATTATCCTTTGGGTGATACTGAACTCACCGCACCCGTGATCGGTATGGCCAATGTCTTAGGCGCCCCTGCTGACCCCGATCTGCCCATGACTGCGCGTATGAAGGCAGTATGGCGTCGGTATCCGACGGCAAAGATCCACCTCTACGGTAAGGATTACCGGCCTGGCCGCAAACTTGGCCATGTAAATATCGCAGGTGACTCAGCTGACGACGTTCTTCAAGCCGCCCGCAATGCAGCTCATTTCCTTAGCACCGCCAGCTGGATGGACTAACATTTGTTGAGGCTTTTAGAAAATCCTTTTAATGACATAAGGACGTGCATATGAAACCCCTCGTTGGCCTTATCATGGGCTCAGATTCAGACTGGCCTACAGTCGAACCAGCCGCCAAAATTCTCGCCGACTTCTCAGTCCCCTTCGAAGTGGGGGTGGTCTCAGCGCACCGAACACCAGACAAGATGCTTGCTTACGCAGAGCACGCTCACACGCGAGGACTCAAGGTTATTATTGCCTGTGCTGGCGGCGCAGCTCATTTACCCGGCATGGTCGCGGCCGCAACACCGCTACCCGTCATTGGGATACCAAGGGCACTCGATACTCTAGATGGGATGGATTCCCTCCTGTCCATCGTCCAAATGCCAGCTGGAGTGCCTGTGGCAACGGTGTCCATTGGTGGCGCAAAAAATGCTGGCTTGCTCGCTGTACGAATGCTAGGGGTAGATGACTTCGAACTTGTAGAAAAAATGGTCCAATTCCAGCGAGAAATGCGCGAGGAAGTGGAACGAAAAGATGAGCAGCTAAGATCTCGCCTGCTTGGATCCTAGATCTATTGGGGCGTCGGGTGCCCCCGACGCCCCAATAAAATTACAGGTGCTCACGTCGTCACGAATAGCGAGGCTCCACAATGACCGAGATTGAATATGCCTCCCTCATCTATCAAGCAATCAGGCCATGGACGTCTGGATATACGGTGAAAACGGTCTATGTGTGCGTCGGAGCATTCAGACGTGTGGACCCTTTTAAGCTGGAAAACGCTTGGGTATATACAACCTTTAGAACGCGAATGCGCGGCTCGCAGCTAAAAGTTCAGTGGACAGATGCCACCATCGAATGCGAGCGGGGTCATTTTAGAGTTGTAGACATAAATGATCTTGAGGACCTCGATTGCCGTTTTTGCGACTCGCCTACCATAGTCTTGTCGGGAAATGAGCTCGTGGTAAGCTTCATCGACTTGGACGGTCGCCATATCTGCGGTCCCATCCGCATAGAAGACTAAAAGGAGCATGGGCGCGGGTAGAGGGAAACTGGCTGGCACCAAGGGACTGCCCTAGCTCACGAGTAATTATCCACAGTTTTGACCGCTGTTTCGGTTTCCTGTTGTTGCCTACGTACACGGTCCATAGCGTGGATATTATGGCACCGACATTATCTCGATACGCAGAGTATGCAACCCAAGCGGCTGGTCTTCTTTTGAGCATCAAAGCAGAAACACCAACATGGGAGAAGCTTAGTGGCCTTCTAGGAATGGCTCGACATGAGGCGAGTCTTTTGATTAGGAACGCCGCATTTTTTACCCCTGAACAACTTCAGTGGGCCCTAGAATCAAAAGTTTCGATGAGTAAACTGTCTCTAATTGCCAAATATTGCAGAAAAGTGTCCAATCGAGAAATCGATCGCCAACAATTGTGCTGGCAGTTCCTTCGCGAATCTTCTTCCTCGAGTGCCGATGAAATGCGCGAGTATCTTGCCGGGTACGTTGACAAGCTCAACGAGAAGGCTAACAAGCCGCGGCGCGAGTACACCCGAATTTCCGCTATCCCAGACCACGACGGCATGCGTTATGCCATGCTCAAATTAACCGACGCTCATGCGGCGCTCTTGCAGAATATGACAGAGCAACCGGCCAAAGAAATATTAAGCCGTGGAGAGGCTTATACCCTCGAAGAGGCGCGCACGCGCGTGATCATGGCTCTGATCTCAGGGGATAGCCAGCCTCAACGAGATGACAGCAATCCTCTTGATCCCCGGTATCGGCCCTTCATCTTGATTCCTTTTGCGGAGAAGGCTTGCAACGTCGATGGCACCTTAGTTACTAGTGATGGAGTGATTGTCGATATAAGGGCCCACGCTAATACCTATCTTGCTCCTATGGGCTATGCTGCGATCGCCTCACGTCTAGAGTCTGGACATATCGAGATCAGCGAACCGATCGCCATTGAGCAGCGTTATGCTACTCAGAAGCACAGACTTACTCAGGTGGTCAGTCATTTGATCTGTGCGCATCCCGACTGCAGGATTACCGCCAACCACTGCCAAATGCACCATATTGTATGGCATGCAGGCGGCGGCAAAACGGAGAACCGTAATCTCTGTCCATTGTGCATGCGCCATAATAAACTCAACGACGACCATCCTCGGCAAACCGTACATGGGCGAATCGATATCGATGTCGATTCGGGACGCATAGGGCACCATAGAAAAGGAAAACCGCTCCGATTTAATCGCGCTCCCGCTATTGAGAAGGGCTTTGCTGCGGTGGGTCGTCGAATTTTAAATTCAGATTTACGAGACGCGCGCGGACATATCCGGTGTCATTGCCACGAGTTTTTCGAATCGGTCGAGATTGATAGTGAACAGCTAAAGAGCTGATAACTAAAGTATTTAGAAAAACTAGCGGCCGCTGAATGCGCGGACGGCCACGACCGTAGTGATGACGCTAAGTAGTGCCAGGACCGCAGGCCATAACGCGGGTTCAGGTTGCAATAAATTCAATGCGGCCTGAATGACAAAGAGCACCGAGAAAAAAGCTAAGAATCCAATAATTGCTTGGTGGACTAAAGTTCTCCTCCTATTCGGGTTTTGCATATATGTTATTTCACCCCTCCCGCGGTCAGACCGGAGACGATCCGGTGCTGGAAAGCGAGGACCATGAGGATCAAGGGAATGGTCACTAGGGCACCAGCCGCCATGACGGAGGAGTAGGGATAGTCGTAGTAACTCTCACCGGAGAATCGTGCAATAGCCACCGTGACTGGCTCAGTAGCACTCGTCGATAGTTGGTTAGCCAGCATAAATTCGTTCCACGTTGCGATAAATGCGAGGATTGCGGTGGTAAACAGAGCTGGGGCAGCTAAGGGTAACAGAATGATACGGAAAGCTTGGCTTTGCGTCGCTCCATCAATACGCGCTGCCTCCTCGAGTTCCCACGGTAGTTGGCGAAAGAAAGAGGTTAGAGTGTAAATCGCCAACGGAAGTGCGAAGGAAATATTGGGAATAATGAGAGCTTGATACTGTCCCAGCCATCCCAGATTGCCAAATAGCTGGAATAGTGGTGTTACGAGGGCAATGCCAGGGAACATGCTGGCTGCCAAAATGATCCCAGTGACGTACCCTTTACCTGCGAAATCAAGACGCGCGAGGGCATAAGCGGTAAAAACTCCAATGGAAAGCGCCACGAGTGTGGTTATCACGGAAATAAAAAGAGAGTTAACTATAGCCGCCAAGAAGTTGTTGCCCTTGTCGGTAGAGAGTGCCTCGGTGAAGTTCTCAAGTGTCACGTGCGTTGGCCATGGGGTGGTGTCGAAGGTGTGATCCTTGTGTCTGAATGCAGTGATGAGCATCCAATAAAAGGGGGAGAGACCCCACACCAAGATAAGAAGAACGCCAAAGTAGTCGCCAACATGTTTACGCATGGGAATCTCCTGACGTAGGGGTCATTATTTCTCTTTCCTCTATTGGGGTGTCGGGGGTCCCCGACACCCCAATAGAGGAGGGCAGTTTAGCTTTGCTTCCACCCAAATCAGCGCCGAGAACTTTAATCATAAAAAATGCGACCGCAAAGATTAGGAGGAAAATCATCGTCGATAATGCGCTCGCCGAGTTGAAATTATTTTGGCGCATATCTTCCACGACGAGCTGAGAGATCGTTGCGGTGGGAGAGTTGGCACTCGGCGAGATGAGAATTACCGGCAGATCATACATCCGTAGAGCGTCGAGAGTGCGGAAAAGTATAGCGACGAGCAGTGCGGGTTTGATTAGCGGAAGTGTGATGAAGCGGAAAGTCTGCCAGCGCGTGGCTCCGTCTACGCGGGCCGCTTCGTAGACATCATTGGGCACCATCTGTAGACCCGCGAGAATGAGTAGCGCCATGAAAGGGGTAGTCTTCCACACGTCAGCAATGATCACGGCCGTTCGGGCAGCCCACGGGTCGGTAGTCCATGAGATGGGCGTCGATAGGAACGTATTAACTATGCCCCGGTCGGCGAAGATGAATTGCCACAATTTCGCGGTCACAGCCGTTGGAATCGCCCACGGGATGAGGACGGCGGCGCGAATCAGTGCGCGTCCTGGTATATCTCGGTGCATAATGATCGCCATCGCAATTCCAAGGAGAATTTCGAGGATAACGGTCACGCCCGTAAAAAATACCGTATTGCCGAGGGCAGGCCAGAAGTCTGTGGCGAGCACTCCTGGGGGACACGTCGCTATTTCCCCAGATGGCAGCATGCACCGTTGCTGAATCCAGTAACTGTAGTGGCGTAGACCAGCAAACCCTCCTTCGACAAAGAGACCAGTTTGTGGGTCGAGGTGCTTATCGGCCTGAAAACTCAGGTAGATAGCCCGCATGATCGGATAGCCGATAACGATAGCGAGAACGGTGAGTGCGGGGGCGACAAGCAGGCCCGCATGGCGCGTAGGTGGAGCCACGAGACAGAGTCCTTTTTCTTGGTGCTAAAACGCTCAAACACTGCCAGAATGGGCAGGGTTTGAGCGATAGCTTAGCAGGGCTTAGGCAGCCATTACCGACGCCTCGACACAGCGGACAACTAACCTGCTGCCCGAATGGCGGCTTCCATATCGCGCGCGGCGTCGTCGACGGACTTCCCATCCATCAGGGCCGCATAGGCGTTATCTTGGATGGCCTTGGAAATAGCGGGGTAGAACGGGGAGGCCGGACGTGGCACCGCATTTTCTAAGGAAATCTTTAGTGCCGGCAGATAAGGATACTTCGCGATTAAATCGGCATCATCATAGATTGAAGCCAGAACTGGAGGGAATGATTTCTCTGCGAAATAACTCTGATTCTCAGCACTTGTGATGAACTCAATGAAATCCTTCGCTGTTTCTTTGTGCTTAGAATTGACGTTGATGCCGTTATTGAGCCCCCCGAGGGTGGACACTCCCACTCCAGACTTGCCCACCAGCGGTTGAACTTCCACGCGACCCGCGACCGTGGAGTCATTGTCTTGGGCCATATCGTACATATACGGCCAATTGATAGCGTAGGCGGTTTCGCCAGCAAGGAAACCTAAATGAGTTTCTTGCTCTGTTGTGGATGTTGAATTCTTAGCGATCACGCCGTCCTTATAGGCATCGACAAGCGCTTGCATACCTGCTTTAGCTTCATCCGTGGCGACGGCAGGAGAACCATCCTCATTGAGAATATGTCCGCCCCAGCCTTCGATAAAGCCAGCTGCGTTAACGGTGAGTCCTTCGTACTGCTTGAGCTGCAGAGTCAGGCACTCGACATTCTTGTCTCTGGCTAATTCGCAGGAATCGGTCAGTTCCGCAAAATTTTTGGGTGCGGTTGGGACGATCTTGGTATTACGGAACAAAAGTTGGCCGTTAGTATTCTGGGGCATCGCATATAAGGTGCCTAAGTAGGTCGCAGAGTCAACAGTTGGTTTCAGCAGTTTTGATGTATCCACCGCGAGATCCCCTTCAAGCGGTGCAATCCACTGATTCGCCGCGAATTCGGCTGTCCAAATAACATCCAGCGCCATCACATCGATATCATCGCTACCAGCCTGTAGGTTCTGCACAAGGAAATCGCGCTGGTCACCAGCTTCGCCAGCTAACTCTTTCATGGTTACTTGCTCGTCGGGATGCGCTTGATTCCATTTATCTACGATGGGAGCAAGCAGTTCGGTGTCTAATTTGCCAAGCGCATACGTGATCGGCCCACGGGCGCCAGCGGTAGCAGGTGTGGGGGCGGCGGAGTTTGTGGTGGTCGTTTCATCAGAGCAGCCGGCGAGTCCGAGTGACCCAGCGACGCCCAGAGCTGTAAGAAACGCTCCGATTCGGAAATTTTGACGAGTATTCATGAGTATTGCCTTTCCAGGGGATGGGGAGACTCTCCTTCAGAATCTACTGAGCATCCTCCCTACCGCGCACCCAATTACGAGTAATGGGGTGAATTTTGGGGGTGAATATCAGTGTATTTTCCAACACAGGGATTTTGCCGCGCGTGCTTTAATTGGAGTAGTCCAGCGGTTAGCAGTGATAGTCCCAATTGATCTCTGTTCCTTTACCCCCGCGAATTGCCCCCATTTTCTCAATATGCCTAGAGATCTAAAGAGACTTTTTCGCTCTCCCGTATATGGGCCAGCCGCTCAGCTGACACCAGGCCATTGATCAGGACGACGCTGCCTAATGCCGCAAAGGGGGAAAGGATGGCCTGATTGAAGCCCTCTGCATCTTCCCACCCTCGACTAAGCACACGAGCCTCGTGGGGAATTGTATGGTGGGCGAGAGTTTTCAGGTCAGGGCTGGGTTGTGAGAATGAATCGCCATGGTAGCGAACGGTAGGGCCGAAATCAATGGCGCCCACGGGCAAATCGCTCCCTATTTCCTTCACCCCGCGGCCAAAGGGGTCGTTGGTGACCAAGACAATATCACCATCGAATTCAGCGCTAAATGAGCGTGGAGGCGCAAAGATTACGTCAGCTGCATCCGGGTCTGCGAAAGGCTCGTGTGGGTCGAGAAAACGATAGGGAATCGAGGCCGTAATAGAGCCGAGAGCAATGCATACCGCTTGCCACGTGCTAGGCAGCGCGATGCCAACTGTTTCGGATTCGTTGAGATCGAGCTCGTCGATAAGCATATTTGCAACCTTATTAGCCCAATTATCGAGAGTTTGAGCAGAAAAGTCGAGCCGAGCTCCAGTGGTCTCGTCGTAGGTACTCAGACGTGGGATTGCGGGGTTGGCTGTGATAAGAGGGCTGAGTAACGGCACAAATGATCCTTGAAGGTCTAGTGGTGAAGGGCTAGTTAACGCAGCGTGGGCTATCGCCACCTGCATCGATCTGTGGGGAGTCCGCAGCATCATTGACGACGCTTCCAGGATCGTTGCTTTCTGGCTCTGCGGTATTGCTGTTCACGGGGGCACCCGGTTCCCCAAGTGGGGCGGAGTAGTCACCCCCGGCGATCACGACGATCCCCTCATACGCGAGCTCAGGATCCTCCACTACCGGCACTCCGCCGAGAGCTTTGGCGATCTTGCGGGCAGTTGAGTCGTTGAGGTTTCGGGTGATTACCTGGGTGCGATCGTAGAGGCCTATCTCAGCATTACCCACGTCGGCAATGGTGAAGCCTTGTTCGGTAAGGTAAGCGCCAGCGCCAGCTGCGAGTCCGGACTGTGCTGAAGCATTCAGTACCTGGATGGGCGTCGGATCTTTCTCAGCGGGACCCTCGTCGGCCGCCGGAGCATCGGCTGGGTCGGCCGGTTCTTCGTCGGTACCAAGAAGCGCCTGGAAAAAGGCTTTGACCTCGTCAGGGTCAATCGTAACGACAGATTCACCATAGTCTCCGACACCGTCGATATCGGCCACTGGAATGGTATTGAAACGCACATTACCCCCAGCCAGATCCTGCAATTGGGTGGCAAAGCTTATCACATCCCAGTCTTCGTCGATCACCACTGAGCGGGTGACAGCTTGACCTAGCTGGGCTAGTTTACCCGGGCTCGTGAGGGTGCCCGTAGAGAGAACTTTATTGACGAGAGAGGCCATATACGCTTGCTGACGAACGATGCGGTCGAGGTCGCCTCGGGGCAGTCCATGTCGTTGGCGCACGAAAGCCAGGCCGCTACCACCAGAGAGCGTCTGGACTCCAGCAGGGAAGTCGGCGCCAGAGAATTCGTCGTAGACGGCATTGTTAAGACAAACATCGACTCCACCCACAGCATCGGTGAGCAAAACAAAACCCAGCAAACCAATTTCCGCATAATGATCAATGGTGACTCCAGCTAGGTTAGTAACAGCATCAATTAACCCATTGCGACCAGCCTGCTTGGATTGGCTTTCGAGTTCTTGCTCGTCGACAATTCCAGCATTAAAGAGTTCGGTGCGTTTGATTGCCTTATAGCCGGCGTACACACCGTTAATTTTGATATTGCCCAGCTCAGGGTCTGCGATATAGGTGTCTCGTGGAATGGAGATCGCAGTGGCTGATGTCCCATCATTGGGGATGCGGATGAGCATGATGGTGTCAGTATTATCGGCTTCTTCGTCGCCAGCGTGTAGTAGCTCGATCTCTTCAGGGGTGAGGGGATTGCCTTGCGCATCCGTGCGTGAGTCGGATCCGACAAGGAGGATATCGATAGCGCCATCGAGTTTTTCTTCCTTGACTCCCTGGTCGCCGCCAAGTTCGAGTGAGCCTGCGGATGCGACGGAGTTTCCCACACGCCCCACAGTGGCGTAGCCCACGCCAGAAATTGTGAGGACCGCAGCGGAGATAAAGGCGAGCAGCACCTTAACTACCCCAGGGCCTTGCTGGGCGGTTTGGGGTAGGTAATGAGGGGCGGGGCTGATATCGCGGACGGGGCGCTTTGGGGTGGTGCTCACGGTGGTTAAAGTCTTCCTCGATCGAGATTTAATAATGGTGTTGAGTTTAGCCGACGCGACACGCCGCGAGTACCCGACGGGCGGGTTCGGGCACTAAACTTAGGCCTTGTGAATGAGCCGATTGCAGTAGTGACAGTGACGTTTTCCCCAGGGGTATATCTGAAGCGATTTATCGACTCCCTTGAATCGGCCACAAGCGACGGTTATGAACTCATTCTGGCCGATAATGGGTCTGTCGACGGGGCGCCTGAGCGCGCTGCAGCTGACAATACGAGGATCACTTTCCTGCCCACTGGCGGAAATCTCGGCTATGGGAGCGCCATAAACGTCGCCTATGAGCATCTGCTCACGCTTCGTGAACGCCGTGAACGCCGTGAACATGATGAACGCTCCGAACACAGAGATATCAACCACAGAGCAATCAACAGCGAGTATTTTCTCATTTCTAACCCAGATGTGGAATTTCAGCCAGGTAGCATCGACGCTCTGCTTAACTGCGCCCGTCAGGCGCGGGAGCGGGGAGAAAAAGTGGCTGCTGTCGGGCCTCTGATTAGGCAGCTGGATGGGACGGCGTATCCCTCGGCACGTGCGATCCCGACATTATCTAATGGGATCGGACATGCCCTCTTTGCCTCTATGTGGCCCGATAATCCATGGAGTAGAGCTTATCGGAATAATGCAGTCATGGATCGGCAGCGAGAAGCTGGGTGGCTGTCGGGTTCTTGTTTGCTGGTGAGCTTCGATGCCTTTGCAGAGGTCGGTGGTTTTGATGAACGGTACTTTATGTATATGGAAGATGTGGATCTAGGCGATCGCTTCGCGCGTGCAGGCTATGTCAATATCTTTTGCCCCGACGCCGAAATAACGCACGCAGTAGGGCATGCGGCAAGCAAATTGCCTGAGAAGATGTTGCCAGCACACCATGATTCGGCTTATCGCTTCCAAGCTGATCGGCATCCAGGTTTCGCAAATCTGCCGATTCGATTTGCCCTGTGGTTGGGTTTAAGGCTGCGATCAATAATTATGGTTCAGGCTGCGCGTCACCGCCGCGATGGTGTCGATGGTGGGTAGCATAGCCATGATAACGCTAGAAAGGCTTCTCCTTTCAAGCCTTGGATCAAGGCTTGGTCTAGTGCTTGGTCTAAGGCTCGGTCTGCAGCGGGTGGTCGCGCGTTGCTGGGATATGGGCGGATGCAATTTTTTAGCGTTGAAGAACAATGAGGAGGTTTGAGGAACGTGGATGGATCGGCGGGATGGGGCGAGACAACCGATGCTGTTGTTCTTGTCGGCGGCAAGGGTACCCGGTTGCGTCCTTTGACGACGCACACCCCAAAGCCTATGCTGCCAACGGCAGGAGTGCCGTTTCTCGCACACCTTCTGGCTAGAATTAAGGCCGCAGGGATTACCCACGTCATCTTAGGAACCTCCTTCAAAGCCGAGGTTTTTCAAGAATATTTCGGTACCGGCGAAGAGTTTGGTCTAGAGATTGAGTATGTCTTTGAGGAAACCCCACTTGGAACGGGTGGCGGTATCCGCAATGTCTATGAAAAACTGCGCCACGACAATGTCATCGTTTTCAACGGTGACGTCTTAGGTGGCACAAATTTGGAGGCCATTCTCGAGGCTCATAGAGCTAAAGACGCCGATCTCACCATGCACCTCGTTCGAGTGTCGGATCCACGGGCGTTTGGATGCGTGCCCACAGACTCCGCTGGTCGAGTGTTGAAGTTTTTAGAAAAAACTGAAGACCCGCCAACAGACCAGATCAATGCTGGCTGCTATGTGTTTAAAAAAGAAATCATCGAGCAAATACCGCCCAATAGAGTCGTGAGTGTGGAGCGCGACACCTTCCCTTTGCTTTTGGAGCAAGGGCGAAAATTTTACGGATTTGTCGATACCGCGTACTGGCGAGATATGGGCACCCCGGACGATTTTGTGCGCGGATCCTCTGACTTGGTGCGCGGAATCGCTTATTCGCCACTCCTGGCAGGTAAAAATGGGGAATCCCTGGTTGATCCTTCAGCGCTCGTGCGAGAGGGCACGCTTTTACTGGGTGGCACAGTCATTGGGCGCGGTACCGAAGTGGGAGCCGGGTGCCGTTTAGATGATGTGGTTGTTTTCGATGGAGTCACCATTGAACCTGGTGCAATCATTGAGGATTCGATCATTTCACACGGGGCTCATATTGGCGCCAACGCCCGCATCAAAGGTTGCGTTATCGGTGAGGGTGCTCAGATCGGTGCCCGCTGTGAGTTGTTAACGGGGATGCGGGTATGGCCCGGAGTGGTCATTCCTGATGGTGGAATTCGTTTTTCCTCCGATAGTTAGAGCGGTCGCTGCAGTAGCGCTGCCTATTCGAGGAGCACTAATTAGTGCTATGGCCTGATGCTATGGCCGGGTGTTTTTTAAGGGTACTTGCGATAATTATTGGGGGTAGGCACAAGATGTGGTACCCCCATAGTGACCCCCGCGATGCGCCGGCATGTTAAAGCTGTGGCGTGTGTGATCTATGAACTGCATAAATCAAAATGCTTCGCAGGAGATGCGCTCTTTAGCTTGACGACATCTTGTGTCACCGTGTTGAATCTCAAGTATGTTATTTGCCAGGCCTCGCTTCGGCGCATACGCAAAGAATTGTGCTATGTAGGCGCAAGTCTCTCCGCGTGGCGAATATACGCATAAACCGTTAAAGACTTATTGATTTACTATGAGCAAAGGAGGCTGGCGTGGAAGATTTCGCTGGCAACGCCGCGCCTCATCCCCGCTCGCACCGCGATCTCGGCCTCGATTCTCTATTCGACGCCATCGAACAAGAGTGGCAGGAACAGGCACTGTGTGCTCAAACCGATCCTGAAGCTTTTTTTCCCGAAAAGGGTGGATCTACCCGCGAAGCAAAGCGTATTTGCCAAGCATGTGAAGTGAAAGATGACTGCCTCGAATACGCTCTCGCCCACGATGAGCGATTTGGAATTTGGGGTGGACTCTCGGAACGTGAACGCCGCCGCTTAAAGCGAGAGATTAGTTAGACGCCACCCCATATGCTCTCGTGAAGAGAACTAACGGTGCACACATCCAATTTAAGCCTCCACACCCTCGTATACGAGGCAGGGGGCTATTATTAACTCTCCATTGAGGTGTCTTCAAAGAATCTCGAGGGGTACCCCATATCTATCTATAGGGGTCGAAAGTGCTTGAGGCCTCACAGGGGAAGATCATCCGGGGTGAGGTTGAGATATTCGGCGACGAGTCGACGAAATATCGTTGTCAGTACTTCATTAAGTTCTAGACGCGAATCTACACGCTGCTCAATTGGCATGCGGAAAAGCACAATTCTCGCTCTGGTCGCATGGCCGTCGCGATCCACGCCCGCCGAAATCAGGCGTGCTAGGGGTACAGGCCCATCGGCCACGATATCGCGTGGAAAGGCCTGAAAATCAGTATTCAACCGCATCCGAGGAATAATGTCCACCGCGATATCTAACATGCTTAGCTGGTCGAAATAGTGTTCCTGAAAAGGGGCGTAGGCGTTTAAGATATCAGCATCAAAAAGCTCGCGGCGGTTCCGAAATCGGGGCAGCGCGGGCGGCAAAAGCGGACCGCGAACGCCATGTCCGTGTCGATCGCGTCGAATTTTTCCCTGGTGCATACCGTTTAGGGTATCGGGATCGAGCTTCTGGATGCTAAGGGCGCGCCGTAGGATGAAAAAGCTCAAGTAAAGGATTAGACTTGCCAGTTGTGAATCAGATTCGTCGTTGCTCTCGCCCAGGCTGCGGTCAGGTGGCCGTAGCGACGTTGACCTATGCCTATGCACACTCCACCGCCTATGTCGGTCCCCTCATTGCCAACAGCGATCCGCATTCCTGGGACCTATGCGAGCGACACGCCGCTAAAATTACTGCTCCAAAAGGCTGGGAGATGGTGCGCGTTGATGCCCCCGAGATTGGCGAAGATGATCTGACCGCCTTAGCTGAGGCTGTCCGAGAACAAGGCAGGCTGCAATCTGGTTTATTACAAGAGGCTCAACTCAATCAATCTCCAGGGGCCGAATTGGCTCCACACCATCCAGCCAAACGTAGTAAAGCAAAGGCTGCCGAAAAAGCACAGCGCAGAGCTCACTTATCTCTCGTGCCTGATGCCGAAGACACGAGCAGCGACGCGGATTAAGCAGATTCAGAAAATTCTTAGCCTAGTGAAGAACTAGCGCACACTCTCTGCGCATCGTAGAATGGTGGATTGTTTTTAATCGCTTGCGATTAGTCATCGCGCCCTAGTCTTAAGAAATCAGGTCCACGTTATGCGCTCCCGGGAATCTATTGAGGCTGTGATCAAGGCTTACGACGTCCGCGGGGTCTACGGTGAAAGCCTAGACGCCCACCTCGTTAAGGATATCGGTGCTGCCTTTGGATACCTCGTACGTACAATGGGCCAGGAGAAAATCGCGATCGGTTACGATATGCGTCCTAGCTCCCCTGAATTATCTCGTGCATTTGCCGAAGGTGCAGCAGAACAGGGTATAGACGTGGTGATCGTGGGGCTCAGCTCCACTGATCAATTATACTTTTACTCGGGGCACTACAATTTAGCTGGTGCAATGTTTACTGCATCCCACAACCCGGCCCAGTATAACGGCATCAAAATGTGCCACGCTGGAGCGAAACCGGTAGGCCAAGAGTCCGGTCTAGCCGATATTACCGAGATGCTGCTCGAAGGGATTCCTCCCTACCATGGTCCTCTAGGGGCCATCGACACAGAAGATTGTCTCGAGGACTACGGCAATTACCTCAAAGGCCTGGTGGACCTGAAGGATATACGCCCCCTGACGGTAGCCGTAGACGCAGCCAACGGTATGGCGGGCTTAACGGTGCCGGAGGTTTTCTCCTCTCTTCCCATCGACATTAAACCTCTCTACTTCGAACTCGATGGAACCTTCCCTAATCACGAGGCGAACCCCTTAGACCCGAAGAATCTCGAGGACTTACAAGCTTTTACTCCGAAGGTTGGCGCAGATATCGGGCTTGCCTTTGATGGGGACGCCGACCGGTGTTTTGTCATCGACGAAAAGGGACAATCAGTGAGCCCTTCCGCCATTTGTGCACTTATTGCCGAGCGCTATCTCGAGCGGTACCCGCAAGCAACCGTGATCCACAATGTCATTACTTCCCGTTCGGTGCCGGAGATTATCGCCGAAAACGGGGGGAGAGCAGTGCGCACCAGGGTGGGA
The DNA here is from genome assembly GCF_025660615.1 of Corynebacterium sp. ES2794-CONJ1. Taxonomy (NCBI): domain Bacteria; kingdom Bacillati; phylum Actinomycetota; class Actinomycetes; order Mycobacteriales; family Corynebacteriaceae; genus Corynebacterium; species Corynebacterium sp. ES2794-CONJ1. Next base: position 83,250 of record NZ_JAOTIM010000002.1, on the reverse strand, counting down.
CACTCCTTTATTAAGAAAATAATGGCAGATGAGGGAGCTGTATTCGGTGGTGAGCACTCAGCGCACTACTACTTCCAAGAATTCTTCCATGCTGACTCCGGTCTACTTGCCGCCCTCCACGTTCTCGCGGCTTTGGGTTCCACCGATCAGTCGTTGAGTGAGATGATGGCCAAATATCATCGCTATCACGCCTCTGGGGAGATCAATACTCGCCTGAGTTCCGCAGCTGAACAGCAGCAACGCACGCAGGCAGTCCTCGAGGCCTTCGCCGAGCGGATTGCTGCGGTTGATGAGCTCGACGGAGTTAGCGTCTTTTTAAAGGATTCGCCAGCCTGGTTCAATATTCGTGCCTCCAATACAGAGCCCCTGTTGCGGCTCAATGTCGAAGCCCCCACAGCACAAGAGGTTGATAGTCTGGTAACAAAGATCCTTCAGATTATCAGGAGCTAACACATGTCGGACTACGATCCGCTCGCCGTCGCCTTTTACGATATCGCCCACGAAGGCGCCTATCTACGCGCACTCGCATCGGCTATCGAAGAAGGAGTCCAGCTGGCAGCGGAGAATAATCCTCGGCCGACCTTAGCCACGTTCGTCGGAATGCGACCGCGCAGCGTGGTCATAGTGACTGACCATTCGGTTGCCAGAGAGTGCGCCTTATTGGCCGTGAGCTTCTTTAACCCGCTGCCGTGCCCTGTTGTTGTAGTGGACCATATTCCCGGATATATTGGCGCGCTGGACGTGGTGATCATCCTTAGCAATGGGGGCCTTGATACTCCCGACAGCGCGCGCCATGTCAATCAGCTGCTCGCCCGAGGGATCGATGTGGTGCTTGCTGTCGATGCCCACTCTCCGCTGCTTGCCGACGTTGCCCCCGGAGCTATTATCATCCCCACCGTGCCCACACACGAAGGTCTGAGTCTGATGAGACTGACGGGTACAGTTATGGCACTCTTTGAGTTGGCGGATTCTGAGGCGCTGATTGTCGCACAGAAATTCAAAGATCTGGCCGATGGTATCGATGCCGAGTTGCAGGCATGTTCACCTCAACGCGACCGTACGGAGAATCCGGCTGTAGCTTTAGCGGATCTATCCGGTTCCATTATTCATACAACACCTTCTACAGAGCAACCAGGCGATTATGAATTAGTCCAGCTTATCGCCACATTGTGGACATCATATGGGCGGGTAAGTGCGGCTCTGGGAGCCGCAGATATGCAGCTAGCCGCTGGATATAGAGCAAGAAACCGTGAGCGACCAGTCAAAGATATCTTCTATGACCCGTTCCTTGATGATCCTGTCACAGCTCCAACACTGACAACCATCATGTGGAATGCAACCGACGAAGTGGGCGCCGGGGTCGTTACAGAACGTGTTACCGAGCGTGGTCTCGCAGCTCAATTGCAACTGAGCGTCAGAGCCTATGCTGCTACCGTGTACTTTTAAAATCCTTATCATCTAACGAGACGGAGAATCCTACCCTATTATGATGCTGCCCTTAGATCCTCCCACCCAGGCGTACCCGTGGGGTTCACGAACCCTCATTGCTCAACTCAGAGGAGAAACAGAGCCAAGCAAACACCCAGAGGCGGAACTCTGGTACGGCGCCCACCCCGCACTCCCGGCGCGAGTCGACGGGCAGAAACTGGATGAACTTATTGCTGAGGACCCCGCGGCTCATCTAGGTGTAGATATAGCGGAGAAGTTTTCTGGCGAGCTACCTTATTTGCTGAAAATCCTAGCCGCAAATGAACCGCTGTCTTTGCAGGCGCATCCATCTGCACACCAAGCCCGCGAAGGCTTCGAGCGGGAAAATGCCAGTGGTATCGATATCCGTGATCCGCACCGTAATTACCGCGACCCACAACCAAAACCGGAACTCTTAGTCGCACTGACAGAATTTCACGCGATGGCGGGCTTCCGACCGCTGAAATTAACAAGAGAATTGCTTCAAGCCTTGGCATGTCCGGAGCTAGACCGCTATCTAGCGATATTAGGTGACGATGATAGCACTCCAGAAGAGACAGGCTTGAGAGGACTATTTACCACCTGGATCTCCATCCCAGCTCCAGCCCGCCGCACCCTCATTGCAGCGATCGTAGAACGAGCCCGAGCATTTATCCGGGACATGGAGAACCACCCAGTGGAAGAAAATACCTGGATGGTTGACGCCGCGAGAAATATTGTCAATCTCCATGAGCACTACCCAGGTGATGTGGGAGTGCTGGGTGGTTTACTCCTTAATTATCTCGTTCTGCAGCCCGGGGAGGCTATCTTTCTGGACGCTGGAAATCTCCATGCATACTGCCGTGGGATGGGAGTTGAAATCATGGCCAACTCCGACAATGTCTTGCGTGGTGGCCTCACATCTAAACATGTGGACGTTCCAGAATTGGTCAAGGTGCTGCGCTTTGAGTCTCTAGCAGAGCCTACGCTCAGAGATCGTGACGGGCGCTACGAGGTCAATCTTGATGCCTTCGATTTACACCGCTTTGATATCGTCGACACGCGCACAGTATCTCTGAGCGGTCCACGCATCGTTCTTTGTACGCAGGGCGAAATAACAGTTGGTAACGGAGACGCCGAGCTAGATTTGACACCCACTCAAGCAGTGTGGATCTCAGCGGCTGACCCTTGCGAGATTAAGCTGACCGGGTCTGGGCAGGTATTTGTCGCCCGAGCCTAGAAGGGCTTGATAATGCGATCGACTACGACTACAAATCAAGATACAAATAGGTACCAGCTCGATGCGGAAGGACGTTGATATGCACGCGTGGGATCATGAAATCTTCAATGAAGAAGTGGTCACTTCTTTCCTTGACGAGCTTGCTATGCTGGACGAGTCTGAGATCGCGAGCAATATTCACGATGCAATTCTCCTAGGGCTCGATGACCAAGGCAGTGATGATGAGTTCATTATTGGACTCGCCGCCGCAACGATCGTGGCTATTTGGGCTTCGGCTCCTTATACCGATGGGGAAGTGGTAGAACACTATCCTTTTATACGAGAGCTTATCGGTCATGGTGATGAGGAGCTTCGTGAAAGCGCCAGCTCGATTCTCGAATTAGCGGAAACCGATCTTGATCTCGATGTCTATACTGAGGCGCTGACCTAGAGTAACCCAGGAGAGAATGGAACGCTAGATGATTATTGCGATTGAGGGTATCGATGGGGCCGGAAAGAATACCTTGGTGAAACGGTTGCGGAACGCCTTCGATGCAGACACCCTCTCTTTCCCCCGCTACCAAGACTCCATACACGCACAGCTGGCGCAGCGGGCGCTTCATCATGATCTTGGGGACGTTGCCGACTCTATTAATGCTATGGCGGTACTTTTCGCTCTCGATCGTGCAGAGGTCAAAGACTATATAGCTTCATATGCATACGACCCCCGCCGCGTATTGATCCTCGACAGGTATGTCGCTAGTAACGCTGCCTATAGCGCGGCGCGTAGCCTAGACGAAGCACTTGTAGAGTGGGTGGCAACCTTCGAATTCATAGAGCAAGGGTTGCCCGTACCTGATCTTCAAATATTATTAGCTACATCACCTGAGCTCGCCCATGAGCGCGCTCACCACCGTGCTCGCACCGATACTGACCGTGCGATTGATAGCTATGAGGCCGATCGTGGTCTGCAAAATCGTACCGCCGCCACCTATCGACGATTAGCGCAGGAAAATTGGTATTCCCCATGGTTGATCATTGACGGACAGTACAATCACGCGGAGGTTGAAGCCCAAGTCCGTGAAAAGCTACCCGCTTGCACCAATCTCACCGAATATATGCGACCACAAACTCAACCCCGAGACTAGTGTTGTTGCTCGCTTAGCTCTAACATTATCGGTACGACCTCTCATCTGCTCAACAACCAAACAACTGAATTCTCGCTGCACCGCCTGCAGGCCGCTGGGGTGAGAAGGAAAAGAAGAAGATGGCCCATAAGATTCTCGTAGTCGATGACGATCCAGCGATCTCAGAAATGCTCTCGCTAGTGCTCGAAGCTGAGGGCTTTGACAGCGTGGTAGTCAACGATGGTGCTCAGGCGGTAGATACTTGCTACCGGGAGAACCCCGATCTAATCCTGCTCGACCTCATGCTGCCGGGGATGAATGGTATCGATATCTGCCGTGCAATTCGCCAGGATTCTGCCGTGCCTATCGTGATGCTGACCGCCAAAACCGATACAGTCGACGTAGTTCTCGGTCTCGAATCGGGAGCGGACGATTATATCCCCAAGCCGTTTAAAGCCAAAGAGCTGGTGGCTCGCGTGCGCGCTCGTTTACGCGGCGCAGCAGATAAAACTCATGACTCTGTACATATCGCGGATCTCTATATTGACGTCAAAGGTCATACCGTCACACGTGGCGGCGAGGAGATTTCCCTAACACCCCTGGAATTTGATTTGCTCTCGGAACTAGCTTCAAAACCCGGAGAGGTTTTCACACGCGAAGAATTGCTACAGAAAGTGTGGGGATATCGGAACGCCTCCGATACGCGCCTGGTGAATGTACACGTCCAGCGCTTGCGCGCCAAGATCGAAAAAGACCCCGAAAATCCGCAGATTGTCCTAACCGTGCGCGGTGTGGGTTATAAGACTGGCGACTAGTGAAGCTACGACCCTTTATTAAAAAGTTCCGGAGCAATCACCATCGACTACGGTTTTGGATCGCCGAAAGCTGGCGCACCTCGCTACAATACCGCCTGATCACCACTATCTTGGCGTCCTCTTTGGTGGTAATGCTGGGATTGGCCTATATTTTGGTCTCTATAGTGACCTCCAAGCTGATTCAGGCAAAACTGGATATCGCTGATGCTGAGATCGAGCGAGCGCGGATCGCGGTAGAGCAACAAATCGAGGCAACCTCAACAAGCTCAAGTGTGCAGGTACGTCTCAATGCGGCGCGAGCAGCGCTAACCTCGCGATCGATTAACTCACCGGATTCACAGACTGCATACGAGCCAGTACTACTCGTGGAGGGCCCCGACGATTCAATTGTGGTTGCCCCGGAGGCGTATCGCATCCCGGAACGGCTGCGATCATTTGTTTCCCAAGGCCAAGTATCATATCAATTTGCTACCATTTCGCGTGCCGACGGCACCAGCTATCGGGCGATGATCATTGGCACGCCAACTCAATCTGATATCCCGAATCTGCAGGTTTATCTGGTGCTATCAATGGAGGCTGAGCGCGCTACGCTATCACTACTGCGCGGCGTTTTCGCTGCAGCAGGCCTAGTCCTTGTGGTTCTTATGATGGGTATCACGTGGCTAACAATTCGCCAGGTTATAGCACCAGTTCGAGCGGCCAGTCGCATTGCTGAACGCTTTGCCGCTGGGCATCTACGAGAACGCATGATTGTTGAAGGCGAGCACGAAATGGGGCGATTGGCGGAGAGCTTCAATACCATGGCAGCTTCGCTATCGAAGCAAATCGATCAGCTGCAAGAATATGGCAGCCTACAGCGCCAATTTACCTCTGACGTGTCCCACGAGCTGCGTACTCCCTTAACGACAGTGCGCATGGCAGCTGATATGATCCAGTCTCATAATGAGGAGTTAAGTCCCGCAATGCGGCGGGCCAGCGAACTGATGGTCAGTGAACTCGATCAATTCGAGGCACTGTTGAACGACCTCCTGGAGATCTCTCGCCATGATGCGGGAGTAGCTGAGCTCGCAGAATCGACCATCGATATGCGGGCCTGCGTCAAGGGTGCCTATGAATATACGTCGCATCTAGCAACCGAACTTCATGTGGACGTTGAATTCGATCTTCCCGATGCGCCCGTGCAAGTGGTGTGCGACCCGAGGCGCATCGAGCGTATCTTGCGCAATCTCCTAGCAAACGCCATCGACCACTCCGAGGGGAAACCGGTAACGGTAGCGATCGGGGAAAATGCGCAGGCCGTATCGGTGACCGTGACAGATCACGGTGTTGGACTCAAGAGCGGTCAGGAAGACTTGGTTTTCAATCGATTCTGGCGAGCGGATCCGGCGCGCGTGCGCCATTCAGGGGGAACTGGACTGGGCTTAGCCATTTCACATGAGGACGCGGTTCTCCATGGTGGCAGTCTCGAGGCCACCGGATTCCCAGGTGCTGGCTCATGCTTTCGCTTAACTATTCCCAAGCTACCGGGTGAGGGTTATGGTCAAGACCCACTACCCCTTCGCATTGACATCCCAGATGCCTCCGAACGCTTAAATGCCGTAGCGGACCTTTGAAAGACGAGTTCTCATTTATGTACGTCAAGAATCCCTGTGGGCTAATCTTCGTAGTTGTCTCGATCAGCGCGTTGACTGGGTGTGTGACCCTTCCCTCGACGAGTGAACCGCAAGCACTACGGAGTCTTAGTAGCCAAACTCCCACCCAAGAGCCCGGGCCAATACTAGGACGTGAACCTGATCTCCTCGTACGTGATTTCTATGCTGCAAGCGCGAATCCCAGCCAAAATTACCAACAGGCTCGACATTATCTCACCGCCTCCTTTGCCCAAAAGTGGGCACCTCAGCCGATTATTACGGTATTAGATCGCATAGATATGTCGAGTAATATTGCCCGCGACACTAACAAACTCTCTTATACCATTACCGGTACTGTGGTAGGCACCATCAGCGAAGGTGGGGCGTATAATCCGCAGCGTAGCGACTATCGTGCGGACGTTGAACTGGTGCGAGTCGACGGCCAGTGGCGAATTTCAAATAGCCCCAACGAGATTGTGGTGGAACGTACTGAACTGCGCAATCGTTACCTTACCCAAGCAATTTTCTTCTTCAATCCCGCAGGCGATACCCTTGTCGCCGACCAACGCTGGGTATATTCCGGCTCCAGCTCTCTGGGATCGGCTCTCATTAGCCTCATTATCGCAGGCCCCTCGAAGGCTCTCAGCCCAGGAGTCCTCGATCAAATCCCCGCCACCGCCAGTTTTGTCGGGATTGACAACGGCATCTATCAGCTCGCCGGTTTTGCCGAATTTGATGATGATGCCCGTCACCGACTCGCTGCCCAGCTCGTGTGGACGCTTGCCACTGCAGGGATCGCGGGACCGTACCGTTTCGATGTTGACGGGGTCCCATTGCTGACTGCCGAGGGAGACGCCAATCTTACCGTGGACGATTTCCCTGAATTCAACCCGCAGGCCGCCCGAGCCTCATCCGCAACTATGTATGCCCTGACCGGTGGCTCCATTTCCCAAGTATCTGCTGGCCAAGAAAGTCCGGTTACCGGCCCATTAGGCACACTCAATGATATTGAATCCTTCAATATTTCCGCCCAGAGCAAAACTGTCGCACTCGTGCGCACCAATGGCTCTGGCGATCTTAAACAATCCCAGTTGCTCATCGGGGATATTGACGGAGCCCTGACCACCGTCGCTGAAGCTCGCACGTTTACCCAACCCACTTTCGAAAATAAGGGCAAAGCCTTGTGGGTGGTGGCAGATGGTAATTCTATTAAGCGCATTGCACGTTCGGAGAGTAGTAAAGAAAGCGCACTGATCGACGTCGACATTGCTGATCTCGATCTCAACGACAATAGCCCCGATATATCTGCTTTCGCTTTGTCTAATAACGGCGTACGCGCGGCTTTTATTATTGATGGCTACGTTTATATTGCTACAGTTTCCACCCCGCGTGCAGGAGAGCGCAAGCTCAGTAACCGCTATGAGATCCTCCAAGTGGCTCGCGGTTCAGCGGTATCACTCGATTGGGGTCCTGAGGGCACCCTGTATGTGGGGACTTCGGGTAGTGATACTCCCGTGTGGCGTGCCGAACCCGACGGATCCTCAGCGCTGGCACTGTCTTCCGGCAATATAGTAGCGCCGGTAGTCAATCTCAGTAGCAACCAATCGGCCGTATATATCACCGACGCCCGCGCAAGCTTGCAGCTGTCAACTACTGGATCGGCAACCTATTGGCGCGAGATCCAAGGTTTAGAAGGCGAGCGCGCTGTGACGGTGATTCCTCAATAGAAGTAATCCCCCCTCCTCCATATTGGGGAATCGGGGGCCCCCGATTCCCCAATACGGAGAGGCACTATGCTTAGCAACTCGGGGTTGCGACCACTATGGTTACAGGTGAAGGTCGGTTGTTGAATATCTGGTGAGCTAATTCCATAAGTTGGGAGCTGCGCGGTGCTCTTGCCCCTTAGAGAGCTGTTCTTACCCAAAGAGTGTGTGGGATGCCGGCACCCAGGGGTTATTGTGTGCTCAGAGTGCGAACAGGTCTTTCGGAGTATCCCAAGCCCCGTGTCCTTGCGAATCGACCCCCAGGTGCCTACTTTCTCCTTGGGGCCTCTCGGTGGAGTGCGACGGCGAACGATTATCCAGATCAAAGAGCGCGGGCGTTATGATGCTATTCCTTTCCTCGGAGCTGTGCTGCGCGCGAGTGTTGAGTATTTATATGTCTGCGGACATTTGCCGGAGCCGGTCATACTAGTGCCGGCGCCCACGAAGCGCAGTTCGGCGCGTAAACGGGGCGGAGACCCGGTGCGGCGCATATGCCAAGCCTCGGGGATGGAGGTGGCCGATTGTTTGTACTTGAGGGAATCAACACAGGAATCGGTGGGGCTTTCGGCGACACACCGTGCTCGAAATATGCAGCGCGCTGTGGCCTTAAAAAGCCAGCTCAAAGGAAATGTTGTGGTGGTCGACGACGTGTTGACCACAGGAGCTACAATGCGGGCCTCAGTGAATGCTCTGAGTTGGGCGGGCGCAAATGTATACGGAGTTCTGGCGCTCAGTCATGCCTAGCTGCAGAGGCAGAAAAGGTTTGGCGCGATGACTATGACGCGATGTATTATTAATAATGAAGTTGCTTCCCGCCACATTTTCCTTATCTTGAGTAATCCTTCACAAGATTCGGGTGGCGGCCGACCAGGAAGGTACGTGACTATGACCACGCCTGCTGAAAAAGATACCCTGAGCCCCGATGTCCAGTTAACAATTACTGGCCGTAATGTCGAGGTTCCAGAGCACTTCGCGGAGCGCGTGCGGAGCAAGTTAGGAAAAATCGCCCGCCTCGACCCGACTCTCACCTTCTTCCACGTGGAGCTCCAGCACGAGCGCAACCCACGCCGCGCCAACGAGAGTGATCGGATCCAGATCACGGCAACCGGCAAAGGCCATATTGCGCGAGCTGAAGCGAAAGAGGACTCCTTCTACGCTGCTCTGGAAACGGTTCTCTCACGTATGGAACGTTCCCTGCGTAAGGTGAAGGCACGTCGTTCGATCTCCCTATCTGGTCACCGTGCCCCTAAGAACACTGGCGAGATTGTTGCCGGATTGGTCAATGAATCTGAGAGGCGAGCCGCCAAAGAGGATACTCGCGAGGACTTATATGATCATGATCCTTATGCTGATCAGGTCCAAGATATCCAGCCGGGACAAATCGTTCGTACCAAAGAGCACCCCGCCAAGCCTATGAGCGTTGACGATGCGCTGAGCGAGATGGAATTGGTTGGTCATGATTTCTATCTCTTCATCAATGAGGAGACGGGTAACCCGTCGGTGGTTTATCGCCGCCACGCATTCGATTATGGATTGATCTCCTTGAGCTAGGTCAAACTAGGTCGAGCTTGGTCGCGCGAGGTCGTGCGCGGTTGAGCCAGGCCCTCCGCCCGTGGTCCCCTCGGGGAGGCGGCGGAGGGTCTTTGATTTTTCACCCCAATCTATGATTGGGGTTCTTGCTTTGTAACTGTTGTGAGTACAATGGTCACGGAGAAATAGCGAGGTGCCTATTGGAACGATATAGGTAACCTTTATTCCCGAGTTTCGCTGCGGTTCGTCGTGGTGGGCGAGGGGTTAAAAACCACTAAAACTTACCATTTGCTAGTAAAGGAACTCACTCGTGTTCGGACTTTCTAAGATGCTGCGCATCGGCGAAGGACGCAAAGTTAAGCGTCTTCAGAAAATTGCAGAGGAAGTGCTGGCTCTCGAGCCACAGTACTCCGATCTCACCGATGAGGAGTTGAAAGCCAAGACCGAAGAGTTCAAGAGTCGCATCGCAGACGGAGAGACCGTCGATGATCTGCTTCTCGAGGCATTTGCTGTTGCTAGGGAGGCTGCTTGGCGCGTCTTGGGACAAAAGCACTATTTGGTGCAAGTGATGGGCGGTGCGGCTTTGCACTTCGGCTCAGTGGCCGAGATGCGCACAGGTGAGGGTAAGACCCTGACCTGTGTATTGCCCGCCTACCTTAATGCGCTCGAAGGTAAGGGCGTGCACGTGGTGACGGTTAACGATTACCTTGCTAAGCGCGATGCCGAGTGGATGGGACGTGTGCACCGCTTCCTTGGCCTGGAAGTGGGAGTCATTCTTTCGAATATGCGCCCTGACGAGCGTCGCGAGGCCTATAACGCCGATATTACCTACGGTACTAATAACGAGCTCGGCTTCGATTACCTCCGCGATAATATGGTGCATACCCTCAACGATTTAGTGCAGCGTGGCCACCATTATGCAATCGTCGACGAGGTTGACTCTATTCTTATCGACGAAGCTCGAACCCCGCTGATCATTTCAGGTCCCGCTGATGGCGCCTCTCAGCACTACAACGTGTTCGCGGCACTCGCTCCGAAGATGAAGGTGGATATCCATTATGATGTCGACCATCGTAAGCGCACCGTTGGTGTGCGTGAAGAGGGTGTTGCCTTCGTCGAAGATATGCTGGGTATCGAGAATCTATATGCCCCTGAGAATTCGATGTTGGTGTCATATCTCAATAATGCATTGAAGGCTAAAGAGCTGTTCACCCGCGATAAGGACTATATCGTGCGCAACGGTGAGGTCATGATTGTCGATGACTTCACGGGCCGTGTGCTTGATGGTCGCCGCTATAACGAGGGTATGCATCAGGCTATCGAGGCGAAGGAGAAGGTGGAGATCAAAAATGAGAACCAGACCTTAGCCACCATCACTTTGCAGAATTACTTCCGCCTCTATGAGAAGCTGGCCGGAATGACCGGTACCGCTGAGACAGAGGCAGCCGAATTGCACCAGATCTATAAGCTGGACGTGGTTCCCATTCCAACTAACCGGCCACCGCACCGCGATGATATGACCGATTTGGTGTATAAGACCCAAGAGGCAAAATTTGCCGCAGTGGTAGAAGATATCGTTGATTGCGTTCAGCGCCGCCAGCCGGTGCTCGTTGGTACCACCTCAGTGGAGCGCTCCGAGTATTTATCTCAGCTCCTCCAACGCAAAGGTGTGAAGCATCATGTCCTTAATGCCAAGCATCATGCTGAAGAGGCCGAAATTGTAGCCAAGGCAGGCTTGCCAAGTGCTGTCACGGTTGCTACCAATATGGCCGGTCGTGGTACCGATATTGTGCTGGGTGGTAACCCCGATATCTTGGCTGATATAGCACTGCGCGATCGCGGTTTGGATCCCGTGGAGACCCCTGAGGAATACGAAGCCGCCTGGGATGACGAGCTTGCAAAGCAAAAGACGCGCTCGGAGTCTCTAGCCGACGAGGTACGCGAAGCGGGCGGTTTATATGTGCTCGGTACTGAGCGCCACGAATCCCGCCGCATTGATAATCAGCTGCGCGGCCGCGCGGGTCGTCAGGGTGACCCAGGTACTACTCGTTTCTATCTCTCTATGCGCGATGACCTGATGGTTCGATTTGTCGGGCAGACCATGGAGAATATGATGAATCGCCTCAACGTTCCCGATGATGTCCCTATTGAGGCAAAGATGGTTACCAACTCTATAAAGGGTGCGCAGGCACAGGTTGAGAACCAGAACTTTGAGATGCGTAAAAACGTCCTCAAATACGATGAGGTCATGAACGAGCAGCGTAAGGTCATCTACCGTGAGCGTCGCGAGATTCTGGAGTCAGCCAATATCGCCGATAATATCCAAGCGATGATTGACGAAACTATCTCCGCCTACGTGGATGGCGCTACAGCCAATGGCTATGTTGAGGATTGGGACCTTGATGCACTGTGGAATGCCCTGGAGTCCCTCTACGGACCGTCGATGACCCCGCAGTCGCTTATCGAAGGCTCCCAGTATGGCCGCCCCGGCGAGCTGAGTTCAGATGAACTGCGGGAAGCCGTGCTGGCTGATGCTCATGAACAATATGCAGCTCTTGAAGAGCTGGTCAGCACAGTCGCTGGTGACAAGCAGATGCGTTACCTCGAACGCCAGGTCATCCTGCCCATCATTGACCAGAAATGGCGCGAGCATCTCTACGAGATGGACTACCTCAAGGAAGGTATCGGCTTGCGCGCCATGGCGCAACGCGATCCCTTGGTTGAATACCAAAAAGAGGGAGGCGATATGTTTAATGCTATGAAAGATGCCATCAAGGAAGAAACCGTACGCCAGCTTTTCATGCTCCGGCGCACCTTCCAGGCCCAAGCTGATGCCGCTGCTGCTCAACTGGCTGAACAGCGCGATTCCGCCGAGGCGTAGACCGCACTCGGCAGACAGAACTCGATCATTATCAGCCTGCGGAGCGGGTTGTAACCCCTGATAGACAGGATGGTTGCAGCCCGCTCCTTTGGGTATCAGAGATCAGATAACGCGAAGAGTGGAGATACGGACTGCGGTGCCCTCTTCTTTCTTGACGGTGGCAGTAAAGGCGCGGTGATCAGGGCCGACTGAAAAGGTGCCATAAGCCTCGTATACGTGCACGGGGGCGTCGAGGGAGGTGTGATAGGTGTCCTTCTTGCGGAAAAAATGGAGGCTGGCGATCTGGATATGGCCGAGCTGTGTATGTGAGGTTGGCTGTCCCTTTAGTTTTGCGCGTATATGCCTGATGACTGCTGCGTCGTAAGAGCTGGCGCGCAGGACTGAGATGGGCTTTTGACCGCACGCGCATTGAAGCGCTCGGTAGAGAGAGCATTTGATGTGCGTTGTTATGTCTTCGGGGAGTGTGACCGGCGGCGGATGATAGATCCGGCGAGGTTCGTATTCTGCACACTGGAGAAGGGCGAATCCGGGTTTAGGATGGTACATGACGCTCCTTTGGTAGGGTTGAGCGCCACGGAACCAATGATGATCGAGCTGTGGTAGGCCTATCGAGCAATGGTAAGGATATTCATGGGCGGTGGTGGGCTTGGCGGGTTTTAGACCCGAGCCCTGAATGCCTCGTGCTAAAAAATCCTACTAGATATATGCAACAATAGGATCAGTCTAATTGTAAGCGATATGGCTTAAAAAAGTGAGGTGGAGATTAATCGTGCAAGGCTTAATTGTGGATTATGTGGGGGTGCTTGATGGCCCCGAAGAGGAGCAGTATCGCTGGCGTCATGTACTGAAGGCATTGCGAGCTCAGGGAATCGCGACGGCCGTACTCTCCAATGATCCAGGCGGCCCCGGTGCTGAGCCGATCCGTGTGTTGGCTAGCTCCGGTGTGGTAGATGCCGTTGTCCTTTCCGGAGAGATTGGGGCGGAGAAGCCTGATTTCGCTGCTTTCCAAGCAGCAGCCGATGCTATTGGTATTCCCATGCAGGACTGCGTTATGGTCGACGATTCGATTGTCAATGTGCGCGGTGCCGTAGAAGCTGGTCTCGTGGGATCCTACTATCAGCAATTTGATCGCACCTTGGTAGAGCTGCAGAGTATTTTCAAGTTTGAGGGCGAGTTCTAGTGCGAGTCTATATTCCCGCCACTGTCGGTTATTTGCGGTCTTTGGAAGAGGACGGAATCTTAAGCGTGCGTTCGGGCTACGGTTTCGCAGTCACCGCGGCACTGCGGGAGAGCTATGAATCCGGTGAAGAGGAAGATTTTGAGGAGATTGCTTTCGATGAGGCGGCGCGGGCGTCTATACGTTTACTCGCTCTCTATGACGAGGAATATTATCCGCACCGTCGCGTGGTGATCTCAGTAGATCTTCCCGATGCGAATCTTCACCCAGATCCTGACCTGGGGGAGGCTGTGGTGCGTGTGGACCCACCGCGTATTCACCGTGAAGATCTGGCCGCCATTCACGTCGATGCCGCAGGTAGTGAGGAGGCCACTGCGAAGGCCATCAAAGTGATCGATGAAGCTGATCTTGGTGATGAGATCGCGGAATTGGCCGTGGGAGATGCTATCGATAATTATATGGCATGGTATGACCCATCCGAGCTGCCGGTGTTAATCGATCTGTTGTAGAAACCATCGATAAATTAAGAATCCCACTGCATACATGGCAGTGGGATTTTTATTGCACAATAACCTACGGTGCGGTAAGCTACGGTAGCGTAAGTTTTGAGGGGAAAACCTTTCACCCTAGTGGAAGAAAGGTTACCCCCGCTCACAACTCCACTCAGACTTTCACTGTGACATCTACCCTGACATCTACCCAGCCATCTACCCAGAAATCCACATTATGGAACAACTGCCAACCCCACCTAGTACAAAAACCACCCGTGATCGCCTCAGCCGTATCCGCTCCGCATTGAAGCGACTGACCACACCGTTATTACCCGACGACTACGCAGTTTTACTCAACCCCCTATGGTCCACGCGGGAATTGCGCGGTTTGATTGTCAGCGCACATAAACAAGCTGATGCCGTGCATCTCAAAATTAAGCCGGGCTGGGGCGTACCAGTGAGCTTTCGCGCTGGACAATACATAGGTATCGGCGTAGAGATCGACGGACGATTTGTGTGGAGGTCGTATTCACTGACAGGTGCTCCCAGCCTAGGTGACGGTCTGCTGTCGATCACTGTCAAAGCTGTGGAAAAAGGAAAACTCTCCCAGCACCTTGTGGGCATGGCTAAACCGAAGATGGTGGTGCGCCTAGCCGCTCCCGCAGGAGATTTCCATCTTGAAGATCCACCACCCCCCGCTTTGGCATTTATCGGAGCAGGTGCCGGTATTACCCCCATAATCTCAATGGTGCGCACCCTCGCCGAACAGGATCACCTCCGCCATTGCGACACCTATCTGCTCTACAGTGTGCGAGCGGAGGAATGCTGCTTCTTCGAGGAGGAATTGCGCGATTTGGCGCGCCGCTATCCAACATTCCGCGTGCACATTAATATCACTTCCACAGAGGGCCGCATTACCCCCGATCATATCCATGAATTCTGCCCCGATATTGCCGATCGCGTGGTGTATGCATGCGGGCCAGAGAAGATGCTCGACGCCTACGAAGAGTGGGCAACCGCCCAGGGCGTGACTCTAAAGACAGAACGCTTCACATTTTCGCGCGAATCGGACGCCCAAGGCGGCACGATCGACTTCGGCAACGGACGTAGCCTGAGTGTTGATGGGGCGACCACAATCTTAGAGGCCGCTGAAGAGTTGCAGGTGGGTCTTCCCTTTGGTTGTCGTATGGGAATCTGTCAGACCTGCGTATGCACTCTTAAAACCGGGATGGCTCTCAATTTGAAAACAGGCGAAGCGTACGAAGCAGGCACCCGCTTGAGAACGTGCGTCTCGGTGGCCTGCGGCGATATAGAACTAGCACACTAAAAAAGTAAAGGAGCCTTTAATGGCTATCGACAATATTCAGGCATATGCTCATTTAAGCGATGACGATATCATCGACATTGGACACAAATTTGATTCGGTAAAAAAAGACATCATGTCCGACTTGGGCCCCAAGGACGCCGCCTATATTAAGCGGCTGATTCGCATCCAGAGAGGGCTTGAGGTTGCAGGAAGAATCTCTCTGCTTTTCCCGAGGAAGAAACCACTCTGGTGGGCTGGCACCACTATGCTTACCGTGTCGAAGATTTTAGAAAATCTCGAAATCGGTCATAACGTTCTTCACGGGCAGTGGGACTGGATGAATGACCCCGAAATTCATTCCACCACCTGGGAATGGGATATTGTTTGCCCTTCGTCTCAATGGAGACATGCCCATAACTATATTCACCACACGTATACCAATGTTCTCGGTATGGACAATGATGTTGGATACGGAGTCCTCCGTGTGACCCGCGATCGTGCCTGGAGCCCTTTATTTGCCTTCCAGCCCGTGATTAATACAGTGCTCGCAAGCCTGTTTCAGTGGGCTGTCGGCTATTACGATGTGGAACTCGGGCGCTACTTCACCAAACGAGCCACATGGGCGGACGTTAAGGATAAATTCTGGGAAACCACGCGTAAGGCTGGCCGACATAATGTGAGGGATTATATTCTTTACCCGGCACTATCAGGCCCTGGCTATAAACAATCCATTAAAGCGGCCCTCGTAGCCAATGGTATCCGCAATATATGGGCCTATGCTGTTATTTTCTGTGGGCATTTCCCCGACGAAGCTGAAACCTTCACCAAAGAGCAGTTTAGGAATGAAGATCATAACCAGTGGTATCTAAGGCAGATGCTGGGATCAGCCAATTTCCACGGAGGTAAAGTGCTCACGGTCATGTCAGGAAATCTCAACTACCAGGTTGAGCACCATCTATTTCCGGATATGCCATCGAACAGACTGGCAGAAGCGTCCCTAAAGGTTCGGGAGATCTGCCAAGAATATCAGTTACCATATAACGTCGATTCCTTTGCAGCGCAGCTTTTTAAGGTGCAGAAAACTCTCTTGAAGCTCACCCTGCCCAATAAGTACCTAGTAGCAGATAAGGATAATGCTCCCGAAGTTCGATCGAATAGAGCATTCACGAAAAACCCCCACATTGAAGCCCAGTTAACCCACGGTGAGCACAGCGGTACTCGACGCGGATTGACCGTGGGATTACGACTCCTTAAAGAATTACGTCCTACAGTTCCCGAGGCTGTCAAGGTGATAGTGCGCCGCACAACGAAGGGGTTAGGGGCTTAGATCCAAAGCTTCATATCTAAAGTTCCCAATCGGCCTTGGAGCGCAGGGCCTGGAGGAGCTTGCGCACCGCTTTCACCCGGCGCCCCGCGGGGGAGTCGGTGGGAATGAGGTCGAGGCAGCATTCGGGATCAGCGGGGGGACCCATGTGGGTGCATCCTCGTGGGCAATCCTCAGCGTGAGGCGCTAGATCTTCAAAAACACCGACAACGGTGTCGGCGTCGACGTGTGCTAACCCGAAAGAGCGAATTCCGGGGGTGTCAATAATCCACCCCCTTTTCCCCAAGGGGAGGGCAACTGCTTGGGTCGACGTATGACGTCCTTTACCCACCCCCGATACCTCGCCGGTGGCGCGATGAGCCTCGGGCAGGAGCCTATTGACAAGAGTTGATTTCCCAACCCCTGAGTGCCCAATCAGTGCGGATATCCTATTGTCCAGGACCCGTTCGATAGGTTCGAGAGGATCATCGATACCGCACATCACGACGGGGACGGCGAGAGAGGCAAATTCGCTAGCGAATTCGGCGGGGTCTACCAGATCGGATTTAGTCAGGCAGATGACTGGTTGTAAGTTGCCGACAAATGCTGCCACCAGGGCTCTTTCAACGAAACCTGCTCGCGGTGGGGGATCGGCTACAGCGCATACTATGAGTAACTGGTGGGCGTTAGCGACCACGATGCGTTCATAGGGATCTGTATCATCTGCCGTGCGACGCAGGACCGAGTTTCGATCCTCTAATTTGACGATGCGAGCTAGGGTGCCGGGTTTTCCAGATATATCACCGACGACACCCACACGGTCGCCAACCTCGACGGGAGTTCGTCCCATCTCCCGAGCCCGCATGCACACGATCGCTTCATCGGGCGTGGTGGCAGAATCGAGCACAACACCCCAGCGGCCACGGTCCTTGGTTATCACCATTCCAAATTCGGCATCGTCGTGACGCGGACGGTCTTTAGTGCGTGGCCGCGACCGCTTGGATGGCCGCACTCGCACATCTGACTCATCCCAAGACCGTGAGACATTACCCCTAGCCACTATGACGTTTATTCTCCCTTCAGCATTGCATGCCAGCGTTGATCAAAATTGGGAAGAGTTTTCGAGGTGGTATCGATGTCGTCGATGAGCACCCCGGGTATCACCAGACCAATAATAGCTCCTGCCGTTGCCATTCTATGATCCGCATAGCTGTGCCACGTGCCCGCACGCAGCGGGCGAGGTTCGATGATCAAACCGTCGTCGCGCTCACTACAGTGGCCTCCAAGACCATTGATTTCATCAGCCAAAGCACTCAGCCGATCGGTTTCGTGGCCTCTTAAATGGCCGATACCTGTGAGAGAGCTCGTGTCGCTTGCCAGTGCTGCCATCGCCGCTACCGTTGGAGTCAACTCCCCGATATCTGACATATCGAGATTAATTCCGCGCAGCTGACCTAAAGGCGGTGCGTGCACGATAAGATCGTGTGAATAGTGGCTGTGAGCATATTCGATCCGGGCACCCATCTGTTTAACGATATAGCGAATCGCATCACCAGCCTGGGTCGATTGAATCGGCCAATTGCGAATGCGCACGACCCCTCCCGTGACCATCGCGGCAGCGATAAAAGGGGTGGCATTAGAGAGATCTGGCTCAATCTCCCAATCATGACCCGAGATGGGGCCAGGGTGCACCGTCCATTGATGAGTTACTGAGGTATCAACCTCCGCTCCCGCCTCCCGCAACATCTCAACCGTCATCGTAATATGCGGAGTGCTGGGCAGTGGGCCGCCAGCGTGATTAATGACTAGGCCGTGATGGTATCGAGGAGCCGCCATGAGTAGTCCAGAGACAAACTGCGAAGAGGCAGAGGCATCGATGGTGACCTCTCCTCCCGCAACTTCCCCGCTGCCTTCAATGCTAAGCGGGAGGCTGCTGCCTGAAATATTGACTCCTAGCTGTTGCAATCCTGCAATTACCCCACCCATAGGGCGAGAGCCCGCATGCGGATCGCCATCCATATAAACTCTGCCGTTGGCCATTGCCGCTATCGGGGGAATAAAACGCATGACCGTCCCCGCCAGGCCGCAATCGATGGGACCGCCCACCAGTTGGGTGGTCGGGCGGATGAAATAACAAGCGCATGAGGGATCGTCGGGATGAGGCTGTAGATCAATCTCGCATCCTAAACTGCGCAGTGCCTGCACCATGAGAGAAGTATCGCGGCTTAAAAGAGCGCCTGTAATACGGGAAGGCTCGGTGGCAAGAGCAGATAGAACCAAGGCTCTATTAGTCATCGACTTGGAACCTGGAACGCTCACAGTTGCTCGCACTGGTGTGCCCGGCGAGGGCGCTCGCCACCATGAAGTTCCTGGAATATAGGCGGAAGAGGTCATGTAGACCATACTAAAGGTATGTGTGGTCGATATGTGCTTTTTGCCGAGGCTGAGGAACTGCTTGATCATGGAGGGGTATTGAATATACAGGCACCCTACGGGGTGCCGCCCGCTCGCTACAATATAGCGCCTACGCATATAATCCCTATCCTCGCTATTGGGGACGCGGGGGTAGAGAGAAGAGCTGATAGTGGATTGGACGTACCGAAACCCCAAGCTCTCAGCACCCTAGCGGGCACTGCCAAGGCATCTCTTCTTCCTGCACGGTGGGGTCTGATTCCCCCTTGGCAGAGCACCCCGAGCGGGCCGCCCCTTTTTAATGCCCGTGCGGAAACAGTGACGCAGAAGCCGAGTTTTAAAGCGGCCTTTGCTAGGCGGCGCTGCCTCATCCCGATGAATGGCTACTATGAGTGGAAACACAAGGAGCCTTTTTATATCCACGCCACAACGCTGATGTGGGCGGCCGGTATCTACGAGACGCACCACAATTGCTTATCGACGACGATCATCACCACGCAGGCTATCGAGCCGGTTGCTGAGATTCACCATAGAATGCCCTTATTTATTCCGCGAGTCAACCATATGACGTGGTTACAAGACTCGACTAATGGTGAGCCTTGTATGTCCACATCCTTTCTCGCTGAGGAACTACTCGATAATATTGACTCCAGCTACTACGAGAATCTTCATATCGATCGAGCGAACCCTCTCGTGGGGCATATTAAGAATGAGGGCCCGCACCTTCTGGAGAATCCGGGGTTGTTTTAAAAGGTTCTACGGGACTAATGCCCAGGCCGGTGACCTTTAGATCTGCTATGCCTGAATGTCGGCAAAGCTAGCGTTCGTGAGGGTGGCTAGGTCTTGCGGCCTTACTTCCACATCCAATCCGCGACGACCACCTGAGACAAAGATACTATCGGCCAGTAGTGCGGTTTCATCTACCACGGTAGGCAATGGATTCTTATGGCCGATAGGTGATATGCCTCCCGGTACATAGCCCGAGGACTTACTGGCGTCGTGGGGATCGGCCATTGTTGCCTTGGGAACACCGAAGGCTTTGGCTGCTTTTTTTAAACTCAGATGATACGGCACTGGTAGGCACGCAACCGCTAACTGCCGCTTTGGACCTTTACCTGCCGTTAAGTCGATGACGAGGGTTTTAAAGACCCGCTCAGCCTCTACCTCCAGTGCTGCCACGGCATGCTCGCCGAAGTGGTCGTTGCCCGCCTCGAAAGTGCTGGTGGTGTAGGTGATTCCAGCGTCTTCTAAGGCCTGAAGACAGGGTGTTGCCGCATGAGATTTTTTCTTCGCCATAACTGTCTATTCCTACACCCCCATATAAGGAGGTTCAACATAGCAGCAATGAATGAGGCTAAAGCTCAGTGTCTAAAGGGACGAGTGATGAAATAAAATGTCACAATATGCAGGGTATAAAGTGCATAGTAAAAGGCTGCTCCACGTTCACACTATAAAGCGAACGCGAAGCAGCCTATGATCGAAGCGCTTAAATCACCGCAGTGACTTAGGAATTTGGACGCCTACCGTGGTTGGCGCTCTTCTTACGACGATCCTTGCGTTTACGGCCACGCTTGCTCATAGAATATCTCCTTTAACACAATGAGAGCTGTTAACAGCACGTAGTTTACTTGGTTGGCGGGTGGTGATGTTAATCTGCGAGCCCGAAGGCCCAAAGGTTGTACCCGTCTCGGCTGCAATACTTATCCGTCGTTCCCCGTTAAACGCATACTCGCGGGCGCCCTCTATGATGCCCAGCTAGTGAGCTACGCATTAGCGAAACTAGCGCGGGCATATATGATTTCAAAGGGGGTGGGGGGCTTGAGAAACGGGGAGATTGCTGGTTCTTATCCAACCGGTAGGAGTGCTTTATGCATTCACCCGTGCGCGGCCGCGGCCACGGTTCTTGCGGCGCTTGAGGGCTCGGCGTTCATCCTCGCTCATGCCGCCCCACACTCCGGCGTCCTGGCCCGACTCGAGGGCCCACGCCAGGCACTGCGACGTTACTGGGCAGCGGTTACATACGAGTTTCGCGGTTGCTACCTGCGCTAGGGCAGGACCGGAATTTCCAACGGGGAAGAAGAGTTCAGGGTCTTCATCGCGGCAAACTGCTTTGTGGCGCCAGTCCATAGTATTTACTCCTATATCGTTATAAAGTGCATAGGAATATAGCCTTCTAGGGGACCCCTAGAAAACTAAAATTCCATTAGTTTTAGTACGTGGTGAGAGTATGCATCATGGTCAGAACGCAACGTCGCTGGCTAATACCCCTAAGAGGGTGAGCCAGGCAGTGGGCGCTTGTCTGTGTATGCTGTCTAGTTTTGGGATTTTTACCCCAAAACAGTCCGAAAGCCAACCATCCGTTAAGGAGGTCAGCTCCAAGGCTTGGGCACAAGGATTTCACTCTCACGACTCTCCCCGTGCTTTGGTATGTCGTTGATACTGTCACGTTCCGCACTAAAATGCTAGAGTTTATCCACTAAAAGTGATTAGAAACACTCATTTTCTCCTGTTCTTGGCGACTCACACCAACCCCGGAATTCCTTTTGTCTGAAAAACTCTCGAAATCTTAGAGTTGTGAACTGGTGATATGAATGAAAGCTAAGTGATAACCTCCCGTGACTTTCGTCAAATCGTCGGAGTGCACCCATATAGTTGAATAATCAACAACTTGCTCAAGGTTTCGTAGGGCTCAACGAGGCTCACACGGGCTTGTGGAAGCGTACAGGATTGTACAGAGGCAATAGAATGGTGCCCGAATCGCCGCCGTCGAATCTCAAAACTCTACCGAGGTGATCCCGGTGCCGCGGAGTGGAGGTAAGACCTGCACCTTTAGGTACCATGAATTCATGACGTCGACTTCAGCTATCACGCCCCCCCAGGAGATTAAAATCGCCGCCGCCATCGCGGCCGTCCAGTCGCTAATCGGTATAGGCTATGCCTTCCTTCTTTTCTACCGTGGATTCACTGGCGCCAGTCAACCCGATATCATCTATGAGTCCTCGGATGCAGTAACCTCGGTAGCCTTTGGAACAGCACTATTCTTCCTTATTATTTTCGGAACCGTGATCGTCGGTGCTTACCGAATGGCGAAGGGATTACGGTGGGGCCGTGGACCAGTCATCATGCTAGAGAATTTACTTTTACTTATGTCCTACTATATGTTCACGGGCTCCCAGATCCTTATGGGCGTGGTAACAGCATTGAGCACTATTATGGCTCTCGGGTTGCTCTTTAGCCCACGCTCGGTGCAGTGGGCAGCAGAACGCTTCGCCCACTAGAGAGGCGATATTTAATCCGCTCTCAGGCTGGCTGATAGATTCGAACTTCGCCCCGAGATTTTAGTACTATGCTGCGGCCGGCAACGCCGAGCGCACCTGGAGAGGATTCCACACCACCTGCGATCTGGATCTTCCGTACGGGGTTTCCATCAGCACTTTCAACTGCCGCAAAACCCTCAGCGGTGGGGTAGAGGATATACGAGCCGAGATCCGCAGGTAGCCCAGAAGCGTCGTCGACGACGTAGTCGATATCGAGGGTGAGCGGATGCAAGATATACAGACGCCGTCCATCAAACCACGCGATATGATGCTGCAAGTCATTACTGATCACTGCAGTGGTGGGGCCAGGGCCGGTTTGTTGAATGGGGTCAATCACGCTGTCGGCAACGAGCTTCGCCTCAAGTGTAAAACGCAGATAGTGAGGCTCTGGCTGCTCGATATAGACAGCCGCTGTTTCCTCGGTTATACCCACCACTGCCGGATTCGTTCCAGTCAACTCATACTCGGCGTCGACTTGAGGAGAGCGGGATTCCTCGGGCTCGGTGGAGAGGATTCTTAACCATATGCGATCCTCGCACTGCTCGATTAAAGCTAGTTTTTTTACCCGAGTTTGGGCGCTTATGATCGTGCAGCCCGGATGTGGTTGTAATTCGGGTTCGTGGGGGGTGGGATCGAGGCCATATTCGATGGTGCGTACGAGGTCGGAGCGCCACAGGTCGATGCGTGCAGGGGATATATAACCGACCCGGTCATTAGACACCAACGCGGATACGTCCATGGGTGCGGATGATGAGCGCGTTGAACTATAGGTTCCAGTTGCCGCTTTAAGGCTCACCACATCCCCGCAACCGGCCCCATTGCGATAGATGGCGACAATATCATCCCATGCTTCTGTGACAGCACACAGCGGGAGATCGCGGCTGTAGCTCCAGATCTCTTCACCTGTATCGGGGTCGCTCGCGCTAATAATGCTGGTTTGGTCGATGGTTGTAGTTGTCACCAGCAGTCCTTGAACTAACAGGGGTGCCGGAGCCAAAGAGTCATCGGGGATGCTGCGCAGCTCTACATATTGGTTAGCGAGAGTTTGTGTCTTCTCGGGCGCAGCAAAGGAGCTTTTAGCTGGATGTAGCGAAACGGATCTAATCGGCGCACTAATAACGGCGCTTATAACGAGGCTGAGTGCTGCTATTGCGATGATGGCCGCACTTATATAGTGAAGGGGCGAGGAAATGAGACGGCGAGCTTGCAACGGGTAGCCTTCGGGGGAACGTACCAGCGCGCGTTCGCGCCACTGCCTTTTGTTGAGGGGATTCATCAGTCGAATTCCTTAGACCAGGTTGAGCTTCTTAGCTGCGCGAGGATCGATGCGCTCGAGAGTTACGCCCCGATCTGGACCCCCGACTTCCCTTGCGCCGTGGTGATGAGGCCTGGGCGTGAATCCTACCCCCGAATACCTTGCGTTCCGCACCGACTCGTTCGGCTGCATCTTGGGGTATATCCAAAGCTTCGTAGAGTTCTGGAGAGTTACTAAACCACTGTGGTGGGGTAGGTATATCGAGGGCTAGTTCATCGTTGATGAGTTTCCACTTCGTCAGCTCATCGTAGCCCACGAGAGTAACAGCAGTACCGCTGTGGCCTGCTCGACCAGTGCGGCCAATACGGTGAACATAATTCATGGGATCGTCGGGGGTTTGGAAATTGATCACATGGGTGACGTCGTCGATATCAATACCTCGGGCCGCCACATCGGTTGCGACCATGATATCTATTGTGCCACTGCGAAAAGCCGCTAAAGAGGCTTCTCGGGCAGCCTGATTGAGGTCGCCGTGGACGGCACCGACGAGGAATCCGCGGGCTGCAAGATCCTCAGCTAGGCTGGCAGCTGAGCGCTTGGTGCGCGTGAAGACGATCGTCCTTCCCCGATCCTTTGCCTGCAGGATGCGGGTTATACACGCGGTCTTATCCATGCGGTGCGAGGCGAAAACAACCTGCTTGGTTGAGCTGTGTGTAGCTTGTGCATTCGCCTCCTCAGCACGAATGTGTAGGGGCTGACTTAAGAATGTACGAGCCAAAGTGAGTACAGGCCCTGGCATAGTTGCTGAGAAGAGCATGGTTTGATGCGGGTGTGTGAGCGCCGTCAGAATTTTCTCAATATCGGGGAAGAATCCTAAGTCCAACATTTCGTCGGCCTCATCAAGCACCAAAATGGCTATTTCATCCAGGGCTAATACCCCCCGCTGGTATAGATCAAGGAGTCGGCCCGGCGTCCCCACAACCACATCGACGCCCTTTTTGACGGCCCGCTCCTGTTCTTCAATCGGGCGTCCGCCATATAAGGTAATGACTTTTATGGGGGTGTAGCGAGCTGCCTTCTCTAAATCATCACCCACTTGGACGGCCAGTTCCCTCGTGGGAACTACTACCAAGGCTCGCGGAGTGCCATCCAATTCTTTGATATCTGCGGCATCAAAGACTCGATCGAGCAGCGGAACCCCAAAGCCATAGGTCTTTCCCATACCCGTTCGTGCCTGACCGATGAGGTCACGGCCGTCGAGGGCAATGGGAAGTGTGAGCTCTTGAATTGCAAAGGTATGGATTATGCCTTGCTCAGCAAGAGCTCGCGTAATTTCGGCTGCAACGCCTAGGGCATGGAAGGTGGGGGTCTCTTTCTTCGACACACATCTGATACTAGTGTGTTTCGGTGTTAACAACCTCATTTCACCCCGCTTCACCATAAGCTAAGCACCCCATCGACTGATCTCCCGCCCGCTGCTATCGCAGCACCTCCTCGGTTGCCCCGAGCGGGATAGTGATTGTCCTGATGGGACAGTTCTCGGGTGACGCGCGCAGGGAAACTGTCTAAGATGAAGGACTACAGATTAACTGCACCGCACAAACGATTGATTTCACTGTTAACCGAAGGACACATTATGGATATTAAGATTGGTTTTTCCGATTCCCCACGTGAGCTCGTGATTACGAGCTCCCAAGATCACGACACAGTGGTCGCTAAAATTTCGGAGGCCCTCCATCAGGGTACCGGTGTCCTCGAACTGGAAGATGATAAGCAGCGCCGCTACCTTATTCGCAACGACCGTATCGCCTATGTCGAAATTGGTACCCAAACCGCGCATCGCGTTGGTTTTGCTGGAGCATAAACGTGGGCGATAACGGTGATCGCACTCTTCCCTCCTCAGAACCACATCCTGAAGGGGATAATGGTCGTCGGGAGGGAAATAGGCGTTCTCCATCTCGAAGCACTTATGGGTGGACGAATGAGGGCGATTCCCCAGAGCATGGTGAGTCAACCCCACGGCTGGTACGCTTCGCCCAGGTCTATGGTTGGCGAGCCTATGCGATTCCGGTCCTAGCGGTACTCACAGTATGGGTTTTAGTGGATATTTTTACTAACCCCGATACCACTGTGTTCCCGGTTAATTCCATGCGCGTAGGCACGAGTGCCAATACCGATTCGCACACCCAAGGTCTGGGGCAAGGGCCGGACCCCGCACGTGCCGAGCGGCCCACAATTGCCGAAGGAGCCCTGCCACCGGGGCCGTCCTTTAGCGTGAAAGGTTCGGGCAAGTACCGATTGGTGGGTCAACCTGGCGCCGCCGCCGGGGAAGGGAAGGAAGCAGTATTTCGCTACGTTATAGAAATCGAAGATGGGGTGGACACCTCAGCCTACGGTGGTGACGATGCTTTTGTGAGCATGGTCGATGCCACGTTGACCAGCCCCAAGGGATGGACCCACGACCCTCGATTCCGCTTTGAACATATTGCAGGAGACTCGGGGGAGATCCCCGATCTGCGCATCCAGCTCTCCAGTGTGGAGACAACCCACAGCTCGTGTGGCAACGATATTAGTATGGAGACATCGTGCTTTAATAGCATCGGCAACCGTGTGATCATTAATGAATCACGGTGGGTGCGCGGAGCATCAACATTTCTCGGTGACCTCGGTGGATACCGCCAATACCTGCTTAATCACGAAGTCGGGCACGGGATAGGCTACGGCCAACACGCACCGTGCGGTGGTGCCAATGAATTAGCCCCGGTGATGATGCAGCAAACCCTCAGCTTGAGCAATTCCGAGCTTAATGCGCTCAACCCGGATGAGGTGTATCCCGATGATGGCTTCGAATGCAAACCTAATCCTTGGCCCTATCCTTTCGCCTAGCCTCGGGTTTGGTGCTGTACTCTGTGCTGCTCCTGCAGTAAGGCGGGAGCCACATAAACTCATGGCGAGCGAATATCTCTCGTATCCAAGGGGCACGGAATGATCTAAAAGCCCATATAAAGGGAGCGGAGTGAGGCTCTGGAGTTGCAGCGGGGGTAGATGTCTCATTCGGTTATTATGCTAGTTCCCATGGCTGATAACTCCACCGACCGTCCGGATGACATTACTAATAAGAGCGTCATCGACAGCGCTGTCACAGATAGCGAGCAGGCAGCGGCCTGCTGCGATAAAAGCGAAGATAATGTGGTCTTCCTACTTAAAATTAAGCCTCAAGAGGATGCTGCTGTCTCCGACAATCCAGTGGCTGGGCCCGAAACCGAAGATGAAGTGCCAGGATATATTTGCTCAGTATTTCAAGCACCGAGCGGCATTACCCCGGAGCCTATGGGTCTTGCCTGGGACTATGGGCTCAAAATAGGCACCACTATATTCGCTCGAGTGGCCTACCCCGAGAGGGCAGTGTGGTCATCGCGGATACGCGAGAACCTGCGGGTACCGGGGCTGAGAATAGTGCGTCCCATACGCTCCTCCGATGGTCGCTTTATCAGCAAAGGATGGCGTGCCTCTCAATGGGTCGATGGTGAACCAACAGATCGTATTGATGAAACAGTCGCCGCAGCCCTGCGACTCGACCACATTCTCGCCACGGTGCCACGTGGAGAAACCTTTAGCGCCCCCAATGCTCGAGACCTCTATTCCCTCGCTGATCACGCTGTTACGCGCGGTCAAGACCTAATCCAACTCGACCCATCTCAACCTCGACACCGCGAGGCTATCGCCCTTCTTGCCGAGTTACGCCCACTTCTGAGCGATATCCTCGATATGGATGGAAACAAGGTTGCGATCCAAGTCACGCACGCCGATATGCTAGCAACGACAATTTACTCTGGGGCGCAGGCGCCTGTTATCACCGATATTATCGGGATGCTCAGACCCGCCGGATATACCGCGGCGCAAGTCATGGTGGACGCCCTCATCCTCAATGCCACCGATCCCCGCATCTTCGACCGCTATCGCCACGTCCCCCATCTCGACCAGCTGCTACTCAGAGCGCTCCTCTACCGCATTTATATTTATGCATTGCACTCTGATTCCGCAGAGGAGACCGGCACTAACCTTGCCCGAGTGTGTTCCGTCCTGCACGATCGATGTGAGCGCTCAAAGGCTTACGAGAACACTTCCCATACCTAACTCAGTAATATGCTTGATAATGAAATAGACGCGGATCAAGGTAGGAATTAATGAGTTCAGATCATAGCGACAACTCATCGCGGAATAGTCGTGGGGAAGAAATTTATGCAGGTTATCATCAGATACCCCCCAATCCTGACATTCGGTTGACGTCACCCAACTCGGATAATCCGCGGCGCTCGTGGTCCAACGATCTTTTCAACGCCCAACAAGGCATCTGGCGGCTTGAGGGCCCCAGCGGCTCAGGGGTCACCACGCTTTTATTAGATACCGTTGCTGAGCGCATTATTCGCGGTCATGACCCTGATTCCATGATGGTCATAGCGGCAAGCAAAGAAGCCGCAGCGAGATTGCGTGTTGGTTTGACCGCACGCCTAAGAGGGCACAGTTTTACTAGTTCTTCGAGTATCGTTCGGTCGGTCCACTCATGGGCCTTCGCCATCGTGCGAGATCATATGGATGAGCATTTAAGACTCATCAGCGGTGCCGAACATGACGCAGTGATTCGAGAATTGCTTGACGGCGAACGAGCTCGTGACGGCGGCATCCGATGGCCAGATGATATCCGTGAGGCAATTGGCATGGTCGGTTTTGCTCGAGGTCTTCGTGATTTCCTGCTACGCGCTGCTGAACGCGGTCTATCTCCCGGTGACCTCATCTCATTGGGCAGCAGATACCAACAGCCCATGTGGGTGGCCGCAGGGGAATTTCTGCGCGAATATGAACAGGTCATGTCCTTGGGTAACACACATCAATTATCCGCCTCGGAACTGGTGAGTAGGGTTTTGGAATACGATGTGGAAAGCCTGGGATTTGATGCCGTATTTGTTGATGACACGCAACACCTTGATCCCAAATCTACAGAATTTATTCACAGGCTTACCACGCGCGCCTCGTTCGCTGTTATCGCAGGTGATCCGCATCAATCGGTTTTCCGTTTCCGCGGTGCACGGCCAGATTTTCTCAGAGAGTTCCCTGCTGAGAATCATCTAAAGCTCACTGATACACATCGAGTGAGGTTAGCGCGAGAATCCTTCAGTGATGACTACCGCCAGGGGCGAATCGAGATGAACGTCGTAGCGTCAATGGAGGAACTGCGTCATGTGGTAGCCGATGTGGTGCGGCGTGAGAATCTAATCCACCAAATCCCCAATCAAGAGATAGCCGTGATTGTGCGCAATTCCGCCGAGGTCGATCCCATCAGACGTGCTCTCATAGCGGCTGGGGTGCCGGTGCACACAGATGCAGGTGCTCTCGTTCTCGGAGAACAGCCGCTAGTTTCAGCGCTTCTGCTCACCGTGCGTGCCGCACGCGATGGTGTGAGCCTGGAAGAACTAGAGGACTTACTCATCGGACCAATTGGTGGTGCCGATCCAGCAACTTTACGACGCCTCTTGCGCGGCCTCCGGCTAGCTGAATTGCGCTATACGCGCGCTGTAGAAAGCAGTTTTGATAATTCTACTCCGCAGCGGAGAGCTATGGAGGTATTAGCGGATTTGCTGCGCGCTGATGCCGCCCAAAAAAATGCTGATTTCGAAGAGGTCGTCACAACCGTTCTCGCACCCCGTGAATGGGAGATACTCAGCCACATCCGTAGCATCCTCGAGCAGGCACGGCGCCCTGGTTCAGTAGAAGAGGTGCTGTGGAATATTTGGGAAGCAACTGGATTAGGGCGCCACCTTCTGGCTGTCAGTCTTCGCGGCGGTGCGCCTGGATCTCAAGCCGATCGCAGTCTCGATGCGGTCATGACGCTCTTCGATTATGCTGGCGACTTTGCTGAACGTCGTCCGCACGCAGGAATAGATTCCTTTATCGCGCATATAGCCCAACAGGAGCTTCCTACCGGGGTACGTGATAGACGCCTGAGCGCACCCGATGCCGTAACAGTGCTCACTGCCCACGCCACCACAGGCCGCGAGTGGGACACGACGATCATCGCCGGAGTTCAGGAGGGGAGCTGGCCCAACACGGGAGTCACCGGCGGGATATTCGGCCAAGAAGAGCTCGTTGATCTCATCGACGACGGCATTGAACCGGGCGTTCCTATCTCGCGGATCAAAGAACGCATCCACGAGGAACAGCGCCTTTTTGATATGGCAACCTCACGTGCACGCCAAAAGGTAGTAATCGCCGCCGTTGACGCCCCCGAGGCTGACGAGGTCATGGAAATATCCCGCTTCCTCGTGCCCTATCTCGATATGCTCGAGGAGCAGTCCACGCCAGATTCTCAACCGCCAGCGAAACCGGACCAGAGTTACCAACCAGCGGTAGCAGATTCCACCGCCAGTGCCGAGAATTTAGAGGAGATGGGGCGCACCACGCTGCTATCGATCCCAACGGTGGTGGCCGAACTGCGCAGAGTGCTGATCGATCCTCATCGCCCAGCTTTTTTTAAAGAACAGGCGGCGCGTCACTTAGCTCGAATGGCCCACGCTGGCATAGCCGATGCGCACCCGTTTTCGTGGTGGGGAAGTGGTGGGATAAGTAGCGATAAAGAACTAACGGTGACTGCGCTGTCACCTTCTAAAATCGATAGAGCTTTACACTGCCCATTGCTGACAATGCTAGGTCCTTTAGTCGTGGACTCGGAAACCTCCCCGGCACTGCTCAAAGGTATCCTTGTGCACGCTTATGCCGAAGCTTTAGCTCGTGGGATGGATAAAGATCGAGCCCAAGAACTGCTGCGCGCTGCTTATCCCCAGATCAGCGATAGCGCAAAGTGGCAAGAGGAGACACATATCCAACAGTGGCAGGAAACACTCGACCATACCGCTGCGTGGATCGAGACGAATAGCCATGATGCCGCAGATATATACGCGGAAATCCCCGTGAACGTGGAGGTTCTTCCCGGAGTTCGCCTAAGAGGTCGTATCGACCGCTTAAAAAAGACCACCGACGGGGCCTATCACATCTACGATTTCAAGACTGGATCCAACCTCCCCTCGACGTCCGATGCAGATAAGAACCCGCAGTTATGTGCCTACCAATTAGCATTGAACAAGGGGGAGATAGAAAATGGGCGCGTCATAAATGGCGCTGGGATGGATATTGAAGGTGCGAGCCTCATCTACGTAGAGTTATATGGTGCACGGGGCACCAAATTTCGCAGTCAAGTGCCAAAACAAGAGGCCGATTTACAAGAATTTGCAGATCAACTCCCACCACTGATGGACAAGTTGCGCGGACCCTACCTGGAGGCGCGAGTCTCTCAGAGGTGCGATACGTGCGTACTTAGAAATATTTGCCCTGCCCACAGTACCGGTAACTTGACCACCACCCCCACGGGTATGCAGCTATGAGGACGTAGCTTCCACGATGACATATTTTTTTTCAATACCCGCACCAGAGAACAGGCAAGTAGAACAAAGACGATGA
Organism: Corynebacterium sp. ES2794-CONJ1; assembly: GCF_025660615.1. Lineage (NCBI taxonomy): Bacteria > Bacillati > Actinomycetota > Actinomycetes > Mycobacteriales > Corynebacteriaceae > Corynebacterium > Corynebacterium sp. ES2794-CONJ1. The sequence continues at coordinate 52,065 of NZ_JAOTIM010000002.1, read as the reverse complement.
GTGACAATCGAAGCACCGATATTCGCCTAGACCCGTACGAGCTGTCGCAGCTATTAGGGCAGGCCCATCCGCCTACCTCACAACAGGCTGCGGTGATTTCTGCAAACCGTGAACCCCTCCTCGTCGTGGCCGGAGCTGGGGCTGGAAAAACTGAAACAATGGCAGCCCGTGTGGTGTGGTTAGCCGCCCAAGGTGTTATTGATCCTTCCCGGGTGCTCGGATTGACGTTCACCCGAAAAGCAGCGCAACAATTATCACAGCGGATTCGCACAAGGCTGGGACAACTAGCTCACCTTCCCCACCTAGAAACCCTAGATCCCAAGGGGCGCCTCGCTGAAAATCTCTCTGTTATCGCCCCCACAGTATCGACCTACGACGCATTCGCTGGATCCCTCATCAGGGAGTTTGGGCTCCTACTTCCCGTGGAGCCCGGGAGCAGAATGATTACTCAGGCCGAATTATTCGAACTCGCCTACGCCGTGGTGGAAGCCTACGACGGTGAGCTGATGAGTGGTGGAAAAACAGCAACCGCTGTTCAAACTCTTCTGGATCTGGTCAGCGAATTAGATAACCATATGGTCAGCGCTAACCAGATCATTGAGGAAAGTCAGCCATTTATTAACCTTTTTGAGGAATTACCAAAGGGGCCACGTCAAAGAGATGCCCTCAATGGGGATATGGTCAAATTTCGCGACGCACAGATCCTGAGGATGCAGTATCTTCCTCTGGCGCAGCAGCTCAAGGATCTATTGGCCGAGCGTAACCTCATGACTTTCGGGGAGCAAATGTCGCTTGCCGCCAGACTAGCCACCGAAAATCCGCGCGTATCTGATTCCCTCGCCAAGCGCTTTGATATCGTTTTGCTCGATGAGTACCAAGACACCTCCCACGCTCAACGTGTCTTGTTATCTGAGCTCTTTGCCGGCCAAGCTGTGACGGCTGTGGGAGACCCCATGCAGTCCATTTATGGGTGGCGTGGTGCTACCGCAGCTAATCTGGAACGTTTTGTAACGGACTTCGCGCATAGTGGCAACCAGGTGGCCCCCAAAGCCCAACTGACCATGAGCTTCCGCAACCCACCGCGCATTCTTGAGTGCGCCAACGAAATCAGTGAGAGCGTTTTAGGTCCGATTAGGAAAAAGAATCGCTCCGTAGAGCCACTAGTCTCACTCCCGCACGCTGATGAGGGGGTGGTGGAACTAGGCTATTACCCCAGCCCTGAAGCGGAGTGTGCGGCAGTAGCCGAGAAATTCGCCGATTTCTATCACAATCGTGGAGATTCTCCTTTTACAGCGGCCGTCCTCGTGCGCAAACGCAAGCATATGGATCTCATTTCTCATGAACTCAAAAAGCGGGGAGTTCCAGTGGAGATACTTGGATCCGCTGGACTAGTCGATATTCCGGAGGTCGCTGATCTTATTGCTGTGGCTACCATATTGATTCGTCCTCTCGATTCCCAGGCTGCTATGCGGATACTCAGCTCGCCCATGATGGGTCTATCAGTAGCTGATATTGAGGTACTTGCCCAGCGAGCTCGCAACCTCAAAGGTCGAATGCACGGAGACGAGCACCCAGCGAATCGCCCTGAGCCAGCTGTGGATGATGATCCCACTATATCGGCGGCTGAGAGAGCACTACGCACCCAAATCGCGTCAGCGGTGAAAGAAAACCCAGAGGAAATTGTCGGGCTTGCGGATGCTATTGCAGACCTGGGAGAAGCCGAAGGTTTTAGTCCCCTGGGGTTACGACGTTTAAAAAGACTCGCCGCCATTTTAAGACGCTTGCGCCGCAATATTCTTAGTCAACCGCTACCGGATCTGTTCGCCCAGATCGAAAGCGAATTAGGATTACGTACTGAGGTTCTAGCGCGAGAGAATCCCCGCGCTGACGGGGCTAGCGGAGTAGTTCATCTTGAGCGCTTCCATGAGGAGGTGGCGCGCTATGCACAGATACCTGGCGCTAGCCTATCGAAATTCTTGGATTACTTGGATCTTGCTAGGGAACACGATAACGGGCTTAGTCCCGGGGAGGTCACGGTTCGTACGGATCGGGTGCAAATCCTCACCGTCCACAAGGCCAAAGGTTTGGAATGGCGGTATGTCAGCGTCCTCCACGCCGATGCTAATACCTATAGCGCCAGAGTACGTACCTGGTTGACTGATCCAGCGCAGGTGCCCTCCACATTGCGCGGCGACGCCCAAGAAGAGACAGAGCAATCAGGTTCACCCGTATTAGATCTCACGGAGGTGGAGGATCGTAAACAGTTGGAGACTGCTCTTAAGGGACATATTCAGGAATTCAAGGAAGGGGCCGAAGAGGAGAATACTCGTCTCTTTTACGTTGCCCTCACGCGAAGTGAACAATATTTGATCATCACAGCCTCGCATAACCCGAGCCGCAAGGCCATCATTGACCCCTACGAGCATCTCGCTCAGCTAGCCAAGAAACACCCAGACTATATCATTCACTGGTGGCAGGGGCGGCAGGCTGATGGGAATGATACCGATGCGCAACCAGAGAACATTGAGCACCAACCTAGCTTTTTCCCGTCGGCAATCACCACTCCAGTTAAAGAAGAGGCAGCCCAGCTGGTACTCGCGGCTATGGAGAAGGTTCCTGCCTATTCCGCGGACTACGAGATCTTCGAGCAATGGGAACGCGATGTCCAAGCGCTTATCCGAGAATATGAGCGCCAAAGCACCACTGAGGTCGAGGTAGCTCTATCAGATCAGCTTACTGCCACCGATATAGTCGCCCTTAGTGAAAACCCTGAGCAATTCGCGAAGCGGCAGCGTCGACCGATACCGTTTAAGCCCAATACCTACGCCAAGCGGGGAACCGCGTTCCACTCCTGGTTGGAAAACAGATTCGGCGCCACCAGTTTGCTCGATGAGGATCAATTGCCGGGCGTTGATGAGCATATACCCGATGAGTCCTTAGCGGAGCTCAAAAAAGCCTTTTTGGCTTCTGAATGGTCAGACCGTAGCCCCGATTTCGTTGAACAACCCTTTGAAGTGAGTATCGATGGAATAGTCATCCGCGGCCGCATGGACGCCATTTTTCGCGAAAACGACGGCAGCTATATGGTTGTGGACTGGAAAACTGGGCACCCTCCGACCGCACAAAAGTTGCGCAGTACACGACTGCAATTAGCAGTTTATCGTTTAGCGTGGGCACGGCTAAAGGATCTACCACTCGAGCAGGTGCGCGCCGGGTTTTACTATATTTCCTCTGGAACCATGATTACTTTCGAGCAGTTACCCTCGGATCACGAGATCGCCGCAATGATCGCGAATGCCACGGGTCAGGCAGATCGCGAAAAAGGCTGAGGGGGAGCAGTCGGTGTGACTGCTGAGTCTAGTAGACTAATCGAGGTGTAAATATCATCGATGAGGGAGAGGTAGCGGGATGGCATCCCATTTGCCGGATAGATTCCGAACTGATCCGCAACTTGCGGATGTGCCTGAGCACGCTCTGCTCAACGTCATTCGTATACCTAAAAACACGCTGGTTAGCCCCGTTCAACTCATCGCCAGACGATTTTCTATCGCCCTCATCCTTATAATCGTGGTCACGTTGCTGGCCTATTTGGACCGTGATGGGTATTCCGAGGAGCTGACCTTTGTCGATGCTCTCTACTACGCAGCCGTCTCGCTTTCGACGACCGGTTACGGCGATATAACGCCAGTGACGCAATTTGCACGGTTGATTAATATCTTCATTGTCACGCCGTTACGCGTCGCCTTCGTGGTGCTCTTAGTTGGTACCACCTTATCGGTGTTGACCGAAGAATCCCGTAAGGCCTGGCAAATTCAACGTTGGAGGAAAAAATTGCGCAACCACACCATTGTGATTGGCTATGGCACCAAGGGACATTCGGCGGTCTCAGCACTGCTCGCCGATGGTGTAAACCCCCGCGAAATTGTGGTGATTGACACTGATAGGTCAGTCCTCGAGGCAGCCGAAAACAAAGGCCTTGTCACCGTCAACGGGTCAGCTACCCGCTCCGAAGTCCTCAAATTAGCGGGAGCGAATAAAGCTAAAGCCATTGTAGTTGCCCCCTCCACAGATGATACTGCGGTGTTGGTGACGCTTTCGGTGCGCGAGTTGGCCCCTTCTGCCTGGATCGTGGCTAGTGTGCGAGAGAGTGAAAATCAACACCTTCTGGAGCAATCGGGTGCCGATTCTGTAGTTATCTCCTCGGAGACGGCGGGCCGCATGTTGGGGCTAGCTACTGTAACCCCGTCAGTGGTGGAGATGATGGAAGATTTGCTCTCACCCGACGAAGGTTTCTCCGTAGCCGAGCGGCCCGTAGCCGAGGACGAGGTAGGGGCGAATCCTCGACACCTCGCTGATATAGTCCTCGGAGTAGTTCGTTCGGGGGAGTTATATCGTCTTGACTCCCTCGAGGCTGAGACCGTGGAACCTGGTGACCGGCTACTGTATGTACGTCGCGTATTTAGTGAGGACCTTAAAAATCGTTAGCAGCACTCCACTCTTTCTATTCGACGAGCATGGCTGCACACTCGTTGATACCGCAGGTTGTATCGAACCCTGCCCCCACCCTGACCTTCACCTCTACGAGGGAGCTTTCTTTTTCGAGGCCATAGCGGTCAAGCGGGTCGCACGGGAGGAGTATTCGCTACCAGAATATCTGGTCTGGGCGCGGTGCTTTCAGCCCCAAGCTCTTCGGGCATTAGGGGTACTACAGCAGCGTGAGAATTTCCGTTTCCACCCGCGCACCGGCGAAGCCCTGGACTACCACGGACATATTGCTAGACCTCGTGGAAATGTCGCGGGTAACGTACTAGAAATTTTCCCGCGCATCGACCCAGCAATCATCTGCCGCCTGGAGCTTATGGGTGAAGAGAAGATCCTGGTGGGGCTCAATGCGCTACGCCCGCACTACTATTCTTTGATTGCTGGCTATATTGAGGTGGGAGAAAGTGCTGAGGACGCCGTGCTGCGAGAAATTCGCGAAGAGACTGGGCGCCTTGCTTGTCATCCGAACTATATTATGAGCCAGGCTTGGCCGTTTAGCGGATCTCTTATGCTGGGCTTTGAAGCGTATACCGATGATAGAGAACCGCGGTGGCCATCCGACGGCGAATTATTGGATATTCAATGGTTGTCTCGGGAGGATGTGCGACGGCAGACGGTGAATCTTCCAGCACCTGGAACGGTGGCGTGGACGATGATTGAGCAATGGGTGAATAAATATGATTAATCTCGAAGACCTCGATTCTGATCAGCGAGTTGCTGCTACCGCACCGCGTGGTCCCGTGGCTATTCTCGCTGGTGCCGGCACCGGAAAAACACGCACTATCACCTACCGCATAGCTCATATGATCGATGCGGGCTTTGTCAGTCCGCAGCGGGTCATGGCGGTCACTTTTACCAAGCGGGCAGCTGGGGAAATGTCACACCGACTGAAACTGATGGGTATTGGTGGCGTGCACGCCCGCACCTTCCACGCAGCGGCGTTGCGTCAATTACGGTATTTTTGGCCTCAGGTAGCTGGAGACCTGCGCTGGGCGATACTGGATAATAAATTTCCCAAGGTTAGCCGAGCAGCGCGCCGCCTTGGTATCGAGTCTTCAAAAGAAAATATTCGTGATCTCTTAGGAGAAATTGAGTGGGCGAAAGCCAGCCTTATCCCACCGGAAAGCTATGCGGCACGGGTGGGCGATCGCAGACTCCCATACCCTGCAGAGAAGATAGCGCAGTGCTATCAGCTCTATGAGGAGTCCAAAATATCGCCAGAGGGCGTGGAACTAGATTTCGATGATCTTCTTGTTCATGTAGCTGGGGCTCTAGAGAATTCTCGTGGCATCGCCGAGGAATTCCGCAGCCAATATCGTAGTTTCGTGGTCGATGAGTATCAGGATGTCACTCCTCTGCAGCAGCGAGTGCTCAACGCATGGCTAGGGGATCGAGATGATCTCACGGTCGTTGGCGATGCCAACCAAACAATTTATTCATTCACGGGAGCAACCCCGAATTTTCTATTGGATTTTTCCCGTACTTATGCTCATGCCACCATCGTGAAACTACAACGAGATTATCGTTCTACCCCGCAGATCACCACTCTTGCTAACCGGGTGATCGCCCAAGCTTCAGGGCGTGTTGCGGGCACGCGCCTGAAATTGGAGGGTATGCGACCGCGGGGACCTGAACCGGTTTTCCGACCCTACGACAGTGAGCCAGAAGAGGCCCGTGGTGTTGCTGCCGCTATTAAAGATCTCCTAACACAGGGGGTAGATCCCGCCGAGATCGCCATTTTGTATCGTATAAACGCCCAATCTGTCGCCTTTGAACAGGCACTGGCTGAGGCTGGCATTGTCTACCAAGTACGTGGTGGGGAGGAGTTCTTCAAGCGGCCTGAGATTATTCAAGCGATCAATCAACTTGTACGCGCGGCACAGCGTGAGGATCTTCCCGATCAGCACCGTGGGCCCGAGATTCACCATCTAGTGACTGCTATCTTAAGCGGTGTGGGCTTTAGTACTCAGGAGCCTCAGGGTGTGCAAGCTCGTGAACGGTGGGAGTCTTTGCGTGCCTTGGTGGAGTTGACCCAAGAACTAGGACAGGCCACTCCCGACTTAGATTTGGTTGGCCTTTTGGGCCAGCTCAAACAGCGAGCCGATGCCAAACATCCGCCTTCTATGCGGGGAGTGACTCTGGCCTCGCTTCACGCCGCTAAGGGGCTGGAGTGGGACGCAGTCTTTTTGGTGGGACTTAATGATGGTTCTATCCCCATTAGTCACGCTCTGAAAGCGGGAGAGGAAGCGATCGAGGAGGAGCGTCGTCTCTTCTATGTTGGTATTACGCGGGCGAGGGAACACCTGGTGCACACGTGGTCGTATGCACGTCAGGAGGGTGGACGTAAAAGTCGCAAGCGCACCCGTTTCCTTGATGGCATAGTAGCGGAGCCAGCGACGTTGACTGCGAAAAAAACTAAGCGAGGTGCGCACAGGTGCCAGATTTGTGGCGTGCCGTTAAATGATCCTGATGATAAAATTCTAGGCCACTGTCAGGACTGTCCCTCTGAGGCTGATCATCAGCTCATCCACACATTGCGGAGTTGGCGCTTAGAGCAGGCAAAGCTAGCGGGGCGCCCCGCCTACACCATTTTCTCTGATGCGGTGCTATTAGCCTTGGCGGAGCGTCGACCTACCACCGACGAGCAGCTTTTGGCTATTGCTGGGATTGGCCCGGTGACAGTCGAGAAATTTGGTGCGGATCTCTTGGAATTATTGGCCCAGTAAATCATGGTCGCTCACCTGCGTGCTCCCAGCAGTAGGGGCATGAGCGATGGGGACCGACAACCTCAATATCCTCTGCGCCACGGTAAGGGTTGAGCGCTATTTTTAAGCCCGGTCTCAGGAGATCATTCTTGATCCCAGGTGATGGATATGCTGGGGCGAGTAGTGCCGCTAAGCGCGCAGCAACGCTATATTCTACAATCGGATCGTTCCGGCCTGGAGTGTGGCGTTGATCAAGGAGGAAGCCCCAATGGGGGTCCTTCTCAGTGGCATAGAGATCCCCGCATACGGGGCACGGGCCGTGACCATCTATTCTTAGCGGCCCAATTATAGCACTGCCGCCAAGGAACTCAATGGGAATGATGGTCTGAAAACTATAAATGTCCTTGGCATAATGAGAGCCCCTCTGATAGTGTCCTGCAACGATTAAGGGGGTGGTTCGATCCACGGAGTCGAGAAGAAGCTCAGGAAAGCGGTGATCCTCAGCCTCAATAACGCGAGCACCCGCTTGTTTGAGTACAGAAGCGATGGTGAAACCGTGACTTCCCGGACCGACAAGACAAACAGTGGGCCATACGGGATCGACTAAAACTCCGTGGTAGGTTAGATCTTCGAGAATCATCGAGGCAGTGCTCGATTTCAGCCCGAGTTTGATCAAACCAGCGTGGATCACGCTTATGTGATGGGGGCGGTCCAGAGAACGTAAGAAAGCGATGAGATCTCCCGGTCTTAACTCGGTAATATCAAAGATCCCAGCCCTGGAGGTGTCAAGGCCACATTGGACGGCGCAATCGGCACGAAGGAGTATATCTATACCTGGGCTGAGCACCAGGAGGCGATCGCTAACGCGATGGTCGAGGTTATGATCGGTGAGAGTAGTGGAGGTCATATGGCCATTGGATCACGGCTTTCATCAGTGCGCATCTCGAATGGGCAGAAGAGGGTAGCAAGCGATAGAGAAAGATTGGGTCATGGATGACAATCCCGATATCACCGTCATCAGATCTGCGCGGCGAAAGAAAACGGTGAGTGCAAGCTGGGTCGATGGCGTCATTGAAGTCCGGGTCCCAGCCCACCTATCGGAACAGGCAGAGGCAAAAATAGTCTCAGAAATTACCGAAAAACTCACTCGGTCGAAGCAGCAAACTAGATATAGCGATGCAGATCTAGAACAGCGAGCTGACGAGATCAATAGGCGCTACCTCGACTCGCGAGCACACATGACTTCGATCAGGTGGGTAAAAAATCAGCGCAAAAGGTGGGGGTCATATTCCAGCTTGACAGGCGAAATTCGCATTTCTGATCGTCTCCGTGGGGTCCCAGATTATGTTCTTGATGCTGTCATTGCCCACGAACTAACTCATACTTTTATCCACTCCGGTCATTCAGCCGAGTTTTGGCATTGGGCGGATCGGATTCCCTATGCCGAGCGCGCTAAGGGATTCTTAGAAGCGTGGGCACGTCAGCCGGTCAGTCGCTCATATCCATAAGGTCGGAGACAAATCCCTCGGCAGGATGGTCCTTAATCTCAGCGGGTGTAGCGAATTGCTGAATCACACCATCGTGAAGCACGAGCACCTTGGTGCTCATACTGAGAGCCTCGCGGATATCGTGAGTGATAAAAACGATGGTCAGCCCTAGCTTTTCGTGCCAGTGTTTGAGATCTTTTTGGAGCTGATAGCGGGTAATTGCGTCTACTGCTCCAAAGGGTTCGTCCATGAGTAATACCTTCGGTGACGAGGCATAAGCCCGTGCGATTCCCACCCGCTGTGCCTGGCCCCCCGAAATCTCATTAGGCATCCGGTCACGTATATCGTCGGGTAACTGGAAAGTATCCAGCAAATCTCCAACGCGCTGCGAAATCTCCTCGGGGTCTTGCTCCATAAGGGAGAGCACATACCCAATATTTTCTTCAACCGTCAGATGGGGGAAGAGCACATTGCCCTGAATGCTGTAGCCGACGTGGCGGCGCAAATCGACCAAATCGAGGTCGGCAACATTTTCGCCATCGATAAGCACGCGCCCGGAATCGGGCAGGATTAAACCGTTGATCATTTTCATGATTGTGGTTTTGCCGGACCCTGAGGAACCAACAATGCTGACAAAATCGCCGTCGGCTATTTCCAGATTGAGGTCTGTGAGCAAATGATTATCGCCGAATGAAAGGCTGACATCTTCATAGCGGATGGTAGACATGTCTTCTAGGCTCCAATCAATTTGTTGTTCACCGCGAATTCTTCGGCAACTTCAGCCACAGTCTTTCCCTCAACTTCAACTTGGTTGTTTAAGTTGGCCATCGTCGCTTCATCGATCAGTTCCTGCAGTGGGCTGAGGATCTGAGCGATCTCGGGATTTTCTCTCACAAAATCTATACGGCTAAGAACTCCCGCCTCATAGGAGGGGTAGAAGTTTTTATCGTCCTCAAGGACCACAATGCGCGGATCCGTTAGCTGGCCATCAGTGGTGAAAACGGTGATGGCATCAATCTTGCCATCCAAAATAGCCTGGTATTTCAAACCGTTATCCATATCCACGGTGTTTTTGAAACTTAGACCGTAGAATTCCGCGAGAGCGTCATAACCATCCTCACGCTCATAGAAATCGTATTCCGCACCAAAGCTCATCGACGGAGCTACCCGGGTGAGATCTGAGAAGGTCTTAATGGAGTATTTTTTGGCTAGTTCAGCATTGACCGCAATTGAATATGTGTTATTGAAGCCGAACATGGGGTTGAACTCTTGGCCGACCTGGGCGCGCAACCCATCATTGAGTTCGGCGAACTGAGATTCATCATAAGCGCGCGAATTTTTTAGGATCACCTGCCAAGCAGTTCCTGTGTATTCGGGGTACATATCGAAGTCCCCGGCCTTCATGCCGCTTTGGATATTGCTGGTGCCACCGCCAACTCCGTCGGTCATGGACACCAAGTAATCGGAATTCTCCTCGATCATGCGCTGCATTATTTTACCCAGAATAAGATTCTCGGTATTTGGTTTAGTAGCAATACGCACCGTTTGGGCACCTCCAAGATTGACTGCAAAGAATGCCACGAGCACCATGAGTACAGCCCCAGTGGCCACGAGCCCCTTAGTGGTGGTGCGCCGTGTTTTAGTCGAACCCGTCAGGCCCTTTTGTATAGCGGCCAGGAGAGCATCAGATATTAGGGCGAGGGCCGCAACGAGGGCACTACCGATAACAATCATCTGTTGGTTACCGGTTGTGATACCCCGATAAATTGCCACACCCAAGCCGCCTGCGCCCACAAAAGAAGCAATACCAGCCAGCGCGATAGTCATGGTCACCATTGTGCGTATCGAGGCAAGGATCTGCGGCAGTGCTAAGGGGAAGGTGACTGTGCGAAAAACCTGCCGCTTCGTAGCGCCCATTCCCCTGGCAGCCTCGATTAAAGCTGGATCAACGGCGCGCATGCTCACAAAGGTTGATCGCACCACCGGGAGCAAGCCATAGACGACGAGCGCAATAACCGCCGTCGTATTGCCAATGCCCGTCACAGTGATGAGCACGCCAAGCAGCGCGATCGATGGGATGGTATACGCAATATTGACCACCGCAATAGCGGGAGTGGCAATCTTGGGCCGTGTAGAGAGCCAAACTCCAGTTGCCACTCCGATCAGAGCCGCAACAATCGCGGCGCCCAGAGAGATCATGAGGTGGTCGATAATCAGATCGCCGTAAAAGCGCATAGCAGTCGGTGTCCTCACAAGGGGAAGGGGGTGACAGCTTCCCACGCCTTCCCACGATGAGGTGGGAAGGAGACAGGCTGCCACAGCACTGTTACTTGGTGCTGGTTAATATGTTAGGGCAATTGAGTGATATGTGCCCACCCGTTACCCCACACGAGTAGGCACAAAGGAGATCTGTTATTACTACAGGTCTATCAGAGGAGGTTATTGATTGGAGGGATTCTCCGGATCATCCTCGTGAGAGGATTGTTCTTCGCGTTCTTTCTCTAGTGCCGTTATCTCAGCAATAGGATCAAAATCTTTAAAATCAGAATCGTCGAGGAGAGAATCTATAAATTCTGCAGGATTCGTAATATCATCCGCGGTTGGAAGGAAATCGGGGTGCTTCCATACTCCGTCGCGGCGCTGGGTACCGACAGCTACGGTCACTCTGCGCCACAGTTCACCGGCCTCATCCGTGGGAGGCTGAGCGATCTCAAAACCGACGACCTCAAAGAAGACATTTTCGGCAGAGCCCCCGGTCAGTCGGCGGTTAATCCACTGCTTGTGGAGCTGTGCAGCTTGCGGTATCCGATCCGATAGCCCCTCTTGTACAACCACATCGACCCAACCTTCGACAAGGGCAAGAAGGCTCTCCAGGCGAGAGGTGGCGGTGATATTTCGAGAGGAAATACGCGGTTCCAAATCCATATCCTGCAACCGAGCCATAGCCTCCTGGATTGCCTGCGGATCCTGAGATTCGATATTAATCTCGCGCATGGCCTCCTCAATATGCGAGGTATCTATCTCAAGTCCAGCAGCATATTCCTCCACAGAGGATACTAGGCGTTCAACAAGCCACGGCACGGAGTGGAAAAGTCGTTGGCGCGCAGCCTCGCGGGCTGCCACATAGACCAGAACTTCCTGAGCGGGGATCCCTGAGTTCGCGGCACTTTCCTCAATGGCCAAGGGGTTAAGCGCCAAGATCCCAGGTGCCGCCACTGGTATGCCAAAGTCGGAGCCAGAAAGCGCTTGGGTAGCGAGATCGCCTAAAGATTGCCCCAAGTGCATTCCGTAGTTAACGCCTGACATCTGGTTCATCATTGCGAGCATGGGGCCGATGGCATCCTTGGCTTCGCTCGGCAGGGTATCTAGTCGCGCCTCATTTTTGTGGGCGGCAACGGGGGAGACGAGACGCTTCCACTGCGGGAGCGTCTTCTCCAGCCAATCCGCAGCAGACCACGCCTCCACCCGGGCCGAAGCCGACGGCAGGATGGTAGCGTCGTCCAGCCATAATTCGGCAAGGCGCACTGATTCTTCGCTCGCTTTGATGTGGGCGCTGCTGACTTTTTCGGTGCGCTTAAGGCTAGATAGATGTTGTATCCCTATGCGCTTGGCCATTTCATAATTCACGGCCTCTTTCTGCGCGTCGGGGGTATTCATGGAGTTACCCAAACCTGACAGCATAGCGCCGAGCTGATTGAACATATCGCCTAAGCCGCCAGAGAAATTGCCAGAATTCTCTCGGCGGTCATTATTGTCATCATCGTCGGAGCCGAAGTTGAAGGAGAAACCGAAACCGCTGTTATTCATGTCCCTAACCTACCGAAATCTAAGCAATAAGCGCTAGCGCTATATACATGCTGTTAGCGAACAGTGACCTTCTACACGTAAGCTGAGTGACCGTGAGCAGACGAACGCGAACCCTAGCTTTTGGAGCCATCCCGGTTGTTATTCTCATGACGCTTGCCCAATTAGACCATATACCTGGCACCAATTATTCCCTGACTATTCCCTATGCGGCAGAGGGGCAGGGGCCGACGTTTAATACGCTCGATGAAGTCAACGGGGTCGAGGTGATCAATATCGACGGCGCCGAGGTGGACTCAACTCAGGGTCACCTCGATATGACCACAGTAAGTGTACGTAGCAATATGACGCTCATCCAGGGACTCAATCGACTTATCGTGCACGGGGATACGCTCATCCCCATTGAACAGATCTTTCCCCAAGGAAAAACCGAAGACGAGATAAAACAGCTCAATGAGGCTGCCTTTAGTGCATCTGAATCTGCGGCTACCACCGCCGCTCTGCGTTATCTCAAGCGCCCTATGGACGTAAAGATCGCGCGTATTGTTGCTGATTCCGCCGCTGCTGAAACGCTGCGCGATAATGACGTAATTCTAGCTATCGATTCCGTCCCTGTACGCACTGGAGGTGGAGCGCAACAGCTGGTCCGAGCGAAAAAACCTGGCGATAGCATTGAGCTGAGTATCAAGCGCGGGGATCGCAGATTGACAAAAACTTTGACTTTGCGGGCGCATCCCTACGACGAGACCGTGCCCTTTTTAGGAGTCAATATGGTGACGTCGTCAGCAGAGGGAATCTCTGTGCGCTATAACCTCGAGGATGTTGGAGGACCATCTGCTGGGATGGTTTTCGCCCTCGCTGTCATTGACAAGCTTTCGCCCGGTGAACTCAATCACGGGAAATACGTGGCCGGTACCGGCACTATTACTGATACGGGCGAGGTGGGCCCTATTGGGGGCATCAAGCACAAAGCCCGAGCCGCCGCTGCTGCGGGAGCTGAACTCTTCTTAGCCCCGGCGCGCAATTGCGAAGAGCTCACCGGCGAGAATTATTCCTCCATGACAGTAGTGGGAGTATCAACGCTTTCCGATGCCGTAGCACGCATGGATGACTTTGCCGCCGGTAAAGAGCTGATAAGCTGCACCGACCGTCCATAATGGTTAAAATTTCCTCTTAGCTACCTGGGTCCACCCGAGATGCGATTGACTTAGAAGTCGCGGAGGTGGCCTCCGGTGTGGGCTCAGAGATGGACTTCACGGAATGACTTCGCGGGGATTCTACCGCGGCAATAAGCCCTAGAGTGGAAATTCTTTCCTTAGGATCGACGTCATAAGTAGAAACCATCTGCTGCATAACAAGGCCGAGACCATTATCAATTGCCGTAATAATCGCGGTATTGCCCACCGTGGACCAGCCCACCACAAAGCGGCCGGAATCGTACATCACGCGTGAAGAACGCAGTTCAGTCAGGATCTGGGTGGTTGAGGCAGCCTTGGCGTCGGAGGAGAAAAACTGAAATTGCCCAACCTCCGGCCCGGTGCAGGCCATGGAATCACTCACTCCATTGGGTTGGCAACTATCAAATTGGGCGAAAAGAGAGTCAGGCGCCAGCGTAGAAAAAGCATCGCGAGTGCGCTCAACTGGGCCGTTTAGCGCCCGTTGCTGTGTGCGCGTACTCGGGGTGTCTACCCGTGAGGTGGGCGCTTGAGCCTTTGTTGTGGGATGCGTTGTGGGATGCTGCGAGCCCTGGGTATGCGGCCCGAGAGAGGGAACCCCAACTGGTTTTACTGCAGTGCGTATTGGTTGCAATGTTGGTTGGTCAGTGGAGTCAGTGGACTCGTGAGGTAACGACTCACTGCAACCAGAGATGAGCATGAGAGCGCCACAGGTGGCGACGAGCAACCTTTTATACATAAAGGGGAGGGGAGCTGTGTGAATAACCATAGTGATCCAATCGCAGGAGAAGGACAGTTAATCGTCGAAGCCAGCCAAAAGAGTAGCGATAACTCCAGGGGCAATAGAACCGCCCCCGCGCAACTCGATGTCATCTTCGGCAAAGGGGCCCTTCGTGGCTAATTCTTCTGCCGAGGGACGCATCTGGAGTAAGGTTTGGTGCGCCCCATTTCTTAAGACACCCGATAATAGGCGCGCCGGGCGGGGCGCATCGGACTCTTCATCGGAGGAGTCGCGGAACTTAATTTCCTGGGCTAAAACGGCCCCTAAAACTTCCTCTGGCCAGGTGATTCTGGACAGATAATCTCCTAGCTCCATCGAGCCAGGAAGAATATGTGTGGGAAGCTCTTCTTGGACCACGAGAGTCAAGGGAGAGTCGTCCTGCTCGAAAGTGTCGACAGATTGGGCGATTAATCTGGTAGGCACAAGAGCAAAGAGGGTTGGGGAAGCGTCCCACCCTTCAGCATGGACAAAATCCACCGCTTCGAGCATCGCCTTATTTAAAGCTTGTTGCGATAATTCTACTCGGTGCTGATCACTCATACCCTTAATCCTTAACTCACACGTTATAAATGTATATATTCAGTTCGGGGACGGCCTAGGCGCCTTTCTTCATCTTATACGCTGCGCACTCTATCGTGCTCCTGGGGGAGTAGATCCGTGGTCTGTGGTGGCGCAGGGACCTACAGGTGGAAGGGAGATCTGCTTTACCTCATCTGCCGTTTCTCCTCGATCTCCACTAAAGTGGGAAAGCACTTCCCTTATCATCAAAGTTTCTACAGAATTGAGGAGATGGCGTTGGCCAATCGCCTACTGTCCACCCCACGTTCGGGGCGCCCACCAAAAATCCTGACGACCTTGCTCATCATTGGTACATTGTTGAGCATTTTGATCCCTATTACGGTCACCTTCTATGCCGACTGGCTGTGGTTCGGGGCTATCGACTTCCGCAGTGTGTTCAATAAGGTTGTCCTGACGAGAATCGCTTTATTTTTTGCCTTCGGTCTCCTAGCAGCTTTATTCGTAGGAGCTACCTTATTAATTACTTACAAATCCCGAGCCCACGAGAATTTACTTTTCGTCGACGATGCTGTTGCGGAGGCGCGACGGCAACTTGAACAGTTCGTTGCTAAGCGCGGATTTGTGCTCCCCCTGGCATTCGGAGTTTTTGCTGGTTTTATCGGTCAGCAGCAGTGGCGAGTTGTGCAACTTTTCCTTAACCGCCAAAGCTTTGGAGTTACCGATCCGCAATTCGGCATGGACTTTGGCTTCTACGCATTTACCCTCCCCATGCTGCGGCTCATGCTAGGAACTGTGTCAATTCTGCTCGTTGTCTCGTTCTTCCTCGCCTTGATCGGGCACTACCTCTTCGGGGGAATCCGTCTGGCTAACTCCCAAACAGGAGCCCCGGGAGTCGTCACCATGGGGGCTCGCATCCAGCTGGGGATTACAGCTGGTCTGTATATGATCCTGCGCGCACTGGGCTATTATCTGGATCGATTTGATCTGTTGAATAATTCCAATGAAACCTTCACGGGCGCGTCGTATACCGATGTTCATGCGGTACTTCCCGCCAAGATCATCTTAATGGTCATAGCAGTGCTGGTAGCTGCCTCATTCTTCTCCGTTATTTTCCTCAAGGATTTGCGTATTCCAGCGGTCTCGACAGTCCTCATGCTGCTGTCCGCCCTTGTTATCGGCAGCGCCTGGCCACTGATGTTAGAAAAGTTCTCGGTGACCCCAAACCGCGCTGAAAAAGAATCAGAATATATTGGTCGCAATATTGAGGCCACCCGCTACGCCTACGGGCTCACCGATGAACAAGTGGACTATAAGCTCGATTGGGGCGCAGAACGCGCCAGTGAAGAAGTAGTCGCGTCCGACTCAGCGACGGTGTCCAATATTCGTTTGCTGGATCCAGAGATCCTCTCTCCAACATTCACGCAAAATAAGCAGCTCAAAAACTTCTACGGATTCCCTGAGTCACTGGCGATGGACCGCTATGTCATCGATGGTGAGTTACGTGACTTCGTGGTGGCTGCCCGCGAGATCGATCCCAACTCGCTGCGCGAAAACCAGCGAAACTGGATCAACCGACACACTGTGTATACTCACGGCAATGGTTTCGTGGCCGCGCGCGCAAATAAGGTTGATGAGGTCGCCCGCGACGTGGGATCAACTCGTGGTGGGTATCCCGTTTATACCGTCTCGGATCTCCAGACAACAGACGAGGATGCCAAAAAACTTGGCATCGTGGTCGATGAACCCCGAATCTACTACGGCCCACTAATTGCATCAGCGGTCGATGGGGCTGATTACGCAGTGGTTGGATCAAATTCGGATACGGCTGTGGAATACGATACGGACAACTCCACTTATACCTATCAGGGCAAGGGTGGAGTAGGCATTGGTAATTACTTCAACCGAGGTGTATTTGCAGCGCGGTACGGGGAAATCAATATCCTGTTGTCTGAACGCGTCAATGAGAATTCCAAGATTCTATTCGATCGAGATCCGCGCCAGCGCGTACACAAGGTAGCACCGTGGATGAGCACCGATTCCACTACCTACCCGGCGGTTATCGACGGTCGCATCAAGTGGATTGTTGACGGCTATACAACTCTGCGCTCGCTTCCTTATGCGCAGCGCGTGAGCATGTCGCTGACCACGCAAGATACCACCGCCGGAGTGGGAGCGGACAACCGCGCGATTGTCAATGATGAGCTCGGTTATATCCGTAACTCCGTGAAGGCAGTCGTCGACGCCTATGATGGCTCAGTTGAGCTGTACGAATTTGATAAGAATGACCCTGTTCTAAAAGCCTGGGAAGGAGTATTCCCTGGCACCGTAAAGCCAAAGGAAGAGATCTCTGATGAACTCATGAGTCATATCCGCTATCCGCAGGATATGTTCAAGATTCAGCGCTCCATCCTTGCCCGCTACCATGTCAATGAGGCCCGCGAATTCTTCACCAATGACCGCTTCTGGTCCGTTCCCTCTGACCCATCCTCAGGTATTGACGGCAAGGCTCAGCCCCCGTTCTACGTGGTAGCTGCCGACGCTGAGACCGGTGAACCCTCCTTCCAGTTGATCACCCCATTCCGTGGTCTGAATCGCCAATACCTTGCTGCCCATATGGCGGCGAGCTCGGATCCTGAGAATTACGGCAAGATCACCGTTCGCGTATTGCCTACCAATACTCAGACACTCGGGCCCCAGCAGGCCCAAGACGTTCTGATGTCCTCTGACCAGGTGGCTCGTGACCAGTCGTTGTGGAAGGCTACTACCGAGCTTAAGAATGGAAATCTTCTCACTTTGCCCGTGGGTGGTAGCGAGATCCTATACGTAGAGCCCATCTACGCTCAGCGCAAGGGGCAAGAAGACTCCGCCTTCCCCAAGTTGTTGCGCGTACTCGTCAGTTATAACGGCCAGGTAGGTTATGCCCCGACAGTCTCTGAGGCACTCGCACAGGTTGGAATCAACCCACGTGAGGCTCAAGATATCGACCAAGCAAAAACTCTCAAGACGCCGACGGGTAAGGCACCCATAACGGAGACACCCGTCGAGGGTGACGGTGAAGAGACTAGCGGTGAAGGGGTGGCTGAAAAGCCAGTACCAGGAGCTGCTAATGCTTCGGAAGCAATCACAGCGATCAACGAGGCTCTGAGCCGACTCGAGGCGGCTCGTGACGGGTCCTTCGAAGAATACGGACGGGCTCTTGATCAGTTAGATCAGGCTGTAGCTGCCTACCAAGCCCTGAACAACTAGGAGCCGATCCCCAGTACTCTTTTGCTGCCATGAGGTGGAAGGTACTGGGGATTTGTCTTTGCGCGCATGATCTGGGTATAGTTGTTTCTCGTTGCGGAGATCAGATATGATCTAAGCAATTCGGCGCGGGGTGGAGCAGCTCGGTAGCTCGCTGGGCTCATAACCCAGAGGTCGTAGGTTCAAATCCTGCCCCCGCTACTATAGAAAACCCTCGCCAGGCCCATAGCCTGGCGAGGGTTTATTTTTTTGCTTCGGAAGTGCTGGAGGGTCTCGGTGGAGTTCTCTTGGCTCGTTTAAAAACCTCGGTGGCCGCGCCGCGACGCGTTGTGTGACCTATTACACTCCTGTCGCGTTGTCACGCAAACGTTTCGTCAATATACCCGCTAAGTTCAACAGCAGTTTTCGTCTGGACAAGGCGGCCGAATCCAGCGTGGACGACGAGGATATAACAAAGGCGTGGGAGAGTCACAGCGCCACCGCCACGCCGACGACGTAAAGCCGACCGAGGATGAAGCAGGCAATCGCACCGTTAGAAACACCTGCCGCGATATCACCACGCTGCTCGGGCACCGACGCGAGACCGAACACCTGCAACAGCGCACCCACCGGCATGACCAACCACACGACGCTGGGCAAAAACGCAGCGGCGTGCAGGCCGAAGGCACGGACGGTACGCAGCAGTTGACCCTGTCAGCCGAGATCAGCGGGCCTCAGAGCCTCCCAATACACCGGTCGGCCGCTTTGCCGCGGAAAAAGGCATAGTCGACATATCAACCGCCGTTGTCTGCAACCGCTATTGGAGGCGGCAGCGGATGGAACCAGAGCCACTGCCACGGCCCCTTGGGAGCTGTGAGTTCATCGAGATGGTGCAGTAGGCAGCCAGGGAACAGCACCCAGCGTCTGGAAAACCGGTTTTACCGCAATCTCGGCTCTTTCGAGATCCCAACGGGCGCAGGCCAGGTTGCTCAGTCGCAAATGAATGCGCTCCAGTCGGGGCCTGTCCAGAAGGTGGGGCGCCGTGCGTACTACTCAGCGCGGTGACTACAGGGACGTGAGCAACTGCGCGGCGCATCGGGATCTTCGGTTAGCACAACTGTGTCGCGGACCCGTGACTTAGATCGGACGTCAGCTATGCATTATTCCTCTCATCCTGGCGTGCTGCGACCAGCATGTGCGCCAGTACTTCGAGGAACTTTTCTAGGTTCTCCGGATCGGCGGTGACAGCTTCGAAAACCTCGTTGGACTGTCTGGCGGCGGTGACGATGGCCCCGAGTCCCTTGTTCCTGAAGGTGTCGGTGCCGGCTACCTGTGTCGGGTCGTTCTCCCGCGTTAATGCCTGCACAGTGGTGTCTGCCGCCAAGATGCCGTAACTTGCTCGAACTGCGTTGCCGGCAGCTTGGTTTGATGAGTCCAGACCGGCCTTCGCCAGCAGTTGGTTCACTTGGTCTACGGCCTCATCGAATGCGGCTTGCACAGGCGAGTGACTGCCGACCGGACGACCGTCAAAGCCTGGCAGCCTCAGCTTCCCCTCGGGGTCGTATGCGGCCAGTTCCAGATCCTGTTCGTCTGATGTCGGCTCGACGGAGACTCCCACCAGTTCAATGCCGACGGTATAGTCATCGTCATCGTCCTGACGCTCGAGGTTGAGGTTCTTGGCCAGCAGACCGGCGACAATCGCCCGTTTATGCAGCA
Organism: Corynebacterium sp. ES2794-CONJ1; assembly: GCF_025660615.1. Classification (NCBI taxonomy): domain Bacteria; kingdom Bacillati; phylum Actinomycetota; class Actinomycetes; order Mycobacteriales; family Corynebacteriaceae; genus Corynebacterium; species Corynebacterium sp. ES2794-CONJ1. Next base: position 32,114 of record NZ_JAOTIM010000002.1, on the reverse strand, counting down.
GCGCGTCCTGGAAATCGACGATCTGGCTGAGAAACTCCCAGGCATGGGTGTACTTGATGAGGTTGGCCCTAAAAGACTTACCGGTATCGTAGGCCTCCTTGTCCAGCTTCAGACGGGCATCACGCATGTGATCATTCCACCGGGCCCGGATCGGCGCCACCAGCCCCTGCAGGGTTTCGGCATCCTCATGCGCTATGTATGCATCGGCCAGTTTGTCGAGCTCGTCCGGGGTGTAGAACGCGGCGGCATCCAGGACATCACCCAGATCCGCCAAAGCGTTAGCGGGGATCTCGTCCTCGATGTAGGCATCCCGGTAATAAGGCCTGAAGGACTCCAGAATAGCGGACGGCTCGTTGATGAAGTCCACCACCATCGGCTTGGGCTTGTCCGGGAACACCCGGTTGAGCCGCGACAGGGTTTGCACAGCCTGCACACCGGAGAGCTTTCGGTCAACATACATCGCACATAGGCGCGGCTCATCAAACCCGGTCTGGAACTTGTTCGCCACGATGAGCACCTTCGCCTCGTCATGCTCACGGAAGTGCCCGGCGGTATCGCGCACACCGTTCATCGACGCCTCGGTAACCTCCATGGCCTCGTCTCCCTTTCCGTAGGTCAACGACCCAGAGAACGCCACCAGGGTGGTCATGTCCGTGTAGCCGCGCTTGGCTATATACTCGTTCATTTTGTGCGACCAGGTCGCCGCCGACATCCGGTCAGCTGCCACCACCATGGCCTTGGCGGTGCCACCCAGGTGGTGCATGACGTTGCGCCGAAAATGTTCGACGGTGACCTCCACCTTCTGGGCAATCGAGGTCGGGTGCAGGCGCACGAAACGCACCATATCGGAGACCGCTTCACCGAAGTTGACTGTCTCCTCCCTCCCCAGCGCATCACGGATGCTAGCGAACATCTGGTAGGTGGAGTAGTTGGCCAGCACATCGAGGATGAAGCCCTCCTCGATGGCCTGACTCATCTGGTAGGTATCGAATGCGACACGACGGTCAGGGTTGTGCGGGTCCACAGCTCCGTACGCGGCCAGGGTTTTTGCTTTCGGGGTGGCTGTTAGCGCAATAAAACTCAAGTTCGGGGAGTTGGTCACTGCCTTGTCCATGGCCAGCAGGACATCATCAGCGCCGATGTCCTCGCCCTCAGGAACCTCAACGTCAACGAGGATCTCACGCAGTCGGGTGGCGGCCTCACCGTGCTGGGAGGAGTGGGCCTCATCCATGATCACACAGTAGTTGCGCCCGCTAAGGGCCGGAGACTTCTCCATCATCTTCGCCAGCGCCGGGAAGGTCTGGATGGTGCACGAGATGATGTGCCCACCCCGAGAAAGAGCCGCCTCTAGCGTCTTAGACTTGGAGCCGAGTTCGTTGTTGACGTTGACCACCAGGCCCTCGGAGGCACGCAGCAGGTCCAAGCCCTCCTTGATGTTGTCATCAAGCACGGTGCGGTCGGTGACCACGATGACCGAGTCGAATACCGGCTTGCCGGCCATGTCGATGACACGGCCCGCCCGGTGGGCCAGCCACGCAATTGTCTTGGTCTTACCTGAGCCTGCTGAGTGCTGGATCAGGTAGCGACCACCAGCACCTCTGCCGGTGGTCCGGGCACGCTCGGCGATGTCGTCGATGACCTTCTCGGTGGCCCGCAGCTGGTGGTAGCGCGGGAAGATCAGTCGACCCTTGTTCCCCTTCGACGACGGCTCCCACAAGGCGTAGTCGCGCAGGATACGCAGGAAAAGATCCGGTGCGAACACCTCCTCCCATAGGTAGGCGGTGTCAGAGCCAGTTGGGTTGACCGGGTTGCCGGCATGACCGTCGTTGCCCTGGTTGAAGGGCAGAAAGAAGGTGTCCAGGCCCGCCAGCACGGTGGTCATGTAGACCTCCTGGTTGGACACGGCAAAGTGCACCAGTGCCCGGCCAGGCTTGAGCAGGGGCCGGTTCTTCGTCGGCTTGCGGTCCTGCTTGTACTGCTTGACGGCATCACGCACTGCCTGGGTGTTATCGGTCTTCAGTTCCAGGGTGGCCACCGGAATACCGTTGACGGTGAGTACCAGATCAAGTGTGTCGGTGCCGGTGACATCGAAGGGCACCTGGCGCAGCACCCGGAGCCGGTTGTGACGGGCTTGCTCGACAGCACTGGTGTAGAGCGGGTTTTCAGGATGGAATGCCACCATCGGGCCGAAGGTGGCGTTCATCTGGCCACGCTGGGCGTGGGAGAAGCCGTTACGCAGGGTACCGAGCAGCCCGTGCTGGACCTTCTTGGTCCGCGCGTTGAGGATCGGTGCCTTATCCAGCATCTCGGTCAGACGGTCCAGGAGCTTGGCGATGTGGACATCACGCTGCACACCAGTCGACGACTCGGGGACCGCTTTGGCGAACTCCTCCGGGTATTGGGTCTCAAGCCAGTGCAGGACGTCAGGGATATACAGTGCCCGGGCCTTGTCCCAGCCGGCGTTACTGCTAGCGCCAGCATTGCCGGTGCCGGTCAGCCACCCGTGGGCGGAAAGATGGTTGACGATGGTGTCCTCGAACGCCTTTTCCATCGTGGACGAAATACCCATGATCAGTGAACCTCCTTCCGGCCGGTAACGACCTCAGTAATAAGAACAGAACGACGCTTGAGCAGAAGATCACGGAGCTTGGTGGATTCGGCGATAAGGGAGTCGATTTCTGCATTTTTCTCGTCGAGGGACTGAACAATCTTCAACTGCTCTTTTTGGTTGAGAAACGCGACTGGAAGCTTCTTAGCGCGTTCAGAAGAGAAACCGGGGATTGTGGCGCCAATTGCTATTAAGTCGATAAGACCATCGGCTTTATGTGCCCTTATCGAGTAATCCAGAAACTTACCTATCCAGCCAGCAGAGGGGCGGATTCGGATGACATGGTTTTGAAACCCCCAACCCGGAAGTCCGCGTTCCATTGTCAAACTTCTACCAAATCCAGCACCACCCTCGACGACAAGTACATCACCAGCTTCGATGGAATACGTTTCGATCTCAATCGGTGACATCCACATCTTCTTCTCCTCTCCAGCGAATACTCCATTTGGTTGAATATTCCCGGCCCGAACGTAGCTAGTCAATTGATCGAAATCATTCTTCGCCTCTGATTGGAGAGTTTTTCCGAGAAAAACCTGGGCGTGACGGCCGAGGTTAGTCAAGGGGACGGAATCCCGGATCTTAGTCTCCTTAATCAACAACGCGGCTCGTCGCTCCTCCAGCAGCTCCACGTACCTGTCTAGGTCGGCCACCGCAGCGTCGATCTCGGCGGTCTCCCGATCCAGGTAGTCAGCGATGCGGCGCTGGGTACGGACGTTGGTTTCCATCAACTTGTAAGAACCAAGATACCCCGCGGAAATTCGTTGTAGACCGCCCACACCATAGACTTCACCGCGCGCGCGATCTAGAAACTTGCTAGATAGCAAATTGTAAACAATCCACCTCGCGTCTGCGTTTTCCTTTGGTCGCAAAACATGCACTTCAGAAGTAGCAAGACCAATATCAGTTTTAGTATTGGCAATGATAGACCGCCCATGAAAAACTGTAGGAGTAACTTTTGGAACAAGAACATCTCCTCGCCGGAATTGCGTGTAGCTAGTTTCCGACTTTTTCCAAGCCTTCTTTCTGGAATAGTCCGTGCCCTCTGTGGACCAAATATTTTCTAGAGGGAGGAAATCGACCACAGTTCCATCTTCAAGATTGTTAAACTCGGTGGTGAGAGGGTTTACATGGGCGTAATGGCGGATGCTGACCTCACGAGCATTTAAACTCATTCCTTGACCTCCTGAAAACGAGCACGGATGGACTCAAGCACAGTCTCGATCTCAGCGTCGAGCTCCTCGAGTGAGGGCATCTCCTCGGGCTTGTAGAACAGCCTGGTCATGGGGATCTCATAGCCCACCTTGGACTCAGCCATGTCCCACACCAAATCGGGTGCAAACGGCAGCACCTCACGTTCCATGTGGGAATCCACATCCTCAGTCAGCGGAATTCGCTCAGTGATTTTGGAGGCCTTATCAATGACTTTGTTGCCGCGGTGATCAACAGCCTCCGGTGCGTGCTCATCCTCGATGGCGAGTGCATTCATGATGTGGCCGAGCAGTCCGACACCCATCTTCAGGCCAGCTGCCTTGGCAGCCGTGCGCAAATGAGCCGGCAAATCATTCCACGCCACCCCTTCACAGGACCGGATTGCAGCCTCATGGCCGGTGAATGCCTGCTTATGGTCCATAGCAGCATCAACGGTCTCATCGGTGACCGACACCGAGTAGCGCTTGATCCGGTACATGGGAACATCCACAAAGCCCAGTTCATCAGGGGTGACGATTTTGGAGTACTCCGGATCAGCGTCTTCGAAGGCACTATAAATGCCGAGGATGAACTTCCGGTCTTCCTCAGAGAACTCACGGCGCTTGTTGCCCATGCCTTTGCGCATGGGCGACCAGGTGCCAGTGGCATCGATTAGCTGGATTTTGCCGTCACGCCGAGGTTCTTTGTTCTTGTCCAGAATCCACACGTAGGTGGCGATACCGGTGTTGTAGAACATGTCCGTCGGCAGCGCGATGATCGCGTCGATGAAGTTGCCGTTGATTAGCCAGTTACGGATCTGATCAGGACCGGATCCGGGTCCACCGGTAAACAGCGGTGAGCCGTTGGTGACCACACCGGCCCGTCCACCCTTGGTGGTGCCGTGCTCGCGTTCCTTGAGCTTGTGCACCACATGGCATAGGAACAGCATCTGACCGTCCGAGACCGGCGGCAGACCATGACTGAAGCGTGAGCCCTCGATCTTGGATTCTCGCTCCACCGCGCCCTTGGAGCGCTTCCAGTCGGTACCGTACGGCGGGTTGGCGAGCACGTAGTCGTAAAGTTCACCCTCGTAGCGGTCATTGACCAGGGTATCGCCGTCGCGGATGGCATCCGGTGAAATACCGGAGACGATGAGATCGGATTTGCCCAGTGCTAGGGACTCGGCCATCATCTCCTGTCCGTAGACAGATACCTCGACATGGGGGTTGAGTTCCTCCATGGCCCGCTTGGCAACCAGCAGCATACCACCGGTGCCGGCGGTTGGGTCATAGACGGTACGTGCGGGTGCCTGACCGTGGAGGCTATCATCATCACTGGCTAGCAGGACATCCACCATCATGCGAATAGCATCACGCGGGGTGTAGAACTCACCGGCGACCTGCCCGTTCTCTGAGAAGGACCGGTACATGAGGTTCTCGAAGAGGTTGCCCATGGCGTTTTCACCGAGCGCATCGTCGGAAAGGTCGATGCCCGCAAAGTGCTTGACAACACCCCACAGGACGTTATTCTCCTCGAGTTTGGCCAGCAGCTCCGGGAACTTAAAGGCGGTCCAGATGCTGCGGACATTGTCAGAGAAGGCGTCTAAGTAAGTGAGCATGCCCTGTTTAACTTGGTCATCACTGCCACCGATCACCCCCAGCGACAATTCTGAGGTGTTATAGAAAGACAGGCCATGGTCAGCGCGAATCAGGGCTTCCCACATGCTCTCCGGGAACTTCGTGTGCTTGATGGTCTGCAGCACATCAGCCTTGGTCGGCTCCAGGAGGCACTCGATCCGGCGCAGCACGGTGAAGGGGAGGATGTAGTCACCGTAGTTCTGGCGGGGCACGACACCGCGCAGGTAGGTGTCTGCTGTCTGCCAGACAGCTTGGGTGAGCGAAGTTGATGAGGTCATGCGGGCTGAGACTCCTACTTTTGTTGCTTGATCACTGAACGCGGAACACGACTGAGAATCATCGTCCACTACGATGTGGACACTTCACCCCGCTAGGCCGAAAATGTGATCGAGAAATCGGTCGAAATGACGATGCTGCCAGGGTGAATGATTCTTCGCATATTCTAACTTTGGATGTGGTGTAAGCCTATTTTTTGGGGAGTGGGGGTTGTCGGTTTATAGAGTGGACTAATATCGCGTAATCGGATGGGTGTGAAACGGGCAATCATAGGAGCAAGAAGCCATCCGTGCGCTCTATCGGGAGATGACGTTGCAACTGTGCCTCGAGTCGTTGCACATGGACTTCCGCACCCACGGCTGGCGCACCACGCTCAGCATGTTCTATAACGACACCATTCCCGTCGACCAACGCGCCAAAAGGTTCGCCACTGCGTCGAAGTCAACCATACGAACTACACACCCGACGACGTGGACACCATGGCCGCGTCACGTTCCGCCATGTTCGCTGCTACACGAAAGCGGCAACAAATCGCGCTCAGTCCTCGCATCATATGCGCGTCGTCGAGTAGACATTGGTGCAGATCGTGGGCATAGGGGGCCTTTCGTTGACAGGACCGCTTTGAAGTGGCGCTCCATGGCTCTAAGTGGTCCTTTTCTTCTTCGTTAGAGTCAATGAATCTAATAGTGTTGCTGTATCGACACCGGTAACATGCGTAAAAACGTTGTTTACAGGAGGCTGCCAGCGACAACATTTTTAATTATGGCTATAGACCTAACGCTGGGTTCATAACTAAGAGGTCGTAGGTTCAAATCCTGCCCCCGCTACTAATCGCACTAAAGCCCCCTCTTCGAAGGGGGCTTCAGTGTTTTTCGGGTCAGGTCGACAGTCTCTAGCTCGCTGACCTCCCCACCATGAACGGCCGCAATTCCGTTTCTCGGTAATTTCTCGGCGACCACCCACCTAGGTAGATGGCAGTGGAAAGGCCTAAACTGTCCGCAGTTTTGCCCATGCAGTGTCGAGGTCCTAAGAGCGGGGTAAGAGGGTGTAGGTAAAGGTGTAACCTTCGGCTAAGTCTTCTTATTCAAACTGCCGTGTAGCTCCCTTTCCTCCCATAAGGAAAACGCGGCATCGCTGCGATTAAGTCACTCGGAGCTATGTAGCTTCAACAAATCTCATCGTAATCGACAGCGGCAACCTTGAAAATCTTGGTAAGTGCTGGATCCAGCAAAGCTAGTTAGGGTTACCTTAGCAAAATCGGACATATGTGTGTATCTTGTAGTAATGCACCCTTTCTTAAGGGTGTGCTCTCGCGAAAAAAATGAACGTCGTGGGATCATGCAACGAAAGGACATTCATGAAGAAAGCGGTGCTTAATAGCATCTTAAGTCTCGCGGTTGTGAGCTCTCTGGCAGCTGGCACGATAAGTCAACCTGCCCTGGCTCAGCCCCTCGACTACACGGTAGCCCAGGCTCGGGGTGGGTCCACGATTCCGAATGAGTTTCTCATTGAGCCCAAGTCGGATTCGGCGTCTTATACTGCTGCTTTTGAGCTATACGACCAAATTTACAAAGCTCGCTCGTACTACTCCGAAGGTGCTCAGGCATTTTGGCTGCGTGAGGCGCCGAATGAGTGGGCTGGAAGATTCTATGCCAGGAACCAAACTTTGATCGCTCAGGCGGCACGCGAGATGATAATCCTGCAGGCGGAGGATTTCCAGGGAGCCCGCGATCTGGATGTGAGCTCGATCGGCGTAGATCCAGTAGTTGAGGCCTCAGCTGCTGAGATCATTGATCGAGCAATGGTACATTTCACCGAATTGAAAGCAACCTCCGATCGACAGCTGGATATCCAAAACCGTTTGGATAATCTAGGCCAGGCCAAGTCAGGCTTGAATAATTACAAGGGTGACGAGAAGTTCATCTTCCGCATTCCGAGTGCTGCAGTGGTTAATTGGGGCGTGCCGCAAAAGTACTTAGATTCAGGTCGAAGCCCGTTTACTCCCAGTGATTTTGCTGGTATCACGGTGACACAGGTCGCCTACTCGGCGACTGATCAGGCTCAGCAAGTCTCCCAAGAAGCGCTCGAAGCCGATGCCCTAACAAATGCAACCCCTCAGGGGCCCACGGCCACAGAGGTCGCGGCACCGCTGCAGAAGGCTCTTAATGATGTGGTCGACGGCGTGCTGGGATACAGCGGAAAGGTTCTCTTTGACGAGTGGATCAAGCTTGCCAAGATTGCTGATGATGCGGCTCGTCTCTTAGCGGAGGTTAATTCGCTAGAAAGGGCCAATAATGTGGCGGGCATCGAGGCCCAGACCGAGAGAGTTCGGCAATTAGAGTCCACGTTCATCCAGGCGTCGCAGGCTATTGACAAAGAACGGCAAGATCTCCTCACGGACCTTGCTTCAGCACTTGAGGCCGTGCGTACCCTTGATGATGCTGATTTAACTCAACAAGCTGAGGAACTGAAGGCGGACTTCGATAAGGCGAATAACTTTGCGATTAGTCCTGAGCTAAAGAAACGACTGAAGGAACTTCAATCTGAAATAGCCAAGCGATCAGGGATTAACCAAGATGATCAAGAGGCCCCCACTGATCAACCAACCCCACCTGCAGAGCAGACCCCAGAGAATCCAGCACCCCCCGCTGATCCGGGACAGCAGCCAGAACAGGATCCAGAAGCGTCTTCGCTGGGCGCGGGAGCAATTGCTGGGATCGTATTGGCGGTCGTTGCTGTTGTAGGCGGAATCATGGCGGCGCTATCTCATATGCTCCCGCAGTTAGGTGCGCTAGCTCAGACTTTAGGAATTCGCATCTAGGACATTTCTAGCATTCTATCTTGGGTGAAATGCCAAGAGGAGGCGAAGGCAACTACCGTAGCTCAATCGATGGTTGCCCTCGCCTCCCTTTTATTGGGGAAGTAGTTACCCCCAAGGCCTCACTTGTTTTGTTTATGTGGGCTTGTGGCGTGGTTATTCCCCCCCCCGTTATCTACCCCATCTTTCCCAATGAGAGGGCGATGCCGCGTAAGTACACGGGATTTTCCTCGGCAAGGATATCAATTTGTTCGATGGTGGATTGGGTAACGTTCTCATCGAGGGGCACTCGGATGGTTGCGAGTGAATAGCGGCCATTGTCATTGGCAGATTCTCGATTGCGCAACGCTGGATCCTCAGGATCAAGGGCGATAGCGTGGAGTGATCCATCAGCGAGGTGCAGGTTGAGATTCACCGTGGTGGGTTCGGTATACGAACCTGTTGGGGCAAGCGTGATAGCGAGGCTTCGAGCACCGCTTACTTTAGTTTGAGTGCTAGCTTTCGTCAGGCGGCTAACTCCAGTGAGGATATCTACCACTCCTTTATCAGCCATGGGGCACAGATCGTCCGGCTTGATAGGATTCATCGGATCCCCGATATGACAGGGGGTACTATCGCCACTAAATTCCGTGTGGTTGATAAAAGCTGCGGGCTCGGGGCTTAGAGCAAGCCACGTGATGGGAGTGTCCGCAACAGTTTCTGGTAACGGGGCTGAAGCGCTAAGAGGCAGGCTCGTGGGTTTACCGCGCAAGGTGGCATCGAAGAAGTCGATACTCATGGTGCTGAGGATTTCTTCGTGGGTGGGGGCATCTGCACAATTTGTGAGGTCACAGGCAGTGCGATCATCCATCTCAGCGGCAGCTGCGGTGCGGTTAATGAGCATATGGCCAAGTCCCGGGGCGTGAGCTGCTAGCGCAGGGGAGGTGCGGGGAGTATCGAGGTAGTGACCGAGCCAAAGGTTTGCTGACTTTCCCACATCTTGGTCCATATCGCCGCTCAGTGCGAGGTAGGGGATATCGCGGGGAGCTGGGTTAAGGGCTTCGAGATCATAGGTATCGTATGCGGGGGCATAGGCGAAAACCGATTTCAGAGATCTTCCACCCACCACGGTGGCAGCTGAATCTACGAGGCTTCCGGACCTTGAGTGAGCAAAAAAACCTACCGTAGACATATCGATTTTGTCGGTGAGATCTATACCGAATGTTTGGGTCTTTCCAGAATTATCTTCCCTAACTGCAGCGAGTAGCGCGCCCACGCTTCCTTCCCACATTGTGTTTTGGTCATAAGGTTCGGTGACATCGTAGCCGGAGAAGATGGCTCCGAGATCAGGAATGAGGGTGGCGTAGCCCTGTGAAGCATAGGCCTCACCAAGGTAGGTCATGCCGCGGTCAAATCTATGTTCATCCTCGCCTTGAGGGCAGGGAAACGCAAACGTGGATTCGCCGCAGTTAGGAGCCCGGAGGTGGCTGATAATAACCAAAGGAGCGGGCTCGGAGGTGGACGTCGGGGTCACTAGCACGCCTCGAATAGGTGCACTGTAACTTCCGACGGTGGTATTGCCGAGATCAACGTCGGAGATCGTGGCGTTAGTGGTGGAAGACTGTTGCACTTTGAGCGGAGCCCGTGGCCGGTCTGGGGCTGCGTGCGGTCCGTCTGGATCTGCGGTGTCCATGGTACTAGAGGCGATGGACGAGGGGTCGGTTGATGGTTCAGGGGGAGTGGTAGAGGCGCACCCTGAAAGGACGAGGCTAAGGGAGGCGCCAAGCGCTGCGAGTGGATATGTCGAGAGTTTCATAGTGCTCTATTTTAGGTTGACTGTTGTCGCTTTGATGATAGGCCTCAAGAGAATTGGCGTGATGTGGTACAAAAGTGCACCTAAACGCTGTTCAGTAACTGTGTGCTAGGACATAATTCACTGCGAGATTAGCCACAAATATACCCGTTTTGCTTATTTGAAACCCGTTACCAAAAGGTGAGAATACCTGCCTAGACGTGCCTATATAAGAAAAAGTTATCTCCAATAAGAAGATTCAGCACACTCAAACGGACAAAAGTGGGCATGAACTCACCGTTATTTCTGCCCAACTCGACTGCAAAAAACCTGCATATACCCTAGATTCTTTAAGTATGAGTCCAAGAAAAATTGGAGTGACTGAAGTAGCACTCCGCGACGCGCATCAGAGTTTATTCGCAACGCGCATGGCCCTCGAAGACATGGTCGATGCCTGCGCCGATATTGATCAGGCAGGATTCTGGTCAGTTGAATGTTGGGGTGGTGCAACATTCGACGCCTGCATCCGCTTCCTCAATGAGGATCCGTGGAAGCGACTGCGCACCTTCCGCGAGCTCATGCCCAATTCTCGCCTGCAGATGCTACTGCGTGGCCAGAACCTCCTCGGCTATCGTCACTACGAAGATATGGTGGTCGATAAATTCGTCGAAAAGTCCAAGGAAAACGGCATGGATGTTTTCCGCGTTTTCGACGCCCTCAATGATCCTCGCAACCTCGAGCGCGCCATGAAGGCCGTGAAAAAGGTCGGTGGGCATGCTCAGGGTACGATTTGCTATACCGTATCCCCGCTGCACACCGTCGAGGGCTATATCGAGCAAGCCGGTCGACTGCTGGATATGGGTGCCGATTCAATCGCGCTCAAGGATATGGCTGCGCTACTCAAGCCGCAACCAGCCTATGAAATCATTCGCGGCATCAAGGATAGGTACGGCGATGATACTCAGATCAACGTGCACTGCCACTCGACTACCGGCGTGACCCTTGTAACTTTGATGAAGGCCATTGAGGCTGGAGCAGATGTTGTTGACACCGCCATCTCCTCTCTCTCCCTGGGCCCTGGCCACAACCCCACCGAATCCCTCGTTGAAATGCTCGAAGGATCCGATTTCGAGACTGACCTCGACATGGATCGTCTAATCAATATCCGCGACCACTTCAAGAAGATTCGTCCGAAGTATAAGGAATTCGAGTCAAAGACTCTCGTCGATACCAATATCTTCCTCTCTCAAATCCCAGGCGGCATGCTGTCCAATATGGAATCTCAGCTCAATGCCCAGGGTGCCGGCGATCGCATCGACGAAGTGATGGCCGAAGTACCTCGCGTGCGCGAGGATGCTGGCTTCCCACCACTGGTGACCCCATCCTCTCAGATCGTGGGTACCCAGGCGGTCTTCAACGTACTCATGGGTCGGTATAAGGTCATGACCGCTGAGTTCGCAGACCTCATGCTTGGCTACTACGGTGAGTGCATTGGGGAGCGCAATCCCGAACTCATCGCTCAAGCGGAAAAGCAAACCAAAAAAGAAGCTATTACCTGCCGGCCAGCTGATCTACTCGAGCCAGAGTGGGATGAACTGCGCAGCCAGGCCGAAACGCTCGAAGGCTTCGACGGCACCGATGAGGACGTTCTCACCAATGCCCTCTTCCCAGGTGTTGCACCAGGATTCTTCAAATCTCGACCAGAAGGTCCAAAGAATGTGGGCAAGGATCCAAGTAAGTTGAAGAAGCGCGAGAACGAGCCTGTTCTGGAACCAATCACCTACCGAGTCACCATGGGCGGTCGCACAGAGACCGTTCGCGTTGAGCCAGCCGAATAAAAGGGAGAAAAAGACATGGCTGAATTAAAAACAATGGCCCAGCGCCTCGAAGAGCTCGCCGCTGAGCGGGAGCGCATCACCTTAGGTGGCGGCGCCGATAAACAAGACAAACAGCGCGCAAAGGGCAAGATGACTGCCCGTGAGCGTATCGATGCCCTGGTAGATAACGGCACCTTCCGTGAAACCGGAATGTTCTCAAAGCACCGTACAACTCACTTCGGAATGGATAAGGCAGTGGCACCCGCCGATGGTGTGGTCACTGGTTCCGCCGCAGTGCTGGGACGTCCGTTGCATATCGCTTCCCAGGACTTTACTGTTATGGGTGGTTCGGCCGGCGAAACCCAGTCGAATAAGGTGGCTGCAATGATGCAGGCATCGGCTACAACCGGCACACCATTCGTATTCATCAACGATTCCGGCGGAGCGCGTGTTCAAGAAGGCATCGATTCTCTCTCAGGTTACGGAAAGGTCTTCTACAACAACGTCCTGCTGTCCGGACTCGTGCCGCAGATCTCCATTATTGCAGGCCCGTGTGCTGGTGGTGCAGCTTATTCACCAGCACTTACGGACTTCATCATTCAGACGCGCCAGGCCAATATGTTCATTACTGGCCCAGGAGTTATCAAGTCCGTAACCGGCGAAGACGTGACCGCTGATCAGCTGGGTGGCGCCGATGCGCATATGGCAAAGGCTGGAAATATCCACTTTGTCGCTGACAACGATGAGCAAGCAATTCTCATCGCACAGAAGCTACTGAGCTTCTTGCCGCAAAATAACACCGAGGAACCACCTGTAGTGGACCCAGACGTGATCGTGGAACCAGATCCAGAGCTTCGCGATATCGTACCAGTTGACGGAAAGCGCAGCTACGATATCCGCGACGTGATCACCCGCATTGTTGACCATGCTGACTTCCTTGAGGTACAGGCCGGCTTTGCCCAGTCTATCGTCGTAGGTTTTGCGCGCATCGTTGGGCGTACCGTCGGAATTGTTGCCAACCAGCCGAATGTGATGTCCGGTGTCCTCGATATCAATTCCTCCGATAAGGGCGCGCAGTTTATCCGCTTCTGCAACGCTTTTAATATTCCGCTGTTGACATTGGTTGACGTTCCAGGCTTCATGCCTGGTGTCGCCCAGGAGCATGGTGGCATTATTCGCCACGGCGCTAAAATGCTCTACGCCTATTCATCAGCTTCGGTGCCGAAGATTACCGTTGAGCTTCGCAAGTCCTATGGTGGAGCTCACCTTGCCATGTGCTCGAAGGATCTCGGTGCTGACTGCGTCTTCGCATGGCCTACTGCAGAAATTGCCGTGATGGGAGCCGAAGGTGCGGTTAATGTGGTCTTCCGCAAGGAAATCGCTGAGGCCGATGACCCTGATGCAAAGCGCGAGGAGCTCATCACCCTCTACCGTGAAACCTTTGCAACACCATTTATGGCAGCTTCCCGCGGCCTCGTCGATGACATCATCGATCCTGCCGAAACACGGATGCAGATCGCGCACGCCTTAGAGGTCCTTGCCAATAAGCGTGTCGATCGTCCAACCAAGAAGCACGGCCTGATGCCGGTTTAATGCCGGCTGAGAAGGATTGTGAAAATGAGCGAGATGAATAGTCAAGAGTTGGCTAGCTTAGTTCAAGAGCTAACCAAGCGCCTCGACGTCGCCGAGGCCGAAATTGCTGAGCTGCGTAAGCGTTCCGATATCGCTATCCCCGAGGACGTCATCACCGCTATCGCGGCTGCTGTCAGCGCATTCTTAGGTAATAAGGGACGCATCAAAGCGGTCCGCTACTCCCGTCACCGGACCTGGGCTGCTCAAGGGCGTCAGGCCGTGCAACAGCACATGCCAGGGCCCAAATAAGGCTCTAGGAAGAGGAAAAAATGAAATTGAATGTGACCGTCAATGGCATTACTTATGCCGTTGAAGTCGAAGTTGAAGAAGAGAAGCGCACCCTGAGCCCCATCGTATTTGGTGGCTCCCAAGCTACGGCACACAACGAGCCGTCCAATGCTTCTGTTCAGGGTGTCTCCGCTAATGCCGTGGTGGCCCCTCTTGCCGGTAGCGTTTTCAAGGTTCTGGTTGAACCAGGCGACGAGATCGAGCAAGGGCAAGTTTTGCTCATCCTTGAGGCGATGAAGATGGAGACAGAGATCACCGCTCCGAATGCTGGCGTGGTCGGCGCTGTGCGCGTAGAAGTCGGAGATTCAGTCCAAGGTGGACAGCCGCTGGTCGAAATCAACTAGTCACCCCTGTTGAGGTAGTTGATACGAAAGTTAGGGAAGTTTCGTGGCATGATAGAAAATGCCGCGAAGCTTCCCTACTTCTTTAGCTTCACCTGTATCCATACCGCCCCGAAAAGAGATCTTTGTCACTATGCGCGCTTTCCGTTTCGTTCTAGCCTCGGCCCTAGCCCTGGGAATCCAGGGAGGCCTCACTGCCCCCGCTGGAGCTGCTGTGATCCCCACAGCTTCGGAGACCCTGCGGCAGGTGCAATCCGACTTAAAGGTTCACGGTCTTGAACTCCCTCCCATTGACCCTGTTATCGTTGCCGATATCGATCGCGCGGTGGACAATCTCAATAGGGAACTTAAACAGGCGGAATACGCGGCTCAAGATTTTCAAGCGGCGATGGATTCTCTCGGTAAGGGCATTCCCAAAAATTTGAATCCGCAAGCCCAACCGCAACCAGATTTTAAGCTAGGGGATGAGACCCTAAAACGCACGGGGGATGAGTTTCGCCCCATAGTCGATGGCCCTAATTACCATTGGCGCTCCGATCCTCTCTCAATGTTCCTGGCTTTAAAACCTCACCCAGTGCTCAACCGCATTAATAATTCATGGTTCGACCAGCCAGCAACACCCTTGGCTTCCTTATTTACAGAGCGCGAGGGCTTTTCCCTCTACGGGCCCTCCACTCCGGTATATATTGGCGAGAGTCAAATGTGCACGATTACCGCCAGTGGGGTCGATGAGAAGGGCCACCAGGTGGCGTTGACCGCAGGCCACTGTGGCAAGGTAGGTGACCAGGTAGTTAATGCCGACTCGTGGCGCGTAGGACGATCTGGGACCGTGGTGGCCCATGGTTCGAAGGGATTGGATTATTCAGTCATTGAGCTCGGCTCAAACGCCAAAATTACTCGTTCCTATAATGGCGTTACTGCCCAGCGTCTGGGCGGGCAACCTGGGCACTACGAGATGGTGTGTAAATCAGGTGTGGCAACCGGCACCACGTGCGGACGGGTATGGGTTTCTGATAGTAGAACCTCGATGAGTCAGGTATGTGCCACCGTAGGTGACTCTGGCGCCCCGGTGATCGCCGGCGGTGCTGTCGTGGGCTTGGTCTCCGGCGGAGTAGTTCCGCAATACCAACTCTCTTGCCACACCCCCATCCAAGGTCCATTCTTCCAGCCCACAATTACTACCAATATGGACGCGGTTCTCAATGACCTCAATGTCCGAGGCGGGGTCGGCCGAGGCTTCACACTACCTAATGCCTAGGTTAAAAAGGGAGCACATATTCTATGTGCTCCCTTTTTCTTATCAGCTATTATCAATCGCTCAATAACGCCTGAGCAGCTGCAACTGCCTCGCTATGCCCGGCGATCGACCATAGTACTCCACCTGCGTCGACGGTGACTCCAGTGCCACCGACTCCGTGGATCAAGGCAAGTCCAGGTAACCAATCCCATTCGTGCACGCTATGCTGCATCCACAACCCCAGGCCCCCCTCGGCGACAGTAGCAAGGTCGATTGAGGCTGCCCCGAGGATTCGTATAGTGGCTACCTCGGTTGCAACTTTCAACCATCTATCTCGCACCGCGTCATCTGCGAGATAGGTGGGGTGGATATAAGTTCCTAAACTGAGCTCGGGGAGCGGGTGAGGCCCAAGAGGAGATAATTCTTGTCCATCGCGTTTGGTCGGAATATCTTTACCGCCAATCCAGGTATATCCCATAGCGGGGCGATGAACCGCTCCGAAGTGGAGTCGATCGCCCTCCTTAAGGGCCAAGGCGGAGCAGAAATAATCACTATTGGAGGTGAAATTATAGGTACCATCAACAGGATCAATCACCCATGTTTTCCCGCTCGTCGATACGCGATTGCTCCCTTCCTCGCCGAGGATACCGTCGTCGGGACGCAAAATGCTCAGAGCGCCCGCGATAAAATCTTCAGCTGCGCGATCGGCTTGGGTGACCACATCGGTGATATTGCTTTTATATCCAATGCTTAGGCCCGTTTCTCGGATACGCCACGCGAGTCGCCCGGCGTTATAAACCAAGGCTTGAGCCAGAGTGGGATCGCTATCGGTGTCGTGACTCAAGCAAAAGGTTTTGGTGATGGCGGGAATCATCTCGGCCATATTCTTGTGATCCGTCATAAGTCCCATTGTGCCTTGTTTTGCTAGGCGCGTTAAACTATCTGCTTATGCACCCTGATATTGTCTCTCAACTGGCTCAGCTCGAGACCACCCTAACGACGATCGAAAAAGTGATGGATCTCGACGAGATGGCGGCTAGGGTGCGCGAACTGGAGCAGCAGGCCTCCGACCCGAGCTTGTGGGATGACGCGGAGGTGGCACAGCGGGTCACGTCCTCGCTATCGCATGTGCAAAGTCAGCTTAAAAAAATAGAATCTTTGCGCACTCGCCTCGAGGAATTCCCGGTGATGTATGAACTCATGGAAGAAGAGGGTGAGGATCTAGGAGCGCTCCAAGCAGATCTCGACTCGCTCGGTGAAGAAATAGCTTCGCTTGAGGTGAAGACCATGCTATCGGGGGAATATGACAAGCGCGAGGCACTGATCAATATCCGCTCGGGAGCCGGTGGTGTTGATGCTGCGGACTGGGCCGAGATGTTGATGCGTATGTATATCCGGTGGGCTGAAAAGAAGGATCATCGCGTGGATATATACGATATATCCTATGCCGAAGAAGCCGGTATCAAATCGGCGACTTTCGTCATCCACGGGGAGTATATGTATGGAACGCTCTCGGTCGAGCAAGGAGCACATCGTTTGGTGCGGATTTCCCCTTTCGATAATCAGGCCCGCCGCCAAACTTCTTTCGCCGAGGTAGAAGTTCTTCCCGTGGTGGAGACCACGGACCATATTGACATTCCTGACGCTGAGGTACGCGTGGATGTTTATCGCTCTTCAGGGCCTGGTGGGCAGTCCGTGAATACCACCGATTCTGCGGTGCGCCTGACCCACATCCCCACTGGCATCGTGGTGACCTGCCAGAATGAGAAATCCCAGATCCAAAATAAAGCCTCAGCTATGCGAGTACTTCAAGCCAAACTACTCGAGCTGAAACGTCAAGAAGAGCGCGATGAAATGAATGCTCTCGGCGCTGGTGGTAACGCCAGTTGGGGAAATCAGATGCGATCTTATGTGCTGCATCCCTATCAAATGGTCAAGGACCTGCGTAATAATTTTGAGGTCAACGACCCCTCGAAAGTTCTCGACGGCGATATTGATAAATTCCTCGAGGAGGGGATTCGGTGGCGAATGGCGGCCGAATAAGAGTCACATCAACCTCACTGGGCTACAAAAATAACAGGCCTTTCGGTAGGCTGAGCATGTGATCACATTCGATAACGTCACCAAATCCTATAAAACGTCCACGAGACCTGCGCTTGATCGGGTATCGGTGCATATCCACAAGGGAGATTTCGTCTTCCTGATCGGCCCCTCGGGATCCGGAAAATCAACCTTTTTAGAATTGATGATCCGCGAAACTAATGTGAGCTCGGGCTCCATCAAAATAGCTGATCTCGAGGTGAATAAGCTCAAGGGATCCCAGATCAACAAACTGCGCCAGAAGATCGGCTATGTCTTTCAAGATTTTAGGTTGCTCAAACAAAAAACCGTCTACGATAATGTCGCATTTGCCCTCGAGGTGATCGGTGCCAAGCCAGCAAAAATTCGCCAACTGGTACCTGAAACCTTGGAAATGGTGGGACTCGCAGCAAAATCGGACAGATTACCCGGAGAATTATCTGGCGGAGAACAACAGCGGGTCGCTATCGCCCGCGCCTTTGTCAACCGGCCCTTGGTCCTCCTTGCCGACGAGCCA
The DNA here is from genome assembly GCF_025660615.1 of Corynebacterium sp. ES2794-CONJ1. Classification (NCBI taxonomy): domain Bacteria; kingdom Bacillati; phylum Actinomycetota; class Actinomycetes; order Mycobacteriales; family Corynebacteriaceae; genus Corynebacterium; species Corynebacterium sp. ES2794-CONJ1. Next base: position 13,905 of record NZ_JAOTIM010000002.1, on the reverse strand, counting down.
ACCGGCAACCTCGACCCCGATACGGCAGACGGGATTATGGTACTGCTCAATCAAATCAATCGGATGGGAACCACAGTGGTTATGTCCACCCACAATGCCAAAGCAGTCAACGATATGCGCCGGCGCGTCATCGAATTGCGGCTCGGCACACTAGTACGCGATGACGCCCATGGGGTCTATGGGGAAGCGCAGTAGGAGACGACAATGAAATTTGTACTACGAGAAGCCGTCCGCGGTCTTGGCCGCAATATTACGATGACCTTGGCGCTGATAATCACCACTGCTATTTCGCTAGCACTATTAGCCACAGGCTTTCTAGTAACCAATATGACTGAGCGCACAAAGGAGATTTATCTCGACCGTGTGGAAGTTATGGTGCAGTTCGATGATGAATTATCCGCAACCGATACCACCTGCAGTTCCCCCAACTGCCAGCAGGTACTTAAGAAACTGGAGAAATCCTCGGGGGTTGAGTCGGTGATTTTCCGATCCCGCGAGGAATCCTATAAGCGCTACGTGGAGCTATTTAAGGATTCGGATCCACTCCTTGTTGAGGAAACGAGCCCCGACGCGCTACCCGCAGCACTACATATACGCCTTGTCGATCCCCTTGACACCACTCCCTTGGACCCCGTTCGTGAGCTTCCTCAAGTTGCCGGTGTCATCGATCAGGTCGATGATCTGCGTGGAGCAACCGATAGCCTCGACGCGATTAGAAATGCAACCTTCCTCTTTGCGGGCATCCAAGCTCTCGCAGCCATATTCCTTATTGTAAATATGGTTCAAATCGCCGCCTTCAACCGCAGGGAGGAGATCTCGATTATGCGTATGGTGGGAGCATCGCGCTGGTACACCCAAGCGCCCTTTGTTCTCGAAGCGATCGTGGCCGTTATCTTCGGTGCTGTCCTTTCGGGGCTTGCGCTTATTTTGGGCAAAGTGTGGGTGGTCGATCGCACTTTGGCAGGGCTTTACGATGCCCAACTCATTGCCCGAGTCACGAGCGCCGATATCTGGGCTATTACGCCAATCGTGGGCCTTTTGGGTATCCTTTTTGCGGCCATTACGGCGCAAATTACCTTGCGTTGGTATGTGCGCAGTTAGCACTCATAACACGTTAGAATAGGTGAACTATGGCGAAAAAGAATAAGAAGAAGTCGCAGACCCAGCCCGTTATCGCTACCAATCGCAAGGCGCGGCACGATTACACCATCCTAGATACCTATGAGTGCGGCATTGTGCTCGTTGGTACCGAGGTGAAGTCGTTGCGGGAAGGTAAATGTTCTCTTCTTGATGCTTTTGCCACCATTGACGATGGAGAAGTGTGGCTGCGCAATCTTCACATCCCTGAATATTCTGCGGGTCATTGGACCAACCACACGCCCAGACGCACCCGAAAACTGCTCATGCATCGACGTGAAATAGACTCGTTGATGGGCAAAGTGCGTGATGGTAAGAAAACCCTTATCCCGCTCAGCATGTACTTCAAGGACGGTCGGCTCAAAGTAGAGCTGGGTCTAGCCCAAGGTAAGCAGGCCTACGACAAGCGCCAGGATATTAAGCGGCGCACCGAAGAGCGAGAGATCGTGCGCGATTTGGGCCGCCGAATCAAAGGGATTCAGGGTTAGCTGGCTAGCCTTTAGGGAACGGATCGGTTAACATTGACCCTACCCGCTAGTTATTATGCATCAATCCCAAGTAGCGGGCGACGGGGTCGATTTTGGTTTCGACTGCGTTCATTACGTCAGGGGAAGCGTGCCGGTGCAGGCTAGAGACCACCGTAAGCGTCGTAGCAACTTGATAAGCGCCGAGAATTCTCAGCGTGACTACGCCCTCGCTGCCTAATTAGAATAGCCAGCGACCTGCGTGTCTGTCGGACTGGAATCGTCTCCGTTCCAGACCCCGGCATCGACTAGAGAGACTTGCTTATTCCCTTGGTTACAAGGGGTGAATAAGGACTTTCACTTGTAACTGCGGCTCATCATCCGGAATTGTTCGTCACAGCCGGAGAGTCAGAGAAAAGATCCTCGCGCGAACTGCGCACGGAGAAGCCCTGATACGGTGACGTAGGACCCGGGTTCGATTCCCGGCGGCTCCACTGATAGCAAAATCCCTGGTAAGTATTTACCGGGGGTTTTGTTGTATCCGGGCTGGTTAAAGGCATGATACTATGTTGCCATAAGCGGCATTGAGTGGCAAGGAAACGACTTGTTTACGCAACAGTTACGCAACAGATACGCAACGCTTGCCGCATGGATTACCCAGTGAAGAAGGGCAGACATGGCAGGTACCCGGCGCGCGCGTAGTGATTGGGGCACGGTGCGCAAAACCCGCAACCGGTTTACCGCTCAATACACGGGGGCAGACGGCAAACGACATACCCCCGGCCGTTCATTCCCCACTCGTACAGACGCCCGGGGCTGGTTAGCTGCAGAGCGTAGGCTCATCGAACTAGGGACATGGACACCACCAGAGCAACGCGCGGCGAAAGAGGCGGCGGCATCTGAAACAGTTGGGCAGTGGCTAGATAAGTTCCACGACTCACTAGAACAGGGCGCAACAGCCCGGCGCGCCACGACTATGCAGAATTACCGACGGGTGGTGCGAGTGCGCATAACCCGTCCGTGTGATGCTGGTGCCACAGATGCGGATGTGTGTTCTTTGAGAGGGATAAGGCTGGCAGAGCTTACCAAGAAGGACGTGTACCGCTGGTGGGATGGTGTGCAACGGTGCTACCCAGATGCGCACACGATTAACCAGCAAGCCTATAAGCAGTTAAAGGCGGCGTGTGCTGAGGCTGTAAGGCGTGAGCTGTTGGACGCCAACCCGGTGGATATTCCAGAGGCAGGGAAGAAGATTAAGCCCAATGAAAAGTACTTGCCGCAAGACTGGGAGATTAACGCGATTATCGACAACATGCCCGCGCGTTATCGCGTCCTTGCATCTTTAATGTTGCACCACGGGTTGCGCATTGGTGAGGCGCTAGCGGTTGAACTCGATAGTGTGAAGGTCATAGCCCAGCCCGGTGGTGCCTTGCCTAGGGTAGTGGTGGCAGTCAAGCAGAATGCCGGGCGTCTTGCAGACGGCGGCAATACTCACATGGTTGTGCAACCACCTAAGACGCAAGCCGGGTTCAGAGAGGTGCCTATCTTGGCTACTGATGTGCCACTGTTTGTAGAGCACCTGGAGAAGTATGCACCTACCCAGCCCACGCTATTGGTGGAGGGTAAGGGCACCCGCAAAGCGCGGCTACTGACCACTACTACCACGGGTGCCATGGTCATGGACACCAGTTTTAGAAGTATCTTGAAACGTGCTGTGGAACGCGCCGGGGCTAGTCCAGAGATTAAGCCCCATAACGGGCGCAACTGGTTGATTACCCGGCTGGCAGAACAGGGCGCGCACTTGAAAGAGATTGGCAAGCTGTTGGGGCAAGAAGATGTGTCCGTCATCTTGGGTGTGTATATGAAAGTCAGAGCCGGGCGCACTGATTCACTCATGGATAAAGTTAGTGCCACGATAGGAGAAATGAATACTAATGGAGGAGCGAGCAGTGAACGATGAACGGATTGAGACGGTAGAAATTTTAGTTAAAGAGCCAGATGACACCCCTCTGGTGCGCTTCGTGTTAGCAGCATCAGGGGAAGAATGTGTGCAACTCATAGGGATTGATCCAAGTGTTAGCCCTCGCCATTGGTTAGCCCAAGATGAAGAAGGGCGGTATATCAATCGAGCACTGTGCTGGGTCCCCGGCAGTGACGTTCCCCACCCCCCATATGGGCACATCTGGGGGGAATGCTGGATGCACCCCGATGATGCTAGATATCCCCGTGATGTCGGAAAATACGGAGAGGGAATGCTTGGATACGAAGGTCTGGAAAAGCTAAAGCGGTCATCTCCCCTGAGGGATGGAGACTACCTGTGTGATTTTAATTTAGGCTGTCACGACTCGTTCAAGGTTCGGGTCTCTAAGCTGGCTCCCGTGCTGGTGAAATTGCGGCGCGCCGGGATTACCGAGATAGATTCCAGGACCTTGCGTCAAGCTTGTGAGCGCGCAGCAATGTGCTAGAGTATGCGCTTAGCGGCCGCATGGTGCTGTGGTAAGCGGTTATTACCATCAACTGTGTAATGCAGATAAAGGCCGGTAGACCTGCGAGTTGCGTCCGGGGATAGTTTGTCATAGCTATCTCAAAGGAGACGCAACTTGTTTGAAAAAATACCCGCTATAGCAGCGGTTTTCATCACGCTCAAAGAGGCATCAGCCCGCGTGAACATAGCAGAACGCACACTGCGTAAATACATCGCTGAGGGTAAGCTACGTGCCTACCGCAACGGGCGCATGATACGCCTCAAACCCGCTGATGTAGATGCCCTACTCATCCCTACCGACTCATGGGGGGATGCAGCCTAATGGTCACAACGAACGCAGACCGCTTAATCTACATCCGTGAGCTGGTGCGCATATACACAGACGTTAGTTACTTTGGTGACACCACCGAAAACCAGGAGTCCCTATCTACCGTCCTAGGGGAGCTGCAAGACGCGGTGGAAACTCAACTGCTAGACGCAGGGCTAATGGAGATGCACCCCGCCCCGGTTGAAGTAAACGGCACCCGCCCTTTACTGCCCACAGGCAGGGATACCTACACAACTGGCATGCCCGTGTATTCCACAACAAACACCGGAGGGCTAAGACTCAACAACCCAGCGCGCCTTACAAGCATTCAAGGGGGTGAATAAACAATGGCAAGCCAAGCACCAATACTGGTACAACGGGACACCCTCGCACTGACTTTCAACCGGGGAGATAAGCGCGAAATAACCGCAACTATCGCAGTCAAGCACTACTCGCTCAACGCCTTCCCAGGTGATGAAGTGCTAGAAATTGAGTTGGTTAAGCACGGGTCCACCACCAAGACTGTTGGCGCAATGGTCGACAGAGATCAACTGGTGAAGTTGGCCCACTGGCTACTGCACGACCACAACCACCAACAGGGTGGTGCATAGACAATGAGCAACAAGAAAACCCCCACAGTAGGGACATACGCGGGGGCCATAAAAAGCTACCCTAATACTACCATGTTCGGGCAGGTGGAACGCTCACAATGGCCGAAAGTAGGCGCACTCCGGTGGGCACGCGCCGGGCTGGAAGTAGGCCCACTAGATGGTAAACGCCCCCTAACGCAAGCTGTGCCCAATGGGTTCAAAAGTTTCACCAGTGACCCAAAGAAAGTAGCTAACTGGTGGACTGCCCACCCAACCGCCAACATTGGGGCACGTCCCCCAGCTGATGTAATCGTTATCGACATTGACGTTAAAAACGGCGGCATACAGTACTGGAAAGACTTATGCGCCGGTAGACATGTGCCGGAAACACTAACCATCTCTACCGGCTCCGGTGGCTGGCACCTTTGGTTCACCCTGCCTTACCTCAGAGACTTACGCGGCCAACTAGGTGCCACAACATCAGGCATCGACCTTAAAACCCACGCCGGTTATCTGGTCATGCCACCCAGCGTTCACCCCACCACCGGCGGGATGTACCACATCCACCACTGGCACCCACTAACAGCACTGCCAGAACTGCCCACCTGGCTAAGACCCCACGTATTCAAACCGCTAAAACCATCCCACACCAGCCCGGCGCGCCGGGGCGTGTACAAGGGCGATAAATCACATAAGGGGCTTGTAGATGTGGTTACTAAGGCTGTTGAAGGTAACCGCAACAAGGCGCTGTATTGGGCAGCTCGCAAGGCACTAGAAGATGGGCACAGTATCGAAGATGAGCTAATCAACGCCGCAATGGGTGTTGGACTCTCAGAGCTGGAGGCGCGGCGCACAGTTACCAGCGCACAAAGGGCAGTAGCTAAGGAGGTGGCCTAATATGAACGCACAAAGCAGACCCGCCCCAACTGATATGCAACTCATTGCACGCAGGGAAATAGAGGCTAAACCCGGGGCGCTTGAAGTCCCATCACCTAGTGAGCCATATCGCGTAGCCAAGTGCTTAAATAGAGAGTTGTACACAGCAAACGGCCTTCCTACACTTGCCTATTGGCGCGGTGATTTTTGGCGACACGAAGGCACACACTGGGAGCTAAGAAGTGTCCTTGGTCGTAACCCGCATATAAAACTCAAGAACGACCTATACAGAGTGTTAGACGCCGCTGTATATGAAAAACACCAGGGCGATGGTAAAGCCACCCTTGTGGACTGGAAACCAACGTCATCTAAGCTAAATAACACCATCGATGCCCTTATGTCGCTGGTGGATTACGTGGTACCCGATAACGCCACCCCGCCCATGCTGGCAGGGGATACAGGAGAACTACCAGGCAAACCGGGGGAGTTCGTAGCAATGGAAAATGGGCTATTCCACATCCCCACAGGGAAGATGCACCCGCATACCCCACGTCTGTTCAACACCTATTGCCTGCCCTACGCATACGACCCCAATGCCAGTACCCCGGTGTGGTCACAGTTCCTTGCAGAGACCTTTGCCCATGACCCCAATGCGGAAAAATGCCTACAGGAATTTGCCGGGTATATCATTTCAGGCCGCACCGACATGCACAAAGCACTACTAATGGTAGGGCCTCGAAGGGCGGGCAAGGGCACCATCCAGCGAGTACTTACACAACTGGTAGGGAAGAACAATACAGTTGCCCCCACGCTCAATTCATTGGGCGGTGATTTTGGTGCCTGGTCACTCATTGGCAAGCCCTTAGTCGTTATTGGAGACGCCAGGGAAGCCAAACCAGGAAACAACCAGGTAATGACAGAAAGGCTGTTGGGCATCATTGGGGAAGACTCAATAACCGTAGACCGCAAGGGTATTAGCCCCTGGAGTGGGAAACTATCCAACCGGTTCGTTATCGCCTCCAATGAGCTACCGCGCTTTGTAGACGCATCCGGGGCTATTGTGTCCCGCTTTATGATGTTCGAACTACAACGCAGCGTGGAGGGCAATGAGGACACTCACCTAGGGGCAAAGCTTTCCAAGGAGATGCCCGGCATCTTTAACTGGGCACTGGAGGGGTTGAAACGACTGGAGGAGGCAGGCCGGTTTACAGTGCCTACCACGATGGCGGAAATGACTAACCACATGCATGATGCCGCCTCCACAGCACACCAATTCATTGAAGACTGTTTGGAGGTGACGGGAAACGAAAACGACAGAGTCCGAACACCAGAGGTCTACAAAATGTGGACAAGGTGGCACCAGGAGAATGGCTATAGGAATACGCCTAACCAAGCCACGATGTGCAGGAATTTGCGCGCGGCTAGTGGACAACGGATTAATGACCGTCTACGAGATTTGCCAGACAGCACCAAGAAGGAGCGCAAAAGGGCAAGGTTTGTTCTTGGAATCAAGTTAAGGCCTGTAGATTTTTACTACTAACCTTAAAGGAACAATGTTCCAGTGTTCCACCAGGTTAAAGAGTATCTTTTAACTGTTCCTCATCTGTTCCTCATCTGTTCCAAGAAGAAAGGATCACAACTTGGAACAGTTCCGGAACACGTTAAAAACATACCACTACCAGGCGGAACGGTGGAACAGTGTTCTTTACGGTCAGACGTAAAAAACATTTAGACGTGAGTCTCTAAAAACCCCAGACCCGTACACACACCCAGCAGCATCGCCCACTGTGGTGCCAGGAAGGTGGGGGAGGGGGTGCCCCCCACCCTCTGCGTTGAAGCCCCCGGAAGGCATAGAGTCCCCCAGACTGTACGGGTTACAGAAAAAGCACTATTACCCAGAGAGGTGGCCTTAGCTCACAGTGCCCGCGCACCAGTATTTGGGGGTTGGGGGTGGGCACCAATGCACATTGCTCTGCGTAGCCGTGGGGAAGGTGTGCAAGAGGTTTTTAGGGTTCAAAAATCCCCAGGGGCGCAGTGGTGTCGTCTAACGCTGGGGCAAGAACACCCCGCCACCGGTGATTGCGTTAGGGGCGGGGTGTGTTTTGCCTGTTCAATTTCGCGATTTGAGGCGTTTTATTGCACTGGTTGGGGTGGTAGTGTCTTCATTTGCTTTAACAGTGTTTTAACGGGGTATTGTGACTGCCCGATCATCTCAGCAGCAACCCCGGCCATGGTTAGGCAGTCTGGGCATGGTTGTAGCGCGGTTTCGTGGTAACCCAGCTCAATTAACTGGTGGTAGCGCATGAGGCGGCCTACGGTTATGCCTTTACGTTCGACAATGAAATACCCTCCGGTGCGCAGTCGGAGAGTTTTCCCGGGGAGCGGACAGGCCGCTACAGGGTTGAACTGGGTGCAGTAGCTTCCTGCTTGAACATCTGGCAGTGACAAGTGCCAGACTCCAGCACTTGTGTCTGGGTAAAGGGTGTGGACGTGCACGCGGTTCCATGTTCCGGTGTAGTGGTCTGGCTGGTCTGGTCTTGGTAGGGGTACGGTGCTCATGCTGTGACCTTTAGGAGGTGTTGGGCAGCAATGCAGGCGGGGCACGGTAGCTTTTCTTGGTGCCCAGCTATCACGCATCCATTGCCTTGGTTCCAGGTGCGACCACATAGGGCGTGCACTGTTCCGTTGGGTTCGATGTGGTGTATCTTGTGTTTGAGGTTGGGGCGCTTGGTAGTGCGCTGCAGGGTTGTTGTGTCCCTTGGTTGGGTGGTCATTGGGCGGCCTTCCTGTGAGGTGTTTACCGCGAGTTACGCAACAGTTACGCAACACCAGCGGATGGAGTTTCTGATTTTGTGCATTTAACCTGGTGTTTAGTGGTGAGGGAGTTCAGTTCCCGGCGGCTCCACCGGAGAAAAACCCAGTTACCTTGAGTAGCTGGGTTTTTTGCTTTTTAGCTGCGGTTATGGTCTCTTAGGGATTGTCCCAATCCGTCCCGATTCGTCCCAAAAATGGCCCTAAAATGGCTCTAAAATGGTCTTGGTGTCCCTCCATTAAAACAGCCGACTATTTTTCACATCAACCATGGCGCGAGCGCGGCGACTGGGTAACGATACACAAAACTTGGTATATACCCACTACCCAATATGCGGGGGAGGCAGTGTGGAACTAAATTGCTGACACCGTTACCCCCCGCCCAAATACAAGAGGTTGGTTAGCAAGAGGTGGGGAAGGCATACGCAACGAGTGAATGCGGACACCACCGTCGAACCGCACCAATCATGATGGCTTTTGAGGTGGAGGGGTGCCTGGAGCGCCCTGCAGCTTATCTGCTGGTCGAGGCGGTAGGACGAAAGATACGGGGGATAGAAAAAGGGGGCAAGGTGACTCGCGTGCGTACTTGCGGCAGATCCCGGCGGTACGAGACAGCGAACTAGTACCTGTTTAACATAGGACTGCCTTTGTTTGATAGGTAAGGATTTCCTAAAGTTTTGAAACTAAGCCAAACTTTAGTTAAACTCCTTTTGGCATACTTTCGCATGATTCTTAGGAGCTTTTTTATGGCTATACATTTCCGCAAAGCAGCTGTGGCTGCGGCAGTATCAGCATCAATGTTGGTAGCGTCATGCTCATCAGCTGACGATGCCTCAGATGGTGCTGGTTCCGCTACCTCCGGAGTTGCCTCAGTTGCTCAGGGCGCCAACGAACAAGCTATGGGCACTCTCACCATCGAGGACAACAACGGCGAGCACACCCTGAGCCTGCCCTTCAAGCGGGTAGCAGTGACGGACAACCGCTCCTTTGAAATCCTTGACAACTGGGGCGTTCCCATCGTGGCCGCACCCCTAGGGCTCATTCCTAAACCGCTTCAAGGGAAGATTAATAAAGACACCGTTGAAGCCGACTTGAAGGTACACCGGGAGCCGGACCTAGAGGCCTTTGTGGTCGCAAGCCCTGATGTGGTCATCAACGGCCAGCGCTTCCAGCAGCATCAGGAAGCTATGCAGGGTCTAGTAGGGGATGTTCCGATTCTTGATTTCGAGCCTCGGGACGGCAAACCCTTCGATGAAGAACTCATTCGCCAAACCCTCGCGCTGGGGACTCTCTTCGGACACGAAGACGATGCCGCCAAGCTGGTTGATGACTTCAAAGCAGCCCTCAAGCGCGCAAAGGATGCTTATGACCCTGCCATGACCGTTATGGCTGCTAACACCTCCGGTGGAGAGATTGGCTATATAGCACCCGGTAAAGGCCGCTACTTCGGGCCAGTATTCGAGTGGTTAGGCCTAACCCCTGCGCTTCAGGTGGAAAATGCGACCGACGACCACCAGGGCGATGACATTTCTGTTGAAGCCATCGCGGAATCTAACCCCGATTGGATCTTCGTCATGGACCGTGACGCGGTGGTGGGTGCTGATGAGGGTGTTGCTCACGGCGAGAAGCTCATCCTTGAAAATGCCGCACTAAACAACGTAAAAGCTGTGAAGAACGGCCATATAGTAGTTGCCCCTGAGGATACCTACTACAACGAAAATATCATTACTTATACGGAGACTCTCAACGCTATTGCAGACGCTCTTGAAGCTGCACAGAAGTAAGTCACCTTTATAAGCTGCTAAGGCCGGATATGCCCACGTTGGCAGTTCCGGCCTTATTTTTATCCAACGGGATTTGAAGATAATGGATACAATAACCCGCCCCAAGCTTTTTGATATGAAGCTGCTTATTGGCCTAGTGGTCGTATTAGCTCTTTTGGTTCTCTCTCTTAGTACGGGGCAGTACGACATCTTAGGCAATGACGATGGTCGAGAAATGTTTATGACCACCCGCGTGCCTCGAACCGTAGCCCTAGTTCTCTCCGGAGCGGCAATGGCCATGGGGGGACTGGTCATGCAGCTTCTCACTCAAAATCGCTTTGTAGAACCTACCACCACTGGGACCACCGAATGGGCGGGGCTGGGGTTGTTGACTACATTCGCTTTCTTCCCCAATGCCAACGTTCTCACCCGCATGATGGTAGCGGTACTCTTTGCCTTTGTAGGCACCATGATTTTCTTTGCCTTTTTGCGCAAGGTGCAGCTGCGCTCCAGCCTCATCGTTCCCATTATTGGCATCATGCTGGGGGCGGTGGTGTCTGCGGTTTCTAGCTTCTTCGCCCTAACCATGCAGATGCTGCAGCAGCTTGGCATTTGGTTCATGGGATCTTTTACCTCAGTTTATAGTGGCCAGTATGAGGTTTTGTGGGTTGTCTTATTCGTGCTCATCGGAGTTTTCTACTACGCGGACCGGCTCACAGTGGTGGGGCTTGGTCAAGACGTCGCTACAAATGTGGGGATAGATTACAACCGCTTACTCCTGATCGGTACGGGCCTGATCGCGGTAGCCACCGGCGTAGTGACAGTAGTTGTAGGAGCCCTCCCTTTTATCGGGCTGATCGTCCCCAACGTTGTATCCCTCATCCGAGGTGACGATTTGCGTTCCAACTTGCCCTGGGTGTGCCTTCTGGGAATTGGCATTGTCACGCTCTGTGACCTGGTGGGTCGGACAATCATTGCGCCATTCGAAATGCCCGTTGCTGTCATCCTCGGACTGGTGGGCGCGGTTGTCTTTGTCATCTTGATCGTGAGGTCGACCCGTGCCAACTAAGCGATACTTAGTCGTCCTTATAATCGTGTGGGCATTGGCTTTATCGAGCGCCTTTGGTCTATTGGCCTACAACAACCCCATGCCCTTTGGCTCGGAGAAGTTTTGGCTCATTGCTAACCGACGTCTTGAGTCCGTTATTGCTATGGCCATAGTTGCAGTGTGTCAGGCTATGGCTACGGTGTCCTTCCAGACGGTGACCAATAACCGAATTCTCACCCCCTCAATAATGGGGTTCGAATCTCTTTACGTAACTATTCACACGGCGACTATTTTCTTCTTAGGCTCAGCCGGGCTCAACCAAGCTCGGACTATGTCTAATTTCCTCTTGCAAATGGCTGTGATGGTAGCACTGTGTTTACTGCTTTATAGCTGGCTATTGACCCGGAGTACCCACAATATGCACGCCATGCTCTTAGTTGGTGTGGTTATCGGAGGCGGCCTTGGTTCCCTCTCCGCCTTCATGCAGCGCATGTTAACTCCCAGTGAATTCGATGTTCTCACCGCGCGCCTCTTCGGTTCGGTTAGTAATGCTGAGACGGAATTTTACCCGGTGGCCATTCCTTTGGTCGTTGTAGCTACGGGAATGCTCTTTTTCAACGCGCGTCGCTTGAACGTCATATCCTTAGGCCCGGATATGGCCCGAAACTTAGGGGTAAATCATAAGGCAAACGCTATCTACACTCTAGTTCTGGTAGCAATTCTGATGGCGTGTACAACCGCATTGGTGGGGCCAATGACTTTCCTCGGTTTCCTGGTAGCAACGTTGGCGTATCAGGCCACAGATACCTATGATCATCGGCTCATCTATCCTATGGCCATTGGTATCAGCTTCCTAGTTTTGACCAGTGCTTATTTTATTTTGCGCCATATTTTCAATGCCCAGGGGGTAGTTTCCATCATCATCGAGTTGGTGGGTGGCTCCGTTTTCCTATTAGTAATCCTAAGAAGAGGTCGGCTGTGATTGAGCTAAAAGATGTTGTCAAAAGCTACGCGGGGGAAACCACTATTGGCCCCATCACCGCTAAAATTCCAGCGCACGGGATAACCGCCCTTATCGGCCCCAATGGAGCGGGAAAGTCCACGATCATGACAATGATCGGCAGGCTCTTAGACTGCGATGCTGGCCAGATCACCGTCGGTGGTTGTGACGTCCACACCACTAAGTCGAAAGATTTGGCGAAAATCCTTTCTGTCCTGCGTCAAGAAAACCACTTTGTCACCAAACTCACGGTGCGCCAACTAGTGGGCTTTGGGCGCTTTCCTTACTCCCAAGGTCGGCTAAACTCTGACGACGAAAAGATAATCACAAAATATATCGAGTTTTTTCACCTCAAGGATCTTCAAAATCGGTACCTGGATCAACTATCAGGCGGCCAGCGCCAGCGGGCCTATGTGGCAATGGTTTTGGCGCAGGAGACAGAGTATGTTCTGCTGGATGAACCCTTGAATAACCTGGATATTGCTCACTCTGTCGATATGATGCGCCACTTACACCGGGCTGCTAAATCTTTAGGGAGGACCATTATCGTTGTCCTGCATGATATAAACTTTGCCGCCCGCTACGCGGACTATGTGGTGGCCTGTAAGAGCGGAAAAATTGTTGCGTTTGGGTCAGTCGACGAGGTCATTAACAGTGATATTCTCAGTTCCATTTTCAATACTCAAGTTACTGTTATAGATGGGCCAGACGGGCGCTTGGCCTGTTATCACTAGACCACGAGTTCGAGGCATACGTGATTCCTGAACCACCCCGACATAAGGCTGGTGAGGATAGTAATGAAGAGCCGGACTAACTGAGGTAGATCTTGTATGTTCATTCTTAGCGTCAGATCAGGTAGGAGACAAGGGTGTTTACCGGCACGAGCCGCCTGGTGTTGAATAAGTTGAACCTCGAAGCCGGAGAGGATCAGGTTTGCAACGGTCGATGAAGGAGAAGGTAAAAGGGGAGCCTCGGAGTGGTCAATGTGTGGGTTCAATAGTCTATAGTCCCTCTAAAAAACCAGGCCAATTAGTCCCCGTCGATGCGGTGGTATTCAATTTCCCAAAAGGGGCAAAAGGCCTGTACGAAATCGATTTATTACGGTGACAGACGACCAGATTTGCACCATAGTGCATCGTGTTCTAAAGTATCCACAGTCAGCGCGAGAGCCTAACTGAAGGAGCTTAGCGTAGATGCAAATAACTTTGACTCTGTCGATTTGACAAAATCGGAGGAAGTTATTAAGTTTAAGCGAGTCGCTTCAGCCAGTGGTTCCAATATCTCTTGGTGAGCGTACGTGTGTTGTTTGAGAACTCAATAGTGTGCCAATTGTTTTTTTGTTTTTTTGATTGCAGTTGGGTTGTGTTGGTGAATGGTGTGGTGTTTTTGGTGGCCGGTGAGTGTGGCTTGCTTGGTTTTTGACC